>NZ_BMCI01000001.1:0-860833 GCF_014635105.1 Haloferax sulfurifontis
AGAATGTGACCGGAGCCGTTGTGCGTGACGTTGCGGAGCGCGCCGGCGGACGAGCCGAACTCGCCTGCTTCGCGGTTGTCGGCGAGGGTCTCCTCGGCCGCGTTCCAGCCGTTGACGTAGCCCTGGTGGTGGGTGTCGTGATGCCACGTCAGCACCTGCTCGGAGATGTGCGGTTCGAGGGCGTCGTACTCGTACGGAAGCGGGTCGAGTTCGTAGCTCATAATGTGTAACCTCCGTATCACGGGTGGGGCGGAATCCTGTTAAAACTTGAGGAGAGGTATGCTAGCACAAACCACAGTCTGCGGGTCGCTATCGGTCGATTTCTCCGCTTCGAGAAACTCCGGTTCGCGCGAGCGTATCAGCCGTCGAACGGGTCGGTCCGGCGCTCGTACTCGATTTCCGTCGAGACGGCGTCGGCGACTTCGGCTCCGAACTCGCGTTCGACGACGTGCAACGAGAGGTCGAGACCGGAGGTGACGCCGCCCGCGGTGAGCACGTCGCCGTCGTCGACGACGCGCGCTTCGACGACTTCGGCGGCCGTCTGTCGGAGGTCGGAAAGCGCGCCGCCGTGGGTGACCGCGGGGCGGCCGTCGAGGATGCCGGCGCGGGCGAGGAGCATCCCGCCGGTACAGACGCCGGCGACGGTCGTTCCGGCCTCGTGGAGTACCGCGATTGCATCCGGAATCTCGCCTTTCTCGGCCTCCGCCCACGCGCTCTGTTCGGCGCGGGAGTTCCAGCCGCCGCCGGGGACGACGAGGAGGTCCGGGCGGTCGGTTTCCGGGTCGAGGACGCCGTCGACGCCGACGCGCATGCCGTGGCTCGCGGTCACGAACTCGCGGTCGTCGAGCGCGACGAGTTCGGCCTCGCAGTCGGCCCCGGCCGCGCCGGCGTTCTGGAACACCTCGAACGGGGCGACGGCGTCGAGTTCGTCGAAGCCGTCGTAGAGGATGATAGCGACGTGCATGGATTCGGAGTCGGGTTCCGAGGAGAAAGTCGTTCGTGCCGCGGCGACCGGGGGTGGAGGGCGGGCGCGGCGGCTCGCGACCCCCGTCTGCGCGCCCGTCGCTCAGTCGTCGCCGCGGGCGGCCTCGAACATCGAAATCGCCCGCTCGCGGCGCTCGGAGTGGTCCACGATTGGTTCCGGGTAGTCCGGCGCGAGGCGCTCGCGTTCGAGGTCGGTCAGGTCGTGCCACTCGTGGATGGTGTTTGCCGTCACGTCCGAGAGTTCGGGGATGTATCGCTTGATGTACTCCCCGTCTGGGTCGTAGCGCTCGCCCTGCGTCATCGGGTTGAAGATGCGGAAGTACGGCTGGGCGTCGGTCCCGGTCGAGGCGGCCCACTGCCAGCCGCCGTTGTCGTTCGCGGTGTCGTGGTCCGCGAGGTGCTCCCGGAAGTGCGCGTAGCCGTGTCGCCAGTCGCACAGGAGGTCCTTCGTGAGGAACGACGCGACTATCATCCGGACGCGGTTGTGCATGTACGTCTCCTCGCGGAGCTGTCGCATCCCGGCGTCGACGATTGGATAGCCGGTTTTGCCCTCTTTCCACGCCGCGAGTTCCTCGGAATCGTCGCGCCACGCGATGTCATTTTCGTACTCCTTGTAGTTCTCCGTGACGACGTTCGGGTGTTCTCGAAGGACGTGCGCGTAGAACTCCCGCCACGCCAACTGCGACTGGAACTCCTCGACCGACTCGTCTCGCTCGCCGCCGACGCCCTCGCGGGCCGCCGCGGTCGCCGCGTACACCTCGCGGATGCCAATGGTCCCGAACTTGAGGTCCGTCGAGAGCCGGGACGTGGCGTCCCGCGTCGGGTAGTCGCGGTCGTCGGCGTAGCGGTAGATGGCGTCCGCGCAGAACGCCGACAGGCGCTCGCGGGCCGCCTCGGTCCCCGCCGACTGGACCGCCGCCGTCGGCTCCTCGAACCCGAGGTCCGAGATGGTCGGGAGGTCGCCGACGGCGATGTCGAAGTCGGCGTCGGCGTCGGAGAGGCACTCTGCGGCGGTTTCGAGTGCCGCGGCGTCGGCGAGGTCGTCGGCGTCCGGTTCCGGGTACGGGTCGGGTTTGTCGCGATCGCGCCACTTCTTCCAGAAGTAGGTGTAGACCGAGTACGTGTCGCCCGCGTTGGTCGTGATGCTCCCCGGCGGGTGGAAGATGGCGTCGTGGACCGGCTCGCGGGCGACGTCGGCGTCGTCGAGGGCGAGTCGCACGTCGGCGTCGCGCTCGCGGGCCAGCCCGGAGTAGTCGATGCCCCACACGGCCCGTTCCGCGTCGAGCGCCGCCGCGACCGCCGGCACGACCGTCCGCGGGTCGCCGCGGGCGACGAGCAGGTCGCTCCCGCGCTCGCGGTACGCCTCGCGGAGTTCGGCGAGCGCGTCGAGCAGGTACCTGACGCGGGGCGCGCCGGCGTGGTCGAGCACGTCCCGGTCGAAGACGAAAAGCGGGGCGACGGGGCCCGCCTCCGCGGCCGCCGCGAGCCCGCGGTTGTCCGCGACGCGCAGGTCCCGGCGGTGCCAGTGCAGTTGCATAGCCGCGCCTCAGGACGGCGTCCATGTCAATGTAGCGGCAGACGACACCGAAACGCGGGAAAACCCGGCCGACCAGTCTGTTCGACTGAACTTAATCTGCTCGCGGCGCGGGAAACGATGTCCTACCACGTCTCGCGGCGGCAGTCGCTCGTTTTCGGACACCAGTTGGCATGAATGTGGTACGGTAGTCGACACTCGCGGCGGCGCGACTGTCGCGGGTAATGTGATGTTATCGACCGAATTCCGGGACGGGAGCACGTTTACGTTCTTGCTATCTGGTGTACCCAGTCCATACCTATACGGCGTCGTGCCCACGGTTCTGGTATGTCCGGGCATCGCTTCCTTCCCGATTCCGCGGTCCGACAGCCGCCTCTCCGGTCCCCGCTCGTGTTTCCGCTCCTCCTCTTGACGTTCGTCTGCGGAACGCTCGGGTGGCTCGTCTGGGTGCCGTACGGCGCGTTCCTCGGCGCTCTGCCGCCGGTCGTCGTCTTCGGTTTCGCGCTCGTCGAACTCTCGTCGGTCTCGCCGCCGCCCCCGCAACTCCCGTCGGCGCGCCCGTCGCCGCCGCTCTCGCTCGACGGCCGGGTCGACCTCGCGGCCGCGCTACACGCCGCGGGCGTCCTTTCGGCCGGCGCGGACGGCACGCTCTCTCTGTCGCCGCAGTTCGCCGAGGAGTGGCGCGCCCGCGTGCTCGACACCGAGGGGCGGGACCGCGACCGCGAGGCGCTCGCGGCGCTCCTCGGCGTCGCCCCGGATAGAATCGAACTGGGCTGGGACGAACGGGGGCTGTTCGCGCGCCTCGACCGCGGGACGGTGGGCCGGTGGGCCTCTCGCGCCGCGTTCGTCGCCGACCTCACGGCGGTGGCGACGTTCCGGCGGTACTACCCCGAGTGGTGGCGGCTCTCGACCGCGGACCGGAACCGCGTCCTCGGTGCCCTCCGGCTGTGTCTCCGGACCTGCCCGACCTGCGACGGCGCGGTCACGGTCGAGACGAAGCGGGTGGCGGCTCCCGAAGGCGACGGGACGAAGCGGCGCGTCTCGGCGACCTGCCGCGGCTGTGACGCGTCCCTGTTCGACGGCGTGGTCGAGCAGTCGGCGGCCGAACCGACCGGGACCGAGGAGGGAGCCGACGTGCACCCGCAGAACACGCGGTAACCGGGGCGCGAGCGCGAGGGACGCCGCGCCAACGAATCGGTGTGAGCGGGCCCTCAGGGGAGCGGGTCGATGCCGTCGCGTCGCCCATCGAGTACCGAAAACCGCTCTCCGCGGCGTCGTTCGAGCCACCGGAGCAGGCGCTCGGCCCACCTGAGTTTCTGCGCTTTCATCGCGTCCACGGTCGGGTCGTCGAAGTCCCAGCCGGCGAAGACGAGCCGGTCCGCCCCGAGTTCGTCGGCGATGAAGGCCGCCCGGTCGCCGTCGGTGAAACCGCCCCAGTTGACGACGGGACCGACCGGGGCCGCCTGCGTCGTCCCGAGGACGTGATCGGTATCGAACCGCGGCACCCACTCGCGGACCGCGGGGCGGTTGTCACCGTGGGCGTGGGCCGCGACCGGCACGCCCGATTCGGTCAGTTCGACCGCCGTCTCGGGGTTTTTATCGAGGTCAGTCACCATTAAATCGAGGTCGAAGCCGGCGTCTCGAACCGCATCGGCGGCGGTGGAGGCGGCGACGACGACGTCAACGTCCGGGGCGTCGAGCCGGTCGAGTTCGTCGTCGAGCGTCGGGGCCGCCCCGCAGACGGCGACGGTCGCGCCATCCCAGTCCAGCCGGTCCCGGTCGAACGGCGTGACGAGGTCCGCGAGCGCGTCTCTGGCCCGCTCGTCGCCGGTTCGGTCGAAGCCGAAGTCGTCGAGAATCCGCCCGTAGACGGGTTCCCACGTGGTGAAATCCATGGTGTAGCTGTCGCTCAGAATGTAACTGTATGGGCCGGAACGGCACTCGTGTACCCCTACCCGCGTGCCCTTCCGGCGTCCACAGGACCGTTTTAGAGTCGGATGGTATAAGTTTTCTCTTAGTAGAACGGTCAACGTCTGCCGAACGTCAGACGGCGAGACGGGTTCGTGAGGGGTTCTCGGGCCGGCTAGCGCGTCGCCCGCTCGACCGTTTCGAGGGCGGCTTCGAGGGCGTCGGACGCGTCCGTGACGAGCGCCGAAAGCCGGGCGAGCGCGGCGGGCGTCCCGACCAGAAGCGCGCCGGTGTCGCCGCCGGCCAAGACGGCTCCCGCGTCGCCGGCGGCGGCGGCGAGGGCCTCCCGGTCGTCGGCCCCGAGCCCCTCCAGTTCGAAGACGCGCGTGACGCTCTCGGCGGCGACCTCGCGGTTCGCGCCGACGCGGTCGAGGTGTCTCGCGGCCTCGCCGGGCGTCGTCACGTCGAGTTCCTCGACCGACACGTCGCCGGGTTCGCGGACGCGGCGGCGCTTGAACTCGTGGCCGATGAGGGCGGCGTCGCGGGTCTCTTTCACGTCGTGGGTCCGGACGACGTGTGCGCCGCGCTCGACCGCCATCGACGTGGCGGCGAGGCTGACGGGCAGGGCCTCCTCGGTCGGGCGGCCGGCCACGTCGCGGAGGAAGTTCTTGCGGTTGATGGAGACCAAGATGGGGTGGCCGTAGCCGCGGAACTCCCGCAGGCGGTCGAACGTCTCGCGGTCGTGTTCGAGCGTCTTCGCCTCCGACCAGCCGCCGAAGGCGGGGTCGACGATGGTCTTGTCGGTGAAGCCGTTCAGTTCGAGGGCGTCGTAGATGTCGTCGACCTCCTCTATCGCACCGGGGCGAGTGAGGTCCGGGGGGCTGGCCATCTTGGCGACCGCGGCGTCGAACTCCTCGCAGACGCGGGGCATCTCCGGGTCGGCGAAGCCGCAGATGTCGTTGACCATGTCGAAGCCGCCGTCGAGCGCCGCCTCGGCGACCTCGTGGTAGCGCGTCTCGATGGAGAAGACGGCGTCGCCGGAGACGCTGTCGAGGACCGAAAGCGCCGTGTCGAGGCGGTCGAGTTCGTCTTCGGCCGACAGCACGTCGAGGCGCTTGTTCGCCGATTCGAGGCCGACGTCGACGATGTCGGCCCCCTCGTCGATGAGCTCGCGGTCGACGTATTCGGCGGCCTCGCTCGGGTCGTTGAACACGCTCGGCTTGTACGGGGACTCCTTGGAGACGTTCAGCACACCCATGATTCGGGGCGGGTGGTCGTCGCCGATTTCGAGTCCTGCCGCATCGACGGTTCGCATACCCGTCGGTTGGACCACACGATTATATGCCGACCGGTCGCGGAAGGCGGGCGAGTTCGTCGAGTACGAAGCCGCATGCGACGGAATTGAGGGCTATTGAGTCCTCATAGCAACCGCTTAATAGCGCTCTCTGGACTACACAGCCAACCGGGTGCCTTCCGGGCGCACCCACACAGGATTATGACTGGCGACGGACCACCGACGATACTCGCCGTTGACGACGAACCGTCCCTGACGACGCTGTACGAGGCGTGGCTCGCGGACGACTACCGCGTCGAGACGGCTTCGAGCGCGGAGGAGGCGCTCGGACTCGTCGCCGACGAGTCGTTCGACGCCGCGATGCTCGACAGGCAGATGCCCGGCGGCACCGGGGACGAGGTGCTGTCCGAACTCCGGGCGCGCGACCACGACTTCCCGGTCGTGATGGTGACCGGCGTCGACCCCGACACCGACATCGTCGAGATGCCGTTCGACGACTACCTCGTCAAGCCGGTCGGAAAACTGGAGGTCCGCCGCGCCGTCCGCTCGCTCGTGGTCCGCGGGTCGTACAACGACCTGCTCCGCGAGTACTTCGCGCTCGCCCGCAAGCGGGCCGTGTTGGAGTCCACCTACGACCGCGAGACGCTCGAAGAGTCGGCGTCGTACCGCGAACTCACCGCCTCGGTCGATGACGCGGCGGCCCGCGCCGACGACGCCCGCGCGGAACTGCTCGACGACGCGTTCGAGGAGGCGGCGCTCGACTTCGGATGACTGACCGGAGGCTCGACCGGCCGTGACGCGACGCCTCCTGCCGCGGTTCGTCAGGAAGCGGTACGCGGTGCAGTTCGCGCTCGCGGTCGGCCTCGTCACGCTCGCCATCGCGGCCGTCGGCGGCTACTCGTATCTCCACGCCAACGAGGTCATCGGCGACGAGACGCGCGACGACCTCGTGACGAACGCCGAGATTCAGGCGCAGAACCTCGACGAGTGGCTCACGCGGATGGAGGTGCAGATGCGGTCGATATCTGAGTCCGCGGCGTTCCAGTCCGGCGACGACCGCGACATCAACCTCTATCTGTGGTCGGTGGTCGAACGCGACCGCGACATCGACGCCGCGTACTACATCGACACGAGAAACGAGACGGTTCTCACGAGCACGGGGAGCGCCAGCGTCGCCTCGGCCGAGTCGGTGACGACGTACTACGGCCGCCGGGAGTTCACCGCGCTCGCCCAGCAGTCCCACGGCGACGTGGTCGTCTCGGACCCGTTCCGCCCCTCCGAGGGGGCCGCGCCCGTCGTCCTCTTCGCGACGACGATTCCCGACCGCCCGAACCGGGCCGTCATCGCCGTGGCGAACCTCCGAGACATCTCCGAGACGCATCTCCACGACATCGACGCCGGCCGGTTCGTCGTCGTCGACGGGGCGGGGACGGTCGTCCTCGCGGAGGACGAGTCGCGGCTGTTGGAGACCGACGCGCTCGACACGACCCGATACGACGCCGCGTCGGGGTTCGTCCCCGGGCAGTCGCTCGCCGGCTCGTCGACCGAGGTCGGGTTCGCCCGGATGGAGACCCACGACTGGGTCGTCACCTCCCGCGTCCCCACGGGCGAGGCGTACGCCCTGCGGACGGACATCCTCACGCAGATACTCGCGACCCTGTTCGTCGTCGGCGCGGGCGCGGCCCTGCTGGCGGTCACCATCGGTCGGGACACCGTGGACGCGGTTCGGACCCTCGGGTCGAACGCGCGGGAACTCACCGACGGCAACCTCGACGTCTCAATCGACCGCGACCGCGAGGACGAGTTCGGCGACCTCTACGAGGCGTTCGACGTGATGCGGGTTTCCCTGCGCGACCAGATTCTCGAAGCCGAGCGCGCCCGCGAGGAGGCCGAGGCGGCGAGAGGGGTGGCGTGGGCCGAAAAGGAGGCCTCCGAGCGCCGCCGCCGCCACCTCGAACGGACCGCGGAGGCCTACGGCGAGGTGATGCGGGCCTGCGCCGACGGCGACCTCGCGGAGCGAATCGAGCCCGACGAGGAGAGCGAGGCGATGGCCGAGGTCGCCCGCTCGTTCAACGAGATGATGGCCGACGTACAGGAGCGAAACGAACAGCTCCGAACCGTCTCGAACGTGCTCTCGCACGACCTGCGAAACCCACTCAACGTCGCGGTCGGCCGGGCCGAACTCCTCGCCGACGAGACCGAAAGCGACCACGTCGAACCGCTCGTCGAGTCGCTCGACCGCATCGACGCCATCATCGACGACGCGCTCGTGTTGGCGCTCCAGCGGCGGGTCGAAGACACGCTCCCGGTCGCGCTGTCGGACGCGGCCCGGCGGGCGTGGGGGCACGTGGAGACGGGGGACGCGACGCTCGTCGTCGAGGAGAACGCCCGGTTCGCCGCCGACCCCGACCTCGCGGCCCACGTCTTCGAGAACCTGTTTCGGAACGCCGTGGAACACGGTTCCACGGGCAACCAGACTGCGTCTGGTGACGCCGTCGAGCACGGCGACCCCGACGGGGTGACCGTCACCGTCGGCGCGCTCTGCGACGCCCCCGGCTTCTACGTCGAAGACGACGGCCCCGGCATCCCGGAGGCCGACCGGGCGAGCGTGCTCGAACCGGGCTACACGACGAACCGCGCCGGCGGCGGGACCGGCTTCGGCCTCCCAATCGTCCTGCAGGTCGCCGACGCCCACGGCTGGGACCTCGCGCTCTGCGAGTCGTCGACCGGCGGCGCGCGGTTCGAACTCAGCGGCGTCGAGCATGTCGGCGGCGGTGCCGACGACGCCGTCTCCCTCGTGTGACTATATACCCCACTTAGCAACCACCATGACCGGACGCGAGAAACGACCGACCGTGAAGCCACCTTGTCGGGGCGGAGACGGAGCGAGTCGGCGCGGGTTCCTCGGCGCGCTCGGGGCGGCCGGGGCAGTCGGGCTCGCGGGCTGTCTCGGGAGCGTCGGGTCGGTGCCGGGGCCGACCGCGAGTCGGACCGCGACCGCGACGACCGACGACGCGCTCTCGGGGCGTATCGCTATCGCCGGAAGTAGTACGGTCTACCCGCTGACGCTCTCGCTCGGCAAGTCGTTCTCGGAGGCGCACCCGGACGTGACGGTGTCCGTCGCCTCGACCGGGACCGGCGGGGGGTTCGCCGACTTCTTCTGTGCGGGCCGGACCGTCGTGAACGACGCGAGCAGGGCCATCGAGGCGGACGAGCGCGACGCGTGTGCGGCCGCCGGCATCGGCCCCGTGGAGTTCCGCATCGCCACCGACGCCGTCTCGGTCGTCGTCAACCCCGACGCCGACTGGGTGGACTGCCTCACGCTCTCCGAACTCGCCGCGATATGGCGCGTCGGCGGGGCCTCGTCGTGGAGCGACGTCCGACCCGAGTGGCCCGACGAGCCGATTCGCCTCGCCGGCCCGACGACCGCCTCGGGCACGTTCGACTACTTCTCCGACGCCGTCCTCCCGAGCGCGGTCCAGCGGACCGACCACCTCACGACCGAACAGGACACGGTCATCGCCAAGACCGTCGGCGACTCCCCGCACGCGATGGGCTACTTCGGCCTCGCGTACTACCTCCAGAACCGCGACACCGTCCGCGCGGTCCCGATTTCCGAGCCCGACGGATGCGCCCTCCCGTCGCCCGCGAACGCGAAGAACGGGACCTACGACACGCTCTCGCGACCCCTGTACGTCTACGTCGCCCGCGAGGCGCTGTCGCGTCCGGAGGTCGCCGCGTTCGTCCGCTACTACCTCGAACGGTCCACGTCGGAGCCGGCGGTCGTCGGCTACGTGCCCGTCACGGAGGAGGCGGCCGCCGACAACCTCGACCGGCTGGACGCGCTCCTCGCGGACGGCTGACCGGCATCACGCCATTTTTATCCGCCGCTCGGCTATCTCGGCCCATGGCGAAGGTCAGCGTCGGACTCCGCGGATGGCGGTTCGAGGAGGCCGAGATATTCACCGACGAGGGCGAGTTCAAACCGCTCGACGAGATTCCCGAGGACCCGCGGGAGCGACTCGTGCGCCTCGTCTCGCTCGTCGAGGAGCCGTGCGACGCCTGCTATCTGATTCACGGCGACGAGGAGATACAGCAGTGCCGACAGGCGTCCATCGTCTACGGCGAGCCCCGCGAGGAGGTGCTCCTCTGCGAACACCACGAGCCGGACTTCCTCTACTGGTTCCGCGAGGAGGACGGCCGCGACCTCGTCGGCGACGCGGTGTTCGCCGACGCCTTCCACGAGTGGTTCGCCGACGGCGGCCGCGCTCCCGAGGGGTACGGCGGACTGGAGTACGTCGACACCGAACCCGACGAACTGCCGTCGCCGCCGGACGCAAACGAGATACAGCGCCGGCTGGAGGAGAACTTCGTCGAGGGCGAGCGCATCGACCTCCGCGATTACGGTCCCGACGCGGACGACGACGAGGACGCGACGCCCCTGACCGAAGACGACCTCGACGGCGTCGACCTCGACACGGACTACCCGACGAGATGAGCGGCGACCGAGACGCCGGTGCCGACGGGGGCCGCGAGTTCGTCGTCGTCGTCGTCGAACCCGAGACGCCCGGCAACGTCGGGACCATCGCGCGGGCGATGAAGAACTTCGGCATCTACGACCTCCGCCTCGTCAACCCGCCGCCGCTCGACCCCGACGGCGAGGCGTACGGCTTCGCCGGCCACGCCCGCGAGGACGTGCTCCCGAACGCCACCGAGACGACCTTAGAGGAGGTCGTCGAGGAGTTCCACACCATCGGGACGACCGCGGTCTCCCACGAGGACTCCACCCGGCACGTCCGCTATCCGTTCAAGACGCCGGTCGAAATCGCCGACTCGCTGGAGTCGGTGGAGACGAAGACCGCGCTCGTGTTCGGCCGCGAGGGCACCGGCCTCGACAACGAGGAGCTGGCGATGCTCGACGAGGTCTGTTGCATCCCCGCCGACGACCGATACCCCGTGCTCAACCTCGGGCAGGCGGCGACGATTCTCATGTACGAGCTTCGCCGCTTCACGGTCGAGGAGACGCAACTGCCGGACGTGGAGCGCGAGCGCGCCTCCGAAGACGAAATCGAGGTCGTCTACCGCTTTTTCGACGAACTGCTCGACGCCGTGGACTACCGCGAGCACAAGCGCACCAAGACCTCGCGGATGATGCGCCGACTGCTCGGCCGCGCCCACCCGACCGAGCGCGAGGCCGCGACGCTGACGGGCGTGTTCCGCCGCGCCGCCGAGGCCGTCCGCGACCCCGACCGCTTCCGCGACGCCGGCGACGGACTGGGCGACCGCGGCGACGACACCGACGGCGACGCCGAACCCTGACGCCCTACGGGCTTCCCCACGTACCGTTCCGCCGGGCGACCATCACGTCGCTCACGAACGAACAGACCAGTTCGACCTCGCCCGACTCGCGCTCCGCGAAGGTCCGCGTCCGAATCTCGACGAGCCCGCGGTCGTCGGTCTCGACGGTCGTCTCCAGCACTTCGCTTTCGACGACGAGCGTGTCGCCCGGGTACACCGGCTTCCACCACCGAAGCTCCTCGACGCCCTTCGCGCCGAGCGAGGCGGCGTCGCTGAGGACGCCGTCGACGAAAAGGCGCATCGTCATCGACGCGGTGTGCCAGCCGCTGGCGATGACGCCGCCGTACATCGACTCGGCTTCCGCCCGCTCCGGGTCGGTGTGGAACCACTGGGGGTCGTACCGCTCGGCGAATTCGAGAACCTCCGACAGCGTCACGTCGTACTCGCCGAACTCGTGGGTGTCGCCGACCGCGAAATCCTCGAAAAACTGCATATCCCCTTTTTGCCCACCCCCGTTGAGAATGTAGCGATGCCGGCGGTCCGGGCGGGCGCTCACGGCCGCGTGCCCGCGCGGTCGTTCCCCCGGCGCGCCAGACAGCTTTTGCGGTCCGACGCCCTATCGGCACGCGAGATGGCATCGCCCCCGCGCCGCTCTCGCCTCCCGATGGTCGCCGTCGGCGTCGTCGTCCTCGCCTTTTACCTCTCGCTCAGCGCGCTCAGCGCGTTCGCGGTGGTGACGCTCTGGCGGCTCCGCCCCGACCCCCTGACCGCCGCCGTCGTCGGCGTCGGCGTCGCCGTCGTCCTCGGCTATCTGAGCTTCCGCTTCGGCACGGTGCGCCTGCTCAGCCGACTCGACGCGCGGGACATGTCGCCCGCGGAGTCGCCGTCGGTTCACCGCCTGCGCGACCGCCTCGCCGAGCGGATGGACCTCGACCCGCCGACGCTGAAGCTCGCGCGCTTTTCGGCGCCGAACGCGCTGGCGCTCGACCCGATGGGCCGCGACGTGGTCGTCCTCGACGCCGCGCTGTTCCGCCTCCTCGACGCCGACGAGTTCGAGGCCCTGCTGGCGCACGAACTCGCCCACCTCGAACGGAAAGACGGGCTGGTCCAGTCGCTCGTGGCGAGCGTCCTCCAGACGGTCGTCGGCGTCGGCTACCTGTTCGTCTCGCCGGTGACGTTCCTGACGACGGGCGTCGCCCTCGGCTCGGCGTGGATGCGCGGCCGGCCGGGGTCGTGGCCCGAGACGCTCGCCGGGCGGGTTCGCCTCCGACTGGACGAGTTCGTCGGCCTGTTCGGCTTCGGCCTCACCGTGTTCGTCCGGTCGCAGTCGCGAAAGCGGGAGTTCGCCGCCGACGCGCGGGCCGCCGAGGTGACGGGCAAGCCGATGGCGCTCGCGTCGGCCCTGCGGAAGTTAGAGCGGGCCGCTCGGCCGGAGTTCGGCCTGTCGCCGCTGTGGGTGTACGGCGAGGTCGAGGTCGAAGACCCGGTGTCGGACCTGCTTTCGACCCACCCCTCGACCGACGAGCGCGTCGAGCGACTGGCCGCGATGGCCGACGAGTCGATGACGCGAATCGAGGTGCGGTGAGATGCCCGGCTCGCCCGACCCGGTGCTCGGTGATTGGCTTCTCACCCACGTCGTCGCCGTCGCCGCCGCGCTCGGCACCGTCGGCGCCGTCTACGCGACCCGCACGCGGGGCGACCGCGAGTCTCTGACGCCCGCGCTCCTCGGCGGCGGCTACGCCCTCGCCACGCTCGCCGTCTGGGCCGCGGCGCGACTCGTCACCGACGCCTTTCCCTCGGGCTTCGTCGAGGACCCGCTGACTTCGGCGGGTTTCCTCGGGTTCTCGTTCCTCTTGCTCGCCGGGTTCGTCGCCGTCTCGGCCCTGCTTTTCGCCCGTCGGGGGCTGGTCGCGCCGCTCGTCGGCCTGTTCGGCGTCACGGAACTCGTCTGGTGGGCGTTCCTCCACGTCCGCGGCGAGACGGACGCGCTCGGGATGTTCCTCATCTTCGGACCGGCGCTGTTGGTGCTTCTCCTCGTCGCGGCCGGCGTCGAGTTCGCGGGTCGGTGGGGCTGGCGGCGGTTCGTCCGCGGTGGCGGGCGCTCGCCGACGTGAGAACGAAAAAGACGGTCGGAGAGAGCAGTTAGAGTTGGCTCAGGCGCGCTTTTGAATCTCCTCGCGGAGCACGTCGCTGACGACGCCGCCGTCGGCCTTGCCGCGGAGCGCGCCCATCGCCTCGCCCATGAGCGCCGAGAACGCGCCCATGCCCTGCTGTTCGACCTGGTCGGCGTTGCGCTCGACGACCTCGGCGATGGCCTCGCGGACCTCGTCTTCGGAGACGCCGGAGAGGCCGGCCTCCTCGACGGCCTCCTCGGCCGTGAGGCTCGGGTCCTCGGCGATAGTCGAGAGCACGTCGTTGACGCCCTCCTTGGCGAGGTCGCCGTCCTCGACGAGATGCATGACCGCGAGCAGGTGGTCGTCGGTGAGTTCGGAGACGGCCACGTCGTCGCGGCGGAGTTCGGTCAGCGTCGATTCGAGCAGGCCCGCCGCGAACGTCGCGTCGATGCCGGCGTCCACGGCCTCCTCGAACAGCGGCATCGTCCGCCCGTAGGCGACCTGTTCCGCGAGGCCGGCGTCGAGGCCGAACTCGGCCTGATAGCGGTCGACCTTCTCGGTCAGGAGTTCGGGGGTCTCCACGTCGCTCGGGTCGAGGTCGACGGGGAGCACGTCCGTCTCGGGGTACATCCGGGCCGCGCCGGGGAGCGGGCGGAGGTAGCGGGTCGTGCCGTCGTCGTTGGCACCGCGGGTCTCCTCGGGGACTTCCTCGATGGCGACCGCGGCGCGTTCTGCGACCGCGTCGATGGCGAGGTCGGCCGTCTCGGGGTCGTCGGCGACGATGGCGACCGCGTCCTCGGGACCGGCGTCGACGGCGTCGCGGAGCGCCTCCACTTCGGCCTCGGTGACGCCGTAGGCCGGGAGTTCGTCGGTGTGGAAGATGCCGCCCGCGCCGTGGCGCTTGGCGTGGTCGGACAGTTCCGTGCCGAGGCGGCGGTCGGGCTGGAGTTCGCGGCCGACGAGGCCGTCGAAGCCGTACAGGGGAACGGCCGTGACCTTCCCGCCGGCGTCGAGCGCGCCGCGGATGACGCCGGAGTCCGAGTCTTCGAACACGCTGGTCACGTCGGCCACGTCGCCGACGGAGGCGTCACGCGACTGGAGTTCGTCGCGAATCTCGACGAGTTCCGCCTGTCGGCCGACTTCGAAGCGGACGATTTCGTCGATTTGGTCGAGCGCCTGCACGCCCTTGATTTCGACGCGCGCGCCGTCGGCGATGGAGACGTTCACGTCCTGTCGGATGGTGCCGAGGCCGCGTTTGACCTTACCCGTCGAACGCAGGAGCATGCCGATGGTCTGGGCCGCCTCGCGCGCCTGCTCGGGCGAGGAGATGTCCGGGCCGGTGCCGATTTCGACCAGCGGGATGCCGAGGCGGTCGAGGCTGTAGAGGACGCCGTCGTCGCGCTCTTCGACGCGCTGGGCGGACTCCTCTTCGAGCATGAGGTCGACGACGGAGACGGGCCCGTCGCTGGTCCCAATCTCGCCTTCCTGCGCGATGAGCGACGAGCGCTGGAACCCCGAGGTGTTCGACCCGTCGATGACGAGCTTGCGCATGACGTGCGCCTCGTCGACGACGTTCATGTCGAGCAGTTCGGCGATCTGCATGGCGACCGTGCGCGCCTCGTGGTCGAGGCGGTGCGGCGGCTCGTCGTCCTCTTCGACCAGACAGGTCGAGTCGTAGGCGAGGTACTCGAACTCGCGTTCGACGCGGCTCTCTTCGAGCGCGGCGTCGTCGAGTTCGCCCAGTTCGCTCTTTGTCGGATGGAGGAACCGCGAGAACGTGCGCGCCGCCTCGTCTGGTTCGCGGAGGTCGGTCGGACACCCGCAGAACAGCTTCGTCTCGGTGTCGAGTTGCTGGTGAATCTCCAGCCCAGCCACGAGGCCGAGGTCCTCGTAGTCGTAGTCGTACTCGGTCATTGGTACTCCCTGCGTTCGGGGGGAGTAAAAAAGGATTCAGTCTGCCGTCAGAGGCGACGAAGCCCCTCGCCGATGCCTTCGACCTGTTCACACTCGGGACAGACGTACGTCCACCCGTCGTTCGTCGCTCGTCCCTCCGGGAATACGGCCCCACAACCTCGACACTCCAACATGTCTCGCCCGCGGGCCCGCTGCTGTTGCAGTCCGGCCATACTGGTATAATCGTCAAAATCAAGCTTCAAAATACCGATTTTCGAGATTTCGTGACAGTTCTTCACTCGGGAGAGACTGTCACGGCGACGCGGGGATGCGATTGCTACCGCGAGCCGAGTAAATATAACCGTCTCCGCGGCTGAACGGACCGAAACCGACGCGAACGCGACTCGGACCGAGCGGTTCGCCCGCTCGCCCCGACGTATCAAAAAGCGGACTGCTTTTCCGGCCTGCTCAGTCGTCGCCGAGGATGCCGCGATGGGTCATCTTCTCGGGGTCGAGCACCTCGTCGGCTTCCGCCTCGGTGAGGTAGCCCTCGTCGACGGCGACCTGCCGGACGCTTTTGTCCTCAGCGAGCGCCTGCTTTGCGACCTTCGAGGCCTTGTCGTAGCCGATTGCGGGGTTGAGCGCCGTCGCCAGCGCCATCGACTGTTCGACCCGCGTCTCGCAGTGTTCCTCGTTGGCTTCGAGCTTGGCGACGAACCGCTCGGCGAACACCTCGGAGGAGTTCGCCAGCAGTTTCGCCGATTCGAGGAAGTTGTGCGCGAGGACGGGCTTGTAGAGGTTGAGGTCGATTTGGCCCTCCGCCGCGCCGGCGGAGACGGCGGCGTCGTTGCCGACGACCTGCTTGTGGACCTGATTGACCGCCTCGGCGACGACCGGGTTGATTTTCCCGGGCATGATGGACGAGCCGGGCTGGTTCTCGGGCTGTTCGAGTTCGCCGAGGCCGTTGCGCGGGCCGGACGCGAGCAGGCGGAGGTCGTTGGCGATTTTGTTGAGGGAGCCGGCGACCGTGCGGAGCGCGCCGTGGGCCTCGCTCATCGCGTCGTGGGCCGCCTGCGCCTCGAAGTGATTGTCGGCCTCGCGGAACTCGACGCCGGTCTCCTCGGACATGTACTCGGCGGCCTTCGCCGGGAACTCGGGGTGGGTGTTGAGTCCCGTGCCGACCGCGGTGCCGCCGAGCGCGAGCTCGCCGAGGTGCTCGCGGACGTTCTCGACGCGGCGGATGCCCTTTTCGACCTGCGTGCGGTAGCCGCCGAACTCCTGTCCGAGACGGACGGGCGTGGCGTCCTGCAGGTGGGTGCGGCCGGTCTTGACGACGCCGTCGAACTCGTCTTCCTTGTCGCCGAGCGCCTCGGCGAGCGTCTCCAGCGCGGGAAGCAGGTCCTTCTCGACGGCTTCGAGGGAGGCGACGTGCATAGCGGTCGGAATCACGTCGTTCGAGGACTGGCCGAAGTTGACGTGGTCGTTCGGGTGGACGACGCGGTCGCCGATGCCCTCGCCCATGATCTCCGCGGCGCGGTTGGCGATGACCTCGTTGGCGTTCATGTTCGAGGAGGTGCCCGAGCCGGTCTGGAACACGTCGACGGGGAACTGGTCGTCGAGCTCGCCGGCGATGACCTCGTCGGCGGCCTCGACGATGGCGGCCGCGACGTCCTCGTCAATCATGCCGAGGTCGCGGTTGGCCTGCGCGGCGGCCTTCTTCACCACGCCGAGCGCGCGGACGAACCGCCGCCCGAAGGTGATACCGGAGATGGGGAAGTTCTCGACCGCCCGCTGGGTCTGTGCGCCCCAGTAGGCGTCGACAGGCACTTCCATCTCGCCGAGACTGTCCCGCTCGATTCGATAATCATCGTCGCCCATGATTCGGGGGTCGTTTTGGCAGGAGGTAAAATCCATTGGTCCGTGCGCCTCACTGACAGCCGCGACCGTCGGCGCTCGTCGGAATCAGTCGGAATCCGTCGGCGGCCGTTAGTGCGGCGACCGCCGCGGTGCGTCGGCCGCGACGGCTCGCTCACTCCTCTCGCGCCGCGTACTCCTCGGGCGTGTACGTCTTCAGCTCCATCGCGTGGATGTCGGTCGTCATGTGGTCGCCGAGGGCGTCGTAGACGAGTTGGTGCTGTTGGACGAGCGACTTCCCCTCGAAGGCGGGCGAGACGACGACGGCGGCGTAGTGGTCGTCCTCGTGGTCTTGGTCGACCGTCCGCGGGCGCGAGACCGTCGCGTCGGCGTCCTCGATGTGCGATTCGATGAGGTCCTCGATTGCGGAGAGTTCCATGTCCCAACTGGCGGCCCGCGCCGGCAAAAAGCGTCCGGGAAGCGGTCGGTGCATCGGTCGCGGGCGAACGAGCGGTTCTCAGACGTTCGGCGTGATGCCGTGGCCGGGGCCGTCGAGCGCGTGGACGGGGCCGGTCTCCTTCGGGACCACGTCCTCGGCGAGGAGCCGCGTCGCGTCCAAATCGACGTGCGAGAAGCCGCCGACGCCGGAGACGAGGTGGGCGCTGGTGTGGATGCCGATAGAGCTCTCCAGCATACAGCCGACCATCAGGTCGCGGCCCGCCGCGCGGGCGATGGCGGCGATGTCAGCCGCCCCGAGGAGCCCAGATTTCCCGAGTTTGACGTTGATGACGTCGGCGGCGTCCTCGCGGACCACGCGCACGGCGTCTTCGGGCGTGAACACGGTTTCGTCGGCCGCGACGGGCGTCTTCGTCCGGTCGCGGACGCTCGCGAGTCCGGCGACGTCCGTCTTGGCGACGGGCTGTTCGAGCAGGGAAAGCGGGATGCCGGCGTCGTGGACGGCGTCGTCGAATCGGACGGCCTCCGAGACGGACCAGCCCTGATTCGCGTCGACGGTGAGCGTCGCGTCCGGCGCGGCCTCGGCGACGGCGCGGAGCCGTTCGAGGTCGGTCTCGACGCGCTGTCCGACTTTCACCTTGATGGTCTCGAAGCCCGCGTTGGCGGCGGCCGCCGCGCGGTCGGCGGCGACTTCCGGCGGGTGAATCGGTATCGACATGTCGGTCCGCACCGGTTCGGGCGTCCCGCCGAAGAACTCCGACATCGGTAGCTCGCGCTCCCGACAGTAGGCGTCGATAATCGCGGTTTCGAGGGCGAACAGCGCCGACACCGCGCCGGGGTACGTCGCGTGCAACGACTCGATGACGGCGCGGTAGTCCGCCACGTCGCGGCCGACCAGGAGGTCGCGGGCGTGCCTCGCCGTGTCGAGCGTCGCGCCCTGCGTCTCGCCGGTGACGTAGTGGTCGGGCGACCCCTCGCCGTAGCCGACGACGCCGGACTCGGTCTCGACGGTCACGAGGACGTTCGGCGCTTCGTACTGGGTTCCGAGGGCGATTTCGAACGGTTCGACGAGCGGCAGGTCGAGCGCCTCGACGCCGACCGAGACGATGTCGCTCACAGCGCCTCCAACACGGCGTCGAGGAGCGCCTCCGTCCCGCCGTCCGCGTACACGTTGCCTGCGGGGAGGCCGGTTTCGGCGGTCACCGCCTCGGCGTCGCCCCACGTCGAAACCGCGGCCACCGTCGCCGGAGACAGGTGTTCGATGAGCGAGATTTCGTCCGCGAGCGGTTCGACCTCGAAGCGGTCGAAGTCGTCGCGGGAGTCCCGGCCCGGTTCGTCGGAGACGACGACCGCGTCGGGGTTCGACCCGTGGAGGAGTCCGAGCGTCACCGCCGAGTAGGCGCGGTGGGAGAGCGCGGCCTGCCCCTCGACGAAGACGAGGTCTCGGTCCTCAGCTACTGTGCAGACGAGGTCTTCGACCACGCCCGCGACGAAGTCGGCGGGGACGCGGTCGATGACGACGCCGGCGTCGGCACCGATCATCACGCCGGTCTGGCCGGTGGCGACCCAGCCGGCGTCGAGGCCCGCCTCGCGGGCGGCGCGATACAGTTCGAACGTGGTCGTCCGCTTGCCGACGGCGCAGTCGGTTCCCATGGTCAACACCACGTCGGCGTCGCAGTCGTCGACGCGCCCGTCGGCCACGCGGAGGGCGTCTTCGGGGGGCTTCCGAACGTCGACGAGGGAGACCCCGGCGTTCTCGGCGCGGTCGCGCCACTCGGGGTCGTCGCTGAGAAACTCGTGGAGGCCGGAGACCACGTCACAGCCGGCGTTCATGGCGGCCTCGATGCCCGGAACCCAGTCTCGCGGGAGGCTCCCGCCGACGGGCGCGACGCCGAGCACGAGCGCCTCGGCGTCGGGGGCCTCCTCCAACGCGGCCGCGACGGAGGGGACGACCGCGGGCGGCTCAGCGAGGTCGGTTCCGAGCACGTCGGCGGCGTCGCGGCCGGCCTTCTCGGAGTCGACGACGGCGCGAACGTCGAACAGCGTGCCGTGGGCGACGACGCCGTTTGCGGTCTTCCCCGCCGTCTCACCGAAGGCCCCCTCCGCGAAGACAATCGCCTCGACGGGGCCCTCGTAGCGTTCGGTCAGATGCATACTGTAGCTGGGTCAGCTTTCGGGCAAAAGTCAGCCCCCTCGTATGAGAGGGTCCGGCGTCGGGGTTCGGACAGCTATAACTCGGCGCGCCTCGACGGGTCGTCTCATGAGTCCGGACGACACAGCGAGTCGGGGCGGGGCGGCCGCGGAGGGGTCCGAGGCCACGGACCTCGTCGCACCGTACCTCTCCGGCGCGAACGCCCGGTTGGTCGCCGACGCGGAACCGAAGGGGCTGACAGACAGCGTGACGTTCCACGTCGAAGGGCGATGAGCGAGGGAGACGCCGGAGACGAGCCGCGGCGAATCAAGTCGGTCCAGACCGCGAGCCGAATCGTCTCCGTGGTCCAGCGGCTTTCGAACCCGACGCTCGGCGAGGTCTGCGCGGAACTCGACGCGTCGAAGGGGACGGTACACACCTACCTCGCCACGCTCGAAGACGAGGGGTTCCTCACGCGAACGGGGCGAACCTACCGGCTCGGCCTCCGCTTTGTCACCCTCGGCGAGAGCGTCAGAAACGAGACGCCGCTGTACCGCGCGGGCAAAGAGGAAGTCGACGCGCTCGCCGCCACCACGCACGAATACGCCCATCTCACGGTCGAACACCGGGGCCGCGAGGTGACGATTTACGAGAGCCGCGGCGACGACGCCGTCGCCACCGACTACCACCTCAGGATGCGGGAGACGCCCCAACACCTCCACTACAGCGCCAGCGGGAAGGCGCTCCTCTCGCAGTTCGACGACGACCGGGTCCGGTCGATACTCGACAGCGAGGGCCTCGACGGACAGACCGCGAACACGATTACGGACCGCGACGAACTGTTCGCAGTGCTCGAACGGGTCCGCGAACGCGGCTACGCCGTCAACGACGAGGAGGAAATCCGCGGGATGCGCTCGGTCGGCGCGCCGGTTCGAGGCGTCGACGGCGCGGTCTGCGGCGCGGTCAGCGTGACCGCGCCGACCAGTCGACTCAGCGGCGAACGGTTCGAGACCGAGGTTCCCGAACTCGTGACCGAGACGGCGAACCTCATCGAACTGAACCTCGAAACCGCGGTTTTCGAGCGAAATCGGTGAACTCGGCGTTCGAGCTCGCCGCGTCTGGATATATCAAACGAGCGAGCGGCCCCGCCCGTCGTGTCGTGTGACACCGTCTCTCTTGATTCGGCGCTGTTCGACCGGAACCACGACCGAACGTCGAGCGAACGCGCCGGACTGCGCCCGATAACCCGTCTGCATATATCAAATACAGCCGTCCAATTTAGAAACAAACAACTCGTATTTGGGGATTTGTCTGGCCCAATCGACTCACTTAGCAAAATTTTATGTATGTATGTCCAATCTGTGGCGTATGAACCGAGACACGGTCGAGCCGAGCGTCGGTGAGTTCCCCGGCCCGAAGGCGGAGCAGTGGGTCTCGTACCACCAGCGGTCCGCCGCGCCGAGCACGTACGTCTACGACTTCGTCTGGGACGTGACCAAAGACGCGGTCGGGCCGTTCTGTACCGACCCCGACGGCAACGTTCTCCTCGATTTCACGAGCCACGTCGCGGCCGCGCCGCTCGGCTACAACAACCCGGACCTCATCGACCGACTGCGGGAGTTCGACCTCGTCGACCCGATGAAAATCGCCGGTCAGGACTTCTACGTCAGCACGGGCGGCACGCCCGACGACGCGTCGCTTCCGGGTCCGGCGCACCTGATGGACCTCCTGACCGAGGTCACGGGCCAGTACGACATGGACACGGTGTTCCTGTCGAACTCCGGGGCCGAGGCCGTCGAGAACGCCATCAAAATCGCCTACGACAACTGCGAGACGCCGAAGTACGGCATCACCTTCGAGGGCGCGTTCCACGGCCGCACCCTCGGCGCGCTCTCGCTCAACCGCTCGAAGTCGGTCCACCGCCGGAAGTTCCCGGAGGTGTCGGGCATCGTCGACGTGCCGTACTCCATGGAGGGCGTCGAGCGACTGCGCGCCAAACTCGACGGGGCGAACGGGCATCTCCCCGCCGACCAAGTTGCGTTTCTCATCCTCGAACCCGTGCAGGGCGAAGGCGGCTACCGCGTCCCGAGCGACGAGTTCATGCGCGAGGTGAACGCGCTCTGCGACGCCCACGACATCACGATAATCGCCGACGAGATTCAGTCGGGCGTCGCGCGGACCGGCGAGATGTGGGCCTCAGACCACTACGCGCTCGAACCCGACGTCATCACCAGCGCCAAGGCGCTCCGGGTCGGCGCGACCATCTCGCGGAGCGACGTCTTCCCCGAAGAAGAGGCTCGGCTCTCGTCGACGTGGGGCGCGGGCGACGTCCTCGCGGCGATGCAGGGGGCGCTCACGCTCGAACTCATCGAGGAACAGAACCTCGCGGCCAACGCGGCTGAAAAGGGCGCGTCCCTCCGGGCGCGCCTCGAATCGGCGACCGAGTCGCTCGCGGAGGTCGTCGACGTGCGCGGCCTCGGGCTGATGGTCGCCGTCGAGTTCGACACCAAAGAACGCCGTGACGCGGTCGTCGACGCCGCCTTCGAGCGCGGCCTGCTCACCCTCGGATGCGGCGCGCGGTCGCTCCGCCTCCTGCCGCCGCTCGACGTGACCGAGCGCGAACTCGACCTCGCGGTCGACCTCCTCGACGCCGCGCTGTCGGACGTGGTCGGCGTGGCCGCACCCTAGCGCCGCCGTCGCCGCCCGACCCGACGACTCGACGGAGGTTTTTATCCGGGGACGACGCACCTCGGGTCGTGACTGACGTGACACCCGCCACCGGGGCCGCCGAGGAGGCCGTCCGCGTGCTCCGCGACGACCACGAGCGACTGCTGACCGTCGTCGGCCAGTGCGCAATCGCCGTCGCCGCCGAGTGGGACGGCGACTCGGTGACCGACCGCGAGCGCGTCGTACCCCCGTTCAGGCGCGCCCTCGACGGCTCCGGCGCGCTGTCTCGCCTGCCGCGGGCGCTCGCCGACGCGGTGACTGCCACCGGCCGGCCGATGGCCGCGCCGCCCGTCGCGGCCCCGCCCTACGTGGTCGTCACCGGCGAGGGCGTCGTCCTCCGCGCCAACCTCGGCGACGGCCGACTGGTGGTGCTCCTCCGGGCGTTCGAAGTCGTCCGCGACGGCGACGACGGAGCCCACCGCTACCGCCGCATCGACGGCGTCGAAATCGAGGCCGAAATCGTCTGAGTCGGTTCGCCCTGTCTCGGCCGCGGTTACATCTGGTAGCGGCGCACGTCGTCCCGCGGCGGGGCCTGCGACTGCCCGGTCATCTCCTCGTAGGTCATCCCCGCGAGGTACTCGTCGTAGGTCACGTCGTAGCCCTGCCGGAGGTGGAAGTCGAGCTGGCCGCGGTCGAGTTCCGACTGGAACAGCGCGTGGACCGCCCGGCGGACGAGTTCGTCCGCGTCGTCGGGGTCGAACAGGGCGACGAGCATGGCCAGTTCGTGTCGCGTCTCGCGGTCGAGCGACACGTCGAGGCTGTCGCCGAGGTCTCCGTAGGCCGCGTCAACGTCGTCTGTGAGTTCGTCGAGCGTCATCGCCCGGCGATGGGGCCGTCACGGGGATACGCGTTTCGACCGCGGTAGCTGTTCGCTGTGCGTCCCGCCGGTCGGTCGGCGGTCCCCGACAGAAGACACTTACTGGTGATTCGGCAATTTCCGCGCATGTCCCCGGAACTCTCTCGCCGCTCCCTCCTCGGCGGCCTCGCGGTCGGTTCGGCCCTTCTCTCGGGCTGTCTCGGCGGTGGATTAGCCGGCAGTAGCTGTCCCTCCAGTTACTCGCTCGAAGCGACGGCACTCTCCGACCCCGAACTGGTCGATACCGTGACGCAGGACTTCCACGAGCACGCAGACACGGTGTCGAATCTCGTCGCAACTGCGGCCAACGAGGGGGAGGCTACGTACAGTACGTACCGCCATCTCCCGCTCGATTCGGGCGACTACGTCGAACACGACGGCGCGTACTACCGCGTCGAACGCGAGCGAACCGAGACGCGAGAACGCACCGCCCGCGAGGTCGGAATCGAATACGACCGAAACGAGTCGCCGCCGACGATTGGAGCGACCGTCTTCGACTTCGCCGAACTCCCGAAGGCCGACCGCGAGGCGTTCCTCGCCGCGTATCCGAGCGAGAATTTCGAGAACGGCGACGGCCCGCGAGGATTCTCGGTCGGCGGATACGCGTACGTCTATCCCGACGGTGCCGACTCTCGACTCATCGACGCCGGAACCGTCTGGGTACGCTACGGTGGGCGACCGTTCGAGGTGACCGTCGGCGAGACGCGAACCGTCGAAGAGGAGACCTTCAGATACACGCTCGAACAGGTCGGCGAAGACCGGGCGGCGTTCGCCGCCTTCGTTCACGAGGAACTCGTCGTTCCGCTCGACGACCTCTCCGACGCCGAGCGCGCGGTGTTCGAACGCGCAATCGAGGGAGAGGTAGACGAGTGCGAACCGCTCTCCGACGACTTCGCCGCGCTCAAAGACCGGCTATACGAGATATCGGAGAATCGGGCGACCGGCCACGGTCCCCCGCTCGTCGAGTACGAGGGAACCACGTACGAACTGGACCTCGTAAACGCGGTCGTCTGATAACCGTTCGGCATCGCCACGGCTAAACGCGGGCCGTCCCAAGCCGGGGCGATGAGCGACGCGCCGTCCGAACTCCCCGCCGACCTCGACCGCGAAGCAGTCCAGTCCGCGCTCACCGAGTGGTACGAGGCCGACCACCGGGACTTCCCGTGGCGGCGCACCGACGACCCCTACGAGATTCTCGTCTCCGAGGTGATGAGCCAGCAGACCCAACTCGGCCGCGTGGTCGAGGCGTGGGAGGCGTTCCTCGACGAGTGGCCGACGGCGGCCGACCTCGCGGCGGCCGACCGCGCCGACGTGGTCGGCTTCTGGACGGACCATCGACTGGGCTACAACAACCGCGCGAAGTACCTCCACGAGGCCGCCCGGCAGGTCGAAGAAGACCACGGCGGCGAGTTCCCTCGGACGCCCGACGGCCTCTCGGAACTGATGGGCGTCGGCCCATACACCGCCAACGCGGTCGCTTCCTTCGCGTTCAACAACGGCGACGCGGTGGTCGACACCAACGTCAAGCGGGTCCTCCACCGCGCCTTCGCGGTCCCCGACGACGACGTGGCCTTCGAGGCCGCCGCCTCGGAACTCATGCCCGACGGCGAGTCCCGCGTCTGGAACAACGCCATCATGGAACTCGGCGGCGTCGCCTGCGGGAAGACGCCCACCTGCGACGAGTCCGGCTGTCCGTGGCGGCGGTTCTGCCACGCCTACGAGACGGGCGACTTCACCGCGCCCGACGTGCCGACGCAACCGAGTTTCGAGGGAAGCCGCCGGCAGTTCCGCGGGCGGGTCGTCAGGGTGCTCGGCGAGTACGACGAACTCGGCCTCTCGGAGTTGGGGCCGCGGGTCCGCGTCGATTACGGCGGCGACACGGGCGCGGAGTGGCTCCGCGGCCTCGTGGATGACCTCGAATCCGACGGCTTGGTCGACGTCGCGGAGGGCGACGACGGCGTCCGCGTCTCGCTGGCGAAGTAGTTCGCGCTCCGCCGGTGGTTCTCGCCGCGCTCGCCTCGCCGCTCGTATTTATCCCACCGCACTAGTCCGGCACCACTCGCACCCCTCGGTTCCGACTACGTACACTCGATGGCAACACGCGACGCGTCGCCGTCCGACCCTCGCGAAGCCGCCGAGTCCGCCGAAGCGAAGACCCTCGCGCTGGAGGGTGGGAGGCGACTCACGTACGCCGAGTACGGCGATTCCGACGGCATCCCGGTCGTCTTTCTCCACGGCGCGCCGGGGTCGCGTCTGCTCGGGGCACTGTTCGACGCGGCGGCCGAGGAACGCGGAATCAGAGTGCTCGCCCCCGATAGACCCGGCTACGGTCGTTCGTCGCCGCGACCGACACCCGAGGGACCGGGCGAGCCGAGCCGGCAACCCACGACACCTGCGCCCGCGGGCTTCTTCGACGCGCTTCTCGACGACATCGGCGCGCAGTCGGCGGGGTTGGTCGCGTTCTCCGGCGGGAGCCGCGACGCGCTGGCTGTCGCGGCGGCGCGGGCGGACAGGGTTCGGCACGTGAGCGTCATCGCGGGGGCGGTTCCACCGGAAGCGAGCGAGGAGACGCCCCGAACGCAACGGCTCCTGTCGTGGCTGGCGACGAACGCGCCGGCGGTCCTCGGCGGTCTCTTCCGCGGACAGGCGCGGCTCGCCGGGAGACTCGACCCCTCGCTTGTCGTCGCGCAGTACACGGCCGGCGACGCGACTGGAGAGATTCCAGACGGAGTCGCCGCGGTGGTTCGAGACGACTTCGTGGCGGCGGTCAGCCGGTCGCGCCGGGGCGTCCTCGACGATTTCCGAAGCGCGGCCGCGCCGTGGGACATCTCCTTCGACGACATCGAGGCCGACGTGTCCCTGTGGCACGGCGACGCCGACACGAACGTCCCGATAGCCGGCGCGAAACGCCTCGAATCGGAGGTTCCCGCGGCTCGGATTCGAGAGGTGCGCGGCGCAGACCACCTCCGGACGCTCCTTTGGAGCGTTCCCGGCGTGCTGGACGAACAGCGCCGCGCCGCGCGGTCGCTCGACCCGGATGCTTCGAGGGACTTCTCGGGGTCGACCGCCGCCGCCGAATCGCACCACTGCGTTTGATATACCGGACCGAAAAACGGTCGGTCGAGACGGAATGAAACACGCCCAGTTCTCGGTCGACTACCCGGACCGACTGGTCCACCCGCTCCAGCGCGGGATGATGCGCGACTCGCCGGTCGACCGGGCGGAGCTGTTGATGTGGAGTCCGACGGCCGACGCGACGACGCTGTTCTGGTTCGACGGCGACCGAGACGCGGCCGACGCGCTCGTCTCGGGCGTCGATTCGCTCGTTCGGGCGCACTTCGTCGAGGGCGCGGAGGGGACCTACGGTTTCCTCCACCAGCGCGACTACGAGTTCGCGGACCCGCTTCTCGGAGTCATCGCCGACTCGCGGGTGATATTCCTCCCGCCGGTGGTGTTCCACGCCACCGGCTCCGTCCGGTTCGAGGCGGTCGGCGAGGTATCGGCGCTTAGCGCGTTTCACGACGACATCGCGGCGCTCGGCGACGTCACGGTCGAACGCGTGCGGCCCTTCGACCGGCGGCGGTCCCCCTCACAGCTCACCGACCGACAGCGGGCCGCGCTGGAGACCGCGGTCTCGACCGGCTACTACGAAATCCCTCGCGAGGGGTCGGTCGCGGACGTGGCTGACGCACTCGACTGCTCGACGAGTACGGCCGGCGAGCTACTCCGAAAGGCCGAGGCGACGGTGCTCCGGGAGTTCGCCGGTTCGGGGTGACGCGCGCCGACGCCTACGGCACCTTCAGATACGCGTCGCCCGCCGCCTGCCGTTTCACGAGTTCGCCGACGCCCGAAGGAACGACTTCGACGCCGTCGGCCAGCTGGTCAGCGTCGAACCCGCGGCCGTCGAGCGAGTTCCGACAGGCGAAACAGCGAACGCCGGCCTCGAACAGCGGGTCGAGGCGGTCGCGGACCGGAGAGTCTGCGAGGAACAGAAGCGCCGCGTCGCCGTTGGCGAGGAGCGTGATGTTCCCCGTCTCGACCGTCTCGTCGTCGAGCAGGTTTCGGACGTTGCGGATGGCGTGTCGCCAGTCGCCGAGGTCGGCGCTGGAGACGTGGAAGACGACGTTCATATCCGGCTTTCGTCCCCCGGCTCCCTGTGTGTTGCGCCCGTCCGACACGACCGGGTGCGGCCGACGAGGTTTTCACGCAGTCACGGAGACACAGGGTATGACGCAACCACACGTGGTCGCCGTCTGCGGCAGTCTCCGCGACCACAGCTACACCCGATTGGCACTCGAACACGTCCTCGCCGGCGCGTCGGCCGCCGGCGGCACGACGGAGCTCGTGGACCTCCGCGAGTACGACCTCCCGCCGCTCGACGCCGACTTCGACGAGCAGGGCGATTCGGCCGAACTCGTCCGCGTCGTCGACGGCGCGGACGCGGTCATCCTCGGCACGCCGGTCTACCACGGCTCGTACTCCGGCGTCCTCAAGAACGCGCTGGACTACTGCGGCTTCGACGAGTTCGGCGAGAAGACCGTGGGCCTCCTCGCCGTCGCCGGCGGCTCGTTCCCCGTGACGGCCCTCGAACACCTCCGGTCTGTCTGTCGGTCGCTGAACTCGTGGGTGCTCCCCCATCAGGTCGCCATCCCCCGCGTCTCCTCGTCGTTCGACGGCGACGACCTCGCGAGCGAGGACCTGCGCGAGCGGGTCGAGCGACTCGGCCGCGACGCGGTCGTCTACGCCAACATCGAGCCCGAGCCCCCGACGTTCGAAAGCGGCGAGAACGTCGGCGCGGACGACTGAGCAGTCGCCACGCGCCGTTTCGAACGCGGCGCGGGTTCGGTGGACCGACCCGTCTTGACTCCCGACCGTCGCGGCAGATGAACAATCGTTTTGACTCTCCTCGTCCCCCAGTCAGGATATGCACGCCATCACGCAGAGCGGATGGATAGAGGTCATCTCCGGCTCTATGTTCTCGGGGAAGACGGAGGAACTCCTCCGACGCCTCCGCCGGGCCGAAATCGCGGGACAGGAGATTTCGGTGTTCAAGCCCCAGCTCGACGACCGCTACGGCGAGACGACGGTCGGCTCTCACGCCGGTCGTTCGTGGGAGGCGAGCGTCGTCCCCTCCGAGGGAGAGGGCGTCTGGCAAATCGCCGAGGAACTCAACGGCGAGGACGTGGTCGCCATCGACGAGGCGAACTTCTTTTCCGCCGAACTGGTCGACGTCTGCGAGGCGCTGGCCGCCGACGGCAAGCGCGTCGTCGTCTCGGGGACCGACCAGACGTTCCGCGCCGAACCGTTCGACCCGGTTCCGCAACTGATGGCGCTCGCCGAGTACGTCGATAAGCTTCAGGCAATCTGCACCGTCTGCGGCGAGCCGGCGACCCGGAACCAGCGGCTCATCGACGGCGAGCCGGCCCACGTGGACGACCCGACCATCCTCGTCGGCGCGGAGGAGTCCTACGAGGCGCGGTGCCGGAACTGTCATACCCTTCGGCGGGACTAGAGGCTATCGTGACTACTTGGGTCGAAACCCCACGGGAGGGCCGCGACCGCGGGCTGACAGGGCTCCTCCGCGCGTGGGTCGCCGTGGTCGTTCGTCCCCGCCAGTTCTTCCGCGACGGGGTCGCCCCCGGCGACCAAGCGCCCGGCCTCGTGTTCGCCATCGCGGTGGCGCTCGTCTACCAGGGCCTCGGGTTCGCCCTCGCGCCGGCGACGATTCCGGCCATCGAAGGCGGCCCGGTCGTGTCGGCGCTCGTCGCCCTGCTCGTCGTCGCGCTGTTCGTCGCGCCGGCGTTGCTCCACCTGACGGCGGCCATCCAGACGGCGCTTCTCATCCCGCTTCTGTCCCGTCGCGCGGGAGTGAGCGAGACGGTGCAGGTCATCGCCTACGCCGCCGCGCCCTGTGCCTTCGCCAGCCTCCCGATTCCCGGCGTCCGCGCGCTCTGTGCCGTCTACGGGGCGGTACTCCTCGTCGTCGGCATCAGCGAGGTCCACCGGACGACGGTGCCGAAGGCCGCGGTCGCGGCGGCCGTCCCCGCCGGCGTGGTGTTCGGGTACGCCTTCGGGGGCTTCCGCGCCCTCGGTGAACTCGCCGCCGCGCTCGCGCTCGTCTGAGTCGACCCGGCCCGTATTTCACCCGTTTCGACCGACCGAGCGCCGATTTCTCGCCCGCGAACGCGCGAATCTCTCCTGAGCGTTTTTCGACAATCGTTTTAGTTAGGGGTTGTTTGCTCAACGCAATGGATTGGATTACGCACGAGGAGGACGTCTGGTTCGAATTCCGGGGCAATAGCCCCCACCAGCTCGTCCCCGGCCGATTTTACAAAGGCACCGTCGACGGCTACGCCGACTTCGGTGTCTTCGTCGACCTCGCTTCGAACGTGACCGGATTACTGCACCGTAGCGAACTCGACCGCCGCCTCGAATCCCTCGACTGGGAGCCGGGCGACGAGGTGTTCGTCCAGGTCAAGAACGTCCGCGACAACGGCAACATCGACCTCGGCTGGTCGATTCGTCAGTCCGACTCGGAGTTCCGCGGCGCTCGCATCCACGACCCCGACGGCGACGCCGACGGCCAGCCCGTCGAAACGGAGTCCGAAAGTAGCGGTCCGTCGACCGTCAAGACGCGACCGAAGACGGGCAAGACGACGAAGCCCGCCGGCGCGAGCACGTCGTCCGAGACCGCCGACTCCGAGTCCGACGCCGACTCGCAGTCCGAGCAGGACGCCGAACCCGAAGCCGAACCCGAGCAGGACGCCGCGTCCGAATCCGAGTCCGAGTCCGACGCCGGAGACGAGGACCGCGCGCCGACCGCCGGCGACGTCGTCGACGACATCGCCGCCAACGGCGAGTCCGAGCAGGACGCCGAACCGGAACCGGAGAGCGATTCGGAACCCGAGCAGGAAGCAGAATCCGACGCCGAGCAGGAAGTCGAATCCGAGTCCGACGCTGACGCCGAGTCCGACGCTGACGCCGAGTCCGACGACGCCGGGGTCGAGCGCGTGACGCTCGACAGCATCGACGACCGCGTCGGCGACGTGATTCGCGTCGAGGGCGAAATCGCCAGCGTCCGCCAGACCGGCGGCCCGACGGTGTTCGAACTCCGCGACGAGACGGCCATCGCCGACTGCGCGGCCTTCGTCGAGGCCGGCGTCCGCGCGTACCCCGAAGTCGAAGTGGGCGACTACGTCCGCATCGACGGCGAGGTCGAGCGCCGCCGCGGCGAGCTCCAGATAGAGACCGAGGAGCTGACGATTCTCGACGGCGACGAGGCCGACACCGTGAGCCAGCGCCTCGCGGACGCCCTCTCCAACGAGGCCCGCCCGGACGCCGTCGCGCCCCTCGCGGCCCACGAGCCGGTCGCCGCCGTCGGCAAGTCGCTTCTCGACGCCGCGGAGGCCATCCGCCGCGCCGTCCTCGAATCGCGCCCCATCGTCGTCCGCCACACGGCCACCGCCGACGGCTACGTCGCCGGCGCGGCCGTCGAGCGCGCCGTGCTCCCGCTCATCCGCGAGGAGCACCCCCGCGACGACGCCGAGTACCACTACTTCACCCGCCGCCCGCTCGAAGAGGCCGTCTACGGCATGGACGCCGCCACGAACGACGTGACGCGGATGCTCGAAGACCGCGACCGCCACGACGAGAAGCTCCCGCTCGTGCTCCTCCTCGGTGCCGGTTCGACCGCCGAGTCCCTCGACGGCCTCGGCCTGCTCGGCGTCTACGGCTCCGAGCGCGTCGTCGTCGACGCCGCGCCCGCCGACGACGAGGTCGCCGAGGAAGTCGACGTGCTCGTCAACCCCGCCCGCGAGGGAGCCGACGCCCGCGACCTCTCGGTCGGCGCGCTCGCCTCGACGCTTTCGGTCGCCGTCAACGACGACGTGCGCGACGACGTGTCGCACCTCCCCGCCGTCAGCTACTGGGAGAACTGCCCACAGCAGTACCTCGACCTCTCCGAGTCCCACGGCTTCGACGCCGACCGCGTCCGCGAGCTCCGAGAGGCCGTCGCGCTGGAGGCCTACTACCAGTCGTATCAGGACAAGCGCGAACTCATCGCCGACCTGCTTTTCGACGCCGACGAGGGCCTCGCCGGCCACGTCTCCGAGCAGTTCCGCATCAAGCTCGAAGCCGAAATCGAGACGGCGCAGGCGAACCTCGAACGCCGCGAGGTCGGCGCCATCTCCGCGGCCGTCCTCGACTCCGACGCCTACAGTCACCGCTTCGACTTCCCGCCGACGGGCCTGCTCGTGGACGAACTCCACCGCCGCACCCGCGAGGGCGACGCCTTCGTGACCGTCGCGCTCGGCATGGACGAACTCTACCTCCGCGCCACGGGCGACCTCGACTTCCGCGCTGTCGTCGAGTCGGCCGCCGAGAAAGCGCCCGCCGCCGGCCTCGCCGCCGCGGGCATCCGCGAGGGTCGCATCGAGTTCCTGACCGGCGCGCGCGACGAGGCGCTCGAAGCCGTCCTCGACGCCGCCGCCGAGCAGTTCTAAGCCGCAATCCAGACTCCTCCTCGCGCGGTTCGACGGAGGTCCCTGTTCCAGCCTCCCGAGCGACACGCTTATCCACGAAACGACCCGATTCGCGCCCATGAACCGCCACCGCGTCGCCGAACGGGAGGTGTGTCCGTGAGCGCCGAGACCGAGACGGAGTCCGAGGCGTTCGAGCGGACCTGCGAGGCGCTCGTCGAGCGCATCCTCGCGGGCGACGTCGACCGCGACGACCTCGAATCCGCAAAGCTCGACGCCTGTTCGGAACACTCCTCGCCGAAGGTCCCGAAGAACGCCGAGATTCTGCAGTACGCCCCGGAAGACCGCCGCGAGGAGGTCAAAGAGGTCGTCCAGCGCAAGCCCGTCCGCACCGCCTCCGGCGTCTCGCCGGTCGCCATCATGACCTCGCCGCACATGTGCCCCCACGGGAAGTGCCTCTACTGTCCCGGCGGGCCCGCGAGCGAGTTCTCCTCGTCGCAGTCGTACACGGGCCACGAGCCCGCGGCCGCCCGCGGCGTCCAGAACGACTACGACCCCTACGGGCAGGTCACGCTCCGCCTCGAACAGCTTCGACACATCGGCCACCCCGTGGACAAGGTCGAACTCATCCTGATGGGCGGGACGATGACCGCCCGGAGCCACGACTACCAGGAGTGGTTCGTCAAGCGGGCGCTCGAAGCCATGAACGACTACGACCTCGACAAGGAGCCGGAACCGGCCGAAGACCGGTCGTTCAAGCCCGACCCCGAGGATGTCGAGTTCGAGTACATCGAGGACGTCATCGCGGAAAACGAGACGAACGACATCCGCAACATCGGGACGACGTTCGAGACGAAGCCCGACTGGTGCGACCCGGAGCAGATAGACCGGATGCTCGATTTGGGCGCGACGAAGGTCGAAGTCGGCGTCCAGACGACTTACGAGCGCATCAACCGCGAGATGCACCGCGGCCACGGCGTGCAGGCGTCCATCGACGCCAACCGCCGCCTCCGCGACTCGGCGTTCAAGGTCGGCTTCCACATGATGCCCGGCCAGCCGGGGATGACCAAGGAGATGTGTCTGGAGGACTTCCGCCAGCTGTTCGAAAACAGCGACTGGCGGCCCGACTACCTCAAAATCTACCCGACGCTCATCGTCCGCGACACCATTACCTACGACATGTGGCGGCGCGACGAGTACGAGCCGCTGAACAACGAGGAGGCCGCCGACATCGTCGCGGAGGTCATGGGCATGATTCCGAAGTACACCCGCCTCCAGCGCGTCCAGCGCGACATCCCCGCGGACTTCATCGACGCCGGCGTCTGGAAGTCCAACCTCCGGCAACTGGCCGCCCAGCGCGCCGAGGAGCGCGGCATCGTCCAGCGGGACATCCGCGCCCGCGAGGTCGGCATGAACGAGGCCGACCCCGACCCCGAGCGCATCGAACTCGACGTGATGACCTACGAGGTCGCCGGCGGCACGGAGCACTTCATCTCGTTCGAGGACCCCGTCGAGGACCTGCTCGTCGGCTTCTGTCGGCTCCGGTTCCCCGGCAACCCGGTCCGTCGCGAGCTTCAGGACGCCGCGCTCGTCCGCGAACTCCACGTGTACGGCTCCGAGGCGGGCATCGGTGCCGACGGCGACTGGCAACACAAGGGCTACGGGAAGAAGCTCCTCGCCCACGCCGAGGCACTGTCCCGCGACGCCGGCTACGACAAGATTTCGGTCATCTCCGGCATCGGCGTCCGGCAGTACTACAAGGAGAAGCTCGGCTACCATCAGGACGGCCCGTACGTGTCGAAGCGGTTGTAGGCTAGTTCGGCTGTTTTTTGGTCCAGGTTTTTGCGAGGCGAGCGAAGCGAGCCTCGGAAAAAGGTGGGCGTTACGTGTCGAAGCGGCTGTAGGGAATACCTGGATTTTTGGTCCGCCGTGAGGCTGAGCCTCACGAGCCTTCGGTCGCAGTCGCTCCCGAAGACAGATTTTTGCGAGACGAGCGAAGCGAGTCTCGGAAAAAGGTGGGCGTTACGTGTCGAAGCGGCCGTAGCCGACGAACCACGGCCCCCGATTCTCACGCCTGAGTGTCGCTCCGTCACGCTTTTACTGCCTGACCCACCGAACACGGTAGAATGGCACCGCAGGGGGGTGCGGCGGGTTCGGGACAGGCGGCGACGTGGCTTCAGGACCTCCGCTCGACGCTCGCACAGTTCGTTTCGACCGAAGAGCGACTCGGCATCTCGGCGGCGCTCGTGGCGCTCGCGCTCGGCATCGCGGTCTTTCTCGCGCCGCGGCTCGTCTCGCGGGCGACCGCCGAAATCCGAACGCGGGTGTTGGCCCACCCGCGGGTACCGGACGCCGTCACCGACGCCGCGTGGCTGTTCCCCGCGACGGTCGTCGTCCGGACGCTCCAACTCGCGGTGTTCGTCGGCGCGGCCCTGTCGCTGTTGCTCCTCTGGGGGTACACCGGCGTCGCCGCGGACCTCGCCGAAGTGCTCGCCGTCGCGGTGCCGAACGCCGCCAAACTCGGGCTGACGGTCGCGCTGTTCGCCGGGGCGCTCGTCGGGACGAACGTCCTCGAAGAGAAACTGGACTCGTACGCGACGGCCTCCGACAACATCAACGCCCACCAGCAGGGCATCGTCTTCCGCGTCCTCCAGCTGGTCGTCCTCCTCGCGGTCGGGATGGCGGCGCTCACGGTCTGGCAGGTCAGAATCGGCGGCCTGCTCGTCGGCGCGGGCTTCCTCGGCATCGTGGTCGGGATGGCGGCGAGACAGACCCTCGGGTCGCTCATCGCAGGCTTCGTGTTGATGTTCTCCCGACCGTTCGAACTCGGCGACTGGGTCGAAATCGACGACGCCGAGGGCATCGTCACCGACATCACCATCATCAACACCCGGCTGAGCAACGCCGACGGCGAGACGGTCGTCTTCCCCAACGACCGCGTGACCAACGCGAAGATAACGAACCGGACGAAGCGCAACCGCCTCCGGCTCCGCCTCGACGTGGGCATCGACTACGAGGCCAGCGTCGAACACGCCGAGTCGGTGGCGGAGGAGGCGCTCACGGACCTCAAGTTCGTCGAGGAGGTGCCGAAGCCGCAGGTGATGCCGACGACGTTCGGCGACTCCGCGATTGGGCTCCAACTCCGGTTTTGGATTACGAACCCCTCGGCCCCGCGCCGGGCGCAGGCGAAAGCGGAGGTCCTGCGGAGCGTGAAACTCGCGTTCGACCGCGAGGGCATCAAGATTCCCTACCCACAGCGCGAACTGCTCGCCCGCGAGGAGGCCGACGGCTTCCAGCTACGGGAGGACCGCCGGAGTCGGCCGGTCGAGAGGTCGGTCTCGGAGGATTAGGCGACGGCGTCGGCTACAGCGACTTCCGCATCTCGACGTGCGGGATGCCGGCCTCGTCGAACTCGTCGCTCGTCGTCTCGTAGCCGAGACCGTGATAGAAGCCCTCCGCGGTCGTCTGGCCGTGGAGGACGAGCGAGTCGAACCCGCGCTCGCGCGCCTCGGCTTCGAGCGCCTCCATGAGCCGCCGTCCCCAGCCCTCGCCGCGGGCCGATTCGAGGACGGCGACGCGCTCGACTTTGCCGACGCCGGGTTCGTACTCGCGCAGGCGGGCCGCGCCGACCGGGTCGCCGCCGCGGGAGGCGACGAAGTGGACGGCCTCGGCGTCGGGGTCGTCGTGTTCGTCCCACTCCAGTTCCTCGTCGACGCCCTGTTCGTCCACGAAGACGGCCTTGCGGACGGCGAAGGCGTCGTCGCGCTCGCCCTCGGTGACCGCGACGCGGACATCGGGTTCGCTCATGGAGGCAGTTCCGCGGGGGTCTACCTGACGATTGCGGAGCGAGGTTTATCATGTCGGACCCGCGAGCTTCCGGGTTCGCGCTCGGTTTCGGCGGTCGCTACGCCGTCGCTCGCGTGCTGTCGTCGGCCTGACCCCGAGCCGACTCGCCGCCGAGCGCCCAGCCGAGTCGGTAGACGAGCGACCCGGTTGCGAGCGTCACCAGCACCCAGACGACGAGCAGAATCCCGACGAACAAGACGCCGTAGCCGCCGAAGGGGACCAGCGGAAGCGCGAAGACCACGGGCGCGGCGACGATGGCGAGCGACAGGGGGCGCGTGCCTCCGTCGCGCCGGGCCGCGTAGCCGAGAGGCAGAAACAACACGACGGCGGCCTCTAACGCGAGCGCGCTGAGCGAGAACCACGGGTTCGGACCCGGCATCGTAATCGCGGTAGCGACCGCGAGCGCGACCTGCGGCCCGACGGTCGCGGCGACGAGGCGACGGAATCCGAGCGCCTCGGGCCGGACCGCCGAGACGACGCCGAGCGCGACGAGTTGGACGGCGAGGAGCCACGCCATCGCGGCGACGCTCCCGGAGAACGCCCGGACGACGAGGAGACAGAGGCCCCACAGAACGCCGAGTCCCGCGACGACGGGTCCGAAGCGCCGCGCCCCCCGGTCGCCGTCGAACCGGCGGTCGAAGTGCCGGACGAGGAGCACGCCGATGGCGAGCGCGAGCGTCGGGACGAACGCGACCCACGCGAGGTTCGTGAGGATACCGGGGCCCGAGTCGGCGGCGAGGTTGGCGTAGGCCGCGGCCGTAGTCGCCAGTCCAGCGTCGGGGCCGAACGTGAGGTACGTCTGGCTCCCGACGCTGGACGCGTCCCCGTCGTCGGCGCTCCAGACGGCGGCCGTCTCGTTGGCCCGCGTCCCGGGGGGCGCGGTGAGGAGCGCCGATCCCTCGGGGCCGGTCACGACGAACCGGTCGGCATCGACGTAGACGGTACCCCTGACCCCGTCGTCGTGGAAGTAGTCCACGACCAGCACGTCCCCGTAGCCGCGGGACGCCATCTCGGGGACCTCGAACGTCACGACCGCGGTGTCGCCGTCCATCCGGGTTTCGAGGCGTCGGCGGTCGTCGGTGAACACGCGGTGGTCTTCGAAGGTCCGGCGGACGACGCTGTCGAGCCGTTCGGGGTTTTCGCGGAACGTCGCGGCCGACCGGTCGTCGAGTTCGACGCGGGCGGTCCACGTGCCGACGCCGTCGTCGCCGACGCGGACCCGGAGCGTGCTCGATTCGACGGTGAGCGGGACGCCGGCGTCGTTGCCTGCTTCTTCGAACGTCTCACCGCAGACGCCGCAGACGGCCTCGGGCGGGGGTCGCCCTTCGGCGGGAACGCTTCCGATGGGGAGCGCGGCCAGCGCGACGAGGAGGGCGACGGTGGCGAGAACGAGGGTACGAGAACGCATTCACCGAATACATTCGGACTGGTTGACAAGTGTCTTCTCCCCGATTCGGACGGGCGTCGCATCCGCGGAAACGACACCCCTTTTCGTTCGCCGACAAAAAGCGAGTCCATGGACCCGAAGCGGGAACTCACGAGCGTCGACCTCGCGGCCCTCGTCACCGAGTTGAACCGGTACGAGAGCGCGAAGGCCGACAAGGCGTACCTCTACGGCGACGACCTGCTTCGCCTCAAGATGCGGGACTTCGACCGCGGTCGGCTCGAACTCCTCCTCGAAGTGGGCGAGATAAAGCGCGCGCACCTCGCCGCACAGGAGCACGTGCCGGACGCCCCCGGTCGGCCGCCGAACTTCGCGATGATGCTCAGAAACCGGCTCAACGGGGCCGACTTCGCGGGCGTCGAGCAGTACGAGTTCGACCGCATCCTCACGTTCACGTTCGAGCGGGGCGACGAGAACACGAAAATCGTCGTCGAACTGTTCGGGCAGGGCAACATCGCCGTGCTCGACGAGACGGGCGAAGTCGTCCGCAGTCTGGAGACGGTGCGGCTCAAGTCGCGGACGGTCGCGCCGGGGTCGCAGTACGAGTACCCCGCCTCGCGGCTCGACCCCCTCACCGTCAGCCGCGACGCCCTCGGCCGGAACATGGAGCAGTCCGACACCGACGTGGTGCGGACGCTCGCCACCCAGTTGAACCTCGGCGGCCTCTACGCCGAGGAGCTGTGTACCCGCGCCGGCGTGGAGAAGACCCTCGACATCGCCGACGCCACCGACGACGACTACGACGCCATCTACGACGCCATCGTCGACCTCCGCGAGCAAGTGCGCTCCGGGGAGTTCGACCCGCGGCTCTACCTCGACGACGACGGCGAAGTCGTGGACGTGACGCCCTTCCCCCTGTGCGAACACCAGAACGCCGGGCTCGACGAGGAGGCCTACGACACGTTTAACGACGCGCTCGACGAGTACTTCTTCCGGCTCGACCTGACCGCCGACGAGCAGGAGGCGACCTCGGACCGCCCGAACTTCGAGGAGCAAATCGCCAAGCAACAGCGCATCATCGACCAGCAGGAGGGCGCAATCGAGGGCTTCGAGAAGCAGGCCCAAGACGAGCGCGAGCGCGCCGAACTGCTGTACGCCAACTACGACCTCGTCGACGACGTGCTGTCGACCGTCCGCGGCGCGCGCGAGGGGGGCGTCCCGTGGGACGACATCGGCGAGACGCTCGCGGAGGGTGCCGAACAGGGCATCCCCGAGGCCGAGGCCGTCACGAACGTCGACGGCGCGAACGGCACGGTCACCGTCGACCTCGACGACGCGACGGTCACCCTCGAGGTGTCGATGGGCGTCGAGAAGAACGCCGACCGCCTCTACACCGAGGCAAAGCGCATCGAGGAGAAAAAGGAGGGCGCGCTGGCGGCCATCGAGGACACCCGCGAGGAGTTGGCGGCCGTGAAGAAGCGCCGCGACGAGTGGGAGGCCGACGACGACGACGAGGACGAAGACGACGAGGACGAAGAGCCGGAGGAGACCGACTGGCTGGCGCTCGATTCGGTGCCCGTCAAGTCCACGGAACACTGGTTCGAGCGGTTCCGCTGGTTCCACACCTCCACCGGCTACCTCGTCGTCGGCGGCCGCAACGCCGACCAAAACGAGGAGTTGGTGAAGAAGTACATGAGCAAGCACGACCGCTTTTTCCACACGCAGGCCCACGGGGGGCCGGTCACGCTCCTGAAGGCGACGGGGCCGAGCGAGCCCGCGCAGGCGGTCGACTTCTCCGAGGAGACACTCCGGGAGGCCGCGCAGTTCGCCGTCTCGTACTCCTCCATCTGGAAGGAGGGCCGCTTCGCCGACGACGCCTACATGGTCGAACCCTCGCAGGTGTCGAAGACGCCCGAATCCGGCGAGTACATCGAAAAGGGGAGCTTCGTCATCCGCGGCGACCGCGAGTACTTCGAGGACGTGCCCGCGAAGGTCGCGGTCGGCATCCAGTGCGAAGACGAGACGCGCGTCATCGGCGGCCCGCCGTCGGCAATCGAGGCGCGCGCGGAGACGACGCTGACGCTCACGCCGGGGCAGTACGCCCAGAACGACGCCGCGAAGCTGTGCTACCGCCGGCTCCGCGAGCGGTTCGCCGACAAGTCGTTCGTCAGAAAAATCGCATCACCCGACCAGATTCAGGAGTTCCTCCCGCCGGGCGGGAGCGATATCGTCGACGAGTGAGCATCGCCGTCGTCGTCCGGTAGTCTGGCGTTAGAAAGCTTAATATTCAATTATTCGGGCGCGTCGGGTACAAGATTATATACTTTCTCGTCGTAATGTTGAATCGAGCGTGCGTGTCAACCCGCGGTTCTCACGCGGCCGAACGGCCGGTGGGTGGGTGGTGGCGCTCGGTGAAACATCATGATTTCAGAATCACTCAATTACCTTCGAAACGGCGAGGACTGGGTAAAGACGGTCCTCATCGGCGGCGTCCTCGGCCTGCTGAGCATCCTCATCGTCCCGACGTTCCTCGTCATCGGCTATCTCCTTCGGGTCGTCCGCGCGACGATGAAGGGCGACGAGCAACCGCCGGTGTTCGACGACTGGGGCGACATGGCGATAGACGGCGTGAAAGGCTTCGCCATCGCGTTCGTCTACGCGGTCGTCCCGGCCATCATCGCGGGCGTGTTCGGCTTCGCCGGCATCGTCGGCGCGGCGGCCGGCGGCTCCGACGCCGCGGGCGCGGTCGGCGGCATCGTGGCGCTCGTGGGCCTCCTGCTCGCGTTCGTCCTCGGCCTGTTCGCCGCGTACCTCATTCCGGCGGCGCTGTCGAACTACGCCGAGACCGACCGCATGGGCTCGGCGTTCGACTTCGGCACGCTCCGGCCCATCCTGACCTCGGGCAAGTACGCCACCGCGTGGCTCATGTCCTTCGCGGTGCTGTTCGCGTCGTCCATCGTGGTCGGCGTCCTGAACGTCATCCCGCTTCTCGGCTTCGTCGTCGGGGCGTTCGTGACGTTCTACGCGGCCGTCGCCGCCTACTACATCATCGGCAAGACGTGGGGCGAACTCCACGAGGTCGAAATGATGGACGAAGGCGAGACGCCGGGCGAACAGCCCGCCGTCTGAACTGTCAGCGAGAATTCGACTTTTCGACGGAATATCTAAGCCGATAGCGACGCGACACCACGGCATGCTCTCCGACGCGCTGTGGTTTCTCAAGCGAAGCGACGACTGGTTCGCAACGACGATTATCGGCGGGGTTCTCTCGTTGCTCTCCGTGCTGATACTCCCGGGGATTATCCTGCAGGGCTACTTCGTCAGGGCGATGCGGGCGGCCGCGAACGGCGAGCAGGCCGCTCCCTCGTTCACCGACTGGGGCGGGCTGTTCGTCGACGGCCTGAAACTGTTCGTGGTGACGTTCGTCTGGGCGTTAGTGGCCATCGTCCCGGCGATACTCCTCTCTGTCGTCATCGGTATCGGCACGTTCACCGTCTCCGAGGCGGCGACGGGGAGCGCGGCGGCTTCGTCCGCGGGCGGTCTCGGGCTCGGTATCGTCTCGCTCGTGCTCGGCCTCCTCGTGTTCGCGCTCGGTCTTCTCGCGGCCTACCTCGTTCCGGCCGCCGGGGCGAACTTCGCCATCGAGGGGACCCTTAGCGCCGGCTTCGACGTGCGCACCATCGTCTCGGGCGCGCTCACCGGCGAGTACGCCGTCGCGTGGTTGCTCGCGCTCGTCGTCGCGGTCGTGCTCGGCTTCATCGGCGGTCTTCTCTCGGCCATCGTCGTCGGTTTCTTCGTCCTGTTCTACGTGCAGGTGATGACGTACTACCTGTGGGCCCGCGGCTTCGCCGACGCCACCGGCAAGGGCCGGCAGTCGACCGGGTGGTGAGCGAAGCGAGACGCCGGGCGACGGCCGCGTTGCCACCGGCGACGCCGACCGCCGCCGGGTGACCGCGATAGCAGGACTCTTTTCCGTTCCCCGACGACCGGACGTGTATGCGCATTTCGAGCCGCGGTCGCGGCGAGGAGGGGCGCGAGCGAATCACGCTCGTCCCCGAGAACGTCGACGACCTCTGGCACCTCTCGTACGTCCTCGAACCGGGTGACCTCGTCTCCGGCGACACCACCCGCCGCATCCAGCGCGACGACGAGCAGATGCGGGACACCGGCGGCGAGCGCGAGCACCTCAACGTCACCATCGAGGTCGACGACGTGGAGTTCGCGCGGTTCGCCAACCGCCTCCGCGTCGGCGGCGTCATCGTCTCCTGTTCCCGCGAGGACCAACTCGGCCACCACCACACGCTCAACGTCGAGGAGCGCGCCGAGATAACCATCGAGAAGCACTTCAAGGCCGACCAGATAGACCGCATCGAGACGGCCGAACAGGCCGCAGAAAACCCCGACGTGGCCATCGCGACCGTCGAGGAGGGCGCGGCCTACATCCACACCGTCGCCCAGTACGGCACCGACGAGTACGCCTCGCTCACGAAGCCGACGGGGAAAGGCGAGTACGCCCGCCCGCGCTCGGAACTGTTCGACGAGCTCGGCTCCGCGCTGTCGCATCTCGACGTGGACGCCATCATCCTCGCCGGGCCGGGCTTCACGAAGAACGACGCGATGGACTACTTCGAGGACAACTTCCCCGCGGTCGCAGAGACCATCGTCACGACCGTCGACACCGCCGGCGTCGGCGACCGCGGCGTCCACGAGGTGCTGAAGCGCGGCGCGGTCGACGACGTGCAGAAACAGACCCGTATCGCCGAGGAGGCCAACCTCATCGACGAGCTGATGGAGAACATCTCGACGGGCGCGAAGGCGGCCTACGGCGTCGAACAGGTCGCGGAGGCCGCGGACTTCGGCGCGGTCGAGCACCTGCTTCTCCTCGACTCGCGGCTCCGCGCGGAGCGACAGGGCGACGGCGACTGGGACGTTGACGTGAACGACATCATCGACTCGGTCGAACAGAAGGGCGGTGAGGTCACCGTGTTCTCCGCGGAGTTCCAGCCCGGCGAGCAGTTGAAGAACCTCGGCGGCATCGCGGCGGTCCTCCGGTACCGCCTGCAGTAGCCGCGCCGCCGGAGAAACCGTTTAGCCGCCCGAAACCCACCTTTAGTCGTGATGCGGAGTGGGATTTCGGAGGCGACGAGGCGGGTCGACCGCTGGCTCGACCAGGTGTTTTTCGCCGCCTGGGAGGTGTCGGTACTGGCGATTCCGACGCTCTGGTTCCTGCTCGCCGCGACCCCCAGAGCCGAAGTGTCGCTGTCCGGCCTCACCGCGCTCGCGGCGAGCGCCGTCGCCGTCGGCACGTTCCGCGGCGGCTACGTCCGAACCGGATCGTGGCCGCGGCCCGGCCACCTGCCGACGCTCCCGATTCGGTCGGCCTACTACAGCCTCGTCGTCGGCGGGACGGCCCTGCTCGGCGCGTTCGCGCAGACCGAACTGGGGACGTTCTGGCCGGGCGTCGTCGTCCCGGCGGTCGTCGGCGTCGGGGCGCTGGCGTTCGTCCCGGTCGTCCTCGTCGGGACCGAGCGGGTCGCGCGAGCGACGCTGTGACGCGATATCGGCAGTGGGGCGACATTCACACCAGATTTGGAAGAGACCCGGTACGGAGTGGTGTGAGATATCGAAAAACCGCTATCTGTTCTCTCGCCCCTCGTTCAGTCGAATCGCCGAACCGGGTGGAACCGCCCCCGACTCGCCGATTTCGAAGGAGAACGACTATGACAAAGACAGCAACTCGCGACGGCCCGACCCGTCGCCGGTTCCTCCGAACGACCGGACTGTTCGCGGGCGGCCTCGCCCTCGGCGTCGGCGCGACTGGAACCGTCGCGGCGGGGGTCTCGGTCGCAAACGGGTGGTACGAAGAAGAAGAGATATACTACGTCGCTCACGGGGTGGAGGAGGGAGTGACGGAACGCGGAGAAAACGACATCTACCTCATCGGCGGCGACAGGACGTTACAGGCACAGGTCGTCGAGTTCGTCCCCGGAGAGTCCGGGTACTCGCCCCACTGGAACGTCAACCTCGTCAACACGGCGGCGGGGAAGACGGTGGCCGACATCGTCGCCTCGCCGCACGTCTCGGACCACTATCCCGAGGCGCTGTTCGACGACGTCGAAGACGTTCGGGCGGCGGCAGACGCTGGGCTGGTCACGATATCGAAACCCGGTGTCGTCGTCCTGTGCCCAATCGTTCCGGAACGCGTCGCAGACGCACCCGGAAACACCGAACTGCCGGAGGCGTTCCCCCGTCCGTGGCCGACGACGTTCTGAGCGAGCACGAACGCCGGTTACCGGCGGTTTTTCCGCGGCCGCGAAGCCGTGACGACCGCGTCGGCGAGCCGTCGCTCGCCAATCGAGACACCTCCGTCCGTTCTACTCCCCCGTGAGCGACTCGCTCGCCGGCGAGAAGTCGACGGTCGTCCCGAGTCCCTCGTCGCGCGCCTTCTCGTAGAGCATGTGCGCCGCCGCGACCGTCTCGATGCCCGTGCCGCCGCTGTCGAAGACGGTTATCTCCTCGTCGTCCTCGCGGCCGGCGGCGACGCCCGCGACGACCTCGCCGAGTTCGGCGTGGATGTGGTCTTCGTCCACGACGCCGGCCTCGACGGCGGCGAGGAACGACCCGGCGTCCATCGTGGCGCGCTCGCGGAGGTCGGGGACGTACGTCGCGCGCTCGATGGTCGTCTCGTCGAGTTCGCGCTTTTCGGGGTGGTACTGCCCCATCGCGGTGACGTGCGTGCCGGGTTCGAGCAGGTCGCCGTCGAACACCGGGTCCGTGGCGGTCGTGGCCGTGACGACGATGTCCGCGCCCTCGACGGCCGCGGCGCTGGAGGCGACGGCCGCGACGCTGGCGTCGAGCGTGCGGTCCAGCTCGCCCGCGAACGACTCGCGGCTCTCCTTCGTCGGCGAGTAGACCCAGACGGTGTCGAGGTCGCGGACGGTCGCGACCGAGCGGAGCTGGCCGCGGGCCTGCGCGCCGCTCCCGATGAGCGCGAGCGTCGAGGCGTCCTCGCGGGCGAGCGCGTCGACCGCGACGCCGCCCGCCGCCCCGGTCTTGAACGGGTTCATGCTCGCGCCGTCGAGGAGCGCCAGCGGTTCGCCGCTCTCGGCGTCGAAAAGCGGGGTCATGAACCACGCGTCCTCCGCGCCGAAGCCGGCGGAGTACATGTAGCCGCCCATCGCGCCCGTCTCGGGCAACACGGCCGCGTAGGAGGTGAGCATCCCCGGCGGCTCGCGGTTGAACAGCTTCGTTCGCGGCTCGGCCGGCGCGCCCTCGCCGCGCTGTCTGTAGCCCTCGCGGACGGCCTCGACGTACTCGGCCGGCGTCGCCAGTCCGCTAACCTCGTCGCTCGTGAGGAACAGCGTCGCTGTCATGGTCGGAAAAACGAGACCTGCGGTCAAAACCCTGCGGGCCGGCGAACCGGCCGGGCGGGCGTGCGATGGGGATTAGTCGGCGTCGAGGACCGACGGAGAAGGGGCGTCAGCGGCGTTGGGACCGGCGTGTTCGTCGAAGGGGGACGGGGACGGCGACGAGGGCCCGTTCACGAAGAGCGCGTGGCCGGTGAGGAGCGCGGCCACGCCCGCGGCCATCGGCACTGCCGTGGTCAACTGCAACCCGGCGACGGTAAGCGTGCCGGTGATGCCGAGGAGTGCGAGCGGGATGAGTCCAAGAATGTAGTCGTAATATCCGGTCATAATATGTACCATACTACGGACGTAAGTGGTATAGTTCTTTCCCATAGATGACTGATATTCTCTTCGTGACCTTCCGATAACGTTCTCATAACTTATGAGTGAATAATCGACAGACTGCGTCGGGTTGACCGCCGACAGAGAACATCACAAATCCGATACTGTGGGTTGTGCCTCGGCTTCGAACAGTCGGCTCGGCGCGCGCGTCGCCTGCCGGAACTCCACACCGTTATGGGAGTCGGTACCGTGGCCGGAGACGTGAACCGCAACGACCGCTCCATCGTCGCGTTGGTGATGCTCGCCCACGGGATGGTCCACACGTACGAACTGTCCATCCCAATCTTCGTGGCCATCTGGCTCGGCGAGTTCGCCAGCATCGACCTCGGTCTCGCGTCGGTTCCCGTCACGACCGCCTCGCTGGGCGTGATGACCGGCCTCGGCTTCGCGCTGTTCGGACTCGGGGCGCTCCCCGGCGGCATCCTCGTCGACCGCGTCGGCTCCAAGCGCCTCATCGTGGCCTGTCTGCTCGGGATGGCCGGGTCGTTCGTCCTGCTCGCGCTGTCGCCGAACCTCGTCGTCGTCGCCCTCGCGCTCGTCGTCTGGGGTGCCGCGGCAAGCGTCTACCACCCCGCCGGACTCCGCCTCATCAGCACCGGCGTCGAGGAGCGCGGAACCGGCTTCGCCTACCACGGCATCGCCGGGAACCTCGGCATCGGCTTCGGTCCCTTCGTCACCGCGCTCCTCTTGCTGTTTTTCGACTGGCACCTCGTCGCCGGCGTGCTCGCGCTCCCGGCGCTCGTGGCCGCCGCGCTCGCCACCCGCGCCAACTTCGAAGAACAGGCCGCGGTCGCCGCGGCCGACGGCGGTGAGGGGGCCGACACCGGCGACGACGGCGACACCGGCGGCGACGACAAGGCCGGCGCGGGCGTCTCCTCGTTCGCCGAGTTCGTCTCGCAGTCGAAGCACCTCTTCGCCGGCGGATTCGCGCTCGTCTTCGCGCTCGTGATGTTCTCGGGGCTCTACTACCGCGGCGTCACGACGTTCCTGCCGGACCTCCTCGGCACCGTCATCGGCATCGAGCCGATTCCGGTCTCCGAACTCCTGCCCGCCGCCCTCGCGTCCGGGTCGGCCGGGGGCGCGCCGACGCTCGACGTGGAGCTGTTCGTCTACGCCGGCCTCCTGACGGTCGGCGTCTTCGGACAGTACGTCGGCGGCAAACTCACCGACCGAATCAGGACTGAACGCGGCATCGTCGCCGGCTTCGGCGCGCTCGCCGTCATCGCCGTCGCCTTTCTCCCCGTGGCGAGTCTCGGCGTCGGCCCGCTCCTCGCCATCTGTGCGCTCCTCGGCTTCTTCCTGTTCATGGTTCAGCCGTTCTACCAAGCCACCGTCGCGGAGTACACGCCCGCCGGTCTGCGGGGCCTCTCGTACGGCTTTACCTACCTCGGCGTGTTCGGCGTCGGCGCGCTCGGCGGTGCCATCGCCGGCTACATCCTCACGGTCGCCGACTCGACGGCGCTGTTTTTCGTCCTCGCCGGGTTCGCGACGGCGGCGACGCTCCTCGGCGTGACGCTGTTGCGGCGGCGGCCGACGCCCGCCTGACTCCGGGACGGGCGGGGACGGCCGGCAGAAAATGCGGGTTCGGTTGATTCTTCGGTGCGGTTCGGGGGCCGGAACTCGGTGGTCGGCGTTCGACGCTCAGACGAGTTTGAAGTACAGCGTCCGCCAGACGCCGAGGACGACGGAGCCGAGCACCAGCATGACCGCGACGAACGTGAGTTCGACGCCGCCTTCGAAAAGCGGCGTCCAGCGAATCGCCATGCCGACGACGGTCGCCGCGAGCCACGAGCGAACGCCGAGCGGGACGGCCGACTTCGCCGACTCGGCCGCGCCCGGCGAGTACGCGCCCAAAAGCGGGGCGGTGACGAGCCATCCGATGAGGAACGGGACCGCGGTGAGCACCCAGCCGACCGGGTCGGCCGAGAGGTACGACACTCCGTTGTGCTGAATCACGCCGACGGTGACGAGGAGGAAGATGGCGAGCACGTCGCCCACGGCGATGGGTAACGCCCCGGCATCGAGTCGCTCCTCTAAGAACGACGTCGAGGTTGCCATAGGCGTGGATTCGTCGCCCCCCTAATGGCTCTCCCGCTTTTTTCCGACCACCGTGTACTCGAAGCCGCGTTCGACCACCCCGGCGTCGAACCCGACGCGTTCGAGAAAGCGCACGAGTTCGTCGGGCGTGGCGAACGCCGACCCGAAGCCGACGACGCGCTCGGCGGCGACCAACCCCCGCCCGAGGAGCGTGTCGGGGTCGAACTCGTTGACGGCGAACACCCCGCCGGGCGCGAGGACGCGGAAGACCTCCTCGGCGACGCCCCGCTGGTTGGGCATGTGGTGGAAGGCGTCCACGACGGTCACGACGTCGAGGGAGTCGTCGGCGAAGGGGAGTTCTCGGGCGTCGCCGCGGACGCAGTCGAGGCCCCGCTGGCGCGCCCGGCGGAGCATCCCGGCCGAGCGGTCGAGGACGATTCGCTCGGGAACGTCGAGCGCGAGCGTCGCCCGCCCGGAGCCGCCGCCGATGTCGACGACGCGCTCGACCGGGCGGTCGGCGCGGCCGAGGGCGTCGGCGAGCGCGCCGGGGTCGGCGGGCGGCATCACGAGGTCGTAGACGGGTGCAAAGCGGTCGAAGAACCGAACGTCGCCTGCGCCGTGCATGGTCGAGTTCACGGCTCCGCCGGGGAAGGTTCTTGCGCGCGGCGGCCCCATCTCGGCCATGGTGTTCGACCTGCTCGGGTGGCCCGAAGACGGCCCGCGACTCCGCCTCGACTACCGGCGGTTCGCCTACGCGGGGAAGTTCGTCACCGCGGCGACGGGCAAGACGGTGCTCCGCGACCCAGACGCGCCCCTCCCGCCCCTCGACGACGACCGCCCCGCGCCGACCGGCGGCCCCGACTCTTTGCCGCCCTTGGCCGAGGACGTGGTCGCCGCGGTCGCGTTCAACGAGGACCGGACCGACCCGACGACGCTCTGGCTTCGGTACGTCACGGTTCGGCGGGACCGCCGGGGCGACGGACTCGGTCCGGACCTGCTCCGCCGGACCTGCGAGGCCGCCGCCGACCGCGGCTACGAGACGGTCCGCATCGCCGCGAACAACCCCTTCGCCTACGAGGCGTGCCACAAGGCCGGATTCGGCTTCACGGGCCGCGAGACGGGCGTCGCCGAGTTGGTGTTGGAGCGCCCCGCCGACGCGCCCGCCGCGGTCTCCCGCGAGGCGTATCAGTCCGGCCTCGACCGCTACCGCGCCCGCGACCTCGACGACCCGGAGCGGTCGTTTCTCGCGGCGCGCGAGGGCGTGAGTCCCCCGGAAATCGACGGCGTTCACTCGGACGATTGAAACCCTCGGCCCCCGAAGGCCGAGCAAATGGGAAACGCAGACCTGCGGACGCTCGCCGCGCTCTCCGAGGTGTCGTTCGACGAGGTGGCCGGGAGCGTCGTCGCCGTCGACGCCCACAACTGGCTGTACCGCTATCTCACGACGACGGTCAAGTGGACGAGTTCGGAGAAGTACACGACGACCGAGGGCGAGGAGGTCGCCAACCTCGTCGGCATCGTCCAGGGACTCCCCAAGTTCTTCGAACACGACCTGACGCCCGTCTTCGTCTTCGACGGCGGCGTCACCGAGATGAAAGACGACGAGGTGGCCAAGCGCCGCGAACAGCGCGAGAAGGCCGAAGAACGCCTCGAAGCGGCTCGTGAGGCCGGCGACGCGGTCGAGGCCGCCCGGATGGAAGCGCGCACCCAGCGGCTCACCGAGACGATTCAGGACACCAGCCGCGAACTCCTCTCGCTTCTCGACGTGCCGGTGGTCGAAGCGCCCGCCGAGGGCGAGGCGCAGGCATCCTACATGGCCCGCAAGGGCGACGCCGACTACGTGGGAAGCGAGGACTACGACACGCTCCTGTTCGGCGCGCCCTACACGCTCCGACAGCTCACGAGCAAGGGGAACCCCGAGCTGATGGACCTCGACGCGACGCTCGACAGCCACGACATCACCTACGAGCAACTCGTCGACATCGCCATGCTCTGCGGGACCGACTTCAACGAGGGCATCACGGGAATCGGCCCGAAGACGGCCGTGAAGGTGGTCAAGGAACACGGCGACCTCTGGTCGGTCCTCGAAGCCCGCGGCGACACCATCCCCAACGCCGACCGGGTGCGCGAGTTCTTCTTGGACCCGCCGGTCACCGACGACTACGACTACGACACCGACATCGACCCCGACGTGGCCGCCGCCCGCGAGTTCGTCACCGAGACGTGGGAGGTCGACCCCGAGGAGGTCCGCCGCGGCTTCGAGCGCATCGAGGAGTCGGTCACGCAGACCGGCCTCGACCGCTGGACGTAGGCCGCGTTCGCCCCGAGCAGACAGTCCGCCGACACGTTTACACGGGCCGGTTCGGAACTCCGGCGTGTGTCCCCCGACGACGCTCCTCCCGTCGACGACGATTCCGGGGTCGCCCGCGCCCACGGCGACGCCGATGCCGACGCGCCCCGCTCTGACGACCGCTCTTCGCTCTCGCGTCGCCAACTGCTCGGCCTCGTCGGCGGCGCGGGCGCGGTCGGCGGTATCGGTTGGGTCAGGCCGACGTGGCTCCCCGACCCGATTACGGACTGGCTGACGACGGTGTATCCCAATCCGCCGGCACACGTATGGCGACCGGCGGTCTCCGACGCGCACGCCGACGAGGCGGTCGCCCGACTCGAACGGACCGTCGAGCGGGCGCAGACGCTCAAAAAGCGGGTCGACGTCGACTCGGTGCCGAGGGAACTGGAGTTCTCGCTCGACCACGGCGACCCCTCCGGCGGGTGGCTGGAGTCGGCCCGGTCGGCGTCCGACGCGCACGAGCGACTGCGGTACGCCACGGTCGGACTGTCCTTCGCGGGCGAAGCCGTCGGTGCCGCGAAGTTCGTCCTCGACGAGGCCGATCCGGAGCGACTGGCCGACCGCGGGAGGGCCATCCAGTCGAGCGCCGAAGCCGTCCTCGACTCCGTCGGCGACTACGCCGTCTCGGACCCCTCGCGAGACCTCGCGTATCTGTATTTCGTCGAGCGCGACCTCGCGTTCGCCCGGTTCGAGTCCCGGTACCGAAAGCGGTTCGACGGCGAGACGACGACCGCCGGCGACGACTTCACGGGCGGCGCGGTCGCGGACGCGCACGCGACCTACCTGCAGGCCGAACAGCGCCTCGCCAACGCGCGGTACTACCGCGACCGCTATCGCGCGGGCCTCGGCGACGAGGCGCGCTCGTACGCGGACGCGCTCGACTCGGCGCTGACGACGCTAACCGAGTCGATAGCGACGTTTCCAACGGCGAGCGAGGTGCGGGACCGACTCAGCGACGAGCACGACTCCGACCGACAGACGCCGTACGGCGCGGCGCGCTGGGAACTCCTCTCGATATGTTTCGACAGCGACTACCGGCTCAACTACGGCCCCGAGGGTCACCGACACGGCCACACCGTCCAGCGGGTCGTCGAGGCGGCCGTCGCCCTCCTCGGGCGGCGCGGCCGCGAGTTCGCCCTCGACGAACTCGGCGTCTCACCCGGCGACACCGGCTACGACTCGGGTCGGACGTTCCGAGCGAAGCGACGCGCAGTCCGTCGGTTCCGGTCGGTCAGAGACGAATACGACTCGCCGTTCGCGGGCGTGCTCGCGCAGGACGCGGCGAACCTGATTCACGCCGGCGAAGTCGCCATCGAGTTTGCCGACGGGACGTTCCCGATGTGGCGAAACCGCGTGGACGCGACGACGTACTACCTCGTCGGCGAGAGCGAGATGCGCGAACTCGGCGAGGTGTACGGGACGATTGTCGACGGCTCCTGACGGCGACGCGCGCAGTCGGTGAACGCGACGCCGAGACGACCGCTCGCGGCGGCTCCGCGACTACGACACGTCCCCGATGGCGTCCAATAGCATCGTCGCGCCGAGGTCGATTTCGCGGTCGGTCACGTCGAGCGGCGGGAGGATTCGAAGCACCTTGTAGCCGCACGAGAGGGTGAGGAGTCCGCGCTTGAGGGCGGCTTCCTGCACGGCGTCGCGGCGTGCTTTGGTGTCGAACTCGACGGCGAGAAGCAGGCCCTTGCCGCGCACGTCGACGACGGTGTCGGGCGCGTCGTCGCGCAGGCGCTCGATGAACTGCCGGCCGCGGGCGACGGCGTTATCGAGCAGGTCGTACTCCTCGATTGCGTCGAGGGTGAACACGCCCTGCATCGAGGAGACGATGTCGCCCGCGCCCCACGTCGAGGAGAGCCGCGAGGGCTCGTCGGGGAATATCTCGTCGTTCGAGATGGTCGCGCCGACGCGGAGGCCCTTCGCGCCGGTGATGATGTCGGGTTCGATTGGGTAGTGGTCGGAGCCCCACAGCTCGCCGGTGCGGCCGACGCCGGTCTGAATCTCGTCGGCGATGAGCGTCAGGTCGTAGTCGTCGACGACGGCGGCGAGCTCCTCGGCGAAGGCGTCGGAGGGGAAGCGGTAGCCGCCCTCGCCCTGTATCGGTTCGACGATGACGTAGGCGACCTCGTCGGCGTCGATGTGGCCCTTTTTCGGGTGGAGCTTCTGTCGGAGTTTGGAGACGGCGGAGTCGGCGTCGGGGAAGAAGCCGCAGGAACACGTCGCGGGCGAGCAGGTCCGGTCGTCGCAGAACGGCACGTCGAGGACGCCCGAAATCTCGGGGAACTTGCGGCGGTAGACGGACTTCGAGCGGTTGAGCGAGAGCGCGCCGAGAGTGCGGCCGTGGAACGCGCCCTCGAAAGTGACGCCGTACTTCGCGCCGTCGGCGTGGTCGTAGGCGATTTTGATGGCGTTCTCGACGGCCTCGGCGCCGGAGTTCGACAGGAACACCGTGTCCATCCCGTAGTGGCTCGTGAGGTCGGTCAGCCTGTCCATGAGCGCGGCGGGGCCGGGGAGCCGCTCCTCGCCGGGCGCGGAGCCGTCGCTGACGTAGAAGTCCTGTCCGGCGATTTTCGTCGGGTCGACGAGGTCGAACTCGGCCATGCGGTCCACGAGCTTCGGGTTGTTGTAGCCGAGCGGCGCGGCCGCGACGTGGCTCGTGAAATCGAGGAGGACGTTGCCGTCGACGTCGGTGCAGAAGGGGCCTTCCGACTCCGCGGTGATGTCCCAGACGAAGTCGTAGACGTACGTGCTCGGCGCGGCGTGCTCGTGGTGGTACGAAACCCACTCGCGCGCTTTCTCGCCGGGCATCGAATCGACGCGTGGCACCGCCGTCTCTCGGTCCATGCGACTCGGTACGGCGACACGTGAGTTAAGACGTTCGTTATTATTGATGTAATATCGGTCGCGGCGCGGCCGAGTCGGTCGGTTTCGTCGCGCGAAACGACGGCTTCGGCGGCGGGTCGTGACGGCGTCCCGTCGTGACCTGTCGCCCCCGCGATAGGCTTTTGACGCCTCCGCGTGCGTGATTGGGTATGGCTCTCCCTGACATTCAGCGCTCCCGCGCGATGTGGTGGTCGCTCGCGTTGGTCCTCGCGGGCGCGCTCACCTACGTCGTCTACTCTTTTATCGGGACGTTCGTCTTCGGTCTCTTCATCTACTACGCCACGCGGCCCATCTACCGGCGGATTCGTCGACGGGTGAGGCCTCCGAGCCTCGCGGCCGCCGTGGCGCTTTTCGCCCTCGCGCTCCCCGTGCTCGGACTCGTCGTCTACGCCGCGACTATCGCGCTCCGCGAGTTCCTGCGCTACGCCGACCGGCTCTCGACCGACGAGGTGCCTATCGACCTCGAAGCCTACGGCATCGACCCGACGCTGTTGGAGGGAATCGCCAGCCCACAGGCGCTGTTGGAGTACGACTTCCGGTCGGTGTTGACGCCCAAGGCGGTCGGCTCGGTGTTCGACTCGCTGAGCGTCGCCGCCAACACCTTCGCCTTCCTCGGCGTCGGGGCGATTCACCTGTTCGTCATGATTGCGTTCGCGTTCTACCTCCTCCGCGACGGCCACCGCCTGCGGCGGTGGGGCCAGTCAATGTTCGCTGACGACCACGGCATCCTCGAAGCCTACATGCGCGGCGTGGACCGCGACTTCAACAACATCTTCTTCGGCAACATCCTGAACGCCATCCTCACGGGCACCATCGGCGTCATCGCGTACTCGCTTTTGAACGTCCTCGCGCCGACGGGCGTCCGCATCCCCGCCCCGGCGCTCATCGGTCTGCTCGCGGGCGTGGCGAGCCTCATCCCCGTCGTCGGCATGAAGCTCGTCTACGTCCCCGTCGCGGGCTACATGGGAATCGAAGCGGCGATTGCGAACCCGCCCGGACTCTGGTTCGTCCTGCTTTTCGCCGCCGTCTCGTTCGTTATCGTGGACACGATTCCCGACCTCGTGCTCCGGCCGTACGTCTCCGGTCGGAGCCTCCACGTCGGGGCCGTGATGCTCGCGTACACGTTCGGTCCGCTACTTTTCGGCTGGTACGGCATCTTCCTCATGCCGATGATACTCGTGTTGTTCGTGAACTTCGCCCGACTCGTCCTGCCGGAGCTCCTGGCTGGAAAGCCGATTCGGCCGTACATGGTGGACCCGGCGCACTTGATCGACGGCCCGCCGGTCGAGGAGCTAACCGCTGACGAGGCGGACGACGCGACGCGAGAAACAGCCGAAACCGAACGGCCGTCGGAGGGCGAGTCGGACGCTTCGGAGACGTTTACCGACCGAGACGAGACCGGGTCAGGTCGAGACCCACGGTCGTCGTCCGACGCCGGCGTGGACGGGTAGCCCGAGTCGCCCCGGTCACGCCTCGAAGTCTTCGGGGACGTACTCCGCTTCCCACTCGTCGCGGGCCTTGATTTCGCGGCGACCGCGGCGGGTGAGCGTGTAGTAGTTGGTCCGGCGGTCGCGCTGTCCCTTGTCGACGAGGCCCTTCTCGACGAGCGTGTCGAGGTTGGGGTAGAGCCGCCCGTGGTGAATCTCCTTTTCGTAGTAGGCTTCGAGTTCTTCTTTGATAGCGAGTCCGTGCGGCTCTTCGAGACCAGCGATGACGTACAGCAGGTCTCGCTGGAATCCTGTCAGGTCGTACATCGGTAAATTCGACTCGTATGTTACTGTCTAATTCAGATAAACATATCGACCTCGGTCGACGATTTACCCTCGAAAACGCGCCAGTCCCCGGAATCTTCCGGCCGCAGTTATGTTGACCAATTTACTAATTCATCGAACTGTCCGTTTCGAGGACTGGATATGTCCACGGCTGGACGACTCGAACGAATTACGGCAACTATGTTGTTAATTGTCATCTATGAACATGGTGCGGCTGTCGGAACCGGAACTCCGTGGGCGTCGAAGTAGCTCACAGCCCTCCTGTGTTGTTTTCGACAGATTCGGAGCGACGGGGCACCGCGCACGGACGGCGAGAGACGGACCGCTCGGTCTCGGGTCGTAGTTTCGCACAGAAGGAAAGCAAGCCGTGCCGGAAATCTCCGGCACGGCATGCCGCCCTGAATTGGTCCCCGCTGACGCTTCGGCCCTCCAAAGCGAAGCGTCACTATCGGCTACTGTTCGGTTTCACTTAAAGATAACGACGCGTGCCAAGCATTGACAACGCGGCTAACTGTCCGTCTGCGTGGCACGTACGGGTCGAATTCCGGATGCTCCCCGGATTCCGGTCCGCTGGGATATTTATATTGGATGACTCACATGTGTTCTTCTTCCAGTACCCAGCCGAGCGCCCGCTTGTAGTGCGTCATGAGCTTTCTGACGCCCTCGTGTCGCATCTCCTCGGAGTCGAGTTCGTCTCTCAGGAACTCGTACTGCTCTCGGACCTCGGATTCGCTTCGCATGCGTCGATGGTGGGTCGCCGGACGTATGTAGCCCGGCGGTCGCCTCGGGGGCACCGCTCTCTCCGGCGTCGGGCCTGCCGCTCCGGGTCGCCGTGCTTTTGCGCCGTCGGGACGAACCGCACAGCATGGAGATACGCGGCGAGCGCGAGTGCAAGGAGTGCGACCACCGATGGTCGTACTACGAGACGGGAAGCGTGTCGTGCCCGCAGTGCGGGAGCCTCCGGAGCGTCGGCGTCGGCGACAGGGAGCGCCACACCGCCATGCAGACCGACCTCGACCTCTCGGCGCACCGCGCCGCCGTCGGCGACGGGTCGATTCGGGACGCCGCGCCGGCGTTGAAATCCGACCTCCGCGACTACGTCCGGCAGACGGGCTACATCCGCGGGGGCGAACTGCTCCCGCTCGGTGACACCCCGCTCGCGGCCCACGAACTCCTCCACGCGGTCGACGTGGTCGCCCGGTCGAACCGCCCCACCGACGACGAACAGCTCTACGTCATCACCCTGCTCCGCCGCGCCGACGAGGGAGAGCGCCCCGACCCCGACGCCGTCCCGGACTCGATGGTCGACGCCCGCGGCCTCGCCTACGCCGAGGCCATCGACGCCTACTGCCGCGACCTCTCGACGTGGCTCGACGACAACCCGAACCCCGAGGGCAGGACGACGCTCGAAACCCTCTCGAACCACCGCAAGCGCGTCGAGGCGCTCGACGGAGCCGTCTCGCTTGCGGAGTCCGAGGCGCTCGTCGAGGCCGCCCGCGAGCTACACACCGCGGTCGTCGACGACGACCTCGACGCGCTCGCGTCGGCCCGCGACACGCTCGCGGCGCTGTTTTGAGGCCGCCCGACCACCGCGCTCACCGAACGTTTTTGCCTCGCGGCGACCCTTCGCCGACGATGACTGCCGGGTTCGACATCCACGAGGTGCGCCATCGGGTGAAACTGCTCCGCGACGACGGCGACACGATGCTCGTCGAGAACCGCGACGACGTGGCCTGTCCGGCCTGCGGCGACGGCTTCTCGCAACTGCTCATCTCCGACCGGGACGCGCACAGCTTCGACGTGGACGCCGGCACTCGATTCTGCGTCCGGCGAGACGGCGATCGACTGCTCGTGGCGACTCACGAGTGAGAAAAAAGCGGGTCGGACGCGCGGCCGGTCAGCGCCCGCGAAGGAACCGAATCAGCCCGCGGTCGAGCGTGTCCGCGGGGAGCGTCTCGAACCACGACACGTCGGCGATGGCCTCGTCTTCGAGGCCGGGGTCGTCGGTGAGGTCGCCCGCGACGGCTGTGTCGTAGATGGCGAAGTGGAACGTCGCGTGGTCGTCGCCGTGTGTGAACGTCTGTTCTGTGACGACCAGCAGTGACCCGACAGTCGCGTCGAGGCCAGTCTCTTCTCGCATCTCTCGGACAAGTGCCTCGGTCTTCGACTCACCGGCTTCGACCCCGCCACCGGGCAGGACCCACTTGCCGTCCTGGCGGACGAGGAGCACCGCCCCGTCCCGTTCGCAGAGGCCCGCGACGCCCCAGTCGAGGCCGTTTCGAATGCGGGACGCGAGGCGGTCGAACGTCTCGCTGTCGAGGTCACGGCGGTTTCGACGCCGGACGACGCCGTCGTTGTCGACGGTCCACTCGCCGTCAATGCCTGGTGGTGCACCCATCTGTCTCTCCATCCGATTCAGGGGAGGTCCACGTCGACGTCCTCGGCCTCGGCGGCGGCCTTCACGGTGTTCCAGAGGAGCATCGCGCGGGTCATCGGGCCGACGCCGCCGGGGACGGGCGTGATGGCGCTGGCCTTCTCCTTCGCGGAGTCGAACTCCACGTCGCCGACGAGTTCGTAGCCCTTCTCGTTGTCCGCGTCGACGCGGTTGACGCCCACGTCGATGACGACGACGCCCTCCGAGAGCATGTCGCCGGTGACGAGTTCGGGAACGCCCGCGGCGGCGACGACGATGTCGGCCTCGCGGGTCTTCGCGGCGAGGTCGTCCGTGCGCGAGTGGCAGACCGTGACCGTGGCGTTGCCGCCCTCGGCCTTCTGGATGAGCAGGTTCGCCATCGGCTTGCCGACGATGTCCGAGCGGCCGACGACGACCACGTCCGCGCCCTCGGTCTCCACGTCGGCGGCGGCGAGGAGCTTCTGGACGCCGTGGGGCGTACAGGGCTTGAAGCGGGCGTCGCCGGCGACGAGGCGGCCCACGTTCTCGGGGTGGAAGCCGTCGACGTCCTTGGCGGGGTCGATGCGGCGGAGGACCGTCCGGTCGTCGACGTGGTCGGGGACGGGCATCTGGACGAGGATGCCGTGGACCTCGTCGTCGTCGTTGAGGTCGTCGACGAGCGAGTACAGCTCGTCGGCGGGCGTCTCGGGGTCGAGCCCGTAGTCGAACGCCTCGATGCCGACCTCCTCGCAGTCGCGCTGTTTCATCGAGACGTACGTCTCGCTGGCGGGGTCGTCGCTCATCAGGACGGTCGCGAGACCCGGCTTCACGCCCGCCTCGTCGAGGGCGTCGATGGCGTCGGCCAGCCCGTCTCGAATCTCCTCGGCGACGGCGTTGCCGTCGATGATGGTCGTCATTGTCTCAGACAGCGCGCCCAGCCCATTTCAAAGATTCGGATTCGTGCGTATTCTCGGCTGAGAATAGACCAAAATATACATCTATGTGCCTATACATTCTCACCCGAACAGCAGGTTCACGGCGGCCACCGCGACGCCCGCCAGCGCCATCCGCAGGCCGGCGACGTACCACCGCTGGTCCGATATCGACCCCATGTACGCGCCGAACGCAAAGAGGATGGCCGTCCCGAGGGCGACCGAGGCGAGCGTCGCCCACGTCATCGACAGGAGGGTGCCGACCGCGAGAAACGGGAGGAGCGGGATGACGATGCCGACGAGCGGGCCGAGCCCGCTGGCGACCGCGTTGATTCCCCGCGCCGCGACCTTGTCGCGTTCGACCGCGGTCCCGTCGAGGTCGGTCAGCATGGCGTCCTCGATGCGGCCCAGTTCGGCCCGCTTCTCGGCGCGCTCTATCTCCCAGACGCTCCAGACGCCGGAGGTGGTCAGCCCCACCGCCGCGCCGACGCCGATTTCGACGACCGTCACCCCGTCCGTGACGCCGGTGAGGTACGCGCCGATGACGAGGCCGATGCAGGTCAGCGCGCCGTCGAAGCCGTTCGAGACGAAGTACCGACGGGAGATGGCGCGGACGCGGTCGTCGCGCAGGAGCGAGGCGAGCCGAGCCGACATCACGACGGCGACGGGTCCTGCGGTTGAGTTCGGTACTCCACCAGCGTCTCGCCGGCGACGACTTCGTCCACCGAGTGGACTGTCCCGCCGAGGTCGCGGACGCGGCGCTCGACCTCGTCGGCGTCGACGGCCTCGCCCTCCACGACGAGTCTGAGGTTCTGCACCTCGCGGTCGGTTTCGAGGAGCGTCGCGTTCACGCCGGCCACGCCGGGCGCGTCGGCGACCTCGCGGGCGACCGCCACCGTCGAGGGGCTGTGCGGTTTCAACACGTCGAGAACGAGCCGACGAATCGGAGCCATGTCGGTCGACGATACGGCGGCGCGGCTAATAGTGTTACTCGGCAGAGGGGTTTGAAAAACCGAACGCGCCGGCCGCCGAACCGCGGCGGTCGCCCGCGGGCGTCGCCTACTCGTACAGCGGGTTGGCGTCGCAGAGTTCCTGCACGCGCTCGGAGACCTCCGCGAGCACGTCGTCGTCCTCGGGGGCGTCGACGACCTTCACGATGAGTTCGCCGACTTCGCGGATTTCGTCTTCGCCGAAGCCGCGGGTGGTGAGCCCGGGCGTGCCGGCGCGGATACCGCTCGGGTTGAACGCCGAGCGCGTCTCGCCGGGGACGGTGTTCGCGTTGAGGACGATACCCGTCGATTCGAGCGCCTCCTCGGCGGTGCCGCCGGTGAGGTCGGGGTGCGAGTCGCGGAGGTCGACGAGCACGAGGTGCGTGTCGGTGCCGCCGGAGACGACGCTGAGACCGTGGTCCTGGAACGTCTCCGCGAGGACCTTCGCGTTGTCGACGACCTGCTGGGCGTACTCCTCGAACTCGGGTTCGAGCGCCTCTTTGAATCCGACCGCCTTGCCGGCGATGTTGTGCATGAGGGGACCGCCCTGCGCGCCGGGGAAGACGGCGCTGTCGATGTCGGAGGCGTACTCCTCGTCGCACATGATGATGCCGCCGCGACCGGCGCGGATGGTCTTGTGTGTCGAGCCGGTGACGAAGTCGGCGACGCCGACCGGCGAGGGGTGGACGCCGGCGGCAACGAGGCCCGTGATGTGGGCGATGTCGGCGAGGTGGAGCGCGTCCACGTCGTCGGCGACCTCCTGAATCGTCTCCCACTCGACGGCCCGCGGGTACGCGGAGTAGCCGGAGACGATGATGTCCGGCTCGAACTCCGCGGCCTTCTCGGCGAGCTGGTCGTAGTCGATGTAGCCGCTTTCGGCGTCGACCTCGTACTGCTCGACGTCGTAGAGCTTGCCCGTGAAGTTCGCGGGGTGACCGTGGCTCAGGTGGCCGCCGTGGGTCAGGTCCAGCGAGAGGATCTTGTCGCCGGGGTCGAGCATGGCGAGGTAGACGCCCATGTTGGCCTGCGTGCCGGAGTGGGGTTGGACGTTGACGTGCTCTGCGCCCCAGAGTTCCTTCGCGCGCTCGACGGCGAGGTTCTCCACGTCGTCGGCGTACTCACAGCCAGCGTAGTAGCGCTTGCCGGGGTAGCCCTCGGCGTACTTGTTCGTCAGCGCGCTCCCCTGTGCTTCGAGGACCGCTTCGCTGACGTGGTTCTCCGAGGCGATCATCGCGAGCGTGTCGCGCTGGCGTTCGACCTCGCCGTCGAGGGCGTCTGCCACGGCGGGGTCGACGTCGCGGACGTGGCTGTAGTCCATACGTAGTATCCGGGCCAATTACGGCATAAATGTGTCCCATTTGGCTACGCCTGCCGGTGTTGTGTTGCACACCCGTGTATATTCTGTGGCGTGCTACCGTGAACAGATACACGAACGCGTGATGCCACCCGTCGCGGACGTGTCTCCGACCCGAGTCGACCGCTCGGGGCGACTCTCGCGGGCGACGACTCCTTCCCGACCGAGTCAGCCGGTTCGAATTCGATTTTCCCACTCTTCTCTTGGAGTAAAATTTCTGAAACGTATCGCTCAATTCGCTCGGTACAGCGTTGGTACAACTCGATTTCGAATACGTTCTGCCGGTCGTCTTGCGTTAATATTAAATATATTACTGGCGATATTCAAGCTATGGCTATTCGTTCTAATCTACTCGCTGAGGGGGTAGAAGACATCATCCAGTCCGTCCTCTCCTCGTCGGAAGACGAGGTGCTGGTCGCGAATCCGACCGCCGAAGTCATCGAGGGGCTCGTCGCCGTGGCGACCGACGTCGACGACGACCTCCCGGAAATCCGTCTCGTCGCCGACGAGGGCATCCTGAAAGACGTCCTCGACGACTTCATCGTCGCCTCGAACGCCGCGAACCTCGTCGCCGACGGCGCGCTCTCGATGCGGACCGCCGCCGACGAGGTCGAGAACACGCTGTTCGTCACGCCGAACTCGGTCGTCGCGCTCGTCGCCGCCGGGGGCAAGGTCGCCGGCCTCGTCACCGACGACGAGGCGTTCGTCGAGACGGCGTTCGAGGCCCATCAGACCCACTGGGAGAACGCGCCCGAGTTCAAGCTCCGGACCCCGCCGCTGTCGCGCGTCCGCGAGACGCTCGGCGAGGACATCGGCGAGGAGACGCTCGCCGACTTCGACGCCATGCTCGCCTCGCTGTCGTCGGCCCGCGGCGACGGCGACGGCCTCGACGAGGTGACCATCTCGCTTCTCGTCGCCGCCCGCAACGAGGTCCTCCTCTACGACATCTCGAAGTGGGGCGAGGACGTGGGCATCGCCAGCAAGGCGACGTTCTCCCGGACGAAGACGAAGCTCGAAGAACTCGGCCTCATCGATACCGAGAAAGTCCCCATCGACGTCGGCCGCCCGCGGCTCCGTCTGAAGCTCGGCGCGGACGAACTCGTCGCCGCCAGCGCGGACGAACTGGCCGACGAGGCCCAGAAACTGCTCGACGCGTAGCCGACCGCGACCCCCTCGCTTTTTCCCTCCGCCTCCCCTCGTCGCGCGCATGGATATCGGACTCGTCGGGAGCGGTCCCGCCGCCGAGTCGATTCGCGCGGCGTGCGCCGACATCGACGCGACGGTCGCAGAGACGGCCCCCGACTCGCTCGGTTCGTTCGACCTCGGCTTCGTCGTCGCCGCGGCCGGAAGCGACGCCTTCGACGCGGCCGACGAAGCCGCCTCGCGCTGGCTCGCGGTCGAAATCGGCGGCGTCGGCGGTCACGCCGTGGCCGACCTCGACGCGGCTGTCTCGGCGTTCGACCCCGGGAGCGCCGACTTCGCGGACCTCCAGGCGCGCGTCGCGTCCACCACGGAGTCGGGCGGCCGGCCCGGGGGCGACCGCGCGGCCGTTCGACTCGCCGGCGCTATCGCCGGACGACGGGGTATCGCGCTCCTCGCGGGCGACGACGTGGCCGGGACCGTCGTCGAAGTCCCGGGTCCCGAGCGGTCGGTTCTCCCGACGCCGTCGCCGACGGAGCGAGACCGGACCCTCGACCGCGACTTCCGCGCCGTCGAGTTAGACGACGCGCTCGCGCGGGCCGAGTCGGCCGTGGACGACCGGGTCGGCATCGTCACGCAGGTCGGCGAGCGCGAGTCGTTCCCGCTTCCGTACTACGTCGCGCAGACGGCGGACACGACGGTGTACGCCGACACTCGGGCGGCCGAACTCGCCGGCGGCGCGGCCGCCGGCTGGGACGAGGCCTACATGAAGGCGCTCGGCGAGGCGCTGGAACGCTACTCGGCGGGCGTCTACCGAACCAGCGAGTTCGCCGTCGCGCCCGCGGCGTCCCGACCGGCCGCGGTGCCGCCGAGTCGCTTCGTCAGGCCCGACTCGTTCCGCGACCCCGACCCCGAAGAGCCGATTCAGTGGGTCGAAGGCGAGGACCTCGCCACCGGGGCGACCGTCTCGCTCCCGGCGGAGTTCGTCCACTACCCGCCGCCGTCGGAGCGGCACAAGCCGTCGATTACGACCGGCCTCGGCCTCGGCAACTCCGGGACCGAGGCGGTTCTCTCGGGGCTGTACGAGGTCGTCGAGCGCGACGCGACGATGCTCGCGTGGTACTCGACGTTCGACCCGCTCGGACTGGACGTGACCGACGAGACGTTCGAGACGCTGGCGGCCCGCGCCCGTTCCGAGTCCTTGGAAGTGACTGCGCTCCTCGTGACGCAGGACGTGGACGTGCCCGTCGTGGCGGTGGCGGTCCACCGCGACGGCGAGTGGCCGGAGTTCGCCATGGGCTCCGGCGCGGCCCTCGACGCGAACCGCGCCGCTCGCTCCGCGCTGGCCGAGGCGCTTCAGAACTGGACCGAACTGCGCGCCATGGGACCGGAGCAGGCCGCGACGCAGGGCGGCGCGATTGCGACTTACGCCGACTTCCCGAAGCCCGCACAGACGTTCGTCTCGCCGGACGCGACCATCCCCGCGGACTCGGTCGGCCCCGACGAGGTTCCGGCGGGCGCGGCCGAACTCGACGCAGTCGTCTCGGCGGTCGCCGACGCCGGCCTCGACGCCTACGCGGCGCGGACCACGCCGCGCGACGTGGAGCGCCTCGGATTCGAGGGGGTCCGCGTGCTCGTTCCGGCGGCGCAACCGCTGTTTATCGGCGAGCCGTACTTCGCCGACCGCGCCGAGTCGGTGCCGCGTGACCTCGGCTTCGAGCCGCGACTGGACCGGGAGTTCCACCCGTTCCCGTAGCTGGCGGGTCACGGGATTCGTGGGGTTCGTGGCTGACAGCCGGCACGGGCGGCCGCGTGGCAGGCGGGCCGAATCGGGTCCGCGCGGCGGTGTGCCGGACACCCGCGAGCCGTCGCGCGGCGTGAGTCACAGAATAGCGATGTTGGCCGCGGCTCCGTACTTGAAGCTTCGTCGGGAGTGCGACCTGAACAAGCGGTTGGAGCGGAAGAGACGGCGGGCCGGTTAGACGCCGAACGTCGCGCGGAGCATGTCGCGGCTCCCCGGTCCGAGCCCGACCGCGAGGACGGCGATGAGAAGCAGAATCGCGTAGCGCGGGCTGTCCTCGAATATCTGCTCGTCGAACACCCAGACGACGGCCGTCGCGGCCACGAGCTTGACGAGCAGGAACGGCCACGCGTCGCCCGTGACCGCGAGCACCGACGCGGGGAGCGTGGAGGCAGTGAAATCGACGACCGCCTGATTCACCGGGTGCTTCGGGACGAGGTTGTTCCCCGCGCCGAGCGCGGTCATCCAGTCGAGGCCGATGACGTTCGCCACGCCGTCGACGGCGTGGCCCCAGATGACGACGAGACCGATGTAGCCGGTCCCCTCGTTGATTTCGGGGGCAAAGCGCTCGACGAGCCACCACGTCGCGGCGGCGGTGAGCGTCGCGCCGACGAGGATGACGACGAGCACCTGCGGGTAGAACGTCGCGCCCTGCGCGCCGGTGAGACCGGCCCACAGGAGATAGCCGAGGGTGACCGCGAGCACCGCGAGGCCGGCTCCGAACAGCGGTTTCACGTAGTCGTCGACGAGGCCCCGACGCTCGGCGAGGACGCTCCCGACGACGGCGACGAGCGTGATTGCGAAGACGGTCACGTAGATGACCGGGCTGATGACGAGCGTGTTCAGCGGGTAGGTGATGAGCGCGTCGGCGACGCCGGGGGCGTCGTTGGCGTCCTCGACCACGCGGAACGCGCCGCCGAACAGCATGAACGGAAAGAGGGCGTAGAAGAACCGCGGGCTCTCACCGATGTCGAGACGGCGGAGGAGGAACACGACGCCCGAGAGGGCGATGACGAGCGTGACCATGTACCCGACCTCGGAGACGAGGGTATAACCGGGGTACGCGACGGGTTCGGCCGCGGCGGCGCAGGCCGACGCCGTATCGAGGTACTGCGTGACGCCGCCCGCCCGAACCGCGCAGACGGCCGAGTTCGCGTCGGCTTGGACGGGGCCCCAGAAGTAGTGCCAGATGAAACCGTCGTAGACGACGCGAGGGAACGCGAGCGACCCGCCGACGAGGGCGACGAGGATGGCCGCGACGCCGAGCCCCCAGAGGCGCTCGGGGTCGAGACCCATTCGCTCTGCTACCGTTGCCATAGCCGATACCCCGACGGCGGGCCTGTTGAGGGTTCCGGTCTCTCGCACGCTTCGCGCAGGTCTCGGCGCGGCGACTCAGTTCCGCGACGGGCGGGGGTCAGTCCTCGTCGTCCGGCTCGCGAATCGGCAACACCGGGTCGTCGTACTCGGTCCCGAGGATGACCATCGTCTGGGACCGCGAGAAGCCGTCGAGCTCGGCGATATGGTCGAACATGAGCTCGCGCAGGGCGTCGGTGTCCTCGGCGTACACCCGGAGCATCACGTCCCACTCGCCGGTGGTGAGGTTGATCTCTTGGACGCCGTCGATGTCGCGGAGCTGTTGGAGCGCCTCCTTCTCGCGGCCCTGCTTGACTCGGAACCCGACCAGCGCGGAGGTGCCCAGCCCGACCTGCCGCGGGTCGACGTGGGCGTGGTACCCCTCGATGACGCCGGCGTCCTCCATCCGACCGACCCGGTCGTGAACCGTCGCGCTCGACATGTCGATTCTGCGGGCGATTTCGCTGAACGGGGTCCGCGCGTCCTCCATCAGAATCCGGAGAATCGCCCGGTCCGTCGCGTCGAGGTCCATGCTATCCCTTCTGATGGGGGGTGACTTCGCACTTGCGGATGGGGATTCGGGTCGTCGACTGCCGTCGGAGGCCAACTCACCTCCCGGCCCGTCGGTGTTACCGGCCGTCGATTTCCCGCGCCGCTTCGAGCACCGCGTCGTGGACGCGCCCGTTCGAGGCGACCAGTCCCTCAGAGTCGTGTCGCCACTCGTCCCCGTCGAGGTCGGTGACCGTACCCCCGGCCATCCGAACGAGGTGCGCGCCGGCGACCGAGTCCCACGGGCTCGCCCGCTTGTTGGTGATAACGCCGTCGAGCGAACCGTCGGCGACGTACGAGAGCACGACCTGCATGCTCCCGTAGCGCCGCAGGTCGCCGAAGCGCGTGACGATGGCGCGGGTCGCCGCCGCGTACTCGTCGCGGACGTCGTAGTCCCACCAGAACGTCGGACAGACCGTACACGTCTCGGGGTCGTCGCGCTGGCTCACCGAAATCTCCTCGCCGTTTCGGTAGGCCGTCTCGTCGTCGGCCGCGTAGCAGTCGTCGAGCGCGGGCAGGTAGTTGGCCGCCGCGATCGGCTCCCCGTCGCGGACGGCGGCGACCGCGGTCGCCCAGACCGGCACGTTGCGCACGAAGTTGTTCGTGCCGTCGATGGGGTCGACGACCCACGCCGGCCCCGACTCGGGAACCGACTTGAGTTCGTCTTCTTCCTCGCCGACGATGGGGTCGTCGGGGAACGCACCGCGGATTCGGTCGACGACGCGGCGCTGGGCGTCTCTGTCGGCCTGCGTGACCACGTCCGTCTTCCCGCTTTTCGTCTCGACGGCGACGCCGGTTCTGAAGGCGCGCCGCGCGACCGCGCCGCCGTCTCGGGCCGCGCGCTGTGCCCGGTCCGCTCGGGCGTCGAGTTCGTTCATGGGCGTGGCAGGACCGGCAGGTGCCTATATCCACCGACCCGACGCCGGCGCGGCCCGGTGGCTTATGTCGATGGACGGTTTACCTCGTGGCGTGTCAGACGCTATCGACCTCCCGGCGCGGGTCCGCGAGTCGCTCGCGGCGTCCTTCGACGACGCCAGAGCGGCGGTCAGAGTCGGCGACGCCGAGGCCGCGCTGGAACACGTCGAAACGGCGTCACGCGTGCTCGGCCACAAGGTACCGCCGAGTCCGCTCAAGGAGAAACTGAAACACGGCGTGGCGGCCGTCGAGCGAACCGCGGCGGACGAACCGCTCGTCGCTTCGGAGTATCTCCGACTGATGAGCCAGTTGGTTCGGCCGTAACGTCGTCGCCGACGCGGCACCGACGTGCCACCGACGCACCGCCGACTCGACGGGTCGTGAACTGCGCGCCCCCGCGAGGCGGACCGCTCGCTCGAAGGGCAGATAACGGAAAAGCCAGAATCCGCAATTAGAACCCGGACGGAAGACGTTTTCCACAACCCTCACGACCGTTTTCGGCTTGCGCCGAGTTCCCGAACTCCGATTCCTCGTGGTCCGGTACTTGGTCTTCCTGCCACTCGCTCGCAGAGCGGTTACGGGGCTGTTTCGGTTCCTCTTCGGCACTTTGACCTCGTCTTCCTGTTACGAAAGACTCGGTGTTCGTGTCGATTCCATTCCTCCGCACCTTGCGATGCGTACCGTCGTCGACGCCTTTCACGTCGCCCGAGGGATTCGGTTTGGTCATCCGGTGCGTCCTTGCGCTTCCGGCAACACTACAGTAGGCCCGATAACATAATGAATGTTTCTGATATATTTTGGACAGTCAGAGAACACTGATAGTCAGTTCGGCCGACAGCCTAGTCGAAGTCGTCGTCGAATGTCGTCCTCGGTCGGCTCCCCTCCGGCCCTTTTCACCGGAAACGTGGTCTGTTCATGATGAATCGTTCGGGATGCCGCTGGAGACGCGTGGCGTCCTGTCGCGGCGGCGTGGCCGAGAAACTCACGGGAGTAGAAACGACGGCGTCGGCGGTCGGTCGGTCGGTTTATATTGGCACGGCGGTCCTCCTCGGCGTCCGTATGCTCACCTGTGGAGGAGGTCCACCACGGTCGCTTCCGCTCCCCGATTCGAATCCCGCAGGGCGTACTCGCCGCTCATCGCGTCGTGTTTCGGCAGAAGTGCGAGGGGAGGGATTTGAACCCACGGACCCCTACGGGAGCGGATCTTGAGTCCGCCGCTTTTTCCTGACTTAGCTACCCTCGCGCGTACTCAAGTACGACAGGGGGACCGCTAAAACGTTGCGAAACGTCAGACGAGGCCGCCGAGCCGCTCGACGACGAGGAGACCGACAACGGCGACGCCGCAGACGAGGCGAACACGGCCCCCGGTCCGGTCGGCCGGACCGGGGCGAGCGGGTCCGGAGACTACTCCGGTCGCCACTCGCAGGACGCTCCGGTCGCGAGCCCCGCCGCGTCGATGTGCGACGAGAGGCACGCGTAGTTGCAGAACGCGCCCGCCGGCACGCGCTCGCCGGCGTCGAGTTCCTCCACGAAGACGGGGTCGTGACGCCGAACGTCGCTCCCGCAGTAGGTGCAGTCTATCGCGTCCGTCACGTCCGACCGTTGTCGCGCCAGCAGGAAAAAACCGCGCGACCGATTGCGCCACCGATGGAGTTACCGGCCTCCCGGTCGCCCTGACTCACATGGACGAACACACCCGCGACCCGAGCGTCGCCCCGCCGCTCGGCAACCCGTCGGGGTGGGACGACGACCTGCGGACGTGGGAGCACGCGACGCTCCGGCGGGCGGTCGAACACGGCGTCCGCCTGTTCAACTCCGGCGACTTCCACGAGAGCCACGACTGCTTCGAAGACGAGTGGTACAACTACGGCGCGGGGACCGCCGAAAGCGCCTTCCTCCACGGGATGGTGCAGGTCGCCGCCGGCGCGTACAAGCACTTCGACTTCGAGAACGACGCGGGGATGCGGTCGCTGTTCGAGACGGCGCTGGAGTACATCCGCGGCGTCCCGAGCGACTTCTACGGCGTCGACGTGGACGACGTGCGCGCGACCCTCCGGGCGGCGCTGGACGACCCGACGGCGCTCCACGGCTGGCAGATCGCCCTCGACGGACACCGCGCGACCGCCTATCCCGCCGACTACGAGTACGCCGAGGAACTCGACCACTGACCGCGTCGGACCCGGAGATGCCGCAGTTCCGAGGCGACTGTCTCGGCTGACGCGTCGGCGAAAGCGGCGCGAACCGGGAGAATCTAAAGGTCCATTAGCGTCCAGTTCTAGGAACCGGCAATGCGAATCTACGAACTCGGTGACGGCACGCCGGAAGTGTCGGTCGTCGGGTCCATCCACGGCGACGAGCCCTGTGGTGCTCGCGCCATCGAGCGATTCGTCGCGGAGGACCCCGACGTCGAGCGGCCGGTGAAGCTCATCGTCGCCAACGAGGAGGCGCTGGCGGCGGACGAGCGCTACCTCGACGACGACCTCAACCGGGCGTTCCCCGGCGACCCAAACGCCGAGAGCCACGAGCGACGCCTCGCCCACGACCTCGGCCGCGAGGTCCGCGGCACCACGGCCTTCTCGATTCACTCCACCCAGTCGTACGCCGAGCCGTTCGCCATCGTGGACACGGTCGACGCCATCTCCCGGTCGATTCTCCCTCGCCTCCCGGTCGACGTGGCCGTCGAGACGAACCACTTCGCGGAGGGCCGCCTCATCGAACACGCCCACACCATCGAGGTCGAAGCCGGCCTCCAGAAGTCCGACGAGGCCGCCGACAACGCCTACTGGCTCATCCGGGCGTTCCTCACCGCGACCAACGCCCTCCCCGCGCCCGCGATTGCGAGCGACGGGGGGAAAGACGGCGGCGCACCCGACGAAACCGCGTCGCAGACCGAAGACGACCGGCTGAAACTCGGCATCCCCGAGGAGCACAGCCTCGACGTGTTCCGCCTGCTCGAACGGCTTCCCAAGCCGCCGGCCGACCAGTACGAGGTCCACGCGACCAACTTCGAACCCGTCTCGGCGGGCGAGACGTTCGCCCGCGCCGACGCCGAGCAGTTCGTCGCCGACCGCGACTTCTACCCCATTCTCCTTTCGGCGTACGGCTACGCGGACATCTTCGGCTACGCCGGCGAGAAGGTCGGCACGCTCCCGTAGTCGGTCGGCTCTCTCGGTTCTCCCGTCTGTTCGTCGCCCTCCCCGAGGATTCGAGTCACCGCGTCGGCGACCGAGAACCGCAGAAAAGCCCTATTCGTCGGCGGGTTCGAACTCGACGAGCGTCAGGTTCCGGTCGAGGTGGCAGTGGTCGTGCGGGGGGTCGCCCAGTACGTCGTGGATGCGGTACTCCTGGTCGAACTCCGCCCCCTCGGGGACGCAGTACTCGTGGCTCGGGCACTCGGTGTGCGGGCAGGGACCCTGCAGGCTGGCCTTGCTCCCGGCGTACGCGCCCTTCGAGGGGACGTTCGCCGTGACCGGGGCCGGCTCGACCTCGACCGCGCGGACGCCCTCGTCGTGGACGGCGCAGTCGAGAACCTGCGTGTTCTCGCGCACGTCGAGGACCCGATAGCGGACGCCCTCGGTGAGGTTGAGACACTGGCGGCGGTACGGACAGCCCTCGCAGGCGCTCGATTCGCCGCGGTAGACGAACTCGGTGCCGGGGTCGGTCAGGCGGGCACCGACGAGAGTGACGGAGGTCATAGCGGTGGTTCTCCTGCGAGGTGGTTAAGGCTCCCGCCCGGTCAGCTCGTCGAGCTTCGCGAAGTAGTCCTCGCGGGGGACCTGGTAGGCGCTCCGGTAGTCTATCTCGCCGTCGGAAAACCGCCCGGCGATGTCGGTCGCCCCCTCGACGGCCGCCTCGCGGGAGTCGAACGCCTCGACGACGACCTCGATTTCGGGTTCGAGATAGAGCACCGCGTGCCACGTCTCGGTGCGTATCTGCGTCGCGCCCGGACGGTTCGCCCGCGACCCGTTCCACACGAAGACGGTCGGCATGCACTCGGCGGGGAAGGCGCTCTCGTTGAACACGTCGGGGCGATACGCGAGGATGCGCCGCCCCTCGGGTTCGTCGTTCCAGAGCGTCCACCCGTCGGGCAGGTCGGTCATGGGCGTGCTAGTCCGCCGCGCGTCCTAAGCCTTCCCGCTTCCGCCGCGCCCCCCGGTCGCGCCCTCGCGTCGCGCTCGCGCGTCGCCGCGACGGCGGCTCGACAGCGGCTTGACGCCGACTCGACGGCGTGGTTCACCCCTCGAAAGTGACCGGACGGAGACGACATGAATCCCAGCCGACGAGATTAACGAGACCGCCAACGGACTGAATCGCCGATTAAATCGACACACGTCGGTCAGTCGAAGGGTCACCCGATGTGGTACGTATCTGGATTGGTTGGCGTTCGAGACAATCAGTTGACTACTTTCACAGAAAGCGTTATATGTTAACGTCTCTCATTGATTGGTAGTCTCGGTCCCCGGGCCGAGCGAGCCGTCACGCATCGTCCGCAAATCGCCGATTCTGTCGCCCGTCGCCGACCCGTCGTGAGCGCGTAGCGGCGGCGACGCACTTCGATTCACCGCCCGCGGTCTGTCGCCGCGGGTCCGTGGCTCTGGGTGTGTCGTCTGCGACCCGCGAACGCGGGCGCGTCGCCCTCGGTCGTCTCCGGACGGCTGGTCCGACGAGGCTCCACGAACAATGACCGGCGAAATTGAAACACTCGCAGACCTGAGCAAGCACTACAAAGACTCCGTGCCCGCGGACCTCCGCGAGGCCAAGAGCTTCGAGTGGTACTTGGAAGAGGTCTACGCTCACCCAAAGATCGCTCGCAACGCCCACCAGCGCGTGGCGGACATGTTCGACTTCTACGGCACCCGTTACGACGAGGACGCGGGCGTCGTGGAGTACCTCATGGCCTCCGAAGACCCCCTTCACGACGGAGAGAACGTCTTCTACGGCCGCGAAGTGCACGAGTCGATACACGAGTTCGTCAACAAGGTGAAATCGGGGGCCCGCGGCCTCGGCCCCGAAAAGCGCATCAAACTCCTCTTGGGCCCCGTCGGCTCCGGGAAGTCGCACTTCGACTGGATTGCCCGCCGCTACTTCGAGGACTACACCATGTCCGACGAGGGGCGGATGTACACCTTCCGGTGGACGAACATCGGCGACGTCATCCGCGACCAGGACCCGTCCGACGACGTGGTCCAGTCGCCGATGAATCAGGACCCGCTCGTGTTGCTCCCGCAGGAACAGCGCGACGTGGTCATCGAGCAGTTGAACGAGAACCTCGACGCGCCCTACACCATCCGGAACGACCAGGCGTTAGACCCCGCCTCGGAGTTCTACATGGACCGACTGCTCGCCCACTACGACGACGACTTGGAGGAGGTCGTCGAGAACCACATCGAAATCGTCCGGCTCGTCGCCTCCGAGAACAAACGCCAGTGCATCGAGACGTTCGAGCCGAAGGACAAGAAGAACCAAGACGAGACCGAACTCACCGGCGACGTCAACTACTCGAAACTCGCGGTGTACGGCGAGTCCGACCCCCGGGCGTTCGACTACGCCGGCGCGTTCTGTAACGCGAACCGCGGCATCTTCTCCGGCGAGGAACTGCTGAAGCTCCAGCGGGAGTTCCTCTACGACTTCCTGCACGCCTCGCAGGAACAGACCATCAAGCCGAAGAACAACCCCCGAATCGACATCGACCAGGTCATCGTCGGGCGGACGAACATGCCCGAGTACCGCGAGAAGAAAGGCGACGAGAAGATGGAGGCGTTCAACGACCGGACCAAGCGCATCGACTTCCCGTACGTCCTCGAATACGAACAGGAGGCCGAAATCTACCGGAAGATGCTCCGGAACGCCGACGTGCCAGACATCCACGTCGAGCCGCACACCCTGGAGATGTCCGGGCTGTTCGGCGTCCTGACGCGCATCGTCGAACCCGACTCCGACACCATCTCGCTCGTTCAGAAGGCGAAGGCCTACAACGGCGAGCTGGACGACGGCGACGACGTGGACGTGCGCAAACTCCGCGAGGAGGGCGAGAAGAAAGCCGACATCGCCGAGGGGATGGACGGCGTTTCCGCCCGGTTCATCGGCGACGAAATCGCCGAGGCCATCATGGACGCGACCCACCGCGGTCGGGGCTACCTCTCGCCGCTGTCCTCGTTCACCCACCTCGAAGAGAACCTCGAAAACCACGGGTCGATTCCCGAGGAGAACCTCGAACGCTACCACCGCTACCTCGAGATGGTCCGCGAGGAGTACAAAGAGCGCGCCATCGAGGACGTGCGCCACGCCCTCGCCTACGACATCGACGAGATTCGCCGGCAGGGCGAGAAGTACATGGACCACGTCATGGCCTACATCGACGACGCGACGGTCGAAGACGAACTGACGGGCCGCGACCAAGAGCCCGACGAGAAGTTCCTCCGCGCGGTCGAAGAGAAGCTCAACATCCCCGAGGACCGCAAGGACGACTTCCGACAGGAGGTCTCCAACTGGGTCTCCCGGCGCGCCCGCGAGGGGACGTCGTTCAACCCGCAGGACAACGACCGCCTCCGCCGCGCCCTCGAACGCAAGCTCTGGGAGGACAAGAAGCACAACATCAACTTCTCGGCGCTCGTGAGCGCGAACGAACTGGACGACGACGAGCGCAACGCGTGGATCGACGCGCTCGTCGACCAGGGCTACTCGCGCGACGGCGCACGGGAGGTGCTCGAGTTCGCCGGTGCGGAGGTGGCGAAGGCCGAACTCGAAGGGTGACCATGCGAGACTACATCCGCGAGGCGGACGAGGCGCTCCGCGGCACCTACGAGGAGCCGATGAGCCTCGGCGAGTACGTCGACGCCGCGTTCGAGTCGCCGTCTATCGCCTCCCACGCGTCGAAGTACCTCTTGGAGGCCATCGAGTCGATGGGGACCCGACAGGTGGTCGAACAGGGCGAGGAGAAACAGCGCTACCGCTTTTTCGACGACCCCGCCAACGACGGCGAGCACGCGGTCCTCGGCAACACGGAGGTGCTCAACGCCTTCGTCGACGACCTGCGGACCATCGCCGCCGACCGCGGCAAAGCCGAGAAAATCGTCTGGTTCGACGGCCCGACGGCCACGGGCAAATCCGAGTTGAAACGCTGTCTCATCAACGGGCTTCGGGAGTACTCGAAGACCGACGCGGGGCGGCGCTACACCGTCGAGTGGAACGTCGCCAACGCCGACGACACCCGCGGGCTGTCCTACGGCGGCGAGGTCGACGCCGACGACGAGGACTGGTACGAGAGCCCGGTCCAGTCGCACCCGCTTTCGGTGTTCCCCGCCGAGGTCCGCAAGCGACTGCTCGCCGACCTCAACAGCAGGAACGGCGACCACATCGCCATCGACGTGGACGAGGACCTCGACCCGTTCTGTCTGGAGGCGTACACCTACCTCGAAGAGGAGTTCCGCCGGGCGGGGAAAAGCGACCTCTTCAGCGCCGTCACGGACCCGAAACACCTCCGGGTGAAGAACTACGTCGTCGACGTCGGCCGCGGCGTCGGCGTCCTCCACTCGGAGGACGACGGCTCGCCCAAGGAGCGACTGGTCGGGTCGTGGATGCCGAGCATGCTCCGCGAGCTGAACTCCCGCGGGCGGAAGAACCCGCAGGCGTTCAGCTACGACGGCGTGCTCTCGCAGGGCAACGGCCTCCTCACCATCGTCGAGGACGCCACCCAGCACGCCGACCTGCTCCAGAAGCTCCTGAACGTCCCCGACGAGGGCCACGTCAAACTGGACAAGGGAATCGGGATGGACATCGACACCCAGCTCGTCATCATCTCGAACCCGGACCTCGACGCCGAACTCGACAAGTACGCCGACCGGAACGGCCGCGACCCGCTGAAGGCGCTCAAGCGCCGGCTCAACAAACACGAGTTCCGCTACCTGACGAACCTCTCGCTGGAGGCCGAACTCATCCGCCGCGAGCTGACGAACGAGACGAGCGTCTGGACCGACGACCCCGAGGCGATGGCCGACCGCGTCGCCGAGGCCGTCTCGCTGGACGTGCGCGAGGGGCCGGGCGAGGTCCGAACCCGCGAACTCGCCCCGCACGCGGTCGAGGCCGCGGCGCTCTACAGCGTCGTGACCCGCCTCGACGGCGACGACGTGCCGCGCGACCCGGACGTCGAGTTCGACCTCGTGGACAAGGCGCTGTTGTTCGACCGCGGCTACCTGCAGGTCGGCGACCAGCGCCACGAGGTGTCGGCGTTCGAGTTCATCGGCGACTCGGAGGGGACCCACGGGATTCCCGTGACGTTCACCCGCGACGTCATCGCCGACCTGCTTCACGACCGCATCGACCGCAGACACCCCGACCTCGACGTGTCGTCGGTGGTGATGCCGACCGACGTGCTCGACGAGATGGTCGCCGAACTCTCCGATGCGCCGGTGTTCTCGCGGGCGGAGTCCTCGGAGTACGAGGGCCGCATCGCGATGGTCAAATCGTACATCTTCGACCGGCAGGAGGCGGACGTGCTCGACGCGCTCCTCGCCGACAAGGGCGTCGAGCGCGAGACGGTCGAGGAGTACGTCGAACACGTCTACGCGTGGGCGTCCGACGGACAGATAGAGACCGAGCGCGGGCCGGTCGACCCCGACCCGCTTCTGATGAAGCTGTTCGAGACCGAGCACCTCGGGCGCTTCTCGCCGGGCGACTACGAGGGCAACGAGCCCTCCGAGTCGGTCGAGGAGTTCCGCAACGAGAAGGTCATCACCGCGCTCAACCGCTACGCGTGGGAGAACCGCGACGAGGGATTCACCGTCTCCGACGTTGACCTCACCGAGATTCCGGTCATCCGGACGGTGCTCGAAACCCACGACTGGGAGGACGTGCGCCGGCTGTTCTCCGACCTCGACCCCCGCCAGTGGGACGACCCGCCGGCGAACACCGAGACGGCGCGGGTGAAAGCCCGCACCATCGACGAACTGGTCGACCGCGGCTACACCGCCGCGTCGGCCGAACTGACCAGCCGCGCCGTGATGAAGGAGGTGAGCCACACATGGGACTGAGAGACGACCTCGAACGATTCCGCGAAGTGGGCGAAGAGCGCCGCGAAGACCTCAAGGAGTTCATCTCCTACGGCGACCTCGGCGCGTCCGGGTCGAAGGACATCAAGATACCCATCAAGGTCGTGGACCTGCCGGAGTTCAAGTACGACCGCCTCGACATGGGCGGCGTCGGACAGGGCAAAGGCGGCACGCCCGACGTGGGCCAGCCGCTCGGCCAGCCGCAACCCGGCGACGGCGACGGCGAAGACGGCGAACCGGGCGAGGAGGGGGCCGAACACGAGTACTACGAGATGGACCCCGAGCAGTTCGCCGAGGCGTTGGACGAGGAACTCGGCCTCGAACTCGAACCGAAGGGCAAGGAGGTCGTAGAGGAGGTCGAAGGCGACTTCACCGACATCACCCGGAGCGGCCCCCACAGCACCCTCGACTTCGAGCGCCTGTTCAAGGAGGGCCTGAAGCGCAAGCTGGCGATGGACTTCGACGAGGAGTTCGTCCGCGAGGCGATGAAGGTCGAGGGTACCACCGCCCGCGAGGTGTTCGAGTGGTGCCGCGAGCAGAACATCCTCGTCTCGATGGCGTGGATAGAAGACGAGTGGGGCCGCATTCCGGACGACGAGCGCGGGACGTGGGCCTCCTTCGCAGAGATGGAGGAGAACGTCGAGCGGACGACGGCAATCCAGCGCATCCGCCGGGAGGGGCTCCGCGAGATTCCGTTCCGCCGCGAGGACGAGCGCTACCGCCACCCCGAGGTCGTAGAGAAGAAGCAGTCGAACGTCGTGGTCGTCAACATCCGCGACGTGTCGGGGTCGATGCGGGAGACGAAACGCGAACTCGTCGAGCGCACGTTCACCCCGCTCGACTGGTATCTCACGGGCAAGTACGACCACGCCGAGTTCGTCTACATCGCCCACGACGCCGAGGCGTGGGAGGTCGAACGCGACGAGTTCTTCGGCATCCGTTCGGGCGGCGGGACGCGCATCTCGTCGGCCTACGAGCTGGCCAAGGAGGTCTTGGACGAGCGTTACCCGTGGCGCGAGTGGAACCGCTACGTCTTCGCCGCGGGCGACTCCGAGAACTCCTCGAACGACACGAAAGAGCGTGTCGTCCCGCTCATGCAGGAGATTGACGCGAACCTCCACGCCTACGTGGAGACCCAACCCGGCGGGACCGCAATCAACGCCACGCACGCAGAAGAGGTCGAGCGGAGCCTCGGCGAGCAGGGTAACGTCGTCGTCGCGTACGTCTCGGAGCCCGACGACGTCATCGACGCCATCTACACCATCCTCAGCACGGAGGCGACAGCAGAATGAGTTTCAGACGACACCGCAGAGACGCACAGCGCGAGGCCGCTAGACTCGACGAGCCCGTCCGGGAGGCCGGCGCGCTCGCCAAGAAGCTCGGACTCGACCCCTACCCGGTGAACTACTGGGTGGTCAACTACGACGAGATGAACCAGCTCATCGCCTACGGCGGCTTCCAAGAGCGGTATCCGCACTGGCGGTGGGGGATGACCTACGACCGCCAGCGGAAGACCGACCAGTTCGGCATGGGCAAGGCGTTCGAAATCGTCAACAACGACGACCCCGCGAACGCCTTCCTCCAGGAGTCGAACTCGCTGGCCGACCAGAAGGCCGTCATCACGCACGTCGAGGCGCACTCGGACTTCTTCAAGAACAACCAGTGGTTCGGGCTGTTCTCCGACGAGGGGCAGTTCGCCGCCGCGGCGATGCTCGAACGGCACGCCCAGACCATCGAACGGTACGTGGAAAACCCCGAAATCAGCCGGGACGACGTGGAGAAGTTCATCGACGCCGTCCTCTGTCTGGAAGACACCATCGACCAACACCGGACCATCCGCGAGGCCGCCGCCGACGAGGACGGTCGTATCCCCGGAGACATTCGCGCCCAGTTGGACAGTCTCGACATCTCCGACGACGTGCGCCGCGAGGTGTTCGACGAGGCGTGGCTCGAAGGGGTCGAAGAGGCCGAACGCGAGGCCGCGAAGCTCACCGACCCCCGGAAGGACGTGCTCGCGTACGTCCGCGAACACGGGATGCGGTACGACGAGGAGACGGGCAAGGCCGAAGAGATGGAGCCGTGGCAGAAGGACGTCCTCGATATGCTCCGCGAGGAGGCGTACTACTTCGCCGCCCAGAAGATGACGAAGGTGATGAACGAGGGCTGGGCGGCCTACTGGGAGTCGCTCATGATGGCCGACGAGCGGTTCGCCGGCACGGACGAGTTCATCACCTACGCCGACCACCAGTCGCGCGTCCTCGGGTCGCCCGGGCTCAACCCCTACAAGCTCGGCAAGGAGCTGTGGGAGTACATCGAGAACTCGACGAACCGCGCGGAGGTCGCCGACAAGCTCCTGCGCGTGAAGGGCGTCACGTGGCGCAACTTCCGCGAGACGGTCGACTTCGACGAGGTGCAGGAACTCCTCCGGGCGGACCCCGCCATCGACGGCGTCAGCGCCGACTCCCTCGACGAACTGTCCGAACTCGGCCCGGACGACCCCAGAGTCGACCACGAGACGCTCGACCGGGCGCTTTCGGGCGACGAGTCGCTCGACCTCGACGCCTACCCGTGGAAACTGCTCACTTACGAGGGGCTCGCGGAGCGTCACTACTCGCTGGTCAAGTCGCAGAACCGCGGGTTCCTCAGTCGGATACGGCGCTCCGAGCTCGAACAGCTCTCGCGGTACATGTTCGACGACGAGGTGTACGACAGCGTCGCGGAGGCCGTCGCCGACGTGGACAAGACCGCCGGCTGGGACCGCATGCGCGAGATTCGCGAGAGCCACAACGACGTGACGTTCCTCGACGCGTTCCTCTCCGAGGAGTTCGTCCGCGCGAACCACTACTTCGCCTACGAGTTCTCCCAGTCGTCGCGGCAGTTCCGCGTCTCCTCGTCGGAGTATCAGGACGTGAAAAAGAAGCTCCTGTTCCAGTTCACCAACTTCGGGAAGCCGACCATCGCGGTGTACGACGGCAACTTCGACAACCGGGGGGAACTCCTGTTGGGACACCAGTACAACGGCGTCATCCTCGACATGAAGCAGGCCAAGGGCGTCTTGGAGCGCGTCTACCACCTCTGGGGCCGCCCGGTGAACCTGATGACCATCACGAAGGAGTTCGACGAACACGAGGTCGAAGTCGCCCGGCGACGGGGGCGCGAGCCGACGCCCGAAGAGCGGGCCATCCGGATTCGGTACGACGGCGAGTCGTTCGAGGAACACGACCTCGCCCCCGAACTGGAAGCGCGCATCGCCGCCGGCGAGGTCGACTACGACACGAAGCCCGATGACTGGCTCTGAGCGGGGCGTGGTCGACGCTGAGCCGCCGGCGGTGGACGACTCTCCGGACGACTCGCTCGACGAGGCCGACATCCACGACGTGCTCAGAAACGAGCGGCGACGGCTCGCGCTCGAACGACTGCGAGACGCGGCGGGGCCGGAGTCGGTCGGCGACCTCGCGGAGTACATCGCGGTCGCGGAGTCCGGCGAGTCGCCGCCGCCCAAGAACGTCCGGCAGAGCGTCTACATCTCGCTTCACCAGACGCACCTCCCCAAACTCGATTCGCTCCGCATCGTCGCGTACGACTCGCGGGGGAAGACCGTCTCGCTGGGCTCGGCCGCGGCGGAACTCGACCACTTCTTGGCCGACCCGGAGCCGACACAGCCGCCGCTGGCGCTCCTGTCGCTCGCGACGTGTCTCGCCGGCCTCGCGCTCCTCGTCGCCGGGTGGATGGGCGTCCCCGTCATCGGCGGCGTGGACCCGCGGCTGGTCGCCGGCCTCGTGCTCACCGCGGTCGCGGTCGTCGCCGGCGCGGAACTCGGCTTACAGACGCGAAGCCGGACGTAGGTCGGGCGGCGCGGTCGAGGGTCGTCACATTCTCTCAGCCCCGAATCCGCCGTTCGACTCAAGTCACCCCCATCCTAAGCGCCGCCGACGATGTCCGAGTCAACTTCGCTCGCGTGGTTCCGCCGCGACCTCCGCCTGCACGACAACGCGGCGCTCGCGGCCGCCTGTGACGCCGACCGCGTGGTCCCCGTCTACTGCGTGGACCCCCGCGAGTACGGCGACCGACCGTTCGGCGGTCCCGACTCCTTCGTGTTCGAGAAGACCGGCGCGCACCGCGCCCGCTTCCGCCTCGAAGCGCTGTCCGACCTGCGGGCGTCGCTCCGCGACCGCGGAAGCGACCTCCTCGTCCGCGAGGGGACGCCCGAGTCCGTCCTCCCCGAGGTGGCCGCAACCGTCGACGCCGATGTCGTGACGGTCCACACGCGCCCGACGCCCGAGGAGTCGAGCGTCGAATCGGCGGTCGAAACGGAGCTCCGGGACGACGGGGTCGAACTCCGGCGCTTCTGGGGGCACACGCTCACCCACGTCGACGACCTCCCGATGGCGCTGTCGGCGCTCCCGGACACGTACACGACGTTTCGGAAGGCGGTCGAGTCGGCCGCCGAAGACGCCGACGCAGACGCGGAGACTGGGCCGGGAAGCGCGCGCGGCGGCGACCCCGCCGGCGGCGACCCGCTTTCCGAACCGACCGTCCCGCCGCTCCCCCGAGACGCGCCCGACGCGGGCGACCTTCCCGCGGTCTCGGACCTCGCCGGGAACTCGGACGCCGAGTTCGACCCCGCACCCGACGACCGCGGCGTCCTCCCGTTCGACGGCGGCGAGACGGCCGCGCTCGACCGCGTGGAGTCGTACGTCTGGGCGGGTGACCACCTCCGCGAGTACAAGGAGACGCGGAACGGACTGCTCGGAGCCGACTACTCCTCGAAGTTCTCGCCGTGGCTGAACGAGGGCTGTCTCTCGCCGCGATACGTCAAGGCAGAGGTGGACCGCTACGAGGACCGCCGAGTCGCCAACGACTCGACGTACTGGCTCGTCTTCGAACTCCGCTGGCGCGACTTCTTCCAGTTCCAGTTCGCCAAACACGGGAGCGACTTCTTCCGCCGTGAGGGCATCCGCGAGCGGACCGACATCGACTGGCGACGCGACGACGCGCGGTTCGAGCGCTGGGCGGCGGGGGAAACGGGCATCCCCTTCGTCGACGCGAACATGCGGGAGCTGAACGCGACGGGCTACATGTCGAACCGCGGGCGACAGAACGCCGCGTCGTTCCTCGCCAACGACCTCCGACTGGACTGGCGACGCGGCGCGGCCTACTTCGAGACGCGACTGGTCGATTACGACCCCGCGTCGAACTACGGCAACTGGGCCTACATCGCGGGCGTCGGCAACGACTCGCGGGACCGCTCGTTCGACGTGCGCTGGCAGGCGAAGCGCTACGACGAGAACGCCGAGTACGTGACGACGTGGCTCCCCGAACTCGACGCGTTACCCGCCGAGTACGCCCGCGAACCGTGGAAACTGAGCGAGGACGAACAGGCGTCCTACGGCGTCGAGCTGGGTGTCGATTACCCCGAGCCGATGGTCGACCTCGACGAGAGGTAGAGAGACGGCGGCGCTCGGAGCGCGGTCCCGACCGCGGTCACGTCATCCCCCACGCGTCGTCGGCCTCGCCGCCGATTCGGGCCACGGCGACCGCGAGGACCGTCACGAGCGCGAACCCGATGAACGCGAGTCGCGGAATCGTCAGAAGCCCGCCGAGCATCGAATACTGGATGGACGTACACGGGCCGCCGACGGTGCACGTCGCGCCCGGCGCGACCTGCAGATAGGAGTGGTACCCCGAGAGCGCGAGGCCGCCGAGCGAGAGCGGCAGGACCGTCTTCCAGACGCCGGGCCGGTCTTCGACCGCGGCGACCCCGAGCACCACGACGAGCGGGTACATCAGGATGCGCTGGTACCAACAGAGGTCACAGGGCGTCAGTCCGAGGCCGAGGCTGAAGTAGAGACTCCCGCTCGTCGCGGCGAGCGCGACGAGGGTTCCCGCGGCGAGCGCGGCGCGCGTCGCGTCCGACACGCTCAGGCGCTCCCGAGGACGTTCCTCGTTCCGTTCGGTTTGGGAGCCGACCGCTGTCGCTCCCCGCGCGGTTCGCCACGGTCTCGTCGAGTCGAGTCGAGTATCATCGCTTGTTGGACGTGGAGCGACGATAGCCCTCGGCGTACCTCAAGCCATCGGCTCGCCCGGCGACCGGTCGGCGCGCCGCTCACACGCCCGCGTCAGGCGTCGGTTGCACGCCCGTGTCGATGCCGACCGCTCAGGGCTGAACGCCGACGGTGGTGACGATGACGACCCCGACGAGGCCGGCGGCCACGAGGAGCGCGCTCCGGCGGGCCACCGGCCCGAGGAGTTTCCGGTCGACGCTGGCCGCGAGCGCGACCTTGACCGCGATGCTCGCGGCGGTGCCGGCGAGGACCCCGACGACGGCGGTCGTCTCACCGATGGTACCGCCGCTGTAGAGCGTGACGGCGGTCGTGACGACCGACCCGCTCGACACGAGCCCGCCGAGGAAGCTCGTCACGACGAACCCGGTCGCGCCGAAGTACTCCTGTGCCGCCGCGGAGGCGAGCAGGACGAGGAGGAAGAAAACGCCGAACCGAAGGGCGCTTTCGAGGCTGAACGGCGACTCGAACGCCACGTCGAGGTCGACGTCCCATTCGAGGGAATACAGCGCGTAGCTCACCCCGACGAGCACGATGAGTCCGAGGGGGACGCCCACCTCGACCGCGAGTTCCGGGACGAACACGGCGACGAGCGAGAGGTTCCGAAGCGCCATCGCCGCGTCGGCCATCAGAATCGCGCCGGCCGCGAGCGGCCGAATCGACGGGTTTCGAGTGGTCCGACCGGATATCTCGCCGATGACGGCCGTCGAGTTCACCAGCCCGCCGAAAAAGCCCGTGATGGCGATGCCCCGCTCGCCGTACCGCCGGATGATGACGTAGTTGACGAAGCCGATGGCGCTCACCGCGACGACGAGTAGCCAGACGGTCCGGGGGCTGACGGCGTCCCACGGGCCGACCTGCCCCTCGGGGAGCAACGGGTAGACGACGAACGCGATGATGGCGAACTCGACGGCGCTTCGGACCTCGTCCGTCGTCAGTCGCCGCGCGAACCCGTGGAGTTCGCGCCGCAGGACCAACAGGAGCGACGAGGTGAGCGCGACGACGACCCCCTCGATGACGAAGCCGCTTACGACCGCCGCGCCGACCGCGTAGGCGACCAGAAGCGACGTGGACGTGGTGAGAGAGAGGCTCACGCCGCGGTCGTCTACCCGGGGGACTCCGGCGTCGTCGCGGCGGGCGTCGTTGGCTTCGGTGTCGGTACCGGTGGTGAAACCCGCGTCGGGTTCGGCGTCGCCGTCGCCATGCCGAACGTTCGTCCGATGTTCGAACAGCCCGCGACTCCCGAGCAACACCGCCTGCGCGACGACCAACAGCCCGCCGACCGCGAGGAGGATGTCGCTCCCGACCGCGACGGCGATGCCGCCGAGGAGGCTCATCAGCGTGAACGTCCGAACGCCGGCGCTCTTTTTCGACCGCTCGCGCTCCAAGCCGAGGAACATCCCCAACGCCGCCGCGACGAACAGGCGGGCGACCACGGGGTCGAGTTGCGAGACGAACTCTTCGAGCATCACCGACTCCTCGTCTCGGGACGGTCGGGTTCCATGCTATCGTCCATATTTTAATTGCCATCGTTAAAAACGTGCAAGCTAATCGGGTCGGTCCGCGGGCGACGGGTCGGTCGGGGACGTGCAACGCAGTCGTTCACTCTCCGAAGATAGTTCAGCAGGGGGCTGATCAGTCAGGGAGTTGAACGCCACCCGCAACACGTTGCTCGCTAGTTCAAATCCCCTCTGCTCCGATCTCTCTTCGTCACGTTGTTTCCCAGAGAAGTGCTCGGGAGGGGATTTGAACCTCTGTCCTCGGCTCGAAAGGGCTCCCTCGTTCGCCGGGAACTCTCCCACACCGAGTGCACCCACTTCCGCGCAACCGCGGTTTCCGGCCGCCTGACTAGACGCGCGCGGGCCACCTACTCAACTCACCAGACGCTTGTCCACCGGCCAAGTTCGATTCGGCGGTATTTCGGTGTTGCCAGACGAACGACTGCTACTCCGACGCGCATCGAAGTACACAGCCTACGTATGATACTTCAAAGTATCATACTCTAAAGTACGATAACGACAAGAATTATCATGTGCGACATCGTGAGCCGGGTATGGACAGGTTCGTGGATCGAACCGAGGAACTCCTCCGACTTCGCTCACTGTACGAGTCCGAGTCCGCGGAACTCGCCGTCGTGTTCGGTCGGCGGCGACTCGGAAAGACGGCGCTGGTCAAGCACTCGCTCCAGGAGTACGACGACGCTGTCGTCTACCAGGCGCGACAGAAGACGCGCGCACTGCAACTCGAACAGTTCGTCGAGGTCGCCGCGGACACCTACCCGGGCGTCACGCGCATTCGTGACGACTGGGAGTACGTTCTCGGCTATTTGGCAGACCAAGACGCGACCGTCGTCCTCGACGAATTCCCGTATCTCGTAGCGCAAGACGAGAGTCTGCCGTCAGTCCTGCAAGCTCTGTTCGACCACGAACTCGATGACTCGGCGGCGACGTTCGTGCTCGTCGGGTCGTCGATAAGTATGATGGAAGAGGCGGCGTTGCTCGGGAACAGTCCGCTGTACGGTCGGTCATCTCTCAAACTCGACATCAGACAGCTTCCGTTCGACGCCGCAATGGAGTTCTTCGACGATGCCTACACACCGGCGGAACAAGTGCTGACGTGGAGCGTGTTTGGCGGCGTTCCGTACTACCTCGAAGAAGTCCTCCCCGACGCAACACTCGCTGAGAACGTTCACCGAACGATTCTGTCTCGACACGGCACTCTCCACGACGAACCGGATTACGTGCTCCGAACGGAACTCACCGAGCCGACCCGCTACTTCTCCATCCTCGAATCTATCGCGGGTGGGAACACGAGCCGAAACGAGATTGCAGGTACCACCGGGATCGACTACAATCAGTTGTCGAAGTACCTGAATCGTCTGTCCCGGCTCCGACTCGTCGATCAACACGTCCCAGTTACCGAGCAGAAAACCCGCAGTAAACGGAGTCGGTACCGTATTCGAGACCCATTCTTCCGCTTCTGGTTCAATTTCGTGTACGGGTCGGGCGAGCAGTACGGCGCACTCGGCGAAGACGCGTTCGAGGCGCTCATCGAACCGGAGCTTCCGAACTTCGCGTCCGGGTCGTTCGAAGAGCTCTGCGGTGGCGCGCTCCGGACGTTGTACCCGCAATACACGATTTCCGACGTCGGTCAGTGGTGGTACAATGAGCACGAGATCGACGTGGTCGGCCTCACGACCGGTGACACACTACTCGTCGGCGAGTGCAAGTTTCAGCAGTCACCACTCGGGTACGGTGCGCTCGCGTCTCTGGAACGACACACCGAAGAGCTCCGCTGGACGCCGGACAGCGGTGGTCCTCGTGAAGAAGTCTACGCGCTCTTCTCGCGGAGCGGGTTCAAAGCATCCGTCGAGGAAGCAGCTGCGGAACGAGACGACTTGCGACTGTTCACGGTCGAAGACGTCGTCGAAGCACTTGGGTCATAGCCAGAACCGAGAGACACGGAGACCTCTCGGAGGATTGTGTTCGTGAGAAGTGCTCGGTCAGGGATTTGAACCCTGGTCCTCGGCTCGAAAGGCCAAGATGATTGGCCGGACTACACCAACCGAGCGTCTGCATTCACGAGTGGTCGTTGGACTATTTTAAGCGTTGCGTTCCATCGCGGGTGAGTGAGAGGAACCCACCCACGACGGCCGATTACTCGCCCGTGAACTCGGGGTCGCGGTCGCTCGTGAAGGCGGCGACTCCCTCCATCAGGTCAGTGGTCGTGAACACCAGTCCGAACGCCTGTGATTCGACTTCGAGACCGGCGTCGCTGTCTTCCCACGCGCTGTGCATGGCGCGTTTGGTGAGTCGCTGGGCGACGGGCGGTCCCTGTGCGAACTGTTTGGCGTACTCGAACGCGTCGGTCTCGAAGTTCTCGCTCTCGAACAGTTCGTTGACGAAGCCGTAGTCGGCCATCGTCTCGGCGTCGTACCGGTCGGCGGTGAAGATGATCTCCTTCGCTCGACCCGTGCCGACGATGCGCTGGAGTCGGACGGTGCCGCCCCACCCGGGGACGAGACCGAGGTTGTGTTCCGGTTGGCCGAACTCGGAGCGTTTCGTGGCGATTCGGAGGTCGGCGCACATGGTGAGTTCCATGCCGCCGCCCAGACAGAAGCCGTCGATGGCGGCGACGACGGGCATATCGCTCGCTTCGAGTTTGCCGAACGTCTGTTGGCCCGTCCGGGAGAGTTCGGTGCCGGTCAGGGCGTCGGGGCCGCTCGCGGCGATACTGGTCACGTCCGCACCGGCGGAGAAGGCGCGTTCGCCGGCCCCCGTGAGGAGGACGGCGCGAACGTCGTCGTCGTCGGAAAACAGGTCGATGGCTGTCGACAGCTCCTCGATGAGCTCCGTGCTGATGGTGTTGAGTCGGTGCGGGCGGTCGAGCGTGATGTGGCCGACGCCCTCGCGCACGTCAACCGAGATGGTGTCGAACGCGGGGGCGTCGTCGGACCCCTCGTCGCCGTCGCCGTAGAAGCCCTCGCCGGACTGGGCGAGGTCGCGGAGGTACGCGACCGCCTCGTAGCGCGCTTCGCCGGTCTCGTCGTGCAGGTCGTCGAGCGCGTCGACGAGGGGGGCGATACCGGCGCTGTCGGCCATCTTCGCCGGGCCGTCGGGGAAGCGTCCGCCGAGTTTGACCGCGCGGTCGATGGCGGCTGGGTCGGCCACGTCGTTTTCGACGAGGCCCGCGACCTCGTTCGCCATGACGCCCAGCAGGCGGTTTTTGACCCCCTCGCTCCCCTCGTCGTGGGGGACCTCAGCGCCCTCGCCGTCCTCGTAGTCGTAGAAGCCCTGCCCGGTCTTCTGGCCGAGGTCGCCCGCCTCGACTTTCTCGGAGAGGAGCGGACAGGGTTCGTAGGCGTCGCCGAGCACCTCGTGCATGTATTCGAGGACGTGGAAGCCCACGTCGATGCCGACGTAGTCGGCGAGTTCGAAACTCCCCATCGGGAGGCCCATGTCGTACTTCGTCGTGGAGTCGACTTCGGCCATCGTCGCGTCGCCGGCGTGGACGATCCACGCGGCCTCGTTCATCAGCGGGACGAGGATGCGGTTCACGATGAAGCCGGGGCTGTCCTTGCGGACGCGGACGGGCGTCTTGCCCATCGACTCGGCGAGGTCTTCGACGAGGTCGAGCGTCTCGTCGTCGGTGTGCGCGCCGGAGATGACTTCGACGAGGTCCATGCGGACCGGCGGGTTGAAAAAGTGCATCCCGCAGAAGCGCTCGGGTCGCTCCGTCACCTCGGAGAGTTCGGTGATAGAGAGACTGGAGGTGTTGGTGGCGAAAACTGTGTGGTCGGGGGCGTGTTCCTCCAACTCGGTGTACACCTCCTTTTTAATCGACATTTTTTCCGGGACGGCCTCGATGACTACGTCGGCGTCGGCGACGGCGTCGGCGAGGTCGACCGCGGTCGACACGCGGGCGAGCGCCGCGTCGGCGTCCTCCTGCGAGAGTCGGTCCTTCTCGGCGAGTTTGTTCAGCGACCACTCGATTTTGTCGTAGCCCTGCTGGACGAACTCGTCTTCGATGTCGCGCAGGACGACGTCGTAGCCGGCGAGCGCCGCGACCTCCGCGATGCCGTGGCCCATGTTGCCCGCTCCGAGAACGGTGATACTGTCGACGTCATCTACGTTCATGGAAGAACGTTATACTGCGTCGCGGTTTCAACGTTTCCCTCGTCTGAGATGTAAACGTAAGCACTGTTTATTCCCCCGCCGAACAACATCGCCGCAGTCAGTCGATTAACTGGGTCAGTTCGGCTTTCCACCCATTCGCCGTTAGTCCACGCACCGCCAGAGATACCGGCTGGCGTAGCTCCGATACGGTGCCCATCGCTCGGCGCGCTCGCGCATCTCGCCGCGGGAGACGGCGTCGCGCTCGAAGCCGAAGACGTGCTCCATGCCGCGTCGAATCCCGAGGTCTTCGACCGGGAACACGTCCTCGCGGGCGAGCACGAAGATGAGAAACATCTTCGCGGTCCAGTCGCCGACGCCGCGAATCTCTGTGAGCGCCGCGACGACCTCGTCGTCGTTCATCGCCCGAAGCGATTCGGCCGACAGGCCGTCTCGGAACGCGTCGGCGACGTTGCGGACGTAACCGACCTTCTGGTTCGAGAGGCCGCAGTCGCGGAGGACGGCCTCGTCGGCGGCGAGTATGCCCTCGGGGGTGACTTCGACGCGGTCGAACAAGCGGTCCCGAATCGTCGCCGCCGCGGTCGTCGAGAGCTGTTGGTTGACAATCGAGACGACCAGTCGCTCGAAGGGGTCGTCGGCGGGGTCGAGCGAGAGCGGGCCGTGCTCTTCGACCACGTCGCCGAGATGCGGGTCGGCCCGGAGTTCGCGGTAGGCGTCGTCGCTCATCGACTCGTGGTTGGGCCGTCGGGGAGAAAAGTGCGCGTTTCTCGGGGGCGGTCGCGGGCACGCGCGACCGAGGCGAATGCGTCGGGCGCGGTCGCGCCGGCGGCCGACTTACTCTTCGAGGAGTTCCTCTTCCTCGTCGTCGCTGTCGTTGCGGTCGGCGTTGGCGCGGCGGCGCACGTCCACGCGGTAGTGTTCGAGGATGTCGCGCCCGAGGAGAAGCGGGTAGTCCATGTGCGAGCGGTCCTCGACGCTGGCGGTCACGGTGTGCTGGGTGCCGCCGATACCGATGACGAGGTCGACCACGGGGCGGGCCTTCCCGCTCTTGAGGCTCCCGGACTTCACGCGCGTCATGCTCTTGATGGGCCCCGCGCCGATTTCGGCGGCGAGGCTCGTGTCGATGCTCGTCCGGGTCGCGCCGGTGTCCGACTTGGCGAGGGTCTGCTGGGAGCCGCTGGTCCCGTTGACGACGACCTCCTCGATGTAGCCGATGATGGGCGCTTCGCCGTCGAAAATGGGCGACTCGTTGGGGGCACACGAGGGGACGGAGTCGTCGAGCGTCGCCGACAGTTCCTCGACGCGCGTCTCGTCGACCTCGCCGCCCGCGCGCTCGATTGCGAGCTTGGCGATGTGCGGGGCGGGGCTCTTGCCCGTCGCCTGATACAGACCTTTGAAGCCGGCGGTCGGGTTGGCTTCGAGGACGAACCAGCCGTCTTCGCCCTCGACGAGGTCGACGCCGACGTAGTCCATCTCCATCACTTCGGCCGTGTAGAGCGCCGTTTCCCGCGCTTCCTCGGGCATCTCGTCGGTCGCGTTGAGCACGTCGCCGCCGAGAGCGACGTTGGTCCGCCAGTCACCCTCCGGGGCGTAGCGGTACATCGCGCCAATGATTTCGCCGTCGACGATGTAGACCCGCAGGTCGCGGTGGCGGTCGCCGTCGCGGTCGATGAGCTTCTGGAGGAACGCCTGCCGGTTGCCGACCTTCGGGTTGACGGGCTCGGTCAGGTCGACCTTCCACGTCCCGCCGCCGTGGGTACCGATGGCGGACTTGTAGACGCCGACGTCGCCGAAGCGCTCGCGGCCCTTGTTGAGCCGGTCGTTCGAGAGCGCGAGGAGCGCGTCGGGCACCTGGATGTTCCAGTTGGCGAGCGTCGCGGCGGTGGCGAACTTGTGGATGGCCGCGAGGACCGCGTTCGGCTCGTTGAGCATCGGCCGGATGCGGTTGAACGTCGTCGCCAGCCCGAGCAGTTCCGCGGGTTCCTCGGTGTTCGACAGGAGCAGTCGGTTCGCGATGATGTCCACCTCAGGCTCGACTGTCACCTCGCCGTCTTCGATGCTGACCGCCGCGTTCTCCCGACGGAGCCACACCGGCTCGTGACCGAGGTCTTCGACCGCGTTGAGGATTGCCTTCGTCTCCTTGCTGTTGTGCAGAGAAAGCACGCCGACACGCACGGCGTCGTCTGTGGTGGACATACTCAGTTGATGTCCTCCGGGTTTCAAAGGCATGACGGTCGAGAACCGGAGGCCCCCGGTTCGCAACTGCGAGGGCGGCGTCGGGCGGTCCGTCGCGACCGTTTATAACCCCGGCCCTCCCATCGCATCACATGGCCGACAACGAGGCCTTCACCTACAACGGCGGGAAGGTCGAGCCGGGCGAGACACAGGACATCCGGTACGGCATCTCCGAGACGTATCTCGGCGACCCGGTTCGTATCCCCGTCACCATCATCAACGGGGAGCGGGCGGGGCCGACCGTGTTCCTCTCCGCCGCCGCCCACGGCGACGAACTGAACGGTATCGAGGTCGTCCGCGAGGTGGCCTACGAGTGGGACCTCGCGGACCTCGCGGGCACGCTCGTCTGCATGCCGGTGATGAACGTCCCCGCCTTTCTCGCTCAACAGCGGTACCTCCCCATCTACGACCGCGACCTGAACCGGTCGTTCCCCGGGTCCGAGACCTCGACGGGGGCAAAGCGGATGGCCCACCGCATCTACCAGAACTTCATCGCGCCCTGCGACCTCGGCATCGACTTCCACACGTCGACGCGGGGGCGGACCAACATGCTCCACGTCCGCGCGGACATGTCCGACCCCGCGGTCGCGCGCCTCGCCAACGCCTTCGGCTCGCACGTCATCATCGACAGTTCCGGGTCCAGCGGGATGCTCCGCACCGAGTCGTCGGCGAGCGGAACGCCGGCCATCACCGTCGAGATGGGCGAGGCCCACCGCTTCCAGCGCGAACTCATCGACGAGGCGCTCGCGGGCGTCGAGAGCGTCTTCGCCGAGTACGGCCTCCGGGAGACCTCGACGGTCAACTGGCCGGGCTGGCGGACCGTCATCTCGGACGAAAACGAAAAGACGTGGCTCCGCGCCGACGCGGGCGGCATCGTCGACATGCACCACGACCGCGGCGCGCTCGTCCACGAGGGCGACCGCATCTGCACGATTACGAACCCGTTCAAGGACGACAACGTGACCGTCGTCGCCCCCTTCACGGGCCTGCTCGTCGGCGTCCTCGAAAACCCGGTCGTCTACCCCGGCAACCCGCTTTGCCACCTCGTCGAACTGAAGGACAAGGTGCGGCGCGTCGTCGAGCGCGAGCAGTCCGGCGCTCCCGAAGCGACGCGCTGAGACCGGCCGCCCCGACCCGAGACAGCCGTGGGGCCGGCGATTTTTGCCGACCCTCACGAAACTCCATACACGTAAGTTCTATACCCTCCCCTTCCCGACACTCACAGGAGCATGAGTCAGTCTTACAATCGGGGCCTCATCGAGGACTTCAGCAGATGGCGGGAGTTCTCGGCCGGCATGTGGGCCTGGATATTCCACAAGTTCACCGGCTGGGTGCTTGTGGGCTATCTCTTCACCCACATCGCCGTGTTGTCGACGGCCCTCTCGGGCGCGGCGGCGTACACGAACACGATTCAGGCGCTGGAGAGCCTCCTGGTCGTGCGTATTCTCGAAGTCGGACTGCTCGCGGTGGCGGTGTTCCACATCCTCAACGGACTGCGACTGCTGTTCGTCGACCTGGGCGTCGGGCTGGAAGCGCAGGACAGGAGCTTCTACGCGTCGCTCATCCTCACGGGTGTCATCGTCGTCGCGAGCGTCCCCACGTTCCTCTCGGGGGTGAGCATCTGATGGCGGAGCGATACACGTCCTTCGAGCCCGGCGGCCGGCGGTGGCTCTGGCAACGGTTGACCGCCGCGTTCCTCGTCGTGGTGCTGGCGTTCCACTTCTTCCTGCTCCACTTCCTCAACCACGCCGACGAAGTGACGTTCGCGCTCTCGCAGGCGCGCATGGAGCAGTTGACGTACTTCTCGCTGATGATCCTGTTCCTCGTCACCGCGACGTTCCACGGGGTCAACGGCGTCTACAACGCCCTCGTCAACCAGGGCCTCTCGGGCACCCGGAAGACGGCGGTCAAGGCGATTCTCGGTCTCGCGAGCGTCCTCCTCATCGTGCAGGGCGTCCGCACGGCCCTCGCGTGGGCCGGAGGTGTTCCCATCTAATGAGCACGCAAGTTCCCGAATCAGTCGAAGAGGAATCGGCCACCGAAACCGCGTCCGCCGGCAAGCAGAAGCGCGACGCGAAAAAGCGCGAGCGCGCCGAGCGCGTCCAAGAACAGCGCGAGGCCGAGGCGGCCGAGAAAGCGCGTTCCGCGGACGACACCTACCACCTCAAGGTCTTCCGCTACGACCCCGAGGTGCCGGAGAAACAGGAGCCCCGCTTCGACGACTTCCACGTCCCGTACAAACAGGGGATGACGGTCCTCGACGCGCTGATGTGGGCGCGGGACCACTACGACTCCTCGCTGACCTTCCGGCACTCCTGCCGGCAGGCCATCTGCGGGTCCGACGCGCTGTTCGTCAACGGTTCGCAACGACTCGGCTGTAAGACCCAGTTGTCGGACCTCTCGGAGCCGATTCGAGTCGAACCGCTCCCGCACTCCGACGTGGTCAAGGACCTCGTCGTCGACATGGAGCACTTCTACGACCAGATGGAGTCCGTCGAGCCGTACTTCCAGACGAACTCGCTTCCGGACGGCGAACTCGACGAGCAACGCCAGACGCGCGAGAACCGCGAGAAGGTCAAGATGTCCACCCGTTGCATCTGGTGTAGCGCGTGTATGTCCTCGTGTAACATCGCCGCCGGCGACAACGAGTACCTCGGTCCCGCGGCCATCAACAAGGCCTACCGCTTCGCCATGGACGAACGCGAGGGCGAGGACATGAAACAGCGCCGCCTCGAAATCCTCGAACAGGAACACGGCGTCTGGCGCTGTCAGACGCAGTTCTCCTGTACCGAGGTGTGCCCGAAGGACATCCCCCTCACGGAGCACATCCAGGAGCTCAAGCGCGAGGCGATTAAGAACAACCTGAAGTTCTGGTGAACTTCCCGGTGAAACCCTGAAGTTCGACCAACCCTACGACACACCCAAACACACCATGTACGAACACGACGTTATCGTAGTCGGCGCGGGCGGGGCGGGCCTGCGCGCGGCGATTGCGGCACACGAGGAAGGAGCCGACGTGGCCATCGTGTCGAAGCTCCACCCGGTCCGAAGTCACACGGGCGCGGCGGAGGGCGGCATCAACGCCGCGCTCCGCGAAGGCGACTCGTGGGAGGACCACGCCTACGACACGATGAAGGGCTCGGACTATCTCGCCGACGCGCCGGCGGCCGAGACCCTCTGTAAGGACAGTCCGAAAGAGACCATCAAGCTCGAACACTGGGGAATGGCGTTCTCCCGGGACGACGACGGCCGCGTCAGCCAGCGGCCGTTCGGCGGGCTCTCGTTCCCGCGGACCACCTACGCGGGCGCGGAGACGGGCCACCAGTTGCTCCACACGATGTACGAGCAGCTCGTCAAACGCGGCATCAAGGTGTACGACGAGTGGCACGTCACCCGGCTGGCCGTCTCCGACGAGGAGACGCCGGAGGACCGAACCTGCCACGGCATCGTCGCCTACGACGTCCAGACCGGACAGGTCGAGGGCTTCCGCGCCCGCAACGGCGTCATCCTCGCCACCGGCGGTCTCGGACAGGTCTACGACCACACGACGAACGCGGTCGCCAACACCGGCGACGGCGTCGCGATGGCCTACCGCGCGGGCGCGCCGATGGAGGACATGGAGTTCATCCAGTTCCACCCGACGACGCTCCCCTCGACGGGCGTCCTCATCACCGAGGGCGTTCGCGGCGAGGGCGGCATCCTCTACAACGAAAACGGCGAGCGCTTCATGTTCGAGTACGGCTACGCGAACAACCTCGGCGAACTCGCCTCCCGCGACGTGGTCTCCCGCGCCGAACTCACGGAGGTCAACGAGGGCCGCGGCATCGAAGACGAGTACGTCCACCTCGACATGCGCCACCTCGGCGAGGAGCGCATCATCGACCGCCTCGAGAACATCGTCCACCTCTCGGAGGACTTCGAGGGCGTCAACCCGCTCGACGCGCCGATGCCGGTCAAGCCCGGCCAGCACTACGCGATGGGCGGCATCGAGACCGACGAGAACGGCGAGACGTGCATCTCCGGCCTGTACGCGGCCGGCGAGTGCGCCTGCGCCTCCGTCCACGGCGGCAACCGCCTCGGCGGCAACGCGCTCCCCGAACTCATCGTCTTCGGCAAGCGCGCCGGCCACCACGCCGCGGGCAAGGACATGGAGGACGCTAGAATCACGACCGGCAAGGAAGGCGAGTACGAACTCGGCGAGGTCGACTCGCCGGTCGAACTCGGCGAAGCGGGCATCGGCGAGGACGCCGTCGCGGACGGCGGGACGGCCGCCGACGCCGGCGCGTCCGTCTCCGGGACCGACCTCGTCCAGCGCGCCGTCGAAGACGAGCGCGAGACCATCGAGACGCTCCTGGAGCGAGACGACGGCATCCAGCAGGCCGAGATTCGCGAGCGCGTCCAGAAGTCGATGACGCGCAACGTGAACGTCTTCCGCGAGGAGTCGGCGCTCAAGGACGCGCTCCGCGACCTCCGCGAGGCGCGCGAACTCTACCAGCAGGTGTTCGTGGCCGACAAGTCGCGGACGTTCAACACGGACCTCCTGCAGACGCTGGAGATGCGCAACATCCTTGACATCGCGGAGGCAATCACGCTCGGCGCGCTCGCGCGCAACGAGTTCCGCGGTGCCCACTGGCGCAAGGAGTACCAAGAGCGCCGCGACGAGGAGTGGCTCAAGCACACGATGCTCTCGTGGAACGACGGCCGCCCGGAACTCTGGTACAAGCCGGTCATCCTCGAAGGCGAGAACAAGACCTACGAGCCGAAGGTCCGGAGCTACTGAGTCGACTCCGACCGCGCCGGTCGCGTCGTCGCAGGCGACATTTCTTTCGACGCCGCCAGCCGCCCAGCGGCGCATCGACGGGCGCTCGACCCGCCGAACCGCGTGCCCGTGACCGAACCCACCAACGGCTATTTGCCCGCTCGACACCTACGCCCGGCCGGAAGGGTGGCTCAGTGGTAGAGCACACCGGCACAGGCCCTCGCGGTCGGACCGGTGGTTTTCAATGGCTTCGCGTGGTTCGACTCCCGCCCCTTCCGTCTCGAAACCGCGACGCCCGGAGCGTTCGGGACTCGACGACCCGCGACTCGCGCTCTTCGACTGTCGTCGAAGTCGGAGGCGTCGAACGCCGGGTTTCGTGCGATGTACGTTCGTGACGAATTCGACGATTCTCCCGAATTCGAGACGTTCGACGCCTCATTCCCGGCCCCCGTTCTTCGACGATTGTTGTAAGAGAGTTTTATTATCGTCGAAGCAAAGAGGATGACAACGACCATGCAACAGACGGTTCCGACCATCGAAGTCCCCGGCGAACTCGAATCGCCCTCGGCCAAACTCGTGTACCTCTATCTCACCACGCACGACGGCGCGTCCATCACCGACCTGCAAAACGGGCTGGAGATGAAGAAAATCGCTCTCTACAGCATTCTCAGCACGCTCTCGAAGCGCGGCTTCGTCCGACAGGACGCCGAGCACTACCACGTCGCGCAGTAACGGCTCGGACCGTTAGTGATTTCTCGGTGAGCGGGCCGCCCGCACCTGTGCGCCGTCGCGGACCATATCCTCGCAGTTCGGACAGACGCGCGGGTCCTCCATGCCATCGGGGGTGAAGACTCGAGCGTATGCGGGCGTCACGAACGAACCACAGTTCTGACATTCCGGCATGGTAACTAGTATCCTCCATGAATATCACATAAGTTTTCTCCCTACACGAGTGCGAGAAGCAAGCCGACGAGGAGGAGCGCGAAGAGGAGGAGCGTCACGGCGAGCATGAACTGGTCGGTCGCGTGCATACCGAACGAGACGCTCCGGGTGAAGATAAAATCCCGTCTCGACGGCGGTCCAGCGCCGCGCAGGGCGGCGTTCTCTAATTTTCTCCCGCGATAACGAGGGGGGTAGAACTAAATTCCCCGCACTCGTCGGGCCCGTAACGGTCCTCCAATGGAGTTCGTGTACGCGCTGTCTGGGTTGTTCGCCGGGCTCTTTCTCGGAGCGGTGGCTGTCGTCACCGCCCTCACGTACACGCCCTACGGCGCGTCGCTGTTCGACACCGCGATAACGGCGCTGACCGGCGTCACGCTCCAACTGGGAAACCTCCTTTTCATCTCGGCGCTCACCGCCCTCGCGTTCGAGGCGCTGGCGATGCTCGGGGTTCGGTATCCGGTCGTCGTCCCCGCGGCGTTCGCGTACGTGTTGACTCACGTCACGGTCTACTACTCGTGTATCCGCATCACGGACCTCCAGTCGGAGCCGCTCGACCCCGACGTTATCATCAAGCATAACCCGTTCCGCGCGCTCGTCCTCGGCGTTCCGGGGTCCCTTCTCCTCATTCGCGTGCGGTCGCCCGCCCGCCGGAACTGACGGCGCGCGTCGAGGCACCGACTGCGACGGTGGCTGGGTGACGACGAGACTCGGGAAGAACGAACGAAACGCCGAAAGAAGCCAGGAGTGGGATTCGAACCCACGAAGTCTCGATTACAAGTCGAGTGCATGAACCGCCCATGCTCTCCTGGCGCGTCTGTCGATTACCCGTCCTCCTTTGAGTGTGTATCGCTTCGCATCGATTTCTCCAGTTCGACGCGGTGGGGTCGATAGCCGTGTCGTCGGTAGAACCGACGGGCGGCGTCGTTGGCCGCCAGCACGTCCAGCGCGACGGTGTCGGCTCCAGCCGCTCCGAGGGCGTTCTCCGCGGCCTCCAGCAGTCGCGTGCCCACGCCGGCGTCTCGGGACGACGGGCGAACGAACAGGTTCCGAATCATCCCGCGGGTCACGTCCTGTTCGTACGCCCCCGCCTCGATGTCGAACATGACGAAGCCGACGAGGCCGCCCGCGCCCGCGGCCTCCGTGTCGCTTCCGGCCCCTGTCTCACCCTCCGTGCCACCCTCCGTACCGCCCGCCGAATCGCCTTCGCGGGCGACGAGCACCCCGTCGGCGGCGACGTGCCGAGCCAGCGCCTCCCGAATCGGCGTCCGGTTGGCGTCGGCGCGGAGGTGCGACCCGAACGCCCGCTGGTCCGCGGCGAGTTCGACCCACAGGTCGGCGAGGTCGTCGAGGTCCGAAAACGCCGCCGAACTGACGCGCATGGGGTCTGTCGTGGCTCTATCCGCATTTAAGTGTCGCCGATTCGACTCCAAATCGGGGAATCGCATTCCTGCGGGATGCCGAGTAGGGTCAGTAAAGACGACCGATGGGGAAAGATTTATCTATGTTTATGGTCCGCACATATCATGAGGATAGTTATCAATGGGTATTGCCGAAACCTACTCCCGTGGAAGGCAGTTCGCCATCGAGCGTCCGTTCGCGCTCGTCTTGGCGGTCATCGTAGTCGTACTACTCGGTGACTTACTTCGCGGGTTAGCAACGGGGCAGACGCAGTTTGCCGACATTGGCACGCTCGTCTGGGATGGTCTGATGCGGGGGCTCGTAATCGGCCTCGCGGGCATCGGGTTGTCGATGACGTACAGTATTCTAAACTTCGCTAATTTCTCGCACGGCGACTACATCACGGCCGGTGCGTTCTCGGGGTGGGCGACGACGTACCTCATCGCCGGGTTGGGCCGCGCCGATATCGGCGCGCTCCTGCTCGTCGGGGCCGGGGGGTCGGTCTACGGTGGGACGCTCGGTATCGGGGTACTCTCGACGCCGCTGGCGGTCGTCGCCGGCATCGTCGTCTCCGGCGCCTTCTCCATCGCGCTGTCGCTCGCGGTCGACCGAACCATCTTCAGGCCGATTCGAAACGAGGACGGCATCACGCTTCTCATCACGAGCGTCGGCGTCGCGTTCGCGCTCCGCTACCTGATGCAGTTCGTCTTCGGTTCCGACGTTCGCGGCACGACCGCCCAGCCGCCCTCGGTATCGCTGTACTTCATCGACGGCACGGTCTTCATCAACGCCCACGACATCACGCTCCTCGTCGTCGCCTCGGCGCTGATGCTCGGGGTTCACGTCCTCTTACAGCGGACGAAACTCGGGAAGGCGATGCGCGCGATGGCCGACAACAAGGACCTCGCGCTCATCACCGGTATCTCCACCGAGCGCGTCGTCCGCGCGACGTGGATTATCGGCGGCGGACTGACCGGCGTCGCTGGGTACATGTTCATCCTCTGGAAGGGGACACTCGGGTTCAACGACGGGTGGCTCCTGTTGCTTCTCATCTTCGCCGCGGTCATCCTCGGCGGCATCGGCTCCATCTACGGGGCCATCGCCGGTGGCCTCGTCATCGGGCTGACGGCGTCCATGTCGGTCCTGTGGATTCCCTCGGCGTTCTCGCGGGCCGCCGCCTTCGTCGTCATGATCGTCATCCTGCTCGTGAAACCGTCCGGGCTGTTCAGCGGGAGGGCGACCGCATGAGCGTCCGCGACGACTTCACCGACCGCATTCCGGGCGGCGACGCGGGCCTCATCGTGCTGGTCCTCCTCGCGACGTACCTCGCGTACGTCCTCGCCGGGTTCGTCCTCGGCTACACGCTCCGCGGACAGCTCAACTCCATCGCGACGCTGACGTTCTACATCGGCGTCTTCGCCATGCTGTCGCTCGCGCTCAACCTCCATTGGGGGTACACCGGGCTGTTCAACATCGGCATCGTCGGCTTCATGGCCGTCGGCGTCTACGTCACGGCAATCGTGACGAAACCGACGTACGTCGCCGGCGGCGCGGCGCAGGTCGGCGGTCTCGGTCTCCCGCTTTGGGTCGGCATCCTCGCCGGGATGCTCGCGGCCGCGCTGTTGGGGCTCGTGGTCGCGCTCCCGGCGCTCCGGTTGCGGGCCGACTACTTGGCTATCGTCACCATCGCCATGTCGGAAATCGTCCGGTTCAGCTTCCTCTCGGGCGAACTCCAGCAGTTCCAGCTGTTCGGCAACCGCGTCGGCTTCGGCGGCGGGTCGGGACTCATCCTCGACTTCGCCCCGCCGCTTGAGGCGTTGCTCCGCGGCGTCGGCCTCTGGGACGCGTACCTCGGCTTCGTCGACGCCTTCCAAGTGGTGGTGCCGAGGAACCCCAAGCCGGTCGTCGACGGCCTCATCTACGGGCTGTTGCTCCTCGGCTTCGTCGCGGCGTTCTACTGGTTACTCAAGCGCACCGGCGAGTCGCCGTTCGGCCGCGTGCTGAAGGCCATCCGCGAGGACGAGGACGTGGCGAACGCCCTCGGCAAAAACACGGACCGGTTCAAAATCAAGTCGTTCATGCTCGGCTGTGCGCTGATGGGGCTCGCCGGCATCCTCTGGCTCGTCCCGCAGGGCGCGGTGACGCCGAACTTCTTCCGGCCGCGCGTGACGTTCTTCGTCTGGATTGCCCTCATCATCGGCGGGGCCGGCTCGAACACGGGGAGCGTCCTCGGCGGGGCCGTCTTCGCGGCGGTGCTCTATCAGGGGCCGCGGTACTTCCAGAACCTCGTGACGGCGGTGTTCCCCAACCTCGACTCGCCGTCCGGCTTCGGACAGGCCATCTCGCCGCTCATCTCGCAGTTCGACCCCGTGCCGTTCCTCCTGTACACGGTCGACAGCATCCGACAGCTCCAACTGGTCGTGATGGGCCTCGTGCTCATCTGGCTGATGCACAACCGGCCGGAGGGGATGCTCGGCTACCGCAAGGAGACGGCGTCGGTCATCCCGCTGTCGCGGCCGAAGTCGATGACCGCCGACGGCGGGGACGACGATTCGGTCCGCACCGACGGCGGTGTCGACGCCGCGGCCGAAGGGGGTGAGACCGATGAGTGACGCCGCCGACCAGCCCGTCGAAGACGTGGCGAACAAGGTCGACGAGGGGGCGCTCGGCGCGTTCGCCTCCGGGGTCGACACGTCGGTCGACTACCCGCTTCAGGTCGAGGGACTGGAGAAGTCCTTCGGCGGCATCACCGCCGTCGACGGCGCGACCTTCGAGGTCGAATCCGGGACGCTCACGGGCCTCATCGGCCCGAACGGGGCCGGCAAGTCGACGACGTTCAACCTCATCACGGGCATGCTCAAGCCCGACGCCGGCACGGTCACGTTCAACGGCGAGGACATCACCGGCGAGGAGCCGCACCAAATCGCCAACCGCGGGATGGTCCGGACGTTCCAAATCGCCCGCGAACTGAGCGAGATGACCGTCCTCGAAAACATGATGCTCGCGCCGAAACACCAGCGGGGCGAGACGCTGTGGCGCTCGGTCATGCCGGGCGTCCGCGACGACGTCCGCGAACAGGAAGAGGAACTGCTCGAACGCGTCTGGGAGGTGCTCGACTTCTTCGACATCGCCCACATCGCAGAGGAGTACGCGGGCAACCTCTCGGGCGGCCAGCGCAAACTCCTCGAAATGGCGCGGGCGCTTCTGACCGACCCCGACATGCTACTCTTGGACGAACCGTTCGCCGGGGTCAACCCCACGCTCGAGAAGAAGCTACTCGAACACGTACACGAACTCCGCGAGCAGGGCTACACGTTCCTGCTCGTCGAACACGACATGGACCTCATCATGAACAACTGTGAACACGTCATCGTCCTCCACCAGGGCTCGGTGCTCACCGAGGGGACGCCAGACGAGATTCGGAGCAACGAAGAGGTCATCGAGGCCTACCTCGGAGGCAACGTATGAGCGTCGACGCCAACACCGACGCGACGAGCGGCGCGGGCGTCGAGGGCCGCGACGACGTGCTCCTGCGCGTCCGCAACCTCGACGCCGGCTACGGCGACCTCCAGATTCTCACCGACGTCGACATGGACGTGTTCGACGGCGAGTACGTCACCATCGTCGGGCCGAACGGGGCCGGCAAATCGACGACGATGAAGTCCGTCTTCGGACTGACCGTCCACATGGGGGGCAACGTCCGGTTCAAAGACGAGGACATCACCGGCCGCCGGCCCGAGGACATCATCCACGTCGGCATCGGCTACGTCCCGCAGAACGACAACGTCTTCCCGACGCTGACGGTCGAAGAGAACCTCGAAATGGGCGCGTACATCCTCGACGAGGTACCGAAGGACGCCATGGAGGCGGTCTACGAGCGGTTCCCCATCCTCAGAGAGCGGAAAGACCAGAAGGCGGGCACCATGTCCGGCGGGCAACAGCAGATGCTCGCGATGGGTCGCGCGCTCATGCTCGACCCCGACCTCCTGCTCTTAGACGAGCCGTCGGCGGGCCTCGCGCCCGACCTCGTCGAGGAGATGTTCGACAAAATCGACGAAATCAACGAGGCCGGCACGGCCATCCTGATGGTCGAACAGAACGCCAAGGAGGCGCTCCGGCGCTGTGACCGCGGCTACGTCCTCGCCAACGGACAGAACCGCTACATGGACACCGGGACGGCGCTCCTCGAAGACGAACAGGTCCGGCAGGACTTCCTCGGCGGATAGCCCGCCTCGAAATCCGGCGTTATTTTTCGGCGATCACTCGCAGACGTACTGGAACGACTCGACTGACGGACCGTCGTCTCCGCCGTTCGAACCCCCCGCCGAGTTACCGCCGACCGTTACTTCCGCAGTCGTGCTCCAGCAGTAACACGCCGGGTAGTCGACCGTCTCCGACCCCGCGGCCGTCTCGACGGTTAGCTCGTACTCGTCGCCGATGGGGATGTCGACCGCCACGGTCGACTCACCGGGTGGGACAGTCTGCGCCGTCTCCGAGACGACCGTACCACCAGAGTCGGTGCCGGTCCCGCCGGCGTCGTCACCGCCGGCATCAGCGTCGTCGGGTCGGACGAGCGTCAGCGTCAGGTCGCGTTCCGTCTCGTCCTCGTTCGTCACGCGAACCGAGGCCATCTCGGGCCATCCAGAGCCGACCCGGAGCGAGCCGTCGTCCGCGACGAGTACCGCGAGCGTCGGCCACGCCCACTTCTCCGGGATGTGCCACTCGTGAGTCGCGGTGCGGCCGTCGTCGGCCTCCACTAACACCTCGTAGGTGCCGTGGGACTTCACGAGCGCCGGCGTCGAAATCTCTCTGTCGGTCGCCGCGTCGAACGCGTGCTCGAAAAAGCGGGTCCCGCCGTGTTCGATGGCGACCGTCAGCCGGGCGTCGGCGTCGCTCCGGTTCCGAATCCCCGCGGTCGGCGGCGAGAAGATGTCCGTCGCCCCCGGCACCGAGTACGGCAGGTCGGCGTCGTCGAGTGCCGGCGTCACGCGCTGTCGCGGTTCGAGGCCGGCGTCGGACGTGACGACGAGTTCGAGGCGGCGCGTCTCGTTCGTGACCGTCCACTCGTAGTCGAGCGTCGCGCCCGTGTCGAGTTCCGCGACGACGCGGTAACGACCGGCGTCGACGAGGTCGTTCGCGACGTTCCGACCGTAGCCGGGGCCGGCACCGACGTCGAGCGAACTGTCGACGCGCGTCTCGTCGCCGTCGGTCACTCGGACCGACAGCGCGTGCGGCTCGTCGTCCTCGTTGACGACCGAGAGACCGGCGCCGGACTCGGAACCCGGCCCCGGCGTGTCTGACTCGGCCGGGCCGTCAGTCGCGGCCGTGGTGGTCTGCGGGTTCGTGGGTGTGTCGGTCGGGGCGTCGGTGTCGGAGAGACAGCCGCCGGCGAGTCCGAGAGCCGACCCGGCGACGGTCGAGAGGAGGGCGCGTCGCTTCATCGACTCGAATCTGTCAGTGGTCGTATGTATATCTTGTGTCCCCCGGAGGCGTGCGGCGGGAAGGCGGAACGGAATAGACGGAAACGGAATAGCTGGAACTGAAACGGACGGAAACGGAACAGGAACGGAGACGCGAACTGGTACGTGGGCGCGGCGACAGAGCGCAGTCGCTCGCGTCGGCGGCGACGAAAGAAAATTCGGGGTTGTCGTCGGGTTAGTTCTCCGGACCGGACAGCGCCGTCTCGATGACGGAGGAGTACGAGGACTCGCCGATGTTGAACGCGACCTGGTTGTACACCTCGCCGTCGAACGAGTCGCTGAACACGTTCGCGAAGCGCTCGGAGAGCTGTTGGCCGTAGTCGTTGTTGACGTACAGCGTCGAGACCGAGTTGACTTCGAGGCGCTCGGACATGACCTGCGCCATGACGCGGCCCTGCAGGAAGTCCGAGGGTGCGGTCCGGAAGATGAAGTCGTTGTCTTCGAGGTTCGAGACGGACAGCGCCGTCGAGGACGGCGAACAGCCGACGATTTCGTTCGGGATGAACGCCTGCTGTGAGACGGGGACGTTCACGCCGGACGACGCCGACCCACAGACCGAGGGAACGCCCGCGGAGACGAGCGACTGCGCGGCGGAGACACCGGCGTCCGGGGACGTCTGGGTGTCTTCGATCTGCGCGTTGACCGAGAGGCCGGCCGGGTTGGCGTCGTTGACCTGCATGACCGGAATCTGACCGGCCTGAATCATCGGCGCACCGACGGCCGCGAGGTCGCCGGTCTCGGGCAGGAGGATACCGACCGACATCTCGCGGTCGGAGCCGCCCGGGCCGCTGTCCGCCGACGGGCCGTTCCCGTCGGGGTTCTCACCGGCGAACGACTGCGTCTCGACGCTCGACGTGGCGTTGTTCTCGGCGTCGAACTCCCAGATGGCGTACGCGGCTTCCGCCGGGTCGCCGTTCTCGTCGAAGTTGACGGACGACGACGCGCCCTGGTAGTCGATGTCTTCGCCGTTCGCGGCGGCCTCGATACCCTCTACGAGGTTGTCCGGTCCGACGGTCATCCCGCCGGGGTTCGCCATCCGGCGCATCTGATCTTTGATGGCCGGCCCGGAGTTCTCCCCGGCGGCGGCGTTCGCGAGAAGCTGAATCGCGACCGAGTCGTACGTCTGCGACGTGAAGACGCCCGGTGCCGCATCGTACTCGTCTTCGAACAGCTGATTGAACGTCTCTTGGTTCGGACCGCCCGCCGCGGGTGCCGTCCCGGTCACGTTCGCCATGTCGTTGCCGACCTGCCCGGGCATCGAGCCGGAGCGCATCCCGTCGGGCACGAGAATCTCCTCGCTCCCGTCGGACGCGCTGTAGTAGTCACGGAACAGTTGAATACCGCTTTCGGGGTAGCCGATGACGACGAGCCCCTCGGGGCCGCCGCCACCGCCGCCGCCACCGATACATCCGGATAAGCCAGTCAAGCCTGCCGCGCCCGCGGCTCCCACTCCCTTGAGGAAGTCGCGGCGTACGATATCACGTACCATGTGAAAGCCAATGGCAACTCCCACTTATAAAACTTACTTCCCGCGTTTGAAAAGCCATGATAATTGCGACCGACGGCGGTGCGAGAATCGGTTGTGTGAAACTGCCTGTCAACGTGTTTTATATACTCGTCCGCTGAAGCCGGCGAACCGCTGCGTTCAAACCCGTTCGCGGGCGTCTTTGGGACAATGACCATCCCGTCGTTCGTCATCGGTATCGCGGGGGGGAGCGGTGCCGGGAAAACCACCGTGTCCCGACTCATCACGGAGAACGTCGGCGAGTCCGTGACGCGGATTCCGATTGACAACTACTACAAGGACCAGAGCCACTTGGAGATGGACGAGCGCGAGCAGGTGAACTACGACCACCCCTCGGCGTTCGAGTGGGACCTCCTGTACGAACAGCTCTCGGAGTTGCTGGAGGGGAGAGCGGTCGAGATGCCCCGGTACGACTTCGAGATTCACAACCGAAAGCCCGAGCGGGAGACCGTCGAGCCGACCGACGTCATCATCCTCGAAGGGATTCTCGCGCTCTACGACGAGGACGTAAACGAGATGCTCGACCTCCGGCTCTACGTGGAGACCGACGCCGACGTCCGCATCCTCCGGCGCATCCAGCGCGACGCCATCGACCGCGGACGCGACCTTCAGGGCGTCATCGACCAGTATCTCTCGACGGTCAAGCCGATGCACGAGCAGTTCATCGAGCCGACGAAGAAGCACGCGGACCTCATCATCCCCGAGGGAGCCAACAGCGTCGCCGTCACGCTCCTCGAAGAGAAGGTGCAAGCCGAAGTGGAGGGCGACGAGACGCGCACCTGGGAGCGCGACGCTATCGAGCAGAAAGTCCAAGAGCGGACCTCGTTTCGCGGGTCCGGCAACTAGCTCGCCGTCGCGGGCCGAAAACAGATGTCCCGAAGGTTACGCGTTCTTGCCGGTGACGAACTGGTCTGCGCCCTCGTAGAACCAAAAGCCGTTTTCGCGCATCGCCTTGCCGATGGCCTTGTGTAGCTCGACGAAGTCGCCGAACTCCTCGCCTTCGACGTGCTCGAAGATGTCCGCGAGCGAGACGACGCGCTCGTAGTCGAGTCGGATGGGGTGGTCGCCGAACTCCTCGACGAACTCCGCTTTGTTCAGCGGGAAGTCCTCGTCTTCGTCGACTTTCTTCGCGATGACCGCCTGGCCGTACTTGCGTCCGCCTTCGCTCCCCTCTTCGCCGTCCGGGTCGTGTGGCCAATCCATACCCGAGTGTTGGCAGGCCGATTCAAAGCCGTTACGCATCTGTGGGGATTTGTCACGCGGCGCGTCGCCGCCGCGTCGGCGTCAGGTCGGCGTCAGGTCGCCGTCACAATCTCATGTGGCTTGCTACCGATAAACAAGAAATATACGCGTGGCACGCCATCGTTCTCGGAGTCATGCGAGCGACCGAGCGGCCGACGTTCGAATCCGAGGCCAGCAAGCTGATTTACGAGTACGTCGAGCGGCACGGCACCGCCAAGCGAAACGTCCTCCTCGACGTCGCGCCCGTGTCCTCCGACGAGTTCCAGAGCGAACTCGACCGGCTGAAGTCCCGCGGCTACCTCGAAGAGGACGGCGGGACGCTCCAGTTGGCGCTCGACGTGGGCGCTATCGAGGAACACGAGACCGACGCCGGCATCGTCACCATCCGGCCGGGCCGCCAGCGCGACTTCGAGGGCCTCATCGACGCGATTCGCGACGTGACCTCCGAGGAGACGTACGTCGTCGCCGAGACCATCGCCGAGCAACTCCTCTACGACGAGGCCGTCACGCGCCACAACCGCGTCGAGTCCCGCGTGTTCTTCGTCGCCACTCTCGGCGAGGAGGTCGTCGGCTGGACGCACCTCGACCTCCCGCAGGTGTCGCGCATCCGCGAGACCGCCCAGCAGACCGTCGGCGTCAAGGAGGACTACCGCGGGTCGGGCATCGGGAGCCTGCTCCTTCGCCGCGGCCTCGACTGGGCCGAGGCCAACGGCTTCCGGAAGGTGTACAACAGCGTCCCGATGACGAACGACCGCGCGCTGGAGTTCCTCGGCGACCACGGCTGGGAGACCGAGGCGATTCGCAGAGACCACTACACCATCGGCGACGAACACGTCGACGAGGTGATGATGGCGTACCGGTTCTGAGCGGGTCGCAGTCCGTCGGTCGTGTTTTATCGGTTGTCGGTATGGGTTGTGCGGTTGGACTGGGATTTGAACCCCACTCGCTCCGCTCACGTCGTTCGCTCCGCTCCCTGCTTCAAATCCCAGTCCGTTTCCGCGTCACGCGTTCACCGGAGACGCACAGATAAACCTGCGCGTCTCGGTTCTCTGAGAATGCGGTGGGACTGGGATTTGAACCCAGGATTCCGTGAGGAAACCTGCTTTCAAGGCAGGCGCGTTAGGCCACTCCGCCATCCCACCTTCACACGGGAATTTTGAGTCGGATACCTAAGTGTTGTCGCTTCGCTCAGTCGTGGACGAGCTCCAACACGCCGTCGGTCGATTCGACCCGAAGCCCCTTCTCGAAAACGAACGTCGTCGTGTGCTCGGGGACGAGCCGCTCGGATTCGACCCGCGAGCGGAGCATCGGCACGACCGTCGCGAGGTCCGCGCCCGTTTCGAGGACGGGCAACATCGGGACGTAGTCGAGGCCGTGGCCCGCGTCGTCGGCGCGCTCGGCGAGCGTCTCGACCTCCGGCTCCGCGTAGGCGTCGGTGAAGTCGATGGGGTCGAGAAAGCCCGAGAAGTAGACCCGACCCTCCGTCGAGGGACCGAGGACGACCGGCGTGCTCCGGAGCTTCATCGCCGCGCTGTCGATGTGGGTGCGGCCGAGAAGCGGCGCGACCGGGCGGACGACGGCGACCGAGTGGACCTCCTCTTCGTTGAGGAGGTGCGAGACGGTGTTGCCCGCGCGGGCGGAGAACGTCGAGCCGACCTGCGGTTCGAACCGCGCGTCGTCGGTGCCGCCGAGGGCGTCGGCGACGACGCTCCGAACCTCGGCTTCCGACTCGTGGTCCCCGGCGAACCCGTCGGGGATGTCGTCCTCGGCGCGGTAGTTGACGAGGAGGTCGCCGCCCGACCGCTCGACGGCGATACAGACGTCTTTGAGCATCGCGGCGTAGAGCTCCGCGGCTTCGGACTCGGAGAGCGGACTCGTCTCCGCGAGTTCCGAAAGCACCAGTCCCGGCCGCGGCGGTTCGGCGAGTACGGCGATGACCGTCATACCCTCCCTCGCTTCGGGGAACCCTTGAACCCGCCGCTTGCGAGGCGTGGTCGCGGACGCCTCGAACCCCGCGGGCCGCCTCAGCGACTCTGCCGGCCCTTCGTCTGCCGGTAGTCCCGGGCGAAGACGGACTCGCTGACGTGTTCGACGAACGCCTCGGCGTCGTCGTCGGTCAGGCGCTCCGGTTCCTTCATCGGGACGAGTTCGAAGCCGCGGCCGCGGATGGTCGTCGCGTGCTCCGCGTCGACGTCGAAGCTGTCGGCCGCACGCGTGGTGTAATCGAACGCGAGCGCCTCCAGTGCGGCCTGTCCGACGGGGACGATGATGTGCGGGTTTATCATCCGAATCTCCGCGTTCAGATACGGCTCGCAGGTCGCAACTTCGTTATCGGTCGGCCCTCGGTCGGGATGTCGACAGCGCGTGAGATACGTGAAAAAGACGTTCTGCACGTCCGGCTCGTCGGCGTCCGGGTCGGACCGGACGAACCCGAGGTCGCCGAGGATGCGCTGGACGCGCTTTCCGGTCTCGTCGCCGGTGAAGGGGACGCCCGTCCGCTCCGCGGCCGCGGTCGGGGCCTCGCCGACGAACAGGAACTCCGCGCCCACGTCGCCGTAGCCGTGGACGACCCGCTCGCGCGTCTCGCAGAGCGCCGAGCAGTTCGTGCAGTCGGTGTCCATCGAGAAGGGGTTCCGGAACTGGCGTTGGTGTGCGTCCACACCCTCGAATTCGGCTCCGGAACCAAAACCCGCCCGGTCCGCGCAGGTTCAGCGTCCCCCGGCGTCCAGTCCGTGGTGAAAGTGAACACGAGGCGGATAGGCGGGCGAGTCGACGGAGGCGGCGCTGGCGGTCGAACCGCGGACTCAGAGAAAGCGGAAGTGAAGCCGCTGGAGGCGGACACCAGCCGGGGACTGGGGAGGCGTGGGTTCCGACGGTTCAGCGGTCGATGCCGCCCTGCGCCTTGATGTCCATGATGTGGCGGACGTTCAGGTAAATCTCCTCGGGCGAGGTGTCGCCGTCGGGGTCGTAGAGGTCGCTGACGCGGTAGAGGATGGCCGACACCTGCCGGCTCTCGGAGGACTCGCCGTAGATGTCGTCGGCGATTTCACGGAGGAACGCGACGCGTTCGGGGTCCGCGGGGAAGTCGGCGTCCGAGTCCGGGGCCATCTCCCAGTCGACTTCGTCGGCGTCGGTATCGGAGTTCGAGTCCGCGTCGGGTCGTCCGCCGTCGCTCATCGCTCGCTGACGGTTCGCCGCTGGACGACACCGACCATGTCGGCGATGTTCTCGGTCATCACGCGGAACGCGTCGGCGGTTTCGTCGTCGTCTTCGAGGACGATGGGCTTGCCGCCGTCGCCGCCCTCGCGGACGGCCGGGTCGAGCGGGAGCGCCCCGAGGAACGGCAGGTCGTTCGACGCGGCGAACTCGCGGCCGCCGCCCGCGCCGAAGATGTCGTGGCGGTTGCCGCAGTCGGGACACCGGAACGTGCTCATGTTCTCGACGATGCCGAGGACGTTCGTGTCGTGCTTGCCGAACATGCGGAGGCCCTTGTTGGCGTCGTCGAGGGCGACGTTCTGCGGGGTCGTGACGATGACCGCGCCCGTGAGCGGGAGCGTCTGGAGGATGGAAAGTTGCGTGTCGCCCGTGCCCGGCGGCAGGTCGAGGATGAGGTAGTCGAGACTGCCCCACTCGACGTCCTCGACGAGCTGGGTGAGAAGCTGGTGGACCATCGGGCCGCGCCAGATGACGGGGTCGTCGTCGCCGACGAGGAAGGCCATCGACATGAGCTTCATCCCGTACTTCTCGGGCGGGACGATGGTCTGGTCTTGGGTCGCCTGCGGGGCCTCCTCGGCGGCGACCATCCGCGGGACGTTCGGCCCGTAGATGTCGGCGTCGAACAGGCCGACGCGCGCGCCGAGTTTCGAGAGCCCCGCCGCGAGGTTCACGGCGACCGTCGACTTGCCGACGCCGCCCTTGCCGGAGGCGACGGCGATGATGTTCTTCACGCCCGGGAGCACCTCCTCGTCGGGGTCGCGGTCGGTCGGAACCTTGGCGGTGAGGTCGGCCTCCAGTCCGTCCTCGGCGAGGACCTCGCGGATTCGACGGCCGATGTCCGTCTCCGCCGGGGAGTACGGGGCACCGAGCGCGAGCGAGATACGGGCGGTGTCGCCGTCGACCTCGACGGCGTTCACCAGTCCGAGCGAGACGATGTCGTCTCCGAGTTCGGGGTCCTCGACCGCACGCAAGCGGTCGCGTACGTCGGCTTCGTCCATGTCCGTCACTCCGGCGGTGCGGCCGATAAGGGTTTTGTAAGGTCTCGTCGCGCGGTGACGGTCGCCGTTAACGACCCGGCCCGCGTGCGGCCCGCGTCGGGCTCCGACCGCCGTCGGTGCGTCGCCGACCCAACCCGCACCGACTTCGAGACGCCGCGTCCGTAACGAAATACGGTTACCACGCCCCGGCTATCGACAGCGAATTTATCAACGTACACTCCCAGGATTCGGTATATGGTGCTGGTGGACGACTTCGGCCGCGAGGTAACTGGCGTTCGAATCTCTCTGACCGACCGGTGTAACTTCGACTGCGTCTACTGCCACAACGAAGGGTTGGGCGACACGCGCGGGCCGATGGACGCCTCCGACGCGGAGATGAGCGCCGACGACGTGGTCCGCTTTCTCGAAGTCGTTGAGGAGTACGGCGTCGAGAAGGTGAAGTTCACCGGCGGCGAGCCGATGCTCCGCGCGGACCTCGAAGAGATTATTCGCCGGACGCCGGATTCGATGGAGACCTCGCTCACCACCAACGGGACGTTCCTCGGTGACCGCGCCGAGGACCTCGTCGCGGCCGGACTCGACCGCGTGAACGTCTCGCAGGACGCCCTCGACCCCGAGGCGTTCGCCCAAATCACGAAGTCCGGCGCGTACGACAAGGTGATGGAGGGCGTCAAGGCCGCGGTCGACGCCGGCCTCACGCCCGTGAAGCTCAACATGGTCGTGTTCACGAAGACCGCCGGCCACGTCGAGGAGATGGTCGAGTACGTCGCCGAAAACGAGGGGCTTCAGCTCCAACTCATCCAGTACATGCCCGAACTGACGGGCCGCCCGGAGTGGAACATCGACATCGAGCGCGTCCACCGGTGGCTGGCCGACCTCGCCGACGAGGTCGAGGTTCGCGACATGCACCACCGCCGCCGCTACTACGTCGGCAAGGGCATGGTCGAAATCGTCGACCCCGTCGAGAACCCCGAGTTCTGCGCCAACTGCCACCGCGTGCGCGTGACGCACGAAGGGTACCTGAAGGGCTGTCTCAACCGCAACGACGACCTGCGCCCGATGGGCGAGATGACGCGCGCGGACATCCGCGAGACGTTCGAGGCTGTCGTCGAAAACCGCGTGCCGTACTACGGCGAGTACCTCGTCCGCGACGGCGACGACGGCTGGACGATAAACGAGGAGTACATCGGCGCTTGAGCGCCGGTCGCCCCGACGCGCGAGCTTTTCTCCTCCGACGACCTCTCGGGTCGCATGACTGTCACCGTCGAGCGAGTGGTTCTCGCGACGGACGGAAGCGCCCCCGCGGCGACCGCCGCGGCCCACGCGCTGTTTCTCGCCCGCGTCCTCGACGCGCCGTTCCACGTCGTCTCCGCGACCGGCGTGCAACCGACTCACGCGACCGAGACGTCCGGACCCGAGACCGCCGGACCGTCCGCTAGCGCCGCCGTCGAAGCGGAGGAAGCCGTCGGCGCGGTCACGCGTCGGGCGCTCCTCGCGGGCGTCCGTCTGACCTCGGAAGTCGTCGGCGGGCCGGCCGCGACCGCGGTCGAACGCGTCGTCGGCGACGGCGACCTACTCGTCCTCGGTCGCCACGGCCGGTCCGGTCCCGGTCGGTTCCTCGTCGGGTCGGTCGCAGAGCGCGTCCTTGACGCGTCGCCGGTCCCGACGCTCGTGGTTCCGTCGGCGTCACCCCAGCCGACGTACCGGCGAATCGCGCTCTTCGCCGACGACGCGCCGTCGTCGGGGTCGGCCGCGACGCTCGCTCGCCGCATCGTCGCGGCGACTCGCGGGGTTCTCGAACCGCTCGCGGTCGTCGACGAGCGCGCCGTCTCGACGGCGTCGCCCGACACGCGCCGGTCGCTCGAAACCGAGGCGAGAGCCCGCGTGAACGCCGTCGCCGCCGCGGCCGCGAGAGACGCCGTCGAGTCCGGCGGGAGCGTCCGAACCGGCGTCCCCGCGGCCGAACTGCTGGCGCACGTCGAACGGACGGGAGCCGATGCGGTCGTCCTCGGCGTCGGCGGGGACGACAGGGTTCGGCTCGCGGAGCACCGCACCGCGGGAACCGTGGCCGGGCGAGTCGTCCGCCACGTCGGGGTACCGGCACTCGTCGTTCCGAGTGCAGGCGACGACGAGGCCATCGACTTGCCCGAGCGACGATAATTCGCGCTCGCGGAGACTGTTTCGGGAGCGCCGCGCCGGGTTGCGTGGCTCACTTTATGTGTCCGTTCCACGTCGGTTCACGTGTCGATGTGCGTTCGGTCGCTCGGCGTCAGCGGCGGACGCGCGAGCGCGTTCGCTCGCCGCGTCTCACGAACGGAACTCTCATGAGCGAGAATCAACCCAATCCACGTATGTCCGCACTCACGAAACACCGCCCTTGGCTCGCCGCGATACTCGGCCTCGTACTCACGGGGCTCGGGCACCTGTATCTGCGACGCTGGCGGCGGGCCGCGCTCTGGGTGCTTCTCACGTTCGCGGTGTCCGCGCTGTTCGTTCCGCCGGAGGCGTTCGACCCGCTGACCGGCGGTGCGGCCATCCCGCCGTCGGAGTTCGCCGCGGTGCTCGGGGAACTGGTGCCCATTCTCGTGGTGAGCTTCGCGAGCGTCCTCGACGCCTTCTTCCTCGGCCTGCGGCAGGCCGCGGCGCGGGCAGAGCGCTCCGCCGTCGAAGACGCCGAGGAGTCGGCGGCCACCGTCGCCGACCCCGACGCGGACGCCGTCACGTGCCCCGAGTGCGGCCGCGAGGTCGACGCCGACATCGACTTCTGTCACTGGTGTACGACCCGACTCGACGAACCGACCGACCGCTGAGACCGCCACCGCGGGGTCGAAAGAGAGTGCCCCCGCCGGCGGCCGCGCCGAACCGACGCGACCCGACCTTACCGCTCTTTCTCGACGAAGTCGACGACCGCCTGCGCCCCTTGGAAGCCGTCGGCGAGACGGTCGACGAGGTCGCCGTCCTCGAACAGGAGGAGCGTCGGGACGCTCCGAATCGTGTACCGCTCTGCGACCGACATATCCGTCTGCGGATTTAGCATCGCGACGACCACGTCGGTGGCTTTCGCGACGTTGCCGAGGACGGGTTCGATGCTCTGACACAGCGTACAGCCTTTGGTGTAGATGTCGAGGAGGACGCGGTCGTGTTCGGCCACGAGGGCGTCGAGCTCCTCGGCGGTGTCGATTCGCACGGGCTTCGTCGTCGCGGTCGCGGACTCTGTCGAACTCATTGGCGTGAATACGTAACCACCATTATTATGATTTCGGTGAGGTGGTATACCACACCACATCGCCCGCGAGCGGCGGTGTCTCGGGCTGTCACGCGAGGTCCCTTTCGTGATGTTTAAGTAATGCCCCCGTCTCGTAACGGATGCAATCGATGTAGGGGAATGTCGTCCCCGAGTCCGGAAGGGCGAAACTAACACGACCGAAGTGTTGCGGTAGCCAAGCCTGGCCCAAGGCGCTGGGTTGCTAACTCAGTGGCGTCAAGCCCCCGGGGTTCGAATCCCCGCCGCAACGCTCACAACACGACTTCCAAAGTCATGAGTGCAGAAGAACCACAGGACGGCTCTCCGGAGGAGGAAGAGGACCTCCGTTACTTCATCCGAATTGGTCAGACCGACCTTGACGGGACGAAGACGGTAGAGCGCAGTCTGACGGACATGAAGGGTATCGGCAAGCGCACAGCGCGCATCATCGCCGACGCCGCGGAAGTGAACCGAACGGCGCTGTTCGGTAAGCTCCCCGAAGACGAGATCGACTCCGTTGTCGATGTCGTCGAGAACTTCGAGGACCACGCCCCCGAGTGGATGGCAAACCGACGGAAGGACTTCTTCTCCGGTGAGACCGACCACATCACGGGTTCGGACCTCGAAGAAAAGCGGCGGCATGATATCAACCGCATGAAGATGATCAGCTCCTACAAGGGCGTTCGACACCAGCGCGGCCAGAAGGTTCGCGGCCAGCGGACGAAGTCCACTGGACGTACCGAAGGCACCATCGGTGTCAACGTCGAGGAGATCAAGGAGGCGCAGGCTGAAGAATGACGACGGGTAACAACACCAAGTTCTACGAGACCCCGAACCACCCGTTCCAGGGCGAGCGTATCGCGCAGGAATCGGACCTCCTCTCTCGGTACGGTCTCAAGAACAAGGAAGAACTCTGGCGCGCGCAGTCCGAACTGCGCAACCTCCGCCGCGAGGCGCGACGCCTCCTCGGCGAGGCCCAGGGTGACGTCGAGGAAGCCGAGTCGCTCGGTGACGAGTTCATGGCGCGCATGCGCCGCTACGGCATCCTCTCTGCGGAGGACGACATCTCCCAGACACTCCGTCTCGACGTGACCGACATCCTCGAACGTCGGTTCCAGACGGTCGCCTACCGCAAGGGGCTCGCACAGACGCCCCAGCAGGCCCGTCAGTTCATCGTCCACGGTCACGTGACCGTCGACGGTGCGCGGACGACCGTCCCCTCCCGCAAGGTCGAGGTCGACGAAGAGGACACCGTGGCGTTCGACGAGACGTCGAAGCTCGCGGACGAACTGCACCCTGAGCGCGCGGAGGCCCAAGAATGAGCGAATCCGAAACCGGTGACAAGTGGGGAATCGCCCACGTTCACGCATCGTTCAACAACACGCTCATCACGGTGACTGACATCACGGGCGCCGAGACGATCGTCAAGTCGTCCGGCGGTTCCGTCGTCAAGCAGAACCGTGACGAGGCATCTCCGTACGCGGCCATGCAGATGGCAGAGAGCGTCGCCGACCAGATTAAGGCGGCCGGTATCGCCGGTCTGCACGTCCGCGTTCGCGGTCCCGGTGGCAACGGTAACAAGAGCCCCGGACCCGGCGCACAGGCAACGATTCGCGCCCTCGCTCGCGCCGGTCTCGAAATCGGTCGCATCGAGGACGTGACGCCGATTCCGCACGACGGAACTCGCGCGCCGAAAAACAGCCGACTCTAACACACCATGGTAAACGACTTCCAGGTCGAGTTCATCGAACGCGAAGACCGACGCGCCCGTTTCGTCGCGCGCGGTCTGACCCCGGCGCTAGCCAACGGCATTCGCCGGGCGATGGTCGCCGACGTGCCGACGTTCTCCATCGACACCGTTCGGTTCGTGGAGAACACCTCGGTCATGTTCGACGAGATGATCGGGCTTCGTCTCGGTCTGGTTCCGTTGACCACGCCTCTCGACGACTTCGAGCCCGGTGACACCGTCACCGTCGCGCTCGAAGTCGACGGGCCGGCAACCGCGTACTCCGGGGACATCGAATCCGCGGACGACATGGTCGTCCCGGCGGACGAGAACATCCCCATCATCGAGCTGAAGGAGGGCCAGCGCCTCGAGTTCGAGGCAGACGCCGTCCTCGGCTACGGTAAAGACCACGCCAAGAACCAAGGCGGGGTCGCCGTCGGCTACCGACACCTCCAGCGCGTGGAGGTCGTCGGCGACGCCGGCGAGTTCGATGAACAGGAGCCGAACATCCTCCGCGGCGTCATCGAAGAGGCCGCGGCGGAGCACGCCGAGGGGGACGCCGAAGACGGCGACCTCGTCGCGACGGAGACGTTCGGCAACGACCTGACGGAGCGGTACCCCGGTAAAGAGGTCGAAGTACACGACGTGCCCGGAGCGTTCGTCTTCAGTGTGGAGACGGACGGTTCGTTCGACGTCGACGAGCTCGTGACGCGCGCCGTCGCCTCCTTAGGTGACCGCGCGGCCGAACTCGAAGAGAAGGTCGCACTGTAAGAATGAACACTGCCCCGTCTCAACACCGACGTTCGCCCGCCCCACGAGGGGTCACAGCCACCGATAGCGTGGCGTGTGACTCCCTCACGGCGGCGGGTCGGACCGAAGGTGTTTTTACGGGGCATGAAGTACAGCGGAATGCTTGCAGGGATAGCCAAGTCTGGCCAACGGCGCAGCGTTCAGGGCGCTGTCTCATAGGAGTCCGCAGGTTCAAATCCTGCTCCCTGCACTCCGCTTTCTCTCTGGAGGTAGACAATGAGTAAGACGAACCCGAGACTCAACAGTCTCATCGCCGAGCTGAAGGCGGTCTCGCGTGAGTCCGGTGCCAACGTCTGGCAGGATGTCGCGGACCGTCTCGAAAAGCCACGGCGCACCCACGCGGAAGTCAACCTTGGTCGTATCGAACGATACGCTCAGGAAGACGAGACCGTCGTCGTGCCCGGCAAGGTGCTGGGTAGCGGTGTGCTGCAGAAGAACGTCACAGTCGCGGCCGTGGACTTCTCGTCCACCGCTCGAAAGAAGATCGAGCAGGTCGGCGACACCGTGACGCTAGAACAACTCGCTGAACAGAACCCCGACGGGTCCAACGTACGGGTGATCCGATGAGCCTCGCAGAATTCGACGCAGACGTCGTCGTCGACGCTCGAAACTGCATCGTCGGCCGCGTCGCCTCGGAGGTCGCACAGCGCGCCCTCGCGGGCGAGACGGTCGCCGTCGTCAACGCGGAAGACGCCGTCATCACGGGCTCGGAAGAGGACGTGATGGCCAAGTACAGAAAGCGCGTCGAAGTCGGTTCGGACCAGGGTCCGTACTACCCGAAGCGTCCCGACCGCATCTTCAAGCGTGCCATCCGCGGCATGCTTCCGTACAAGAAGCCCCGCGGCCGCGAGGCGCTCTCGAACGTCCGCGTCTACGTCGGCAATCCGTACGACGAAGACGGCGAGATGCTCGAAGACACCTCGCTGGACCGCCTTTCGAACATCAAGTTCATCTCGCTCGGAGAGGTCTCCGAGAAGCTGGGTGCTAACGTCACATGGTAACGAACACGTCCGGTAAGAAGAAGACCGCAATCGCCCGCGCCACCGTGCGCGAGGGCGAGGGTCGAGTCCGAATCAACTCCCAGCCGGTCGAGCTGGTCGAGCCGGAGATGGCCCGCCTCAAGATGCTGGAGCCGTTCCGCATCGCAGGCGAGGACCTCCGCTCGCAGGTCGACATCGACGTGCGCGTCAACGGCGGCGGCGTGGCCGGTCAGGCCGACGCAGTCCGCACCGCGCTCGCTCGTGGGCTGGTGCAGCACCTGAACGACGCGGAGCTTCGCGACGCGTACATGGAGTTCGACCGCTCGCTTCTGGTCAACGACGTTCGCCAGTCCGAACCCAAGAAGTGGGGCGGACCGGGCGCGCGCGCTCGTTACCAGAAGTCCTACCGCTGAGGTGATCTAACCATGATGATTCCCGTCCGGTGTTTCACCTGCGGCACAGTGATCGGCGAACACTGGGACGAATTCAAGGCCCGTGCTCGCGAGGGAGACGAGGACCCCGCTGACGTCCTCGACGACCTCGGGGTCACCCGTGCTTGCTGCCGGCGGATGATGGTGTCGCACAAGGACCTCGTGGACGTCGTGTCTCCCTACCAATGATGCAACGGTACAACCGATACGAGAAGGCACGCATCCTCGGCGCGCGAGCGCTGCAGGTATCCTACGGCGCACCGGTTCTCGTCGATTCGGAACAGACAGAACCGATATTAATCGCCGCTGAGGAGTACGACGCAGGTGTACTTCCGTTCACCGTCAAACGAGAGGGTAAGTGACAACATGACACGAATCACATCCGTAGCTCTGCGCCGCGTGCTCGACTCCCGTGGGAACCCGACGGTCGAAGCCGACGTGCTCACCGAATCCGGTGGGTTCGGTCGCGCTGCGGCCCCCAGCGGTGCGTCCACCGGCGAGTACGAGGCAATCGAACTGCCGCCGACCGAAGCCATCGCCGCCGCGCGGCGACACGCGGTTCCCCGACTCGTGGACGAGGTCCACGCGGGCAACCAGCGCGAGGTCGACGCGACGCTCTGCGCCGCCGACGGCTCCGAGAACTTCTCGGAAATCGGCGCGAACAGCGCGGTCGCCATCTCGATGGCGGCCGCCAAGGCCGGTTCCGACGTGCTCGGTGCGCCCCTGTACCAGCATCTCGGCGGCGCGTTCCGCGGCGACAACTTCCCGACGCCGCTCGGGAACGTCATCGGTGGCGGTGAACACGCCAAGGAAGCGACGAACATCCAGGAGTTCCTCGCCGCGCCGGTCGGCGCGCCGAGCGTCTCCGAAGCCGTCTTCGCCAACGCGAAGGTCCACGCCCGCGCGTCCGAGATTCTCGACGAGCGCGGCGTGCCCGCCGCGAAGGGCGACGAGGGCGCGTGGGCGCCGCCGGTATCGGACGCCGAGGCGTTCGAAATCATGGGCGAAGCGGTCTCCGACGTCGAGGACGAACTCGGCTTCGAGATCGGCTTCGGTCTCGACATCGCGGCCTCGGAGATGTTCGAAGACGGCGTCTACCACTACGGTGACGAGACGAAGACGACCGACGAGCAGATCGACTACGTCGCCGAGATGGTCGACGAGTACGACCTCGTCTACGTCGAAGACCCCCTCGACGAGAACGACTACGAGGGCTTCGCGGAACTCACAGAGCGCGTGGGCGACCGCACGCTCATCTGCGGTGACGACCTGTTCGTCACCAACGTCGACCGTCTGCAGGACGGCATCGACGTGGGCGCCGCGAACTCCATTCTCATCAAGCCGAACCAGATCGGGACGCTGACCGACGCGTTCGACGCCGTCGAACTGGCCTCCCGAAACGGGATGGACGCCGTCATCTCTCACCGCTCCGGTGAGACGGAAGACGCGACCATCGCACACCTCGCCGTCGCAACCGACGCGCCGTTCATCAAGACTGGCACGGTGCAGGGCGAGCGAACCGCCAAACTGAACGAACTCATCCGCATCGCGGACGACGCAGTATGAGCGACAACGAAAACGACGCGGTGGAGGTCGCCGACGAGGAACCCGAGACGGAGACCGAAGCGGTCGCCGAGACGGAACCCGCCGAGGCCGCCACCGAAGACGAGACAGCAGAGACCGCCGAGGCGGCCGACGACGCCGCCGAGGCCGAAGAAGAAGCAGAGCCGGAACCGGCCTTCGACGAGGACGTCATGCCCGACGAAGACGCCGACCTGCTCATCCCGGTCGAGGACTACCTGGCCGCCGGTGTCCACATCGGTACCCAGCAGAAGACCAAGGACATGGTCCGGTTCATCCACCGTGTCCGCGACGACGGGCTCTACGTGCTCGACGTCAGCCAGACGGACTCGCGAATCCGCACCGCCGCGGACTTCCTCGCGAACTACAGTCCGGAGCAGATTCTGGTCACGTCCTCCCGCCAGTACGGTCGCTTCCCGGCCGAGAAGTTCGCCGACGCCGTCGGCGCTCGCGCCCGCACGGGCCGCTTCATCCCGGGAACCCTGACGAACCCGGACTACGCCGGCTACATCGAACCCGACGTGGTCGTCGTCACTGACCCGATCGGTGACGCGCAGGCCGTCAAGGAGGCCATCACGGTCGGCATCCCGGTCATCGCGATGTGCGACTCCAACAACCAGACGTCGAACGTCGACCTCGTCGTCCCGACGAACAACAAGGGTCGACGCGCGCTGTCGGTCGTCTACTGGCTCCTCGCCAACGAGACGCTCGACCGCCGCGGCTCCGACACCGTCTACGCCCTCGAAGACTTCGAGGACGAACTGTAGTTCGGGACGACGTTTCGATTCGACTTTTCTGACGCCCGCCCGGCGAGCGGCGGCGCTTTCGCTCGGTTCAGCCGCAGTTACGAAACGCCGACCGTGCCTTGATTCCCCGCCGCGCGAGAGCCGTGTCGGCCGCGTCCGCCGCAAATGGTTTTGTGCGTCGTTCCCATAGCTAACCACATGAGCAAACTCCTCCACCAGCTCACCGTGGGCGAACTCGCAGACAGAGTAGACGCCGGCGACTCGTTCACCGTGGTCGACACGCGGCCGCCGGAGAGCTTCGAGTCGTGGCACATCGAGGGTGCGGTCAACGTCCCTTTCCACCCCGTCGACGGACTCGGCGGCGACTGGGACTGGGACCGCGTCGGCGACCTCGCCGCTGAGGGGCCGGTCGTCGCCATCTGCGGGAAAGGGCTGTCTTCCACGTCGTTCGGCTTCGAACTCGCGACGCGGGGCTACGACGACGTGGAGGTCGTCAAGGGCGGCATGGAAGACTGGAGCAAGCTGTACGAGGTGGTCGAACTCGACACCGGCGACGACGACCTGTTCGTCGCGCAGGTCCAGCGCCGCGCGAAGGGCTGTCTCGGCTACGTCGTCGGCTCGCGGTCGGCCGGCGAGGCGGTCGTCGTGGACGCGACCCGGCAGACCCACGAGTTCGAACTCGTCGCCGCCGGCGCGAGGATGACGGTCACTGGTGTACTCGACACGCACGTCCACGCCGACCACGTCTCCGGGGGGCGCGCGCTCGCCGACCGACTCGGCGTGCCGTACTACCTCGGGTCGGAGGCGGCCGACCGCGACGTCGCGTACGAGTTCACCCCGCTCGACGACGGCGAGGCGTTGACCGTCGGCGACCACGATATCGAGGCGATTCACGCGCCGGGACACACCTCGGACATGACGAACTACCTCGTCGACGGACGATTCCTCCTCACCGGCGACACGCTGTTCGTCGAGTCGGTCGGCCGCACGGAGCTCCAGTTCGGTGACGCCGACGCGGCGACGGGCGCGAAACTCCTCTACGGGACGCTCCACGACACGCTGTTGTCGCTTCCCGACGAGACGCGCGTCCTCCCCGGCCACGTCTCCGTCGGGGCGGACGGACGCTACGGCGTCGCCGCGCCGGGCGAACTCGTGAGCGCGACGCTCGGCGACCTGCGTTCGGACCTCGACCTCCTGTCGATGGACGAGTCGGCGTTCGTCTCTCGCGTCGCCGACGACACGCCCGAGAAGCCGGTGAACTACGAGCGCGTCATCGACATCAACACCGGGCGGGCCTCCGTCGGCGACGAGGAGGAGGCGACCGAACTCGAACTCGGGCCGAACAACTGCGCCGCTTGAGCCCGTTATCCGGCTCCAATCGGCGGCTCAGGGGAGTTCGACCACGCCCAACCGACCGTCGAACAGGTCGTGGTCGAACCACGCCATGCGGCGGTCGCTGTAGCGAATTTCGGGGCCGAGCGACAGCGAGTTCCGCGCCCGGTCGAGGTCGGTGACGCCGACGAGGAACGCGCACGGACCCTCGCCGACCTCCTCGATGCGCTCCTTAAGCGCGCCGTCGCCGGGTTCGCACAGGGCGAGCGGCGTGCCGGGGAGGACGGCGAACCCGGAGAACGGGCCGTTGATATCGACCGGCGATGGGTAGCGGTGCCGCCGGGCGAACAGCGCCGCGGTCGCCTCGCGGTCGGCGGTGGCGACGACGACGGTTCGGAGTCCGCGGACGGCGGCGTTTCGCACGGCGCTCGGAACGCGGTAGCTCCGCGGGGTTCGGTCGCGGATGAAAAAGGGAAGTCGCTGGTCTGTGCCCTCAAAGCACATATCCCACTCGACGAGGCGACCGTCCGGTCGAGCGCGGGAGGCCTCGTGGGGACCGTCGACGGGGAGCCCGGCGTCGATGGCAGTCTTCGCGCTGGCGGCGGCGTCGTCGGTCTCCAGACACCACGCCGCGGGGCCGGCGTCGGCCGCGAGGTAGTCGGGCCAGAAGCCGGCGTCCTCGGCGTCGGTCCCGAGCGTCGGCGCGATGAGTTCGAGGTACGACCCGTCGGGGAACGGAACGACGGCCATGTGGGTCGTTCCGGTCCCGTGTTCGCCGCCGTAAGTCGGCGTGAGACCGACCTCGTTCGCGGCCGCGCGGAGTTCGTACAGCTCGGTACCACCGAACGCGACGTGGTCGATGGTTCGGTCCATACGCCTCCCACGTCGGACTCGGTATAGTGTCTAGGGTCGTCGTGTCTGCGAATCGGCGGGTTCGAACACCCCGACCGAAGCGTTTTGCGTCCGGCCCGCCACGGTACGGTATGAACCTCTTTCGGAGCGTCAGAGCGGTCGCGGACGCTTCGGCGACCGGCTCCGGTACCATCGACTGGGACGCCGTCACCGAGGCCGCGAAGTCAGCGACCGACCCCGGCTCGCTCGACCTCACGGACGCCGAGCGCGCGGGCTACGCGGCCGACGTTCGCGACGCGCGCGACCGTCTGTCGGCCGTCGCCGAGGTCGAGTTCGACGTGCCCGAGGTCGTCGAAGTCCAGAACCGACACCACTGGATAGACGCGAACGTGGCGACGTTCCGCCGGGTGATGGCCCCGTTCGAAGAACACGGTCCCGCGGTCCTCCCCGGCGTCACGCGCGCGGTCAACACCGGGTCGTTCGCCTTCGTCCTCTCGTTTCTCGGCAACAACGTCCTCGGGCAGTACGACCCGCTTCTCCTCGCCGAGGGCGACGACGACCACGGCCTGTACTTCGTCCACCCGAACATCCGCCGGGTCGCCGACAGCCTCGACGTGGACTACCCGCGGTTCCGCCGCTGGATAGCCTTCCACGAGGTGGCGCACGCCGCGGAGTTCGGCGCGGCCCCGTGGCTCTCGACGCACCTCGAATCGCGGATGCAACGCGGGGTCGACGCCCTCGTCGACGGCGACATCGACCGCGACGCCTTCCGCGAGCTCGACACGGCGATGACGGCCGTCGAGGGCTACGCGGAACTGCTGATGGACCGAGCGTTCGACGACGACTACGAGGACCTCCGCCGGAAACTCGACGAGCGTCGGCAGGGCGGCGGCCCGATCGCGAAACTCGCGCGGCGGCTCCTCGGCCTCGGCCTCAAGCGCCGGCAGTACGAACGCGGCGCTCGCTTCTTCGAGCACGTCGCCGACGAGCGCGGCGTCGCCGCCGCGTCGCGGGTGTGGGACCACCCGGAGAACCTACCGACCGACGCGGAACTGGACGCGCCCGAGCGATGGCTCACGCGGGTGTCGCCCTGAGTGACCGCCTCTACCGGCGGTTCACGGCGGTGAACTCGCGGCTCCACCGTTTCAGGTACCACGTGAGGAGGCCGCCGATGACGAGTCCGGCGACGAGCGCGATTGCGCTCTGAAGGAGCGTCGCGCCCGCCTGCACGGCGACGAGCGCGGCCGACACGCCGACCAGCAGGATAAAGCCGATTTTGAGCCGGTTGTTGGCGAGTCGCGTCTCCTCGTCGCTCATGCTCGAACCGACCATCGTCCCTCCGAACTCGCGCCGTGCGGGGAGTGCCGCGACCGCCCGCCGAGCCTATCGTTCATAGATGAGTAATGGATGTGCGAGGGTTTGAAACCGGTGAATCCTACTGGAAGCCGCGGTCGACGCCGTCGGACTCGATGAGGTCGTCGAGGTCCGACGAGAGCAACTCGTCGGCGTCCGTGAACTCGTCTGCGAGGTCGTCGAGGCGGTCGGGTCGGGCGTCGAACTCGTAGTCCATCGGGCCGAACGCCGGGCTGTCGAGCGCCTCCATCACGTCGGTGAAGAAGTCGTCGGCGGTGGTCGGCGCGTCGGCGTGGACCTTCACGGTCTCTTCGAGTCGCCGCGCCATCGACTCGGCCTGCGACTCGTCTTCGGGCGGTCTTTGGACGGCGAACCGGCCGGCGTCATTCTCGCCGTCGTCGCGCCGACGCGGGAACAGGGGGTCGAGGCCGTCGTCGACGCGGCGGGCGACGCGAGCGCCGACGCCGCGGACCTCGTAGGGGTTCTTGGCGTACGTCTTCAGTTGGTAGACGCCGGCGTCGGGGTGGGCGAGAAAGAGGTCCTCGCCGAGGCTCCGCCGCCGGGTGCCCGCGACGGCCCGCCACGCGTCGGGGTCGCGGTCGCGGCCGTCGTCGACGACCTCCGAGAGGATGTCCTGCCAATCTCTGACGCGCATGGGTGTGCGTACCGCGCGGGAGAGAAAGAGCGTGGCGGTCGCGGGGAGTCGCGCACGCGACCCGTCGAACCGCCCGTGCCCCACCGACGGCTATTTGCCCGCGCCTCACCCACGCTTTCGACGTGAACCTTCGCGGTCCGCTCGTCGAGGTCGGCGAGCCGCGCGACGTCGAAACGAAGTACGGCGAGCGCTCGCTGGCGGAGGTGACGCTCCGCCCCGAACGCGGGACCGCAGACCCCGTGACTGTCACCCTCTGGGGGAAGTGGACCCACGCCGCCGAGCACGCCGAACCGGGGATGGACCTGCTCGTCACCGACGCCGAGGAGTCCGAGTATCGCGGCGAAACGACGTACTCGACCGGCTCGGAGTCGTTCGTCGTCGTCGAACCCGACTTCCTCGTGGACGTGACCGACATCCGCTCGTGGGTGCAGTGCTCGCGGATGTACTACCTGAACAAGCTCTCGGGCATCCCGCTGAACTACCCGGTGGTGAAAGGGACTATCGTCCACGACGTGTTCGGCGACCTCCTCCGCGGCCGCGACCTCGAGTCGTCCATCGACGAGCGCATCGACGAGCGCGGCCTCGAACTCGGCCTGCTCGGCCGCGAGGTCGACGAAGTCGCAGACGAGGTGCGCCGCAACGCCGCCGCCATCGAGGGCTGGCTCTCGCAGGGCGTCCTCACCGACGAGGACGAGTGGCGCTCGGAGTACACCCTCATCTCGCCGACGTTCGGCATCAAGGGCCGCGCCGACGCCCTCCGCCGGGGGTCGCCCGTCGAACTCAAGACCGGCAAGAACCTCAACCGCGACCCGCGGTTCCAGGACAAGATTCAGGCCGCCTCCTACGCGCTCATCCTCGAAGAGCGGGGCGTGCCGGTCGACACGGGGACGCTCCTCTACACGAAGAACACGACGCTCGACCGCACCGAGGAGTCCGGCGACCTCTCGCCGGCGAAGGACTTCTCCATCGGCCGCGGCCTCCTCGAATTCGTCGTCCGCACTCGCAACGAAATCGCGGCGATGGAACACGACGCGTCGGTGCCGACCGGCTACGAGGTGAACTCGAAGTGCGAGTACTGCTTCGAGAAGGACACCTGCATGGTCGTCTCCGGCAGACTCGACCAGGAGTCGAAGGCCGGCGCAATCGGGAAGCCGGTCCCCGAGGACGAACGCGACTACTTCGACCGCTTCTACCGCGCCGTCGAGGAAGAACGCCGGTCGGTCCACAAGGAGTACCGAAAGCTCTGGGACCAGAGCGCCGAGGAGCGCGCCGCCGACGACCGGGCGCTCATCGGCCTCGAACCCCTCGGCCAGACGGAGCGCCCCGACGGCACGTGGGAACTCCGGGCGAAGCAGACCGACGACGCGGTGTCGAAGCTCCGCGCGGGCGACGTGGCGCTCGCCAGCGACGGCCACCCCGTCGAGGGCCACGCCGAACTCGCGCGCATCGCCGAACTCGGCGACGAAATCGTCGTCACGACCGACGAACCCGTGCCGCTCCGCCGCCTCGACGTGTACCCCTCCGAACTCACCGTCGACCGCCTGCTCACCTCCCTCCACGACGCGGTGCTCAAGGGCTCGCCCGACCGGAAAGACGTGCTGTTCGGCCGCCGCGACCCCGAGTTTGCGGACCGCTCTGCGGGTCGCACGTTCATCGACAACAACGACGCGCAGGACGACGCGGTGCGCCTCGCGGTCGACGCCGACGACCTCGCGCTCATCCACGGGCCGCCGGGGACGGGCAAGACTTACACCATCGCCCGCACCATCCGCGCGCTCGTCGAGGACGGCAACCGCGTCCTCCTTTCGGCGTTTACGAACCGCGCGGTCGACAACGCGCTCGAAGCCCTGCGCGACCAAGGCTTCGAGGACAGCGCGGAGCAAAGCTCCGCTGGCGGTCGGCGATTCGCCGACAACGTCGTTCGCGTCGGCACCGAATCGGGCGTCCGCGAGGACATGCAGGACGTGCGCCTCTCGCGGAGCGGCGACCCGAACGCGCTCGCCGCCGCCCTCCGCGACGCGCCGGTCGTCGCCGCGACCACCGCCTCCTGCGGGTCGCGCGTGATGCGCGAGCAGTCGTTCGACGCGGCGCTCGTCGACGAGGCGTCGCAGATAACCGAACCGGGGACGCTCGCCGCCGTCAACCTCGCCGACCGGTTCGTCCTCGTCGGCGACCACAAACAGCTTCCGCCGGTCGTCCGCGCCGAAAACGACCTCCAGCAATCGCTGTTCCAGCGGCTCATCGAAACCTACCCCGACGCCTCGGTCATGCTCGACCGCCAGTACCGAATGTCCCAGCGGATTCAGGCGTTCGCCTCCAAGGAGTTCTACGACGGCGCGCTCCGCCCGGCCACGGGGGCCGTCGCGGCTCAGCACCTCCGCGACCTCGGCGTCGACACCGCGGACCTCCCCGCCGAACTCGCGGACCAAGTCTCCTTCGTCGACCCCGACGGCCGGCGCGTCGGCAACACGAATCCCGTCGAGGCAGACCGCGTGGCCGAGGTCGTCGCCGCCTACGAGGCCGCCGGCGTCGACACCGACGACATCGGCGTCATCGCGCCGTTCCGGGCGCAAGTCGCCGAGATCTCCCGCCGAACCGACGCGACCGTCGACACGGTCGACCGATTCCAGGGCTCCTCGAAGGAGGTCATCGTCGTCTCCTTCGTCGCCACCGGCGAGTTGGACGGCCCGCTGTTCGAGGACCACCGCCGCATCAACGTCGCCCTCACGCGGGCGAAGAAGGCGCTGTGTCTCGTCGGCGACGCCGACGCGCTCGAATCCGACCCGTTCTACGACCGGATGCTCGCGTGGGCGCGCCGGTAGGACGTCTCGGCGGCGCACCGACCGTCGTCCCGTCGCCCTGTCGCCCCGTCAGCTCACGTCGATGCCGAGGTCCGCCTCGTCGTCGCCGATTTCGGCTTTGACGCGCTCGTGGAACTCTCTGAGCGCCGCGCTCTCGTCTTCGGCGAGGACCACGTCGCTCGCGGTCAGCGTGGCGAGGCCGAACGCCCGCGGCGTCGGCGACGAGACCTGGTGGCCGACCACGTCCACGTCGCCCGCCCGAATCGCCGCGACCGCGTCCTCGATGGCGGCGAGGTTCAGCTTGTCTTCGAGAATCTCGCGGTAGGTCTCTACCATCACCGCGAACTCGTCGAGGTCCTGGGCGAACGACAGCAACATCTCCGAGGAGACCTGCTGTTGGGCGGCGGACTTCTCGTAGCCCTTGTAGCGCTTGAGAATCATGAGCGAGCGCGTCGCGTTGATGCGGAAGTAGCGCTTCAGGAGGTCGGTGCCGTCGAGGGCGGCCCGCAGGTCGTCCTCGACTTCCTCGGGGGAGAGGTCGCGGAGGACGCCCGCGAGGTCGACTTTTCGGTTGAGCGGCATCGACAGCGAAAAGCCGTTGTCTGCGACGGCGACCTGCACGTTCGCGTTCGTCCGGCGGGCCGCGTGGTACGCGAGGAGCCGCGAGAGACCGTCGTTGAACCGCCGGCCGTAGGTGCAGTGGACGTAGAAGTGCCGGCGGTAGGTGTCGCGGTCGAGTTCGGTCTCCACGACGAGTCTGTCGGGCGTCGCCACGCTCTCGGGGCCGGCGTACCTGACCTGCTCGTCGAACATCCGCGTGACGGCGCGGACGCTGTTCTCGTCGAGCGGGAACTCCCGGAGCCACGACCTGACGGCGGGCGCGCCGCCGGCGTCGAGTCGGGCCACGAGGTCGGCCTGAAACGCCGCGAGTTCGCGGCCGAGGTCGTACGAAAGCGGCAGGCGCTCGGAGAACCACGAGGGGACCGTCGGGCGCTGGGCGGTGCGGTCGACGTACACCTTCGACCCGCGGCGGTAGCGGTACGCGAAGTGGTCGCCGCCGAGGACGAACACGTCGCCTTTCTCCAGCGTGTCGAGGTAGCCCTCGTCGAGCGTGCCGACCCACTGGTCGGCCCCGCGGACCAGCACGTCGCAGGTGAAGGAATCGGGAATCGTGCCGATGTTTGTCATGTAGATGACGCGGGCCATCCGACCGCGTTTGCCGATGAGCGGCTCGCCGACGGGGTACTCCTCGTAGTGGTGTTCGCCGTCCGGCGGGTCGTTGGTGTCGCGCCAGATTTTCGCGTAGACGTTTTTGTCTTCGAGGCCGTCGTAGTCGGCCGTGAGATAGCGGAACAGGCGCTCGAAGTCGTCGTCGGAGAAGTTCCGATACGGGTAGGCCCGCCGGAGCGTCTCGCGGAGTTCCGACTCGGGGCGGATGGCGTTGATGGCCATCCCGTACACCTGCTGGGCGGCCACGTCGAAGGCGTTCTCGGGGATGAACACCCGGTCGACGAAGCCCGACTCGGCCTTCGAGAGCATCACCGCGCACTCGACGAGTTCGTCCCTGTCGAGGGCGATGACGCGTCCCTCGACCGTCTGGCCGAGCTGGTGGCCGGCACGGCCGACCCGCTGGAGGAGCGCGGCGACCGACTTGGGGGAGCCGACCTGCACGACGAGGTCGATGTGGGGCATGTCGATGCCGAGTTCGAGGCTCGTGGAGGTGGTGACGACGCGCAACTCCCCGGCTTTTAGCTTCGACTCTATCTCCTGTCTGCGCTCTTTCGAGAGGCTCCCGTGGTGACAGCCAGAGTTGGATTCGCCGATGTCGTCGAACTCCTCGCGGAGGTTGTGGAGGACGCGCTCCGCGCCCGACCGCGTGTTGGTGAACACGAGCGTGTTCGTGTGCGAGGCCACGAGGTCGTGCAGGCGGTCGTAAAACCGATTCTGGACCTCGCTTCGGGGCGTCCGAATCAGGTCGTCGGTCGGACACTCCAGTCGGACGTCGAAGTCGCGGACGAACCGCGTGTCCACGAGTTCGTAGTCACGGGGCTCGCCGTCCTCGCAACCGACGAGGAACTCCGCAACCGTGTCGAGCGGTTCGACAGTGGCCGAACAGCCGATGCGCGTCGGCGACGACTCGGCGAGGTCTTCCAGTCGCTCCAGCGACACCGACAGGTGGGTGCCGCGTTTGTTCTCCGCGAGGCTGTGAATCTCGTCGACGACGACGTACTCGACGGTTCGGAGCTTCTCTTTGAACTTCGGCGAGTTGAGCAGAATCGCCAGCGTCTCGGGCGTCGTGTTGAGGATGTGCGGCGTCTCAGACAGCATCTTCTGGCGGTCCGCAGAGGAGGTGTCGCCGTGGCGGATGGCGTGTCTGATGTCCACCGTCTCGCCGCGGCCCTCGGCGATGTCGGCGATGCCCGAAAGCGGCTCGGTCAGGTTCCGGTGGATGTCGTTGGCGAGCGACTTCAGCGGCGAGACGTAGAGGCAGTACACCGAGTTGTCGAGGCCGTCGGGCGACTCCCGGTCGCGGCGGAACAGTTCGTTGATGATGGCGGTGAAGGAGGCGAGCGTCTTGCCCGACCCCGTCGGCGCGCAGATGAGGGCGTTGTCGCCGTCGTGGATGTGCGGGATGGCCCCGCGTTGCGGCGGGGTGAAAAAGCCGCCGTTGTCGGGGACGAACTCGCCGAATCGGTCGACCCACCACTCTTGGACGGCGGGCTCCAGCAGGTCGAGGACGTCCTCGTCGGCGACCGACACCGACTCGGGGTCGAACTCGTAGTCGCCGCCTCTCGACGCGAGAAGCGAGCGGCCGCGCCGGGTCATTACCTCGGGGTTAGCCCGCGCGGGTATGAGGGTTGTGCCTGTGTCCGCGGCGGCCGCCCCGGCGAGCACAAGGACTAACGCCGCCGCCGTGGTAGCTCTGCGCATGCGCGTCACGTTCCTCGGCACCGGCAGTGCGATGCCCGTCACCGGCCGCGCCCAGACCGGTCTCCTCCTCGAATCGGACGGTAACGCCCTCCTCGTGGACTGCGGGTCGGGCGTCCTCGCCCGACTCGCCGAGACGGAGGTCGGCTACGAGGGGGTCTCGTCGGTCCTCCTCACGCACCACCACCTCGACCACGTGTCGGACCTCATGGCGCTCGTGAAAGCCCGGTGGCTCGCCGGCGCTGACAGCCTCGAAATCGTCGGCCCGGAGGGGACCGAGACGCTCGTCGAGGGACTGTTCGACGTCCACGACTACCTGCGGGGCCGCCTCGACGTGCAGATTCGGGAGGTCGGCCCGACCGAGTTCGGCATCGCCGGCTTCGACGTGATGGGATTCGAGGTCCGCCACTCGATGCCGACGCTCGCCTACCGCTTCAGCAACGAGCGTGGCGAGGCCGACTTCGTCTTCTCCGGGGACACCGAGGCGTTCTCGGCCCTCGGCGACTTCGCCGACGGCGCGAGCGTCCTCGCGCACGACTGCTCGTTCCCCGACGACGTGGACGTGTCGAACCACCCGACGCCGTCGCAGGTGGGCGAGGCGCTCGCCGGGCGGGACATCGACTCGGTCTACCTGACGCATCTCTACCCGCACGCCGACCGTGTCACCGACGACCTCCGGGCGAGCGTGAGCGACCGCTTCGACGGCGAGGTCCGAGTCGCAGAAGACGGGCTGGTCGTCGAACTCTGAGCCTGACACTGAGCCCGAGTCCGAATCCGAGCCCGAGTCCGACGCCGACTACTCCCCGCGGATGACGGTCCCCGGCGACTCGCCGGCGACGAACGCCGACAGTCCCTCGGGGCCGAAGACGTGCGCCGGCGCGCCGAGCGCGAGCAGTTTTCTGACCTTCGCGGCCATGCCGCCGGTCACGTCGGTGGAGTCCGACCCGCCGAGCGCGTCGGCCGCGTCCGCGAACGCCGTAATCTCGGGAATCACGTCGCCGTCGGCGTCGAGCACGCCGGGAACGGTCGAACAGAGGCCGACGCGGTCCGCGCCGAGGCCGGACGCGAGCGATACCACGAGGTCGTCGCCGCTGACGATGGTCGCGCCCTTGCCCGCGTGCGCGATGACATCTCCGTGGAGGACCGGGACGAAGCCCTCGTCGAGCATCGTTTCGGTCGCCGCGAGGGGAAGCGACAGCGAGCCGTCGGTCTCGCGCGCGCCGGCCGAAAGCGGGTGGACCGGCAGGGCCGCGACGCCGCGGTCCGCGAGGGCGTCGAGGACGGCGTCGTTGAGGCGTTTCATCGCGTCGTGGATGGCGCGCACGCCGCGGGCGTCGTGACTGCCGGTCTCCGATGAGACGCCGTGTTCGGCGGCGTGGTGGTGGCCGAAGCTCCCGCCGCCGTGAACGACGACGACGCGGCCCGACTCGGCGAGGGTCGCGACCGCGTCCGCGGCGGCCGCCAGCCCCGCCTCGTCGACGGTCTCCGGTTCGTCCTTGTCGGTGACGACGCTCCCGCCGAGTTTGAGGACGACGAGGCTCACGCCGAGTCAGCCCCCGTGTGTTCTCCGTCTCCAGCGCGCTCGGCCTCGCCCTCGGCGTCCGCTTCGGGCGGCACCTCGACCCTGACGCCCTCGGTGGCGAGTTCGGCGCGGAAGGCGTCCTCGCAACCGGGGGTGAATCGGAGCGCGGTCTGGGTCTCGGGCGTCGGGTCCAGAGAGACGATACAGCCGCCGCCGCCAGCGCCCGTCAGCTTCGCGCCGTACGCGCCGGCCTCGCGGGCGGCCCACACCATCGAGTCCAGCGAGCGCGAGGAGACGCCGAGGGCCTCCAGCAGGCCGTGGTTGAAGTTCATGAAGCGGCCGAGTTCGGAGAGGAGTTCCTCGGGCGCGTCGTCGGCGTCGGGGTCCGCCTCGGCCAGCAGTTCCTCGCCCCGGCGCACGATGTCGCCGACGGTCGAGACGGTGTCGGCGGCGAAGTCGTACTCCTCGCGGAGCGCGCGGACGCCGGAGACGAGCGCGCCGGTGTCGCCCGCGCCGCCGTCGAAGCCGATGACGAACGGGAGCGGCGGCGCGTCGATGGTCCGGCAGTCGTCGCCCTCGACGCGGACGGCCCCGCCCATCGCCGAACAGAAGGTGTCGGCGCGGGACGCCTGTCCGTCTTGGACCTCGTGTTCGGCTTGGTAGGCATGTTCCGCGATTTCGCGGGGCGCGAGTTCGACGCCGAGTTCGCGGGTCGCGGCGTCGATGCCGGCGACGACAACCGCCGCGGAGGAGCCGAGGCCGGCCCCCAGCGGGATGTCGCTTTCGACGGTGATGTCGAAGCCGGCGTCGGGCGCGTCGGCGGCGTCGCGGGCCTGGTCGACCGCGGCGTCGATGTAGCCCATCGCGGCCTCCACGAGCGGTGCCGGAACGTCCACGTCGGGCCGGTCGCCGGTCGAGCCGCGGTACTCGACGGTGAAGCCGTTGAGACTCAGGTCCTCGGCGCGGACGCGGACGTGGTCGTCGTCGCGGGCGGAGACGGTGACGGTCGCCCGGCGCTCGACCGCGCAGGGGACCGCCGGCTCGCCGTAGACGACTGCGTGCTCCCCGAACAGATACACCTTGCCGGGAGCGCTCGAAACGGTCATACTCCGGAGTTGCTACGGGATTCGCTTAAGGGTATCCGACTGCGGTCGAACCCGGCGGCGGGCATCGAGGATAGGGGCCGGTGGAAACAGTCGGTGACACGGCCGCGGAAAAACGGTGTTCGGAGCCGTCGGCTCAGGCGTCGATTTCGACTTCGCCGCGCTCCTCGTCGGCGTCGTCGTCGAGGTCGGTCAGCTCGTCGAGGTCGTCGTCGCCGCCGCGGATGTAGCGGACCGCCGCCGCGATGCCGACGAGCAGGACCAGCCCGACGAGAAGCCCCAGTCCGGAGCGGCCGCCCGACTCGTCCGACTCGGCGTCGTCGAGCTCGTCGCGTTCGTCGGCGTCGAACTCGGCGTCGTAGTCGTCGTACGATTCGTCGTCGGCTTCGAGTTCCGCGTCGCCGCGCTTGGAGAAAAGCGGCGAACTGTTGGTCGGGCTGAACTCGAATCCGTCGTGCAGGTGGACCTCGAAGAGGGTGAAGTCGGCCATATCCATCAGTACGCTCACAAGATGGATATGCCTTGTGGCGACGGGTCGATGCGGGTCGCCGCGGGACGCCGCGCGCGGAGACGACCGACCGGCTTCCGGTGGGGTGTGCTGGATTCGCTGTGTTCTTGTCCCGCCGCCCGCGAACGTCCCGTATGGACGACGACCGACGCGCCTTCCTCGAAGACCTGCTCACCACACCCAGTCCGTCCGGCTACGAGGTCGCCGGCCAGCGCGTGTGGGTGGACTACGTCTCGCAGTTCGCCGACGACGTGACGGTCGACGACTACGGCAACGCCGTCGCGGTCCACGAGGGAACCGGCGGGGGCCCCGAAATCGCCTTCACCGGCCACGCGGACCAAATCGGCTACATCGTCCGCGACATCGACGACGACGGCTTCGTCCGCATCGGCCCCATCGGCGGCGCGGACCGCACCGTCTCGAAGGGCCAGCACGTGACGGTCCACGGCGACGACGGCGACGTGGCGGGCGTCATCGGCCAGACGGCCATCCACCTCCGCGACGTGGGGAGCGAGGAGTACGACGACCTCGAAGAGCAGTTCGTCGACATCGGCGCGACGAGCAAGGGCGACGCGAAGGACCACGTCGAAGTCGGCGACCCCGTGACGGTCGAAGCGCGGGTCCGCGACCTCGCGGGCGACCGCGTCGCGGCCAACGGGATGGACAACCGCGTCGGCACGTGGTCGGCCGCGGAGGGCCTCCGCGCCGCCGTCGAGGCCGACGTGGCCGCGACGGTGTACGCCGTCAGCACCGTCCAAGAGGAAGTCGGCGTGCAGGGCGCGAAGATGGTCGGCTACGACCTCGACCCCGACGCGATGGTCGCCGTCGACGTGACTCACGCGACGGACAACCCCGACGTGCCCGGAAAGCGCAAAGGCCCCGTCGAACTCGGCGAGGGTCCGGTCGTCTCCCGCGGGAGCGCGAACCACCCGAGCGTCGTCGCGCTCGCCCGCGACGCGGCCGCGGAGGCCGACATCGGCGTGCAGTTGCAGGCCGCCGGCGTCCGCACGGGCACCGACGCGGACGCCTTCTACACGAGTCGCTCCGGCATCCCCTCGCTCAACATCGGCATCCCGAACCGCTACATGCACACGCCCGTGGAGGTCGTCTCCACGAGCGACCTCGACGACGTGGCCGAACTCCTCGGGTCGATGGCCGCGCTCGCGGGCGGCGTGGACTCGTTCGGCGTCGAACTGTAAGCGGGCGGACGGCGGCCCCGCGAGCTGTGCGTAGTTGTCGCATACGGCTCCGGGCGAAAGAAAACCGTTAAAAGTCGCCACACGGTGTTTCCACGTATGGCTGGAACTATCGAAGTACTCGTTCCCGGCGGGAAGGCGAACCCCGGTCCGCCGCTCGGCCCGGAACTCGGCCCGACCCCTGTCGACGTGCAGGACGTCGTCAACGACATCAACGACCGGACGGCGGCCTTCGACGGCATGGAAGTCCCCGTCACCGTCGAGTACGACGACGACGGCTCGTTCAGCATCGAGGTCGGCGTCCCGCCGACGGCGGCGCTCATCAAGGACGAAGTCGGATTCGACACCGGAAGCGGCGAACCCCAGGAGAACTTCGTCGCCGACATGTCCATCGAACAGCTGAAGAAGGTCGCAGAGCAGAAGTCCTCTGACCTGCTCTCGTACGACCTCAAGAACGCCTCGAAGGAAGTCGCCGGGACGTGTGCGTCCCTCGGCGTCACCATCGAAGGCGAAGACGCCCGCACGTTCAAACAGCGCATCGACGGCGGCGACTTCGACGACTACTTCGACGACGAGTAATCGTCTCGGACCCGCCTCGGCGGTTCGAACCGCCCTTTCCGTCGGGCCGAGCGACTCGGCCCGCTTTCTTCTCTCCACCGACCCGACCGCGCCGGAGCGACCCCCATATCGCTCGCGTGCTCGCCAGCCCGCATGTGTGGCTGTGGCACGCGAAACCCCCGAATTCGGGTGTTTCGGCTCCCGTAGTTCGACGGACTTAAGTTGAGCCTACTCGTCCTGCCGGACGAGGCAGGCAGTAGCCTGTTTCACTGACCCGTAGGAGCAATCCTGCGTACTACGGAGGTGAATAATGGCAGACACAATAGTTGACGCAGTCTCTCGCGCACTCGACGAGGCACCCGGGCGGAACTTCCGCGAAACGGTTGACCTCGCCGTGAACTTGCGAGACTTAGATCTTAACGACCCGTCGAAGCGTGTCGACGAGAGCATCGTGCTCCCGTCTGGCACCGGCCAGGACACCCAGATTGTGGTGTTCGCGACCGGTGAAACCGCGCTCCGCGCAGAGGATGTCGCCGACGAAGTTCTCGGGCCCGATGAGCTCGAAGACTTCGGCGACGACACCGATGCGGCGAAAGACCTTGCCGACGAGACCGACTTCTTCGTTGCCGAGGCTGGACTGATGCAGGACATCGGTCGCTACCTCGGTACCGTGCTCGGTCCCCGTGGTAAGATGCCGACCCCGCTTCAGCCCGACGACGACGTCGTCGAGACGGTGAACCGGATGAAGAACACGGTGCAGCTCCGCTCGCGTGACCGTCGTACGTTCCACACGCGCGTCGGCGCAGACGACATGACGCCCGACGAGATCGCGGAGAACATCGACGTCATCGTCCGTCGTCTCGAAGCGACGCTCGAAAAGGGCCCGCTCAACATCGACTCCGTCTACGTGAAGACGACGATGGGGCCGTCCGTGGAGGTGCCCGCATGAGCGAATCCGAGGTCCGGCAGACCGAGGTCATCCCACAGTGGAAGCGTGAAGAGGTCGACGAGCTCGTCGACTTCATCGAATCCTACGAATCCGTCGGCGTCGTCGGCGTCGCGGGCATCCCGAGCCGCCAGCTTCAGGCCATGCGCCGCGAGCTTCACGGCTCGGCCGCGGTGCGCATGAGCCGTAACACGCTCGCGAACCGCGCGCTCGACGAAGTCAACGACGGCTTCGAGGAACTCAAGGAGTACATCGCCGGGCAGGTCGCCCTCATCGGCACGAACGACAACCCGTTCGCCCTGTACAAGGAGCTCGAGGCGTCGAAGACGCCCGCGCCCATCAACGCCGGTGAAGTCGCCCCGAACGACATCGTCATCCCCGAGGGTGACACCGGTGTCGACCCGGGTCCGTTCGTCGGCGAACTCCAGCAGGTCGGGGCGTCCGCCCGCATCATGGACGGCTCGATCAAGGTGACGGAAGACTCCAACGTCCTTTCGGCGGGCGAGGAAGTCTCCGAGGAACTCGCGAACGTCCTGGCGGAACTCGGCATCGAGCCCAAGGAGGTCGGTCTCGACCTCCGCGGCGTCTTCTCCGAAGGCGTCCTGTTCGAGCCCGACGAACTCGCCATCGACGTGGACGAGTACCGCGCCGACATCCAGTCGGCCGTCTCCGCCGCGACGAACCTCTCTGTCAACGCGGTCTACCCGACCGCCCAGACCGCGCCGACGCTCATCGCCAAGGCGACGAGCGAGGCCAAGGCCGTCGGTCTGTTCGCCAACATCGAGAGCCCGGACTTCATGCCCGAGCTCATCTCGAAGGCGGACGCCCAGCTTCGGGCGCTCGCGGCGAACATCGACGACGAAGAGGCGCTTCCCGAGGAACTCCGCGGCGTGTCCGCGGCTGACACGGGTGCCGCCGAGGAAGAAGAATCGACTGACGAAGAAACAGCGGACGCCGACGAGGCAGACGCCGACGCCGACGACGCCGCCGCCGAAGACGACGGCGACGACGACGAAGACGCTGGCGACGCCCTCGGCTCCCTGTTCTAACAACACACAAGGTACACAACAATGGAATACGTCTACGCTGCGCTCATCCTGAACGAGTCGGACGAAGAGGTCAACGAAGAGAACATCACCGCGGTCCTCGAGGCCGCCGGTGTCGATGTCGAAGAATCTCGTGTCAAGGCGCTCGTCGCCGCGCTCGAGGACGTCGACATCGAAGAGGCCATCGAGACGGCCGCCGCCGCCCCCGCGCCCGCCGCGGGCGGTTCCGCCGGTGGCGAGGTCGAGGCCGCTGACGACGACGACGAGGAAGACGCCGAAGAAGAGGCCGCCGACGAAGGCGGCGACGACGACGACGACGAAGACGAAGAGGCCGACGGCGAGGGCCTCGGCGCGCTCTTCGGCTAACTCCCGCGAGACCCCGCCGCGTCCGCGGCGACGCTCGCTTCGAAACTCCGATTTCTTTCGATGTAACCCGCCAGCGACGGCGTCGGCCGCACGCCCGCCGACTCGGATACAGGCCACGGCGCAGTCGCCGTCAGCGTCGGCGCCGAGCGCGTAGCTTCATACCGGAAGCCGCGGCCACTGCGGCGCGATGGTCGTCATTGGCGGCGCGGTCGTCTCCCTCCTCGGCCGAGCGGCGACGCTCGCGGCTCCCGCCGCGGCCGACCCGACGGTCGCCGCCCTCCTCGGCGTGGCCGTCGGCGTCCTCCTCGGGACCTGCTCGGGGCTGGTCCCGGGTCTCCACGCCAACGCCTTCGCCCTGCTTCTCGCCGGCGTCGCGTCCGAGTTCCCCGGTCCACGGGTCGCCGTCGCGGCCGCCGTCCTCGCCGCGTCGACGGTTCACACGTTCCTCGACGTGGTGCCGGCGCTGACGCTCGGCGTGCCCGACGCCGCGCTCGCGCCGGGCGCGTTGCCGGCGCACGAACTCGTCCTCGGCGGGCGGGGGCGGGAGGCGCTTCGGCTGTCGGCGCTCGGGAGCGGCGCGGCGCTCTGTCTGGCCGTGCCGGTCGCGGTGCCGCTCACCGACGTGCTGGTCGAGGGCTACCCCGTCGTCCGCGACTACCTGTGGCTGGTGCTCGCGGGCGTCGTCGTCGCGCTCGTCTGGACCGAACCGACCCGACGGGCGACGCTGGCGGCCTGCGTGACCATCGCCGCCTCGACGGGACTCGGGCTCGCCGTCCTCGACCGGTCGTTCGGGGGACCGCTCCCCGCCGGCGGCGTGTTGGCCCCGCTCTTGGCCGGGCTGTTCGGCGTTCCGGTCCTGTTGGCGGCGCGGCGGGGGTCCGGCGTGCCGCCGCAGGGCGACGCCGCGCTCGCGACGTCACCGGGGTCGGTCGCGCGGAGCGTCGCCGCGGGGACCGGCGGCGGCGCGTTCGTCGGCTACCTCCCCGGGGTCTCGGCCGGCGTCGCCGGCACGCTCGCGCTGGCCGCCCTCCCCAGAACCGACCCTGACGAATCGGCGCGGGCCTACGTCACCGCGACCAGCGCGGCCACGACGGCGACGACGGTGTTCGCGCTGTTCGCGCTCGCCGGGTTGGGGACGCCCAGAACGGGGGCGCTCGTCGCGCTCACCGAGGCGGAGCTCCCGACCGGACTCGGCCTCGCGGTGCCGGTGACGGTCGTCTCGGGGCTCTGTGGGGCGGCGTTGGTGCCGGTCGTCGGCGACCGGGCGCTCGGGGTCGTTGGGCGGCTCGACCAGCGCCGGCTCGTCACCGCCGTCTGCGCCCTCCTCGTCGTTCTCTCGTGGGCGTTCGCTGGCATCGGCGGCGTCGCCGTCCTCGCGGTCGCCGGCGTCGTCGGTCACGTCCCCGTCCGATTCGGCTGTCGGCGCGTCCACCTGATGTGCGTTCTCATGGGGCCGCTGATACTCGGATGAGGCGTGTCCACGCGGGCCACGGATTTCCCCCGCGGGAACCCGGAAAGACAACGGTTAAAAGTCGCGCGCCGGTTTATGAACGTATGAGCGAGTCCGAACAGCGACACGCGCACCAGTGTGTGTCCTGTGGCATCAACATCGCCGGCATGAGCGCGGCGACGTTCAAGTGCCCCGACTGTGGCCAGGAGATTTCGCGTTGTTCCAAGTGCCGCAAGCAGAGCAACCTCTACGAGTGCCCCGACTGCGGGTTCATGGGTCCATAATCATGGGAAAAGTAGCCGCCAAAATCAAGGTCATGCCGAACAGCCCCGAGCTGGACCTCGATAACCTCGAGGACGCGCTCGAAGACTCCCTGCCCGAGGGTGCGAAAATCAAGGGCTTCGAACGCGACGACGTCGCGTTCGGTCTCGTCGCCCTCCTGCCGACCGTCATCGTCCCCGACGACGCCGGTGGCACCGAGGCCGTCGAGGAAGCGTTCATCGAAGTCGAAGGCGTCGAGAGCGTCTCCGTCGAGAACGTCGGCCGTATCTGAACTGACGACCGACCTTTTTCGTAGGTTCGTCCCCGGAGCGGCCGCGCTCGCCCGCCGTCAGCGGCGCTCCATGAAGTAGACGCCGAGCACGACGCCGAACGTGAGCCCGAGCATCACGCCGATGGGCAGGGAGTTACCGATGACGCCCGCGATGCCGCCGAGCAGGAAGCCGATTGCCAGCCCGATGCCGAACTGCTCGGCGCTGTGGCTCGACCCCTCGTGGTCGTCGGAGTCGACCATCACGCGGTCGGTCGGTTCGGCGTAGCTCTGCCGCTGGGTGGACTCCGCGCTCAGGGAGAACGTCTCTTGGGACATACCTCATTATTCATCGTGCTGTTCAATAACCCTTACTCGCGTTCCCAGTTTCCGGCAACGACCGGTGTGTGAGGGCGCACGAGAGCGCATGAGGCCGAGTAGGCGCGGAGTTCGACGGCTCAGAACGCCGCGTCGAACGCCCGCTGGAGGTCGGCCTTCATGTCGTCGATGTGCTCGATGCCGACGGAGACGCGAATGAGGCCGTCGGTGAGTCCGGCTTCGAGCCGTTCCTCGCGGGGGATGGCCGCGTGGGTCATCGCCGCGGGCTGTTCGATGAGGCTCTCGACGCCGCCGAGACTCTCGGCGAGCGTGAACACCTCGGTCTCCTCGACGACGGTCGAGGCCTGTTCGAGCGAGCCGTCGAGTTCGAACGAGAGCATCCCGCCGAAGTCGTCCATCTGCTCGGCCGCGAGGTCGTGTTGCGGGTGGGAGTCGAGGCCGGGGTAGAACACCTCGGAAACCGCCTCGTGGTCGTCGAGCCACGCGGCGAGTTCGCGGGCGTTGTCGCAGTGGCGGTCCATCCGGACGGGGAGCGTCTTCGTCCCGCGGAGGACGAAAAAGCAGTCGAACGGCGAGGGCGTCGCGCCGACGGAGTTCTGGTAGAAGCCGATTTCCTCGTCTAACTCCGCGTCGTCGGTGACGAGTGCGCCGCCGACGACGTCGGAGTGGCCGCCGAGGTACTTCGTCAGCGAGTGCGAGACGATGTCCGCGCCGTGGTCGAGGGGGCGCTGGAGGTACGGCGTGGCGAAGGTGTTGTCGACGGCGCAGAGCGCGTCGACCTCGTGGGCGATGTCGGCGAGCGCGCCGATATCGTTGACGCGCATGAGGGGGTTCGTCGGCGTCTCGACCCACACGAGTTCGGTCTCCTCGCGGACGGCGTCGCGGACGGCGTCGTGGTCGGTGGTGTCGACGAAGTCGAACTCGAGGTCGTACTTCTCGTACACCTGCGTGAAGATGCGGTGGGTGCCGCCGTAGACGTCGTTGCCGGCGACGACGTGGTCGCCCGCTTCGAGGAGGTTGAGCACGGTGTTTATCGACCCCATCCCCGAGGCGAAGGCGCGGCCGTGCGAGCCGTGTTCGAGCGCCGCGAGGTTCGATTCGAGGTCGGTTCGCGTCGGGTTGCCCGTGCGGGAGTACTCGTAGCCGCGGTGGTCGCCCGGTCCGTCTTGGGCGTACGTCGAGTTCGCGTAGATGGGCGTCATGAGCGCGCCCGTCTCCTCGTCGGGCTCCTGTCCCGCGTGGATGGCGCGCGTCTCGATGCGCCGCTCGTCTTCGGACATACGAGAATCGCCGCGCCGACTCGGGTTAAGTCCGTCCCTCCCGCGCGACCACGCGGGAGACACACACGCGCGGTTCGTAACGTGCAATTTATAATGGCGACGCAAGTATTCGTTCTCACGACTATGCCGAGCTCCAACGGTCCGATGAAGGGGACGCGAGGAAAGCTCTCGAACAAGCCGCGCGAGCGCGGCACTTCGCCGCCGCAGCGCGCTATCGCGGAATTCGAGGAGGGCCAGAAGGTCCACCTCAACATCGACCCGAGCGTCCGCGAGGGTCGTTTCCACCCGCGCTTCAACGGTCTCACCGGTGAAGTCACCGGGAAGCAGGGCCGCGCGTTCAAGGTCCAGATTAACGACGGCGGCAAAGAGAAGACGGTCATCGTCCGTCCCGCTCACCTGCGCGCCCAGCAGTAAGCGATGACCATCTTCAAAGAAAAGCTCGACGAGGAGTATCTGACGACCTCCGAGGTCAAGGAACTGCTCGCCGAGGTTGAGGCGGAACGCGCCGCCGACGAAGAGCGCGAGATGCGCTACGAACTGGCCCGTGCGATAGAACACGTCAACCGGTTCGCCCACCTCGACCCCGAGGAGTCTCGCGAACTCGTCGAGGAGCTCGCCGAGCTCGAGAAGGTCGACGGTCCGACCGCCATCAAAATCGCGGACCTCCTCCCACAGTCGCGCGACGAACTCCGCGCGGTGTTCGCCCAACAGCGCTACGCGCTCTCGGGCGACGAACTCGACGAAATCCTCAACGTCGTCGCGAAGTACGTCTGACCGCGTGACAGCGCGGCCAACTATTTAAATATCGGCTCGCCGTAACTACTGGTATGACACGTACGGAGAGCGGTGACGCCGACGCCACGACCGAGTACGTCGTCGTACTCGACGTACTCCGCCACGGGCGTCAGGGAGACGACCGACGGCGCTTCGACGCGGCACCCATCGCGTACGCGCTCGGAGAGTCGGACTTCCGTCTCCTCGAGTTGACCCTCGTCGAAGACGCCGACGTGAGCATCGGCGACCGACTCGTCGTCTCGCCGGTCGCCGACCGCGAGCTGATTCAGTCCGTCGAAGAACTCTCGTACGGCGACCTCTCGAACACGGCGACGGCCGAAGTCGACTACGTCGTCGAGGACATCGTCGAGGCCGACGAACCGCGTTTCGTCGACTTCTACAACGACGCACAGCCCATCACCCTGCGGCTCCACCAGCTCAACTTGCTCCCCGGCATCGGCAAGAAGCTCCGCGACAAGATTCTCGAATCGCGGAAGCGACAGGGGCCGTTCGAGTCCTTCGAGGACCTCGAAGAACGCGTCTCCGGGCTCCACCGCCCGAGGGAGGTCATCGTCGAGCGCATCCTCGACGAACTCCGCGACAACGACGTGAAGTACAAGACGTTCGTCGGACGCGACGGGCAGTAGCGGAACGGGACTTTTACCCGCTCCCGCACGATACCTCTCCCAATGACGAGCGACGGTAGCGAACAGGTCCGCGGGACCGCCGCGCGCGACCCGGACGCACTCATCCGGCGGGCGGGCGCTCGCGGGAACCCGGACCACGACCAGCACTTCCTCGTCGACGACCGCGTCGTCGACCGAATCCCGACGTATCTCCCCGAGGAGGCCGACCGCTCGCACGTCCTCGAAATCGGCGGCGGGCCGGGCGTCCTCACGGACCGACTGCTCGGCGTCGCCGACCGCGTGACCGTCGTCGAACAGGACCGAACGTTCGCAGACCACCTGCGACGCGAGTTCGCCGACGAGGTCGAGTCGGGGCGGCTCACGGTCGTCGAGGGCGACGCGCTCGACGTCGACCTGCCCGAGTTCACGGCGTGCGTCTCGAACCTCCCGTACGGCATCTCCTCGGAGATTTCGTTCCGTCTGCTTCCCCGAGGCAAGCCGCTCGTGTTGATGTTCCAAAAGGAGTTCGGCGAGCGGATGGCCGCCGAGGCGGGCACCTCGGAGTACGGTCGCCTCTCGGTGAGCACCCAGCACTACGGCGACGTGGAGGTCTGCGAGCACGTCCCCCGCGAGGCGTTCGCCCCCAAGCCCGCGGTCCAGAGCGTCATCGTCCGCATCACGCCGCGCGAGCCGGACTACGAGGTCGACGACGAGGCGTTCTTCCTCGACTTCGTGAAGGCGCTTTTCACCCAGCGGCGCAAGACCATCAGAAACGGCATCCGCAACACGGCGCACATCTCCGGGCTGTCGGACCCCGAGGCCGTCGTCGAGGCCGCGGACGAAGACGTCCTCCGAAAGCGCGCCGGCAACATGGCTCCCGCGGAGTTCGCCGAACTCGCGCAACTCGCCGCGTCGGTCGGCCTGTAATCCATGACGCTCCCCGCACCCGCACTCGCCGCGGCGCTCCTCCGCCTCGCCTCGACGGAAACGCCCCTCCAGAGCGACGCCATCCTCGACATCGCGTCGCTGTTCCCGACGTTCGAACTCCGGGTCGTCGCGAGCGTCCTCGTGACCGTCGCCGTCGTCGCCGTCTGGCGACTCGGCGCGCGACTCCACGACAAGGAGGTCGAGGCCGTCTCGATGCCGGTGTGGCATCTCTCGGTGACGGTCCTCCGTCTCGTCGTCGTCGCCGGCGGCGGGGCGTTCGTCTTCGCGGTCTGGTCGCTGTCGGGCGACATCGGCACGATTTCGGCGCAGTACGACCTCAACAGACAGACGTTCGTCCGCATCGCGCTGTCGGCGGCGTTCGTCGTCGGCGCGTACGTCCTCACGAGCGTCCTCGGCCGGTTCATCGGCGAGATTGCGAGCACGCGCCCGGAGATTTCGGACCACCAGCGCGAAATCATCTACCGCATCGCGCAGGTGACGACCTACCTCGCGACGCTCGCGGTCATCCTCGGCATCTGGCGGGCCGACCTCGGCGGCTTCCTCGTCGGCGCGGGCTTCCTCGGCATCGTGGTCGGGATGGCCGCGAGACAGACTCTCGGGGCGCTCATCGCGGGCTTCGTCATCATGTTCTCCCGGCCGTTCGAAATCGGCGACTGGGTCGAGGTCGGCGACCACGAGGGCATCGTCACCGAGATCACGGTCGTGAACACGCGCATCCAGACGTTCGACGGCGAGTTCGTGATGATTCCGAACGACGTGGTGAGTTCGGAGAGCCTCGTCAACCGGAGCCGAAAGGGGCGGCTCCGCCTCGACATCGAGGTCGGCGTCGACTACGAGGCCGACGTCGACCGCGCCGCCGAGGTGGCACAGGCGGCCGTCGAAGACCTCGACGAGGTGCTTTCGGTGCCGAAGCCGCAGGTCGTCGCCAAGCGGTTCGGCGACTCGGCGGTCGTTCTCGGTGTGCGCCCGTGGATAGACCGCCCGAGCGCCCGCCGGTGGTGGCGCGCGCGGACGGCGACCATCTCGGCCGTCAGCGAGGCGTTCGACGAGGAGGGAATCACCATCCCGTTCCCCCAGCGCGCGCTGTCCGAGCGCGACCCCTCGGGTCCGATTCCGCTCACCGACTCGCGGCCCGAAGCGAGTCCCGAGGCCGACGGCGGCGTCAAGGGGGCCGACGAATGACCGACCTCGCCGAGCGCCGCGGCATGAACACCTCGGTCTACCAGCCCGCGGAAGACTCCGGCCTGCTCGCGCAGGCCGCGGTCGGCCGCGTCTCGGGGCGCGTCCTCGAAGTCGGCACCGGCTCGGGCTGGGTCGCAGAACGGCTCGCGACGAAGACCGACGCCGACGTGGTCGCCAGCGACCTCAACCCCCACGCCTGCCGGCAGGCGGCCGACCGCGCCGCCGCCCTCCGCGCCGACGGCCACCGCGGGTTCGAGGTGGTCCGCGGGAGCCTCGTCGAGCCGTTCCGCGACGACGCCTTCGACGCGGTGGCGTTCAACCCGCCGTATCTCCCCGAGGACCTCGAAGCCGCGCGCGACGACTGGATGGAAGTCGCCCTCACCGGCGGCGAGGACGGTCGCGAAATCATCGACCCCTTCCTCGACACCGTCGGGCGCGTCCTCAAACCCGGCGGCATCGTCTTCCTCCTCGTGAGTAGCTTCACCGGCTACGACGAGGTGCTCGCCCGCGCCGAGGCGAACGGCTTCGGCCACGAGGTCGTCGTGCAGGAGTCGTACCCCTACGAGACGCTCACGGTGCTCGCGTTGGGATAACCAATGCGCATATATTGATACAGGAAATATTATACACCGTCATTTCTTAGCCAGGAGTGATGACTGAACTCGTCTCGACGACACCGGGACTGTATCCCCTCCCGGATTGGGCGAAACAGGAGCTTTCGGACCTCAAGGGCCACCAGAAACACGACCTCATCTCCGGTAACGAGGGCGCAGACATCGTGGGTGCGTACGACCGCGCCCGCGAGGAAGTCGTCTCCGAGCAGACCGACGCCGGCCTCGACCGCGTCGTCGAGGGGCAACTCCGCTGGGACGACATGCTCGCGCACCCGCTGACGGTCCACGAGAACGTCGAGACCGGCGGCATCGTCCGCTACTACGACAACAACAACTTCTACCGCGACCCGCAGGTCCGCGGCGAACTCACTTTCTCCGGCGACGTCGCGGCCGAGCTCGACGCCACCGCCGACCTCCTCGGCGACGAGTCGTTGCAGGCGGTCCTCCCCGGCCCGTACTCGCTTTCGGACCTCGCGACCGACGAGCACTACGGCGACGAGGCAGAGTTCCTCGACGCCGTCAGCGAGTTCCTCGCGGGCGAGGTCGACGCCTTCCCGGACCACGAGACGCTGTTCCTCCTCGAACCCTCGCTCGTGTTCTCGCCGCCGGGCGAGGACGTCGACGAGCGCGTCCCCGAGGCCATCTCGGCCGTCTCCGAGGCGACCGACGCCGACGTGGTCGTCCACACCTACTGGGGCGCGCTCGACGAGAAGGTCTACGCTCACCTCATGGACGCCGACGTCGACGCCATCGGCTTCGACTTCGTCGCCGGCGACCGCGACCAGACGCTCTACAACGTCAACGAGTACGGCACGAAAGACGACATCGCCCTGGGCCTCGTCGACGGCCAGAACACGCTGGTCGAAGACCCCGAGACGGTCCGCGAGCGCGTCGAGTGGACCCTCGACAACGTCCAGAGCCAGACGTTCGACACCGCCTACGTGACCTCCAACACCGAACTGTTCTACCTGCCGGAGAACCGCGCGACGGAGAAACTCGCCGCCCTCGCGGCCGCCACCGAGGACGAACTGGAGGTGGAAGCATGAGCCGCGACGCCGAGAACCGCGAGCAGTTCCGCCCCGAGAACCACGACAACGAGCACTTCCTGCTCACGACCGTCGTCGGTTCCTACCCGAAGCCCAAGTGGCTCAACCGCGCCAACGACCTCGCGGAGGACCCCGACTCCAAGTTCACTCAGGAGCACCTCCACGAGGCCCACGACGACGCCTGTCGCGTCATCACCAACGAACACGAGCGCTCCGGCCTCGACACCGTCGTCGACGGCGAGATGCGCCGCGAGGAGATGGTCGAGTACTTCGCCCACCGTATCCCCGGCTACGAGTTCAACGGCCCGGTGAAGGTGTGGGGCCACAACTACTTCGACAAGCCCTCGGTCGTCGGGGAGGTCGAGTACGACGAGCCGTGGCTGGTCGACGAGTTCGAGTTCACGAGCGACGTGGCTTCCAAGCCCGTCAAGGTGCCCATCACGGGCCCGTACACGCTTGCGAGCTGGTCGTTCAACGAGCACTACGACTCCGAGGCGGACCTCGCGTACGCGCTGGCCGACCTCGTCAACGAGGAGATCGAACAGCTCGTCGAGGCGGGCGCGACCTACATCCAGATCGACGAGCCCGCGCTGGCGACGACGCCGGACGACCACGCCATCGTCGGCGAGTGTCTCGAACGCATCGTCGCGGGCGTCCCCGACGAGGTCCGCATCGGCCTCCACGTCTGTTACGGCGACTACTCCCGCATCTACCCCGAACTCAACGACTACCCCATCGACGAGTTCGACGTGGAACTCTGCAACGGCGGCTACGAGCAGATAGACGTGTTCACCGACCCCGAGTTCGAGCCGGACCTCGCGCTCGGCGTCGTCGACGTTCACACCGCCGAAGTCGAGACCGTCGAGGAGATAAAGGAGAACATCAAGCAGGGCCTGAAGGTCGTCCCGCCGGAGAAGCTCACCGTCTCGCCCGACTGCGGCGTGAAGCTCCTCCCCCGCGAGGTCGCCTACCAGAAGATGGAGAACATGGTGCAGGCCGCCCGCGAGGTCGAAGCCGAACTCGACGCCGGCGAAATCGACCTCGACGCGCCCGTCCCGCAGGCCGACTGAGCGACTGACGCCGCGTTTCGTTCTTTTTCGTCCGTCTCGACCCGTGACCACAGAGCCGCGGGACTGCACCGCCTTCGGTCGCGTCTCGGTCGGTGGTGGTGACGCGACGACTTGAGGGCGTGACGACGTGACGACTCGCCGGCGCGACTCAGGCGCGCTCGGTCTCGAACGAGCGACCGAGTGCGGCATCGTCGTCGCCCCGGCGGTGGCCGGAGGCGTCGCCGCTTCCGACGCGCCAGCCGCCGTCAGAACTGCGCACCAGCGGAAGCTCCGCGCCGACGGCGTCCGAAATCTCCTCGGGGACCACGTCGCACGCCGCGGCGATGCGCTCGAACCGCGACCCGCCGGTCAGCGCCTCCGGAACCGGCACCCAGACCGCCGCGGTCCGGTCGTCGGGCGTCGCGAGCGCGAGGTCGAACCGCACGCCGTCCCGCCGGGAGAACCGAGCGAGGCCGCTCGCGCCGCGCCGCCGCTCGGGGACGACGTTCGTGACGACGCCGGAATCGACGTGGTCGAGCGCGCGCAGGCCGGCCACGCGGAGTTCCACGTCGCGGATGTCTGTTGGGCCGAGGACGACCGGCCGCACGAGCATCGAGAGCGTCGCCGCCAGTCGCGCGGTCGTCCACGCCGCAATCGCGGTCGCGCCGAGCATCGCCGCCGCGCCGCCGACGAACACCACCGCGAGCGCGAGGACCACGAGTTCCACTTCGACCATGTGACACGATTCGCCGGGCGACAAGAAAACCGTTGTTCGCCGCGCGGTGGACGGTCAGGCCGCGGTGAGGGTCGTCGCCGAGCGTGGATGACCGATGGTAGAATCCCGCACACCGCCCCGACGAGAACGCCCTCTCGGCGGCTGGAGCGCGGACGAGAGGGGAGACGTGGCCGTCGCTCCTCTCGGAAGAAAGCGTGAGAACCGCGAGACGAGACTTACTCGTAGAGCCAGGTCTCGTCGACGCGCTCGTAGTCGACGAGTTCGTCCTCGTCGAAGAAGAGCGCGATTTCGCGCTCGTTCGCGCCCTCGTCCTCGTGGTCGGAGCCGTGGATGACGTTCCGGCCGAGGTCGAGACCGTAGTCGCCGCGGATGGTTCCGGGGGCGGACTCTGCGGGGTCCGTCTCGCCCATCATGCGGCGGACCTGTCGCGTCGCGTCCTGTCCTTCCCAGACCATCGCGAAGACGGGACCGGACGTGATGAACTCGACGAGACCCTCGAAGAAGGGCTTGCCCTCGTGCTCGCCGTAGTGGTCGTGGGCGAGCTCCTCGTCGATCTGCATGAACTTGCCGGCGACCATCTTGAGACCGCGGTCCTCGAAGCGGGAGACGATGTCTCCGATGAGGCCGCGCTGGACGCCGTCGGGCTTGACCATCACGAAGGTTCGCTCAGCGTCGGACATCAGTTGTCCTCCGACTTGCCGCTCGCGCGGCGGCCGGCCTCCGTCCACTCGAGGTCGCGGGCCTCGCGGCCGAGGAAGTAGTTTTTCTCGGCCTTCGAGTCCTTGAAGTGGAGGATGGTGCCGTCGGTCTTGACGTACATCGTGCCCGTGCCGGGCTCGATTTCGTCACCGCTGTAGTCGCACGTGCGCTTTTCGACCATTGTTACTGCCCTCCGATGGAGTCGGCGTCACGCTGGGTCTCGCGGAGCTGGAGGATGTCGCCCTCGCGGACGGGACCCAGCACGTTTCGCGTGATGATACGGCCCTGGTTGGAGCCTTCGCGGATGCGGCACTTGACCTGCATGGCCTCGCCGTGCATCCCAGTCTTTCCAACGACTTCGATGACTTCGGCAGGCGTCGAGTCGCTGGCTTGTTCGTCCGCGCTCATGGTCGGTTATCGAAGGTCCTCGACCTTAGTCGCGATGTCCTCGACATCGTCGGACGCGTCGCCGGCGTCGACGATGGCGGCCGCGGCACTGCCGACTTCGAGGCCGGCGGCGTGGCCGATGTCGTCCTGCGTCTCGACGAAGATGAACGGAATGCCCTTCTCGTCGGCGAGTTCGGGCAGGTGCATGACGATCTCCTCGGGGGAGACGTCTTCCGCGATGAGGACGAGCTGGGCGTTGCCCCGCTCGATGGACTTGGTCGTTTCGTTGGTTCCTTTCTTCACGATACCAGTATCTCGGGCGACCTCGAGCGCCTCGACGGCGCTGTCAGCGAGGTCGGCCGGTACGTCGAAGTCTACGTAAACAGCCATTGTTGTTCACCTATATCCTGCTCGCGGGCTCGACTCCCTCGCCGGTATCACACCGGTCGGTCGGTCGCGACCGGTCAACGATTTCCCTACGGCGAGGAGGTTCATCAACCCCGGACAGGCTGTAACCATCCTTTGCTCCGGCCCCCATAAAAGCGCTTTCAAAATCGTAGCGCCGTGCGACGCGTCCGCACGACCCGCGAATCGCCCGATTTCCCGCCGACCGAAGCGCCCCGAACCTCCGTGTCGGTTGCTCACACAACGCACCTCTAGCGGGTGTGACGCCCCATCAAAACTGGCTCTGTACCGACCGGAGCACGGGGGGCGCTCGAACCCGACCGAAGGAAGTGAATAGCCGCGCCAGCGTATCGCCTCTATGACCGAACTCGGCGACGACCCCGACGTCGAGGCGCTCGCCGCCGCCCGCCGCGAGGAGGCGCTGGCGACGAACCAGCGACGCCTCATCGTCCTCGCCGGCGACCGGGACGCCGGCATCGACGCCGCCTTCGACGCGGTCCGCGGGGCCGACGTGCCCGACGACGAGGTGACGTTCGTCACCGCCCGCGAGGGCTTTCGCTTCCACCGCGTCGAACCGAAGCGCGCCTCGTCGCTCCTCGGGACGACCCGGTCGCTCGTCGTACTCGACGCCCACGAGGACTTCTCGGCGAACGCGCTCGGCCGCGTCGCCGGCGCGGTCGACGGCGGCGGCCTGCTCGTTTTGCTCACCCCCGCTCTCGACGGCTGGCCGGCCCGCCGCGACTCGTTCGACGAGCGACTGGCCGTCCCGCCGTTTGCCGTCGGCGACGTGACGGGTCGCTTCCGCGGCCGACTCGTCTCGACGCTCCGGGACCACCCCGGCGTCGCCCTCGTGGACCTCGATTCGGGGACCGTCGAGCGCGACGGCGCGTACCGACAGGGAATCAGCTTCGACGCCGCCCCGCCGCGGGTGCCGAGAGAGGTGGACCGACGGTTCCCGCGGCGCGCCTACGAGGACTGCCTCACCGCCGACCAGTCCGAGGCGCTCGCCGCGCTCGAAGCCCTGACGGAACCGGGGACCGCCGTCGTCGTGGAGGCCGACCGCGGCCGCGGGAAATCGAGCGCGGCGGGCCTCGCCGCCGGGAGCCTCGCCGCCGAAGGTGCCGACGTGGTCGTGACCGCGCCCGGGAAGCGGAACGCCGCCGAGGTGTTCGCCCGCGCCGAGCGACTCCTCTCCGAACTCGGCGCGCTCCGAGGCGGCGGCGCAGACGACTTCGACATCGCGGCCGACCGCGGCGGGCGCGTCCGCTACGTCCCGCCGATAGAAGCCGGCGCGGCCGGGGCCGACGCCGACGCACTCGTCGTGGACGAGGCGGCCGCCCTGCCCGTCAGGCTCCTCGAATCGTTCCTCGCCGCGCCCGCGGTCGCCTTCTGTACGACCGTCCGCGGCTACGAGGGCGCGGGCCGCGGGTTCGCCGTCCGCTTCCGCGACCGCCTCGACGACGCGGACCGCGAGGTGACCGACGCGCGCCTCGACGACCCGATTCGCTACGCCGCCGGCGACCCCGTCGAGTCGTGGACGTTCCGCGCGCTCCTCCTCGACGCCCGGCCGCCGGTCGACCAACTCGTCGCGGACGCGACGCCCGAATCCGCCTCCTACCGGGCGCTTTCGCCCGACGACCTGCTGGCGGACGAGCACCTGCTCCGCGAGGCGTTCGGCCTGCTCGTCCTCGCGCACTACCGGACCGAGCCGGACGACCTCGCCCGCCTCCTCGACGCCCCGAACCTGACGCTCCGTGCGCTCACCCACGAGGGTCGGGTCGTCTCGGTCGCGCTCCTCGCCCGCGAGGGCGGCCTCGACGCCGACACCCGCCGGCACATGTACGACGGCGGGCGGGTCCGCGGGAACATGCTCCCCGACGTGTTCACGAGCCAACTCCGGGACGAGGCGGCGGGAGTCCCCGTCGGCTACCGCGTGATGCGCATCGCCACCCACCACGCGGTCCGGTCGTCCGGCCTCGGCTCGCGGCTCCTCTCGGAGGTACGCGACGAGTTCGCGGGCGACGCGGACTACCTCGGCGTCGGCTTCGGTGCGACCCCCGACCTCCTCTCGTTTTGGCGCGACAACGGCTACGGCACGGTCCACCTCTCGACCACCAGAAACGACACCAGCGGCGAGTACTCGGCGCTCATGATGCGCCCGCTGTCGCCCGCCGGTCGCGACCTCCGGGACCGCCACGCGAGGTGGTTCCTCGGCCGCGTCGGCGACGTGCTCGGCGACGCCCTCTCGGACCTCGACGCCGACGTGGCGCGGGCCGCCCTCGCCGCCGTCGACACCGCCGCCGAACCGGACCTCTCCGAGTACGAGTGGCGCGTCGTCGTCGGCGCGTCGTACGGGCCGGGACTCTACACGACCGCCCCTGGCGCGTTCCGGCGACTCGGACTCGCGCACCTCACGAATCCGGACCGGGCCTCGCTTGCGCCCCGGGAGGAGCGACTGCTGGTCCGGAAGGTCTTCCAGACGCACCCGTGGGACGCCGTCGCCGACGAACTCGACTTCCACTCGACCGCGGGGGCCATGCGCGCGCTCGGCGACGCCTACGAACCGCTCGTGGACGAGTACGGCACCGACGCGGCCCACGCCGAGCGCGAGCGGTTCCGGTGACGTCGCCCGTGGGAACGGCCGCGGCGATCGCCCGCTCGCCGACACACCGATAGTCGTCGGCGCCGACGCTCCCCGTATGGCCGAGTGTAGCGAACCCGACTGCGAGAACGTCGCGGCGGTCAGGCTCTACGTGCCGTGGGACGCCGACAGGAACGTCTGTACGGCCCACGCGAGGGCGCTCGTCCAGCGGGACGGCGTCGTCGCCGAGCCCCTCGACGGGGCCGCAGACGACTGGTCGTAAGCCGGTCGGGTGGTCGCGCGACCGGTCGCACGCGGGGCGGTCGCAGACCCACGCGTCGCTGGCGGGAGACGACGCGCAGAAAATCAGGGTCGGAGACGGAGCGAGTCCGCGCTCACCGGAGCGACACGGCCATCATCACTTCGTCGACGTAGTCGCCGTCTATCTTGTAGTGGCCGTCGCGGACGGCTTCGGTCTCCCAGCCGTGGCCTTCGAGGAACGCGATGGCCTCCTCGTTGGTCGCCGGGATGCTGTTGTAGAGCTTCTCGAAGCCGCGCTCGCGCGCCCAGTCGACGCCGCGGTCGAGGAGTCTACTCCCGACGCCGTTACCGCGGAACTCCGGTCGCGTGCCGACCGTCAGGACGGCGGTGTGGCTCAGCTTCTCCGCCTCGGGCAGGTCGAGGTGGACCCAGCCGGCGAGCTCGTCGCCGACGGTGGCGACGAACACCATCCGGGAGTTCACGTCGTTGTGCCGGAGGACGACCTCCTCGTGGTCGAGCAGGTCGGCGACCGTCTCGGCCTCGATGTACCGGCCCTCGTCCGCGACCTCGTGGATGGCGTCGACGAGGCTCTCCAAGTCGACGTTCTGGGCCATCCGAATCGTCACGTCGAGGTCGCCGAGTTCGACCGTCTCCGCCTCGCCGGGCGCGTACGCCACCTCGACGTGGTTGCCGACTTTTCGGATGTAGCCGTCGCGTCGCAGAACGGTCAGATGCGCCCCCAGCGCCGCCGGCTCGAAGTTGAGCGCCCGGCGTACCTCGTCCTCGCGGACGGTCCCGTTGCGCTCGATGTACTCGTAGATGTCTTTGCGGTCTTTGTGTCCGAAGTTGAGACTGTCAGTTACTTCCATGGTACACAATCACACTCATGATTTATAATTGTTGTTCGTGTTCGACTCGCCGACAGTCGGCTTCGCTGACGCCTGAAGCGGGACCGCGACCGCGGGGCGCGGGCCGCCCTCAGCGCCGCTCGGGGACGCAGGTCAGGAGTTGGGCGGTGTCGACCACGTCGTGGGTCCGAAGCAGGACTTCGGCGGCCTCACGCACCGTGAAGTCCGCGTCGAGGTCGACGCCGTAGCACCGGGCGTACATGGCGAGCCAGTCGTTCATCGCCCGGTGGAGGAGTTCGAACTCCTCGCCGGTGAAGGAGACCAGTCGGTCGCCCGTCCGCGCGCTGACGTAGAGCGAGACCGCCGGGCCGACGCCGTCGCGGGCGCATTCGAGCGCGCGCCGGCCCGCGGCCGACGACGGCGGCGGGTCGAACGACTCCCGCGCTTCCCGCGCCTCGGCGGCGAGGGCTCTGGCGCGCTCACCGAACCGCACGTCTTCCGGGTGACGCTCCTCGGCCCCGCGGCCGTCGGCGACGGGGCGAGAGGCCGGGTCGGTCGCGTCGCCGCTCATCTTCGCACCCCCGTCACCCCCACTTGAACTCGACGCCCTTGTCGCCGCGCGGGTGGCTCCAGTCGGTGTCGGCGACGACGGCGCAGGTGCCGCACTCGACGCAGGGTTGGGTGTCGAGGCTGACGACGCGCTCCTCGGAGCCGTTGGTCCGGACGACCTCCTCGCGGTAACAGCCGCCGCCGAAGTCGACCGCCGAGACCGGACAGGCCGCCACCGCGGCCCCGCTCGCCTCGTAGGACTCGTCGCGGAGCGTGATGTGCGGGTTCCCGATGTCGGTGTCGTAGGTCAGCGCGCCGATACGGGCTTCGAGGTCCGGCGGCGTCACCGAGCTCGTCTCGCGCACCCGCGTCCCCAACTCCTCGGCGATGACCGTCGGGAGCGTCACGTAGGGCGTCCGCGTGTCCGGCATCAGCGCCGACAGCGTCGGGACGTTGTAGAGGCGCTCGAGCCGCCCGGAGAGCGCGCGGACGCCGGCGCGCCCGACCGCCGAGGTGAGCACCGAATCGACCACGCTGGTCACGCCGTCGTCCTCGGCGACGCCGCGGAGCAGTTCGTAGCCGCGTGGCCGGAGCTTCTTCATCACGCCCTCGCTCCGGAGTTTGCGGGCGTAGCGGGTCCCCGCCTTCTCCGGTTCGTTGCGCGATTTGGCCTGCGCGTACGACTCCGCGGCGAGCGCGCCGGCGGTGACGGCGTGGTTCATGCCCTTGATGATTGGCCCCTGCGCCTGCATCTGGCCGGCCGCGTCGCCGACGAGGAGCAGGCGGCCGAAGTGCGGTTCGCGCAGGGCGACCTTCTTCGAGTCGGGCACGAGCTTCGCGCTGTACTCCAGTTCCGTGTAGTCGTCACCGAGCCACTGCGCGAGAAGCGGGTGGGTCAAGAGCCCGTCCAGTAGCTCGTGTGGCTCCGCCTCCTCGGCGACGAGGCTGTCGAGGTGGAACACCGTCCCGAGCGACAGCGTGTCGCGGTTCGTGTAGAGGAAGCCGCCGCCGCGGACGCCCTCGAAGAGGTCGCCCGAGAACAGGTGGGCCGCGCCCTCGTCTTCCGCCACGTCGAACCGGTCGGCGATGGCGTCTTCCGGCATGTCGACGACGGCCTTGACGCCCTGGAACCACTCGTCTGGCTCGTCCCAGTCCATCAGGCCCGCGTCGCGGGCGAGTTCCGAGTTCACCCCGTCGGCGGCGACGATGATATCGGCCGTTATCGGGTCGAGTTCGTCGAGCGTGACGCCGACGATGCGGCCCTCCTCGCGGAGCAGGCCGTTGACGTGGACGCCCGTCAGGAGACCGCCGCCGGTCTCGCGGGTCCGCTCGTGGACGCGGTCTTCGAGCCACGAGTCCATCTTCCGCCGGAGGACCGAGTCGGACCACTCGGTGTCGTGTTCGTGGAGGTCCGTGAGGTCGAACGACTCCACCTTGTCGCCGGCGATGTTGTGGATGCGGTACTTCGTGATGGGCCGCTCGGCGGCCGCCTCGCGGAAGCCCGGAAAGAGGTCGTCGATGGTGTAGGGCGCGGACTCCTCGGCGTAGATGAGCCCGCCCGAGACGTTCTTCGACCCGGCCTCGACGCCGCGTTCGAGGACGAGCGTCTCGATGCCGTAGTTGGCGAACGTCGCGGCCGCCGCCGCGCCGCCGGGACCCGCCCCGACGACGAGCGCCTCGTAGTGCTCGTAGTCGCTCATCGCGACTCACCTCGGTCGTCCGCGGCCGCTCCAACGCCATCGTCGGGTGCTCCGGCCGGCGGCGTCGATGCCGCGCGTCCCCCGTCGCTGGCGACCGCCGCCTCGAACCGGCCCTCCTTGAGCGCCGTCGTCAGCCTCGGCAACACCTCGAACAGGTCGCCCTCGATGAAGTAGTCCGAGAAGTCGCGGATGCGGGCGTCGGGGTCGGTGTTGACGGCGACGATGGTGTCCGACTCGTCCATGCCGACCTTGTGCTGGACCGCGCCGGAGATGCCCGCCGCGACGTAGAGTTTCGGCGCGACGACCTGCCCCGTCTCGCCTATCTGTCTGTCCTCGTGGGTGTACTGCTCGACGTGGCCGTCGAAGTTGAACGACCCCGTGACGATGCCGCGGGTGACGCCGACCTCGGCGTCCTCGAACTGGTCGGCGAGGTCCAAGGCGAGTTCGATGCCCTTCGTCGGGTCGTCGCCGATGCCGCGGCCGACCGCGACGATGACCTCGTGGCCGGTCAGGTCGATGCCCTCGTCCAGTCGGTCGAAGTCGGTGACGGTGACGCGGAACCAGTCGTCGTCGAGCGGGGCGTCGTGTTCGACCACGAGCCCCTCGCGGTCTGGGTCCGGGTCGGGCACGTCGAAGCTCCCGGGGATGACCGACGCGCCCTGCGGGTGGAACTCCCGCGTCGGGTTGTCGATACAGAGAATCGTCGAGTACTCGAAGCCCGAGAAGTCCGGGCGCTTCATGTGCAGGACGCGCTGGAACTCCTTTTTCTCGCCGGCGACGCCGGTCTTGACCGGGTTCGAGATGACCTCTTCTGTGATGTACAACCCCGAGCAGTCGCTGGCGAGGCCGGAGTCGAGTTCGGCCTGCACGAGCGCCGAGAGGTCCCGGCCGTTGTTCGTCGCCGGGAACAGCACGTACCGCGGCTTGTCGTAGTCGCGCCACGACTCGTCGCGGCCGTCCGTGACCTCGAAGTTCTGGTGGGTGGCCCCCGCGCGGGCCATGTCGCAGAATATCTCGGTGTACGGCTTGTGCTGGAAGCGTTCGAGCCGGGCGTCCTCGCGGACGACGACCACGTCCGCGCCGTGGGCGATGACGTCCTCGACGTGTTTCGACACGTCGGAGCCGATGAGCACCGCGACGACCCGCTCGTCGGTCGTGTAGTCGTCGTTGTAGGTGTCCATCAGCTCGCGGGCCTTCCCGAGCATCTCCTTGGACACGTCCACGAGTTCGCCCGCCTGCGTCTCGCAGTAGACCCACATGTCGCGGTAGGTCCCCCCGTGGAGCGACCGGACGTGTCGCTTGTCGCGGGTCGGGTGGTCGAGGTCGGGGTGGCGCTCCTCTGGCGTCCGGTCGTCCACCTCGACTTCCGTGTCCTCCTCGTCGCTTCCCTTCACCGAGTCGATGCGGTTGCTGATGAGTCGCTTCACCGGGTCGCGGTCCTCACCGGCCTCCTCGCGTTCGAGGAGCGCTTCGAGTTGCGAGACCTCCTCGACGCTCTGGAGGGTGTTCCCGATTTCTGCGGTACTCATCGACGCGAGGTCCAGTTCGCCCGCGTCCGCCGGCTCCTCGTCGTCCTCGGAGAACTTCTCGATGCGGCTCTCGATGAGCGCGACGGCCGGCGCGCGGTTCTGCCCGCGGTGTTCGGCCTGTAGAATCTCCTCTAGCTCGCCGAGGTCGTCGATGTCCTTGATGGCCGGGCCGAGCTCCGAAATCTCGTAGTCGCCGGGGTCGAAGTCGGTCACGCTCAGTCACCCCCAGCGGCCGCGGCGTCGCCGCCGTCGCCGTCGCCCACCGCCGACTGCATCGCGGTCAGCACGTCCTGCATGGCTCCCGTATCGTCCGGGTCGACCATCGTGGCCTCCCGCTCCGCCGGGGCCTTCGGAATCGGGTCGACCGACGAGACGATGGTCGGCGAGCCGTCGAGGCCGATGTAGTCCGGGTCGACGTTGATGTCGGCGTGGTCCCGCACCGTCAGGTGCTCCTCGTAGTTTTCGGCGCGTGCCTTCGTCTCCTCGCGTAAGTCCTTCAGCGTCAGGCGCTCGCCCGCCGTCCGATACGACGGCTCGAACTCGGGGTCCGCGACGACGAACGCCGGAAGCTCCGTCTCGACGGTCTCTATCTCCTCGATGTCGCCTTCGACCAGTCGCTTGGCGCGCAGGGTCCCCGCCTCCTCGTCGATGTCGAGGGAGACGACGTGGGTGACGAGCGGCATGTCGAGACACCAGTTCGTCTGCGGGCCGGTGTGGCCCGTCTCCCCGTCGGCGGTCTTGAACCCGGCGAACACCACGTCCGGCTCGCCGAGCGTCTCGATGCCCGCGCTGAGGGTGATGGCCGTCGCCCACGTGTCGGCGGCCGCCATCTCGCGGTCCGAGACGAGGTGGAGGTCGTCGGCGTACACCGTCTCCATCGCCTCCTGTAACACCTCCTTGTACCCCGGCGGCCCCATGCTCATCACGCTCACCCGTCCGCCGTGTCGAACCCGCGTCTGGAGCGCCGCCTCCAGCGCGAAGCGGTCGTTCGGATTCATCACCGTGGGCGTCTTCCCCCGTTCGAGGTGCCCGTCCTCGTCAAACGATACCTGGCCCTCCCGGAAGTCGGGAACGCCTTTGGTAAGTACCACCATGTGCATTGAGAACACTCTCCAGTTAATGCTAGCTCATATTCATAATAATCTTTTGTACTAGGTGGCCGGAACGTCTGCGCCGCTCGGCGGCGTCGCTGGCGGCGGCGTCGCTGGCGGCGGCGTCACCCGCAAAAAATCGGGGTTTCTTCCCTCAGATGCGTCCCGCTCGCCCGGGGTCGACGTCGATGGCGTCGACCGGGCAGACGTCGACACAGAGCATGCAGTCGATACACTGGTCTTCGTGGGTCGGTTCGGCCTTGATGTCCGACTCGGGGTGGTCGGGCGTGTCGACCCACGTGAACACGTCCACGGGGCAGTCCTCCAGACACGCCCCGTCGGCGAGACAGATGTCGAAGTCCACCGCGACGTGCGTGCCGTGGATGCCGAGTTTCTCCGGCGGTTCGACCGGTCCCCAGACGGCCACGCCGTTTTCCTCTCCGACCTTCTCTCTGTTTGCCTCGAACTGCGGGTCGATAGCCATGACTCTTAGTGACATATTCCGGTAGAGGCAATAAACTATCCCCCGAACGGGCGCGAAACCGGGTCGCGCGGCGCGCGAATCGGTGGCCCGTTACACTCACCGTTTCCCGCCGCAGTCTCGACGCGCCCACTCGGTGGGGTGAATAGCCCCCGGCCCGAACCACCCCGGTATGGACGTGTTCCTCTGGATTGCGCTCGCCCTCCTGGTCCTCGGCGTCGTCGGGAGCGTGCTCCCGCTTCTCCCCGGCGCGCTCCTGTCCGTGCTCGGTGTGGTCGTCTACTGGGTGGCGTCCGGCTTTTCGGACCCCGGTCCCATCGCGTTCGTCGGGCTGACGCTCGTCGGCCTCGTCGCGCTCGTCACCGACTACGCCGGCGGGATGGTCGCCGCACGGTTCGGCGGCGCGTCGACTCGAACGTCGATTATCGCCGGCGTCGCCGGCTTCCTGCTCATGTTCCTCATCGGCCCGCTCGGCATCTTCGTCGGCGTCGCGGGCACCGTCTTCGCCCTCGAATACCTCGACCATCAGGACGCCGAAGAGAGCGGTCGGCGCGCCCTCGTCGCCACCGTCGGCGTCCTCGCCACCGCGGCGGTACAGGCCCTGTTGACGTTCTCGATGCTCGTCGGGTTCGTCCTGACCGTGGTGGTCTGAGCGCCGACCGGTTTCGCGTTCCCCCCGGTTCCCGCCGACTCACCGCTCGTCTCGACGCCGAATCAGCCCCGTCTCCGCGTCGGCGACGACCCGGGCGGGCGCGCCGTCGGCGTCCACCCGAAGCGGCATGACGTAGAGGTCGAACGTCCGGTCGGTCGGGAGCGCGTCCAACCCGCGGAGGTTCTCGACGACGAGGAGGCCCGCCCCGAGAATCGCGTGGTGGGCGGGCACGTCGTCGCCGCCGGTCGGGTCGGGGCTGAGCGCGTCGATACCGACAGACAGCCCCCGGTCCGCGCAGGCACGGGCTGTCTCCGGCGCGAGCGCCGGGTGGTCGGTCATGCGCTCGGTTCCCCACTCGTCGTCCCAGCCGGTCCGGAACACGAGGAAGTCCACACGCGGTTCGAGGTGTTCTGGAATCGCGTCCGGTCCGATTCGGCCGCGGGCCCCCGCGTCTCGGCAGTCGATGGCCCGAGCGGTGAACCGGAGGTCCTCGACCGGGAAGTCGTCGAGCGTCGCGCCGTCCGGCTCGGTGTGGGCGGGGGCATCGACGTGCGTGCCCGCGTGGGTTCCGAGCTCGAGCCGCGAGACGCGGTAGCCGTCGGCGTCGAAGTCGGCGTGCGACTCGACTGTGACTGGCGGGTCGCCGGGGTACGTCGGCATCCCCGTTTCGACGCGGCGGGTGAGGTCGAGGAGGGTCATACGACTCCTTAGGCGCGGGTGGGTAAAACGAGTGTTCGTGTCGAGAGCGACTGTCCGTCGCTCGGCTTACTTGTGCGCGAAGTAGACGACCGTCTCGTCGTCGCCGCGGTCGTCCACGCGGACGAAGCCGACGCGCTCGAACTGGACGAGTTCGTCCTCGGGCACGTCGCCGAAGTCGGGCTCAGCGACGCCCGTCACGTCGCCGTCCATGGTGCGCATGCGGACCGAGACGCCGTCGGTCGGGACCCAGTGAATCACGGCCACGTCGCCCTCGCGGACCACGTCGAGGTCGTCGCCGGTGGCGACGAGCGAGTCGCCCTCGCGGCGGACCGCGCCGAAGCCCTTCAGCCAGACGCGCTCGCCCTCGGCGGGCACGTCGCCCGATTCGAGGCGGACGCTGTCGCCGACGGGGATGTCGCGGGTGCCGCGCTCCTCGAAGCTCGGGTGAAGCGGCGGGTGGGCGCTGTCGGGGCCGCCCTCGACGGCGAACTCCTCTCCATCTCGGACGAGGAAGTAGCGGTCCGTCTCGTCGTCAACGAGGTCGCGGTTGTTCGCGTAGACGGTCGACATCGAGAGGTCGACGTTCGACGTGGAGGTGCCGAGGCCGACCATCGCGTCCACGATGGCCTGCCCGCGGATGCCGCGGCGACGGAGGCTCTTGATGGTCGGCACGCGCGGGTCGTCCCAGCCTTCGACCTCGCCCGCGTCGATGAGCTCCTTGATGCTCGACGTGGACATCTTCACGTCGTAGGCGTCGACCTGCACGTGGCCCCAGTGGACGACCTCGGGGTAGTCCCAGCCGAAGTAGTCGTAGACGAACTGCTGGCGCTTCGCGGAGTCCTGCAGGTCGATGCCGCGGATGATGTGGGTGACGCCCGTGAGGTGGTCGTCGACGCCGGACTGGAAGTCGAGCATCGGCCACGCGCGGTAGTCGGCCGCCTCCTCGCGGGGGTGCGGCGTGTCTATCATGCGGAAGGCGACCCAGTCGCGGAGCGCGGGGTTCTTGTGTTCGATGTCGGTCTTGACGCGGAGGACCATCTCGCCCGAGCTGTACTCGCCTGCGACCATGTCCTCGAACTCCTCGCGGGTCGTCTCGGAGTCCTTGTCGCGGTGCGGACACGGCTTCCCGTCGTTCTTCAGGTTCGAGAACGCCTCGCCCGAACACGAGCAGGTGTACGCGCCGCCCATCTCGATGAGTTCGCGGGCGTAGTCGTAGTACGTCTCCACACGGTCCGAGGCGCGAATCACGTCGTCGGGCTCGAACCCGAGGTAGTCGATGTCGTCGAGGATGGCGTCGTACGCGGTCAGGTCCGGCCGCTTTGTCTCCGGGTCGGTGTCGTCGAACCGGACGATAAAGGAGCCGTCGTACATCTCCTTGTACGTCCCGATGACCGCGGGCATGCGGGCGTGGCCGAGGTGCCACGGGCCGTTGGGGTTCGGCGCGGCGCGCATGCGGACCTCGTCGTAGTCCTCGGCGTTCGGGAGGTCGGGAAGGAGCGAGTCGTCCGCTTCCTCCTCGGCTTCCATCTCGGCGAGTTCCTCGGGCGCGAGCTCTTCGAGTCGCTCGCGCTTTTCGCCCGCCGACAGCCGATTGACCTCGGCGACGACGGGGCCGATGAGGCCCGGAATCTCGCCGCCGTGCTGTCGGAAGTCGGGGTTCTCGCCCATCAGCGGGCCCATAATCGCGCCCACGTCGGCGTCGCTGTCGTGTTTGACCGCGTTGAGAAGCGCGTGCTTCTCGGCCTCTCGCTCGATGCGCTCTCGAAGCTCGTCGTCCATTACCGTTCGCTTCCGCGGCGCGCCTAAAAACAGGCCCGGATTGCGGGGACGGGTCCTCGCGCGGGCAGGGGTACGTCATATGTTAGCACTTCGGAGTAGATATGAGTTACGGCGGGGCTCGGGGACCGAACGGGTCGAAGAGAAAACCGCACGGCCGGCGTCCGCGGTTCGCGGCGGGCGCGCCGCGCGCTCAGTAGCCGCGGGTGATGAGGTAGTCCGCGATGTCGCACAGCAGGTCGCGGGCCTCGTTGTCCGGGAGGACGTCGAGCCGCGACTTGGCCTGCTCGGTGAGGTCTTCGGCCATCTCGCGGGCGTAGTCGATGCTTCCCGCCTCGTTCAGTTCGGCGACAGCGGCTTCGACGGCGTCTTCGGTGAGTTCCTCGGCCGTCTCGGCGTCGACGAGGTCGTCCACGTCGATGCCCTGCTGGCGCGCGTGAAGCGAGATGATGGTCTCTTTGTTCTCCACGAGGTCCGAGCCGCGCTGTTTGCCGAGCTGGTCGGACGGCACGGTCAGGTCGAGCACGTCGTCCTGAATCTGGAACGCGCTCCCGGACTCGATGCCGTACTGGTAGAGCGCCTCGACGACCTCGTCGTCGGCGCCCATGATGACCGCCGGAACGGCGGCGGCGGTCCCGTAGAGAACCGCCGTCTTCAGCTCGACCATCTGGAGGTACTCGTCGGGGAGCACCTCGGTGCGGCGCTCGAACTCGATGTCGAGCGCCTGCCCCTCGCAGATCTGCGTGCAGGTGGTCGCGAGCCGGCGGACGGCTTCGAGGCCGTCGGCGGGGTCCGCGCCCGTCTTCGTCAGGAGTTCGAACGCCTTGGCGTACAGCGTGTCGCCGGCGAGGATGGCGGTCGAGGTGTCGTACTCCTTGTGGACCGCCGGAACGCCGCGACGGAGGTCGTCGTCGTCCATGATGTCGTCGTGGATGAGCGTGAACGACTGGATGACCTCGATGCTCACGGCGGCGACCAGCACGTCGATGGCGTCGCCCGCGAGCGTCGGGAACGCCCGGTAGTCCTCCGACATCGGTTCGACGTCCGCGAGGGACTCCGCGGTCAGGAGGGAGACGGTCGGCCGGAGGCGCTTGCCGCCGGCTTTCAGGAGGTACCGGGTGGCCTCGTAGAGCCGTTCGGGCTCGGCCATCGGCACGTCCTCGTCGAGCGCGTCGTTGACGAGCTCGCGTCGCTCGCGAATCGCCTCGAGCACCCGCTTTTCCGTCGCGTCGGGAGTCATCACTCCACCAGCTGGATCATGTTGCCGTTCCGCGTGACGTGGAGGTCGCGACCGAGGGCGTAGCCCTGACTCTCCGCGAGGTCCACGTACGGAGCGAAGCCTTTCAGGTTCTGGTGAGCCGGGATGACGTGCTGGGGCTGGAGCGCCTGCAACATCTCGTAGTGGCCCTCCTCGCGGAGGTGGCCCGAGACGTGAATCTCGTCGTAGATGCGCGCGCCCTGCATGCGCAGGAGGCGCTCGGACTGGTAGCGCTGGCCCTCGTTCGTCGGCTCCGGGATGACCCGCGCCGAGAAGATGACCTTGTCGCCGTCGTCGATCTCGTACGGCGTCTCGCCGCGGCCCATGCGGGTGAGCATCGCGCGCGGCTCGCCTTGGTGGCCCGTGACGATGGGCAGGTAGTTCTCCTTGCCCTCCTTCATGATTCGCTTGAAGGTGCGGTCGACGGACTTGCGGTGGCCGTACATCCCGAGGTCGTCGGGGAGGTCGACGAAGCCGAGGCGCTCGGCGGTGCCGGAGTACTTCTCCATCGAGCGGCCGAGGAGGACCGGCTGGCGGCCGATGTCCTTGGCGAACTCGACGAGCGAGGAGACCCGGGAGATGTGCGACGAGAACGTCGTCGCCACGATGCCGCCGTCGTAGTCCTCGACGGAGGTCATCACGTCTTTGAGGTGGCGGCGCGCGACGGACTCGGAGGGCGTGCGGCCCTTCCGGCCGGCGTTCGTACAGTCTTCGATGTACGCGAGCACGCCGTTGCCCTCGCGGCCGATCTCGCGGAAGCGCTTCATGTCGATGGGGTCTTCGAGGACCGGCGAGTGGTCCATGCGCTTGTCGAGACCGTAGACGATTGCGCCCTCGGGCGTGTGGATGACCGGGTTGATGGCGTCGATGATGGAGTGGGTGACGTGGACGAATTCGAGTTCGACCTGTCCGGAGTCACCGATGGACATCGTCGACCCGGCTTCCATCTTGACGAGGTCGTTGTTGACGTTGAACTTGTTCTCGCCTTCGATCTGCTGTTTCACCAGTTCGATGGTGAAGGGCGTGGCGACGACGGGGGCGTCGTAGCGGTGGGCGAGCTTGGAGATGGCCCCGATGTGGTCGAGGTGACCGTGCGTGGGGACGATGGCCTGCACGTCTCCTTCGAGGTCGCTCATGACCCGGTCGTCCGGAATAGCGCCCATGTCGATGAGGTCGAGGCTGTGCATCTTTTCGGTCTCGACGTTGTCGTGGATGAGGACCTGCGACAGGTTGAGACCCATGTCGAAGACGACGACGTCGTCTCCGGCACGGACGGCCGTCATCTGACGGCCGACTTCTTCGTATCCGCCTATGGTTGCGATTTCGATTTCCATGGTTTGTGTCTCGATATTCCGAGCATCGAAAGCCACGATGTGGCGAAGGTGCTCACGGAAAGACGGGTGTCTGGGGGCCACCGGCCCCGGCGTCTTGCAGCTCGTCGGTCGAATGACCCCGCGTGCGAGACGGCCCGAATCGGTCGAACTGGGCGCGCCCGCACTTACCCGCGGGTTTCTGGTACTGAGTTCTACTCACGGGGGGACTAAAAACTACGTGGGTTCACCGCGTCCGTACGCTCGCACCCGTGCGAGTCCCTCGCGCGATTCGCGGTCACCCGTCTGTTCGACGACGATTTCGCCCCCGAACGACCGGGTTCGAAGCGATTTCGCACTGTCGGTCCGGCACATTTAAGACAACTACGAGACGGATTTGATGCATGAGCGGCCGACCCCTCGACGTCCTCGAAGCGTCACTCGACGAGCCGGTGACGGTTCTCCTCAAGGACGGAAACGCGTACTTCGGCGTCCTCGCTGGTTACGACCAGCACATGAACGTCGTACTCGAAGAAGCGCTGGACGAAGACACCGTGCCCGGGGATATCGAACTCGAGCAAGTCCAAGACACAACCATTATACGCGGCGATAACGTCGTCACCATCAAAGCATGACGGGTGCAGGAACCCCCAGCCAAGGAAAGAAGAACAAGACGACGCACGTCAAGTGCCGTCGCTGCGGCGAGAAGTCCTACCACGTGAAGAAGAAGGTCTGCTCGTCTTGCGGCTTCGGTAAGTCGAAGAAGCGTCGGAGCTACGCCTGGCAGTCGAAGTCCGGCGACAACTAACGACTCTCGACGGTCTCCGACCGTCTCTGTCTTCTCTCTCGCCGTCTGCGGCGAGAACGAACCCGCGTTCCTGACTCCCGGTTCGTCCTCGCGTCCGTGACACTCGCTAGCACCGAGTACGTGTCCTCGACACTCGCCGACTGCGTGCGCTCTTCCTCGCGTGTCGTCGCCGCCGCGGTCGCCTTCGTCACTGTCTCTCCGACGAGCGCTGTCGTCATCTCTGCGACTACCAGCGTCGCCGTGGCTGTCGTCATCGCGCTTCGCCGCGTCGTCGCCCGCAGTTCCGTCGCACGCTGAGATGTGCACTCATGTGCATACTTTCCGGTTTCGGAACCCGTCGTTACTGCATAAGGACGGGTTTTTTACCCCCTCGACTCTCTATCATCTTCCATGGTAACTGGGCGGGACGACTCCCACCACCACATCGGCGGACCGACCGAGAAGTGCGGTGTCGTCGGCGTCGCACTCGGCGGTCGAGACGCCGCACGGCCCCTCTACTACTCGCTGTACGCCCTCCAGCACCGGGGCCAAGAGTCGGCAGGCATCGTCACCCACGACGGGTTCCAACAGCACAGTCACGTCCAGATGGGTCTCGTCGGCGACGCGTTCGACGCCGCCGACCTCGACGGCCTGAAGGGCGAGGCCGGCATCGGTCACGTCCGCTACCCCACCGCGGGCGACGTGTCGAAGTCGTGCGCCCAGCCGTTCGCCGTCTCCTTTAAGTCGGGGTCGCTCGGCCTCGCGCACAACGGCAACCTCGTCAACGCCGACGAACTCCGCGACGAACTGGAGAACTTCGGTCACGCCTTCACCTCCACGGGCGACACCGAGGTCATCGCCCACGACCTCGCGCGCAACCTCCTCGAAGAGGACCTCGTCCGCGCGGTCAAGCGGACCATGGAGCGCATCCACGGCTCGTACGCGCTCACCATCATGCACGACGAGACGGTTCTCGGCGTGCGCGACCCCGAGGGCAACCGACCGCTCTGCATCGGGAAAGTCGACGACGGCTACGTGCTCGCCTCCGAGTCTGCCGCCATCGACACGCTCGACGGCGAGCTCGTCCGCGACGTGAAACCGGGCGAGCTCGTCGTCCTCGACCCCGACGGAAGCGGCTTCGACTCGTATCAACTGGTCGAACGCGACAACACGGCCCACTGCTTTTTCGAACACATCTACTTCGCCCGCCCGGACTCCGTGATGAACGACACGCTCGTCTACGAGGTCCGCCGCGGACTCGGCCGGAAGCTCTGGGAGGAAAACGGCGTCGACACCGACGTGGTCATGCCCGTGCCCGACTCGGGCCGCGCGTTCGCCTCCGGCTACGCCGAGGCCGCACAGGAGGACGACGCGACGGTCGAGTTCGCCGAGGGGCTGATGAAGAACCGCTACGTCGGCCGGACGTTCATCATGCCGACCCAAGACGAACGCGAGCGCGCCGTCCGCCTCAAGCTCAACCCCATCAAGAGCACCGTCGAGGGGAAGTCCGTGACGCTCATCGACGACAGCATCGTCCGCGGGACGACGTCGAACCAGCTCGTCCAACTGCTGTACGACGCCGGCGCGACCGAGGTCCACATGCGCATCGGCGCGCCGCCCATCGTCGCGCCCTGCTACATGGGCATCAACATGGCCACCCGCGAGGAACTCATCGCCTCGGACAAGTCCGTCGAGGAGGTCCGCGACACCATCGACGCCGACAGCCTCGGCTACCTCTCTATCGACGCCGTCGCCGAAGTGCTCGAAAAGTCCCGCGCCGACCTCTGTCTCGGTTGCGTCACCGGCGAGTACCCCTACGACATCGACGGCGAGGAGACCGACCGCGACGTGAGTCGCCCCGTCGTCGGTGCCGAAGCGCCGCTGAGCGACTGAGTTCCACTCGTCTCGTCCCCCCGACCTATCGCTCCGCCTGACAGTCACCGAGAGCCTCGATAGCATAATCAACGCGGCCTTTCTTTTCTCTCGCGCCCGTCGTTCGATTCGCACTCCGACTCGCCGAGGACCGGGTTGCGAGCGGAGTACGGAGTGCGAATCGACGGGGTGGTGTAACACCGCGGGAGGGCCCGCACATCCCGTCTCTGTGACCTGCCGGTCGCACCGCGTACTACCGCCCGTCCGCACCGGCCCTCGGGCCGCGCGCCCGCCGCGGGCGTCGGACGGGTACTCCCTTTGAACGGCCGAGCGGCGGTGCTCGCCGACTCCCGCCTCAGTAGACGACGTAAAGGAGGGCGTAGACGACGTTTCCGAGGACGAACGAGACGAGCCACAGCGAGGCGGCGACGCGGCCGAACCGGGCGTGCTCGGTGCCGAAGACCTCCGTTATCGGCCGCGTCAGCGCCAACAGCAGGACGTAGTAGACGACGGGAACGCAGACGACGGCGAGGAGGATGTGAATCGCCAGCGTCGGGAGGTAGACGAACTGGTAGACCGCGTCGGGGCCGGGGAACTCCGCGGTCCCCTGCACGACGACCTTGTAGAGATAGAGGACGAGGAACGTCGCAAAGAGGAGAAAGGAGGCGAGCATCATGCGCCGGTGGCGCTCGATTTCGCCGCGGCGGACGAACCGGACGCCGGCGAGGATGGTGACGATGGCGACGGTGCTGATGACCGCGTTGACGTGCGGAATCGCGTTCAGCGCGGCCGCCGGCGCGGTCGGAATCGCGGCGCGGGGAATCGCGCCGAGCGCCGCGCCGAAGACGAGCGCGAGCGACAGCACCGAGAGGAGAGCGGTCAGTCCGCGGACGTGGTCGCGTGCTCGGAACTCCATGGGCGTATTCCGGGGCCGCGAGGCCAAAATCGTTCTGTCGCCCGCCCGCGGCACGACGCCTGCAAACGCCCGACATTGCCGAGTCGAAAGGAAAGTCATTTAAATTACCGCGGGGTAACGGAGAGTGCAGTAAGACACAGCGAGCGTGGGTAGCCAAGCCAGGCCAACGGCGCAGCGTTGAGGGCGCTGTCCTGTAGAGGTCCGCCGGTTCAAATCCGGTCCCACGCATCGCAAGATGCAGGTGACGTCCCTACACGGACATCACCCACGCACAATCCTTCCACGAAACTACACCCCGAGAGGTTCGCCTCTCTGGATTTCTCTGAACTGCTACTCCGACAGTGTTGAAGGCGCTGTCCTGTAGTGGTCCGCCGGTGAGAATCCGGCTCGCCGGATTCGAACGTCGAGACGAGCGAAGCGAGTCTCGGAAGTTCAAATCCGGTCCCACGCATCGCATGTGCGGACTCACAGTCCGCAATGAGGCGGCGTAGCCGCCGAATGATGCAGGTGACGTCCCTACACGGACATCACCCACGCACAATCCTTCCACGAAACTACACCCCGAGAGGTGCGCCTCTCTGGATTTCTCTGAACTGCTTTCTGGTAGGAATATCTCTCCGAGCGACTCGCTATTCACCGACCAGCGACCGCATCGGCTCCGACTTCGGACACCCGCAGTCGCCCCCGTGCCGCGAGTTTAAAAGGGTCGAACGAGTAACACGGGGCATGGCCAAGTACTCGACGAACCGGGGCGGTGGCGGCGGTGACGGCGACAGCTGCGAACTCTGCGGCCGAAGCACCGCGAAGCTCCGGCGCGCGAACGTGGCCGGCGCGGACCTGTTGGTCTGTCCGGACTGCGCGCCGCACGGCGAGAACCGCCACGCCGACCGAAAGAGCGGGTCGAGTGACACCTCCCGGGACGGTTCCTCGGGGAACCGAAAGAAGCGCGCCGCCCAGCGGACGGCGAAGATGTACGACAGCGCGAAGGGCGACTCCAAGCACTGGGAGGAGAAAGGGACGAACTACGAGAAAGACCGGCTTCCCTACCTCGTTTCCGGCTACGGCGGCGTCGTCGAATCCGCCCGGCAGGACGCCGGCCTCCAACTCGCCGAGCTCGCCGACGAACTCGACCTCGACGAGAAGCAACTGCTCGCCATCGAGCAGGGCCGCGCCACGCGGGCGAACGTCGGCGGGTCGGCCATCCGCGCGCTCGAAGAGCGCCTCGACGTGACCCTCGTCGACGAGTAGCACGATTTTTCTCGGTCGGGCGTCTCGACGCGCACATGTCCGACTCACTCGCACCCGAGTCGCCGACGGTCCGGGCGTTCGACGCGACGGTGACGCGCGTCGACGGTCGGTCGGTCACTCTCGACGAGACGTACTTCTACCCCGAAGGCGGCGGCCAGCCCGCGGACCGGGGCGTTCTCGGCGGCGTCGATATCGAACACGTCCGCACGGACGCCGACGGCGCGGTCGTCCACGACCTCGCGGCGGACCCCGATTTCGGCGTCGGCGACGAGGTGACGGGCGTCGTCGACGACGACCTCCGAACGTACTGCATGCGGGCCCACACCGCCAGTCACGTCCTCTACGGCGCGGGTCGCCGCATCTTCGACGACCTCGGCTACGGCGGCTTCGACATCTCCGCGGAGAAGGTCCGCGTCGACTTCGAGACCTCGACCGAGATCGACGACGACGCGCTCGTCGAACTGGAGCGCCTCGTCAACCGGGCGGTGTGGGACAGCCGCGAGGTGTCGTGGGAGGAGATTCCCGTCGCGGAGGCCCGCGAGCGCGAGGAAATCGCGTTCAACGTCAAGACCGAGGAGGGGGTCTTCGCCGACGCTGACGAGGTCCGCGTCGTCTCCATCGACGGCTGGGACTGGGCGGCCTGCGGCGGAACGCACGTCTCGAACACCGTCGAAATAGGACCGGTCGAGGTGCTCGGTCGGTCGAACCCCGGCGAGGGACTCACCCGGGTCGAGTTCGCGGTCGGTCCGTCGGCCATCGACCGCCGCGCCGAGGTCCGAACGTCCGCCTACGAGGCCGCCCGAGCGCTCGGGACGAACCTCGATGGGCTGGGGGAGTCGGCCGCCGGAACCGCGGCCGCCCGCGAGGAACTGGAGTCCGAACTCGCCGACCTGAAATCCGAAGTCCTGCGCGCTCGCCTCGCGGACTTCGAGACGGTCGAGCGCGACGGGCTGACGTGGAACGTCGGCGCGGTCTCCGGCTTCGACGCGAACGAGGTCGGCGAGGCCGCCAAGGAGGCCCGCGACGGAGCCGACGTAGACGTGTTCGTCGCCGTCGGCGAGTCCGACGCGCCGTTCGTCGTCGTCGCCAGCGCCGGCGACGCGGCCGCCGGGGACGTCGTCGCCGAGGTGACAGACGAGTTCGGCGGCGGTGGCGGCGGTGGGCCGACCTTCGCGCAGGGCGGCGGCCTCGGCGCGCCGGCCGGCGAGGTACTCGCGTACTTACGCGACTGAGCGACGCCCCGCGGAGCGGCCGAGTCTGTCCCGTGCTGACGCCCAACGAACGTCCGGCGGTTCGATCATCTTTTTCAATGATGGTCCGTACTCAACACCATGGAAACCGTAGGGTCTGCCACGGGTCTGACCGACGAGCAACGGGCCATCCGCGACGTGGTCCACGAGTTCGCCGTCGAGGAGATTCGCCCGACCGCACGCGAGGCCGACGAGACGGAGACGTTCCCGGAGGACGTGTGGGACGGTCTCGCCGAACTCGACCTGACCGGGCTGACCGTCCCCGAGGAGTACGGCGGGTTCGGCGCGGACCGCGCCACCTACGCCGTCGTCAACGAGGAGGTCGCCTACGGCCAACTCGCCGTCGCCACGGCGCTTTCCGTGCACTGTCTCGCCACCGAGTGCATCGCCGAGTTCGCCACTGACGAGCAGAAAGAGACGTGGCTCCCCGAGATGGCCCGCGGCCGGCCGGTCGGCATGTTCGCCCTCTCCGAACCGGACGCCGGGTCGAACCCGGCGGAGATGTCGACAGTCGCCCGGCGTGAGGGTGACGAGTACGTCATCAACGGGAAAAAGCAGTGGATAACGAACGGCCAGCGCGGCGGCGTCTGCGTCCTCTTCGCCAAGACCGACCCCGACGACCCCTCGTCGGTCACGCAGTTTCTCGTCCCGGAATCGGCCGGCTACGAGGTCGGCAAGAAAGAGGAGAAACTCGGCCTCCGCGCGTCCGACACGACGGCGCTCCGCTTCGACGACGTGCGCATCCCGGCCGAAAACCGGCTCACCGAGGAGGGCAAGGGCCTCTCTGCGGCCTTCCGAATCCTGACCGGCGGCCGCATCGGCATCGCCTCGCAGGCCGTGGGACTCGCGCAGGCCGCGCTCGACGACGCCATCGACTACGCGAACGAGCGCGAGCAGTTCGACAAGCCCATCTCGAAGATTCAGGCGATTCGCCACAAAATTGCCGACATGGGCACGCAGGTCCACGCCTCGCGGATGCTCGTCCGCGAGGCCGCCCGCGTCGCCGACGCCGGTGACGACCCGCGGACCGCGGCGTCTATCGCGAAGTACTTCGCCAGCGAGGCCGCGGTCGACGTGACCAACGAGGCCGTGCAGGTCCACGGCGGCTACGGCTACACGACCGACTTCGACGTGGAGCGTTACTACCGCGACTCGAAGATTACGACCATCTACGAGGGGACCAGCGAGATTCAAAAGGAAATCATCGCGCGGTCGCTCCTCGACTGAACCGACGGCCCGACCTGCTTTTTCACCTGTCGCTCACGGACTCCGAGCGACCGTCGGGAGCCCTCGCTCGCGGACCACGTCGACGGCGGCGACGCCCGCGAGGAGGACGCATCCGAGAAGCGTCACCCACGCGCCGGCCGCCGAGACGAACGTCTCGTCCCACAGCTGGATGAACCGCAGGACCGCGACGGTGCCGACGACGCCGACGACGAGTTCCGCGCGGCGGGAGCGCCGTCCGGCAAGCGCGGCGAGAGAAAGCACGACGACCGTCGGGAGGAGGACGATGCCGTGAACGAGTTCCAGCCCGTTTCCCATGCCGCCGTAGTAGACTGAGATGACCGGCCCCTCGTGGGCCGGGTCGACCTGTATCCACGGGAGGAAGACGCCGGCCGCGACGACGAGCGACGGGAGGACCGGCGCGAGGCGTTCGCGGAACGGGGATGCCATATCGGAGGCGACGCCGGGTTTCCGTATAGGCCTTCTCCCGAAGCGTCTTTTCCCCGCGGCGCCCTACTGCGGGCAATGACGCTCCCCGACCTCTCGGCGTTCGACGCGGTCGTCTACGACCTCGACGGGACGCTCGTCGACCTCCGCGTCGACTGGAACGACACCGCCCGCGACGCCGCGGCCGTCCTGCGAGACGCCGGCGTCGACGCTGACTCGATGGACCTCTGGAAGATGCTCGACGCGGCCGACGAGGCGGGCGTCCGCGACGAACTGGAGCGGGAAATCGCGGCACACGAGCGGGAGGGCGCGTGGGTCTCCGACCGCCTCCCGCTCGCGGACCACCTCGCCGACGACGGCGTCCCCTCCGGCGTCTGCTCGCTCAACGCCGAGGACGCCTGCCGGGTCGCGCTCGACGTGCACGACCTCGCGGCTCACGTCGACGCCGTCGTCGGCCGCGACACCGTGGCGACGCAGAAGCCCGACCCGGAGCCGTTGCTCACGACGCTCGAACGCATGGCGGTCGGCCCCGACTCGGCCGTGTTCGTCGGCGACTCGGCCCGCGACGAGGTGACGGCCGACCGTGCCGGCGTCGCGTTCAGATACGTCGACGGCGGTCCATCCGGCGTCTGAGCGGAGTGGCAGAACGAAACGGGGCGCGAACAGGCGGCACGGCCGCTCCGCCGGGCGGCGTGCCGCGCTCCCGCGTCTCGCCCGGCGGCGATGCTCAACGCACGGGGACGCTGGCCGCGGCATTCGAGATAAACCTCCGTTTCGGCGCGGGCGTTAAGCCCGCCGAGTCCTACGCTCACCCATGGGATTTCCGGTCTCGTACTACTGTCCGCACTGCGGCGCGGTCGTCGAACTCGAACGCGACGGCTACCTGGCCGACAAGTCGGTGACGCCGTACCCCCTCGAAGGCTGGGCGTACGCCGACCCGACCGACGACTTCGAAGACACCGAGGGCGTCCGGTTCGTCTGCGGCGAGGGCGAGCGTGAAGGTGAGGGCGAAGGAGAGAGCGATTCGCCCCTGTCGTGGACCGGCGACGTGGTCGACGCCGACGACGTGGAGCGCCCCGGATTGGCGTCGCCGTGCGGCCGCGAGTTCTACCTCTCGTTCGTCAGGTACGAAGACGGCCGCGAGGTCGAGGCGGTCCCCGAAAGCGACTACGTCGTCATCGGCGGGGGAGGCCCGTCCGGTCCGTCGGGCCCACGAGGTCCGGACGCGGGGCCGCGCGGTCCCGACGGGTTCTGAGTCTTCGGGAGCCTCCGCGCCCGCGACGTACGTCCGACTCGTGCGAACGCGCGTCACTCCGTATTCAATAGCTCACGCGTCGACTATCTATCATGGTTCCCATTCAGTCCTCCTTCGGCCTCGGCGACGTGCTGTTCTTCGTGCCGTTCGTCGCCCTCGCCGTCGTCGTCTTCGCGTTCGCCGGCGCGGTGGTCTACCTCGAACACAGAAAGGAGATGGCGCTCATCGAGAGCGGCCACTACGACGAGGTCGACCGCGACCCGCGGGCGTGGATTCTCGGCGGCGGCCTGCTCGTCCTCGCTATCGGCCTCGGGAGCGTCGTCTCGGCGCTCCTCTCGGGGGGCGCGGTCGGCGACGGCGCGACCGCGGTGTTCGTCGGCCTCGCGGCGCTCGCGTACTACTTCTACAAGCGCCGCGCGGTCGGAACGACCGTCGCCTGAGCCGCGGACACGGGTCAGGTCGGGCCGTGTCGGGTCGGCGACTCAGCCCTTGATGTTGCAGACGGGGAACGTCCGCGCGACCTTGTCGCCGATGCCCAGTTCGTCGGAGACGCGGACGACTTCGTCGACGTCCTTGTAGACGCCCGGCGCTTCTTCGGCGACCGTCGCGCCCGACTGGGCCTTCACGTATATCTTCTCCTGCTCGCGGAGTTCGTCTCGCACCGTCTCGCCCCAGTACTCCTGTTTCGCCTTGGTTCGGCTCATGAGCCGGCCCGCGCCGTGGGCCGTCGAGCCGAAGGTGAGGTCGAGCGACCGGTCGCCGCCGCGGAGGACGTAGCTCCCCGCGCCCATGCTCCCGGGGATGATGACCGGCTGGCCCACGTCGGCGTAGGCGGGCGGGAGTTCGGGTCGGCCCGCGGGGAACGCCCGCGTCGCGCCCTTCCGGTGGACGTAGAGTTCGCGCTCCTCGCCGTCGACTTCGTGGACCTCCTTCTTGGCGATGTTGTGGGCGACGTCGTACAACAGGCGCATCTCCATGTCGCGCCAGTCGCGGTCGAACACGTCGGCGAACACCTCGCGCGTGCGGTGCATGATGAGCTGTCGGTTCACCCACGCGAAGTTGATGGCGGCGCACATCGCGCCGTAGTACTCCTCTGCGAGTTCGGAGCCGGCGGGCGCGGCCGCGAGCTCCTTGTCCGGCAGGTCGTCGAGCAGGTCCTTGTGTTCCTTCTCGATGCGCCGGAGGTAGTCGGTGCAGGTCTGGTGGCCGAGCCCGCGCGAGCCGCAGTGGATGAGCACGACGATTTGGTCGGCTTCGAGGCCGAACGACTCGGCCACGTCGTCGCGGTAGATGTCGGTGACGCGCTGGACTTCGAGGAAGTGGTTTCCGGAGCCGAGACTGCCGATTTGGTTGCGGCCGCGGTCTTTCGCCTTCTGGGAGACGAACTCGGGGCGGGCGTCGTCGCGGAAGCCCTCGTCCTCGCAGTGGGCGAGGTCGTCGTCCGTGGCGTAGCCGGCGTCGACCGCCCAGCGCATCCCGCGGGCGAGGATGTCCTCGATGGTCTCGGCGTCGCCCTTGACGACGCCGCCGCCGCCGAGGCCAGAGGGGACGGCCTCGAACAGGGCGTCGACCAGTTCCTCCTCGTGGCCCCGGAGGTCCTCGTAGGTGAGGTTCGTCGTCATCATGCGCACGCCGCAGTTGATGTCGTAGCCGACCGCGCCGGGCGAGATACAGCCGTCCGTGGTGTCGGTCGCGCCGACGCCGCCGACGGGGAAGCCGTAGCCCTGGTGGCCGTCGGGCATACAGATGGCGTGGTTGGCGATGCCCGGCAGGTGGGTCGCGTTCCGGAGCTGTTCGAGCGTCTTGTCGTCGCCGATGTGGTCGAGCAACGCCTCGGAGGCCAGCACCCGCGCGGGGGCGTTCATCTCGCCCTCCTGCGGAATCTCCCAGACGTGCTCGCGAACCCGTCGCAGTTCGATGTCGCCGAACTCGCGCGTTTCCATACGCGGACAATCGACGCGGCGACTCAATAGGATTCCGTCACGCCGCGAGCGCCCGCGGCGCGCCGCGCGGCCGTCGGCGACGACGACTCACACGTCGAAGACGACGTACGCCTCCCAGCCGGCGTCGGTCTCCGCCAGCCGCATCTCGGAGTAGGTGACGGCCTTCACGTCGCGGGCGTCCACGTCGGCGAACGGGACGCCCCGCGCGGACGCCTCGACGACCCACTCGTCGCCCTCCCGCCGGACGGTCGCCTCGTGGGCCGCGGGGAGGACGCCGCGCACGTCGCGCTCGTAGATGAGTTGGTCGAGGTAGTCGAACAACAGCGCCTCGCGGCCCTCCGCGCGGACGGAAAACGAAAAGCGGTCGCCCGTCTCGGCGGGGTCGTCGCACATCGCGGCGGTGAGCCCGTCGGCGACGGCGGCGAAGACGCCACCGAGGCTCTCGCCGTCGGCCTCGACGGCCACGTCGGCGGTGTGGTCGCGGAGCGTAAATCCCATAGCTGAGTGAGTGCGGCCGCCGACCCTCGTCCTTTCGGTCGCCGACGACTGTGCGTCCGGCGGCCGCTGACCCGCGCGCTTCGTGTCGGAAAGCTATCGAGTCGGCCGGCGGCGACTGCGTCCGGACGTCCGTACGGACGGTGGAGTTATATTCTCGCTCCGGTTACGACGGGATGTGAGCGTCAACGTGGAGATGCGGGTCGACGCCCCCGGCCAGCGCGAGTACGCCGAGGAGGCGTGGGACCTGAAAGAGCGGATTCGGGTCGAAGAAGGCCTCCTGAAACAGCGACGGGGCTTTTTCATGGACGCCTACCGCCGGTCGAACACGTATCTCCTCTACGAGAACGACGCGCTCGTCGCGTTCGCCTCCACGCGGCGCGACGGCTACATCCTCTTTCTCGCGGTCTCGCCCGACGCCCGCGGCGAGGGCTACGGCAAGCGCCTCGTCGCCGAGGTCGCGGACGAACACCCGGTCGTGACCTGTCACGCCCGGACGACGAACACGAACGCCCTCGACTTCTACGAGCGGATGGGCTTCGAGGTCCGCCGCCGCATCGACAACTACTACGAGGACGGCGGGGCCGCGTTCTACCTCCGACTGGGCGAGGAAGCCGGCCTCAGAGAGAAGCTTTCGGAGTTCCTCCGCCGGTAGTCGACCGACTGCGACCGTTCGACGCCGATTCGAGAGCGGCCGCGCCGGCCTCGCTCCCCTTGCGCGTATCCTTAATTTTTATTCACTTCCTAGTATATATGGGTGATATGTACATCGGAGTGCTCACCGTCCCGCTCGGAGACGAACCCCTCGACGACGCGCTCGACTATCTGTCGGGTATCGGCGTCGACGGCGTCGAACTCGGCGTCGGCGGCTGGCCCGGCGAGGACCACGTCGACCGAAGCGCCCTCGTCGCGGACGAGGACGCACAGGCCGCCCTCCTCGATTCGGTCGAGAGCCGAGACCTGCAAATCAGCGCGCTCGCGACGCACAACAACCCGCTCCACCCCGACGAGGAGACGGCCGCCGAGGCCGACACCGAACTCCGCGAGGCAATCGAACTCGCGGACGCCCTCGACGTGAACACCGTCACCTGTTTCTCGGGGCTCCCCGCCGGCGGGCCGAACGACGAGGTGCCGAACTGGATTACCGCGCCGTGGCCGACCGAGCACGCCGACGCCCACGACTACCAGTGGGAGGTCGCCGTCGACTACTGGTCCGACCTCGCCGCCTTCGCCGACGACCACGGCGTCGACATCGCCATCGAGATGCACCCGAACATGCTCGTCTACGAGCCGACGGGCATGCTGAAGCTCCGCGAGGCGACGAACGAGCGCATCGGCGCGAACTTCGACCCCTCGCACCTCTACTGGCAGGACATCTCCATCACCGACGCGATTCGGTTCCTCGGCGAGGAGGACGCCATCCACCACTTCCACGCGAAGGACACGAAGGTCTACGAGTCCGAGTCGCGCATCAAGGGCGTCCTCGACACGACCTCCTACGCGGACACCGCCGACCGCTCGTGGCTGTTCCGCTCTATCGGCTACGGCCACGGCGAGAGCCACTGGAAGGACGTGGTCTCGACGCTCCGGATGGTCGGCTACGAGGGCGCGCTCTCCATCGAACACGAGGACGCGCTCACATCGTCTAAGGAGGGCCTCGAAAAGGCCGTCGACGTGCTCTCGCGCGCCGTCTTCGAGACGCAACCCGGCGACGCCTACTGGGCGGAGTAATTCATGACTGACAAACTTTCCGTCGGCGTCCTCGGTTACCGCTTCAGGCCCACCTGTTTCCGGTTCGGGGCCGCGTCGCGACCCGCTCACCGCAAAAATCTGGACCAAAAACTGCCGCGAGACTCGGCCTCCGGCCTCGCTCGCGGTACCGCATCGAGCACGGAGGTGGCACAATGACTGAACCACTCACCGTCGGCGTCCTCGGTTACCGATTCATGGGGAAGGCGCACTCCAACGCGCTCGCCCGCCTGCCGATGTTCTTCCCCGACGCGCCCGACGTGGAGCGCTCGGTCATCGTCGGCCGCGACGAGGAGGCGCTTTCCGACGCCGCCGACCGCTTCGGCTTCGAATCGACGGCGACCGACTGGCGCGACGTGGTCGACGACGTGGACGTGTTCTACAACCTCGGGCCGAACCACCTCCACGCCGAGCCCTCTATCGCCGCGCTCGAAGCCGGTGCCAGCGTCTTCTGCGAGAAGCCGCTCGCGCCGACGCTCGACGAGGCCGAGGCGATGCGCGACGCCGCCCGCGCGGCCGACGGCGTCGCCGGCTGTGCGTTCAACTACCGGTTCGTGCCCGCAATCCGGTACGCGAAGGGACTCATCGAGGACGGCGAACTCGGCGATATTCGACACGTCCGCGGGCGCTACTTACAGGACTGGCTCGTCGACGCCGACGCGCCGTGGACGTGGCGCATGGACGAAGACGCCGCCGGCTCCGGCGCGCTCGGCGACCTCGGCGCGCACACGGTCGACCTCGTTCGGTTCCTCGTCGGCGACCGCGCCGGCGACATCGAACGCCTCTCGGGGCATCTCCAGACGTTCGTCGACGAGCGACCCGTCCCCGGCACGGACGAGTACAAGCCCGTCACCGTCGACGACGCCTACACCGCGCAGGCCGAGTTCGAAAACGGCGCGGTCGGGAGCTTCGAGGCGTCTCGATTCGCCGACGGCCACAAGAACGACCACACCATCGAGATTCACGGCTCCGAGGGGAGCCTGCAGTTCTCGCTCGAACGCCTCAACGAACTGGAGGTGAAAACCGGCGACGCCCGCGGCTACGAGACGGTGCTCGTCACCGACGAGACCGACCCCTACCTCGACCACTGGTGGCCGCCGGGCCACGTCCTCGGCTGGGAGCACACGTTCGTCCACGAGAACTACGAGTTCCTGTCGACGGTCGCCGAGGACGGCGACTTCTCGCCGTCGTTCGAGGACGGCTACGAGGTCCAGAAAATCCTCGACGCCATCGAGCGCTCCGACGAGGCCGGCGAGTGGGTCAGCCTCGGCTGACGGGGCGGACGGAAGGAAATCGACCCGAACCGCGGGCGACCCGCCGCCCGCTCAGAACTCGATGACGCCCTCGTCGGTGATGACCTCGTCGATGAGGTCGACCGGCGTGGCGTCGTAGGCGGGGTTCTCCAGTTCGATGCCCTCGACGGGTTCGAGCATGACCTCGCTGGGCGAGCGAATCTCGTTTTCGAAGCGGAAGCCGCCGTCGACGACCTTCGCGCCCGAGCCGACGACCGTGACCGGCACGCCGACCTCGTTGGCGGCGGCGACGAGCGGGAACGTCCCGATGCGGTTGTAGAGCGTCTCCTCGACGATGCAGTCCATGCCGATGATGACGCGGTCGCACTTCGGGAGGAACATCCCCGACGCGCCGTCGACCATCAGGTGCGGCTCGACGTCGTCGATGGCGGCGAGTTCGCGCGCGAACTTCCGGCCGAGGAAGCGCGGGCGGGCCTCCGTCACGTAGGCGGTGAGTTCCGCCCCGTCGGCGACGGCGAGTTCGACGGCCTCCATGACCGTCGAGGAGTAGTCGTGGGTGAGGAACGTCTGGCCGTCCTCGATGGTCGCGGCCGCCTGTTGGGCGGCGCGGCGCTTGCCCGTCTCGACGTTCTCGACCACGCGGTCGATGGTCGACAGGGTGAGCTCCCGCGCCTCGTCGAGGTCGTCGACCTCGCCTTGGACGCTGTGAAGCACGTCCTGCAGGGCGTTGTACAACGACGCGTGCGACGGGTTCGCCCGCTTGAGCGCGCTGACGTTGCGTTCGAGGTCGCGTTCGAACTCCTCGACGGTCGCGTAGTCGCGCTCGGTCAGTTCCGCGAGCGCCCGCGTGGCCTTGACGGCGACGACCGAGGAGCTGTGCGTCTGCATCTCGCGAATCTCCTCGATGGTCTCGTCTATCATACGAGAACGTCGCCGTATCGTGTGAAAGAGTTTCCGGGAGCGGACGACGCCGCCGACACCGTCGCCGTTGCGGGCGCGGCCCCGCGGTCGGCCCGCGGGTCGGCCTCAGTCCTCCGCGTCGATGTCGGTGTCCAACTCGGCTTCGGGGGGCGTCCCGCCGTCGCCCGCGTTGGTCCGCTTTGCGTAGACGAACAGGGCGACGGCGGTGACGAACCAGATGACCGCGCCGACGCGGACCGCGAACTCGGCGCGCGCGCCCCACGTCTGGAGCCCGGCGTTAATCGAGAGGACCGCGACGATGGGCGAGCCGACGAGAATCGTCGTGACGAACGTCATCTGCATGACCCACCCGTAATCGACGCCGTCCGGATTCGAGCGCTCGACTGGTTGCACGGGTAGCAGTATCACGGCGACGGCTAATGCGTGCCGGTTCCCGCTCGCGGCGCGCGGGTCCGACGCCCCGACCGTCGGCGCTCAGCAGGCGGCGCTCGTCGAGGTGGGGTCGGTCGGAACCTCGTAGTCGACGAGGACGCTCGACGACCCGTCTTCGTGTTCGATGACGACCCGGTAGTGCTGGCCCGCCTCGCAGATGGGCCGGAGCGCGCTGTCGGAGCCGGCACCGTCGATATGGGCGTACTCGCCCGCGGGACCGACCGTCTCGCCGCCGGTCCACACGTCCTCCCACGCGATGCGGTTGTTGGCGTCGTCGGCGACGAACACCCGACTGCCGTCTTCGATACTGCCGAACTCGTGGGTGATGTTGATGTACGCGCCGTTCGCGCCGTTGCCCGGGCCGTCGGGGTGGTAGGCGACGTCGAACGACACTTGCGGTTGCGGCTCGGAGAGCACGTCTTCGAACCCCATCACCATCACGCCGACCATCGCGGCGAGGAGGACGACGATGACGACGAGAAGCGAGACGCCGACGACCGGGGAGATGCCGCGGGACGAGCGGCGTCCGGAGGGTGACAAAGCGGGCATGCGTCGTTCGCACAGGCGCGTTCCTCTAAGTAAAGTGTTACTTCGACCGCAGGTCGGGGCGGCCCGCGCGGACGCCGCGGGCTGACGCGGGCCGGACGACCCGCGTTCGGCGACGCGCAAGGGTAACCTGATAACGCAGACCCGCGAACGGCACGCATGGTCACGGTACGGTCCATTCGGGCGAAGGCTGGTAGCGAGCCCATCACGATGCTCACGGCGTACGACGCGCCGACCGCGGGCGTCGTCGACGAGGCGGGCGTCGACGTCATCCTCGTCGGCGACAGCATGGGTAACACGGCGCTCGGCTACGACTCGACGCTCCCGGTAACCGTCGAGGACGTGGCGAGCCGGACCGCCGCGGTGGCGCGCGCGGCCGACGACGCCCTCGTCGTCGCCGACATGCCCTTCCTCTCAGTCGGCGTGGACGAGGCGTCGAGCGTCGAACACTGCGGCCGGATGCTCAAGGAGGCCGACGCCGACGCCGTCAAACTCGAATCCGGCCCGCACACCGTCGAACTGACCGAACACCTCGTCCGACTCGGCGTCCCCGTGATGGCCCATCTCGGACTGACGCCCCAGCGCGTCAAGGAGGTCGGCTACGGCAGGCAGGGCACCGACCGCGACGACGCACGGGAGATTCTCGACCTCGCGAAGGCCCACGCCGACGCGGGCGCGTTCTCGCTCGTCCTCGAACACGTCCCGGCGAACCTCGCGAAACAGGTCACGGCGGCCATCGACATCCCGACAATCGGCATCGGCGCGGGCCCCGACTGCGACGGGCAGGTGCTCGTCGTCGACGACGTGGTCGGCATGAGCGACCGCACCCCGCCCTTCGCGGCCCGGTTCGGCGACGTGAAATCGGAGATGGAGAAGGCGGTCGGCGCGTACAGAGACGCCGTCGAAGCCGGCGAGTTCCCGGCCGACGAACACAGCCACGTCGAAGACGACCTCGACGAACTGTACTGAGGAGGACCGTCACCGACACCCCCGCTCGCGTCCGGTTGCGGCGACCTGCGACGACCTACGCGACGCGGCGGTCGAGGAACGACTTCACGGCCTCGTTGAACGCCGCCGGCCGTTCGAGCATCGCCAGATGCGCGGCGTCCCCGACCGTTTCGAGTTCGCAGTCGGGCATCGTCTCCGCGAGGTACTCGTGGTACGACGGCGGCGTGAGGCGGTCGTACTCACCGACGAGCGCGAGCGTCGGAACCGAAATCTCGCCCACCTCGTCGCGCACGTCGAAGGTGTGACACGACAGGAAGTCGCGGCGGGTGACGGCCTGCCCGGCGTCGTACATCGCTTCTTTTGAGCCCTCGACGAGTCGCTCGTCGTCGGCGTGGAACAGTTTGTCCTCGCCGTGGAGGAAGGAGACGGCGCGGTCGAAGTCGTCGTCGAGCCAGTTCAGCAGGTCCGAGAGCACGGCGAGTTTCGCGCCCGTGCCCGCGAGGACCAGCGCGTCGAGGTCGAGGTCGCGTTCGAGCGCGAGCGTCAGGGCGACCGCGCCGCCGAGGGAGTTGCCGACGAGGACGCTCGCGTCCGTCGCCTCGGCCACGGCGACCACGTCGTCGACGTAGGCCGACAGCGCCTCGTAGCCGGCGTCGGCGTCCACGTCGTCGCTGTCGCCGTGGCCGCTCAGGTCGAGCGCGACCGTCGGGTAGTCGCTCGCGAGGCGGAACTGACCGCGCCAGACCCCGTGCGCGCCGCCGCTACCGTGCACACAGAGGACCGTCGGTCCCTCTCCCCCCGCGTCGCGGTATCGATAGGCTGTCTCCCGTCCGTGGTGGTCCACCGAAGCCGTCTCCATGCCTCGAAACTGGTCGCCGCGAGCCAATAAACCCCCACGCCGGCACCGAGTTTCGGGGGCGGGGCGAAGCGGCCGCGAAGCGGCCGACCGTGCGGCCCCCTGCCGAGGCCACTAGTTTGACGTTACTCCGCCGCGAACTGTACGGTGAGGCGTGGCGACTGTGAACCGCAATTCAACCGAAACGCGAGATATCGGTGTCGTCACCCGATTTGCTGGGAAAAGACTTATATACTTAAAACGCTAACTTTAGGTTAGACTTACAATGAGCATGCAACAGTTCGCCGGCGGGAACGAGCGGTTCATTCGCCGGTACGAATACGAAGACAGCTGGGTCATCGCGGCCGACGTGGGTCTCTCGGAAGACGAGATCGACGTGGACATCGTCGGGTCGACGGCCATCGTCGTGGCCGACACCGGCGACCGCGTGACCGAGACGGAGTTCGAACTCCCCGCCGGCGGCGACGCCGACGTGTCGGTTCGAAACGGCGTGCTCACCATCACCCTCACCAAGTAAATGAAACTCATCGTCAAACCCCTCAAGCAGAAGGACGCCGGCCGCGGGCTCGCCGCCATCGACCGAGCCGCGGCCGCGGAACTCGACCTCGAAGGCGGGGATTTCATCCGCATCGACGGTCCGAACGACGGGACCGCCATCGCCCGCGTCTGGCCCGGCTACCCCGAAGATCAGGGGACGGGCATCATCCGCATCGACGGCCGCCTCCGCCAGCAGGCCGGCGTCGGCATCGACGAGCGCGTCGACGTGGAGAAAGCGGACGTGAAGCCCGCAAAGCGCGTCACCATCGCGCTCCCGCAGAGCCTCCGCATCGGCGGCAACATCGGGACGTACATCCGCGACAAGCTCTCGGGCCAGCCGGTCGCGCAGGGCCAGAGCGTCCAGCTCCCGCTGGGCTTCGGCTTCATGAGCGCGTCGAACCAGTCGGTGCCCATCAAAATCGCGTCGACGGACCCCGACGGGACCGTCGTCGTCACCGACAACACCGAGTTCCAAGTGAGCCAGAAGCCCGCCGAGCAGATTACGGACGCCGCGCCGGGCGACGACGGCGGCCCCTCCGTCACCTACGAGGACATCGGCGGCCTCGACAAGGAGCTCGAACAGGTCCGGGAGATGATCGAACTCCCGATGCGACACCCCGAACTGTTCAAGCGCCTCGGCATCGAGCCGCCGAAAGGCGTCCTCCTGCACGGCCCGCCGGGCACGGGGAAGACCCTCATCGCGAAGGCCGTCGCCAACGAAATCGACGCCTCGTTCCACACCATCTCCGGCCCGGAGATCATGTCGAAGTACTACGGGGAGTCCGAAGAACAGCTCCGCGAAATCTTCGAGGAGGCCACGGAGAACTCGCCGGCCATCGTCTTCATCGACGAGATAGACTCCATCGCGCCCAAGCGGAGCGAGGCCGGCGGTGACGTGGAACGCCGCGTCGTCGCCCAACTGCTGTCGCTCATGGACGGACTCGACGAGCGCGGCGAGGTCGTCGTCATCGGCGCGACCAACCGCGTGGACGCCATCGACAACGCGCTCCGCCGCGGCGGCCGCTTCGACCGCGAAATCGAAATCGGCGTGCCGGACCGCGACGGCCGCAAGGAGATCATGCAGGTCCACACGCGGAACATGCCGCTGACCGACGACGTCGACCTCGACGAATACGCCGACAGCACCCACGGCTTCGTCGGGGCCGACCTCGAGTCGCTGGCCAAGGAGTCGGCGATGCACGCCCTGCGGCGCATCCGGCCACAGCTCGACCTCGACGCCGAGGAGATAGACGCCGAGGTGCTGGAGGGCCTCAAAGTCACGGAAGACGACTTCAAGCAGGCGCTCAAGAGCATCGAACCCTCGGCGCTCCGCGAGGTGTTCGTCGAGGTCCCCGACGTGACGTGGGAGGACGTGGGCGGACTCGAACCCACCAAAGAGCGCCTCCGCGAGACCATCCAGTGGCCCCTCGAATACCCCGAGGTGTTCCAGCAGATGGACATGGACGCCGCCAAGGGCGTCCTGATGTACGGCCCGCCGGGCACGGGGAAGACCCTGCTGGCGAAGGCCGTCGCCAACGAGGCGGAGTCGAACTTCATCTCCATCAAGGGCCCCGAACTCCTGAACAAGTTCGTCGGCGAGTCCGAGAAGGGCGTCCGCGAGGTGTTCAAGAAGGCCCGCGAGAACGCCCCGACGGTGGTGTTCTTCGACGAAATCGACTCCATCGCGACCGAGCGCGGCCGCGACTCGTCGAGTTCGGGCGTCACCGAGCGCGTCGTCTCCCAACTCCTCACCGAACTCGACGGTCTCGAAGCGCTCGAAGACGTGGTCGTCATCGCGACGACCAACCGGCCGGACCTCATCGACTCGGCGCTCCTGCGCCCCGGTCGCCTCGACCGCCACGTCCACGTGCCCGTGCCCGACGAGGAGGCCCGCCGCGCCATCCTCGACGTGCACACCCGCAACAAGCCGCTCGCGGACGACGTGAACCTCGACAAAATCGCGTCGAAGACCGACGGCTACGTCGGTGCCGACCTCGAAGCGCTCGCCCGCGAGGCGTCGATGAACGCCTCCCGCGAGTTCATCCGGAGCGTCGAGAAAGAGGACATCGGCGAGAGCGTCGGCAACGTCCGCGTGACGATGGAGCACTTCGAGGACGCCCTCGACGAAATCGGCGCGAGCGTCACCGACGACGTGCGCCGCCGCTACGAGGAAATCGAAGAGCGCTTCCAGAAGAGCGAGGTCGAACGCGACCGCGAGACGGAAGTCGGCCGCACCTTCCAGTAAGTCTCTCGGGGGCGTCGATCGGCCCGCGCGAACTCCCGCGCGGCCCGTACGACGCCACGGTTCCGACGATTTTTCGAACTCGACCCGTCGAGCGGCGGCGCTGTCGACGGCGAATCGGCCGCGGTCCCCGGCCAGTCCGTCGGTTAGTTCGCGGCGACTGTTCGAGCGCCGCCCGCCCGACAGGGCACCGCGACCGTCACGTTCATATCACTCCCGTCTGCTACGTAGTGGTACGCGGTTCTCGTGATACGAAATAATCAACGAGTTCTACGTTCATTTCATCGGAAATGCGGTGTGTCTCCCGTCGTTTGTAAAGAATGTACTCGGTCGGTAGTTGTCAGTTGGGCGCGAGGGGGCGAGGAGTGACCGGCCGACCGCTCAGCCGTCGAGGTCGGCGAGGATTTCGTCGGCGTGGCCGTCGGGCGAGACGCCCTCGTAGACCCGTTCGACGGTTCCGTCGGGGCCGACGAGGTAGGAGTTTCGGAAGACGCCGTCGAACGTCTTGCCGAACATGTTCTTTTCGCCGTAGGAGTCGTACGCCGAGGAGACGCTTCCGTCTTCGTCCGATAGGAGCGTGAACGGGAGGTCGTACTTCTCGGCGAACGAGTCGAGGTCCGAGACGGGGTCGTCGCTGATGCCGAGGACCGTCGCGTCGCGGTCTTCGAACTCGTCCCACGAGTCGCGGAAGCCGCAGGCCTCGGTGGTACAGCCCGGCGTGTCGGCGCGCGGGTAGAAGTAGACCACGACGTGCTCGCCGCGGAAGTCGGACAGCGAGACGAGGTCGCCGTGCTGGTCGGGCAGTTCGAAGTCGGGGGCGTCGTCGCCGGGTTCGAGCATAGCCACCAGTTCAGGCGGCGGGGAGAAGGGTCTTTCTCAGTCGAGTTTCTCGGCCGCGCCGCGCTCGACCAGCGGGTCGGCGTTGGCCGCCGGGAGCGTCACCACGTCCTCGGTGGCGAGGTCGTACTCGCGGTCGTCGACGCCGAGGATGGTCCCCACGTCGGCGGTGATGCGCACCGTCTCGCGCTCGTCGGCGAGGCCGGAAAGCGGGTCGTCCGCGGACGGCTCCACCGCGTCGGCGTCGCCCGCCGATGGGGCCGTGGTCTCCGAGTCGGGTTCGTCCGGCGGAATCGCGGGGTCGGAGTCCGTCGGATTGGAATCCACGGACTCGGAATCGGCGGAGACCGCGGCGGCCTCCGGGGCCGGTCGGTCGGCCCCCGTCTGCGTCGCCGACTGCGCGTCCGAGGCGTCGTCGCCGGTCCCGCCGCCCATCGCGTCAGCGAGCACGTCGCCCGCGGCCGAGTCGGCGGTGGCGGCCTCAGGGCCGTTGGCGTCGGCTCCGGTGCCAGCCGGCGCGGTCTCCGGGTCGGGTTCGTCCGGCGGAATCGCCGGGCCGGAATCGCCGGGCGCGTCCGGCTCCGCGGTCGTCACGTCGGTCGCCGACACGGCGTCGCGCGGGGAGTCGGCGGCCGACACGTCTTCGAGCGCGGACAGCACCGTCCCGCGGTTCTCCTCGATGCGGTCGACGAGGTCGTCGAACAGCCGCTTTTCCTCGCGGGTCAGCCCGTCCGTCTCGGAGGACATCCCCGCGGCCGCGAAGCTCGCGGCCTTGACGACCTTGCCGACGCGGCGCTCGTAGATGGAGGTGACGACCTCCTCTGCCGTCTCAATTTCGTCCGTGAGCCGCCGGATCTCCGGCGAGTAGTGGGTGCCGAGCTGTTCGGCCTTCTCCTCGCGTGTCGCCTTCTGCTCGGCGATGAACTCCGCGACGTCCTCGTAAAACGACTCGCGGAGGTGCTGTAAGCTGTCTTTCTGTCGCTCCGTCCGAAGCACGCTCCTGAGGTCGTCTACGTTCATTCTGTCACCTTCTCGGCTCGACCGCGAGTCATGAGAAACACGCCGAGGCTCTCGTCTACCGACTGCACGCCGGAGTCGAGTGTAAAGCTATCGCCGTCGAACTCGACCGCGCCGGGGTCGGTCACTCTCACGGCGATGTCGCGGCCGCGGAAGCGGTCCGGCACCGCGTCGGAAAGCGGGTCGAAGTCGTCGATATCGTCGCGGTCGAGCGGTTCGACGACGAGTCCCGACCCGCCGTGGAGGCTCTTGGGGAGACGAATCAGCCGCTTCGTGTCGGTCGTTACGGGTTCGTCTATCGGCGAGGTCTCGTCTTCGACGGTCTCGTGTGCGAGCGCCTCGACCAGCGTCCGGACGCCCGGGCCGCCGGCCTCGACGTTGCCCTCGCGGACGGCGTCGGGGTTGGTGCGGAACGCGCCGAGAATCGTCTTCGCGCGCCCGTCGCCGATGCCGTCGAGTTCCTTCAGCCGCGAGAGCGCGGCGTCTTCTTCCATCTCCAACAGCGCGTCCACGAACTCGAGGAGTCGCTCGTGGGTCCGCCGCCCCCACCCGCCTTCGGTCCGGAGGACGCGCTGGGTCGTCGTCCCGTGCTGTCGCGTCTCGATGAGCGCGTCGAAGTCGAGGTCGATGGCGCGGATGTAGTCGACCACCTCGCGGCGGGCCTCGCTGTCGAGGCCGCGGACCGACTCGTCGCGCACGTGGACGTGGTAGCCGCGGCCGCCGGAGAACACCGCCTGCATCTCTTCGAACGCGAAGTCGTCTTCGAGGAGGTCCAAGAGGTCCAACAGGGCTTCCTTCCCGGCGTCGAGCATGTCGGCGTAGCCCGTCGTCTCGGGGTCGACGCCGGGGAGGTGGTCCGCGTCGATGTCGAACACGAGGTCCGCCTCGCGCCAGCCTTTGTCGTCCATCGACCCCGCGCCGGGGTCCGCAAACCGGGCCGACGAGAAGTAGACGTGCCGGGGCGCGCTCCGGGCGAGGTAGTCCGAGAGGTCGCCGAGGTCGAGAAGCGACTGGTGGCGGTGCATCCGCGTGCCGCCGGCCGACCACGGGATGACGCCCCACTCTCGTTCGCCCGGGGCGGGCGGGAGCGGAACGTCGGTGCTCCGGTAGTAATCGCCGAAGCGACCTTCGAGGTACTCGCGAGTGCGCCCGTCCATACACCTCGGGTTCCGGAGGCGCGGGTAAAGCGATTACGTCTCCGCGCGTCCGTGGTCGTTTCTCTCACCGTCGTCGCGTGCGTATGTTTATCATTGTCGTTCGTGTATGAACCGGTATGACCGACATGGAGTACACCTATCTCGGCGACACCGGCCTCGAAGTCTCGCGGCTCTGTCTGGGCTGTATGAACTTCGGCTCCAGCGCGGAGTGGATGATGAACGACAGGCAGGCGAGCCTCGACCTCCTCGACAGCGCGCTCGACGCCGGCATCAACTTCCTCGACACGGCGAACGCCTACTCCCGCGGGGAGTCGGAGGAAATCGTCGGCGAGGCCATCGCCGAGCGCGACCGCGAGGAACTCGCCATCGCCACGAAGGTCTACTTCCCGATGGGCGACGGGCCGAACAAGTCCGGGCTCTCGCGCAAGCACATCATCGACCAGGCGCACGCGAGTCTCGACCGCCTCGGCACCGACTACATCGACCTCTACCAGATTCACCGCTGGGACGACGGCGTCCCAATCGAGGAGACGCTGTCGGCGCTCGACTACCTCGTCGAGGAGGGCCTCGTCAGGTACGTCGGCGCGTCCACGATGTCGTCGTACCAGTTCACGAGGGCGCTGTACACGGCCGACGTGGAGAACCTCGAACGCTTCGCCTGCATGCAACCGGAGTACAACGCGGTCGACCGCCACGAGGAGGCGAACCTGCTTCCGGTCTGCGAGGGCGAGGGCGTCGGCGTCATCCCGTGGTCACCGCTCGCGGGCGGCTTCCTCACGGGCAAGTACGAGCGCGACGCCGAGGTACCCGCGGACACGCGCGCGAACTCGGACGAGTACACGTCGGGCCGCTTTACCGACGAGAACTGGGCCGTCCTCGACGCGATTCGGTCGCTCGCCGAGGAGAAAGACGCCACGCCCGCGCAGGTGTCGCTCGCGTGGCTCCTCCACAAGCCCGTCGTGGACGCGCCCATCATCGGGCCGCGTCGGCTCGACCACCTCGAAGAGAACGTCGGCGCGCTCGACGTCGACCTGAGCGACGACGACGTCGAGCGAATCGAGGCGCCGAAGTCGCCGACGTGGCCCGCGCCGGGAAAGGACTAAGCGCCCGGCGGCCTATTCTTCACAGACAATAGTTACAGACTCGGGGACGATTGAATTTCGGAGTCGGGTAATTAGTATCATGTAGTTTACTACAACAGCGGTAGTGGCCAGCACCAAAACTATAAATAATCACTAATTGTAGTGTACAAACTGTAATGGTTGATGCTGACTCACGCAAGGGCAAGCGTACTGGCGTCTCTCGACGCAGTTTTGTGAAGGCGGCCGGCGCATCGGGCGTCGCCGTCGGACTGGCCGGATGCATTAGCACCGGCGGCGGCGACGGTAACGGCGGCAACGGCGGCACGGACGCCGACACCGACACGCCGATTAACACCGAAGAGACCACCGACGAAATCACGCTTCAGTGGGCCGCCGACACCCGCGTCGCGGAGGCGGAGGCGGAAGTCGTGCAGGCGCTCCGGGACGCGGGCCTCCCGGAGAACATCGATATCGACATCCTCGCCGGTTCGCAGGTGACCGACAACAGGCAGGCGCAGTATCAGCAGTGGCTCTCCGGCGGTCGCTCGGAGCCGACACTGCTCATGATGGACAGCGGGTGGACGATTCCCTTCATCGCCCGCAACCAACTGCAGAACCTCTCGCAGTCGCTCCCCTCGGAGCTGACGTCGACCATCCAAGAGGAGTACTTCGAGGCCAGCGTCTCGACGGCGACGGGGCCGAACGGCGACCTCTACGGTCAGCCGCTGTTCCCCGACTTCCCGACGGTCCAGTACCGAAAGGACCTGCTCCGAAACGCGGGCTACACCGACGAGGACTTCTCGACGTGGGCGACCGAGTCGATGTCGTGGGAGGACTTCTCGCGCGTCACGAAGGAGGCGCTCGACGCCAACCCCGACATCGAGAACGGCTTTACGTTCCAGGCGAACGTCTACGAGGGCCTGTCGTGCTGTGACTTCAACGAGTTCATGACCTCGTACGGCGGCGCGTACTTCGGCGGCCGCGAGAACCTGTTCGGCCCCATCGGCGACCGCCCCATCACCGTCGAAGAGGAGCCGGTCATCAACGCGATTCGGATGGTTCGGACGCTCATCCACGGCGAGGACGACGAGTACGCCCTCGACGGCATCACGGGCGGCATCTCGCCCGAGGCGGTCCTCCAGTGGACCGAAGACCCGTCCCGACAGCCCTTCACGACGGGCAACGCGGTCATGCACCGGAACTGGCCGTACTCCATCGTCATCAACGGCGCGGAGCCGTCGGAGGAAAACGACCAGACCGGCTTCGGCGAGGACCTCGGCGTCATGCCGATTCCGTACGGCGTCACCGCCGACGAGGCCCAGTACGAGGGCACCGGCGGCCCCGTCGCCGCCCTCGGCGGCTGGCACATGACGATGAACCCGAACTCCTCGGACGAACAGAAGCAGGCCGCGGTGCAGGTGCTTCGGACGATGCAGACCGAGCAGTTCCAGCTCGACATGTTCCGCATCATCGGCTGGATTCCGCCGCGCCCGTCGCTGCTGGAATCCGACCAGGCCGCCGAGGTGCCCATCATCGGCCGCTACCTCGACGCCCTGAAGGTCGCCGGCGAGAACGCGATTCCGCGCCCGGTCACCGTCGTCTGGCCCCAGCAGTCCGGCCGCATCTCACAGGAGGTCAACGCCGCGTTCGCCCAGGAGAAATCCCCCGAACAGGCGATGTCCGACCTCGCATCACAGCTCGAACAGATCGAGCAGAACGCGTAGAGCAACGTCTTTACCGAGACGTAACTAACATACACGTTATCATTTGACATGGCTACCGAACAACAATCAGGGGAGACATTTTCCGACACCCGGAGGAGCGGTCCGTACGCCTCGGCCGTCAACTGGATGGAGTCGCTTTCCGAGACGCAGTTCGCGTACCTGCTTTTGACGCCCGCGCTCGTCCTCTTGGGGGTAATCGCCGTCTACCCGCTGGTCTCGACGTTCAGCATGTCGCTGTTCGCCGACCAGCTGACTGGGAGCGCGCGGCTCGGCGAGTTCGTCGGACTGCAGAACTACGTGGACCTGTTCACCGGCGCGCGCAACTACGCGCTCCCGTCGCAGTTCCTCCCGACGTTCTCCTCGGAGTTCCCCTTCGTCACGAACATCTACGCCAGCGCGCTCGCGGTGACGCTCATCTTCACCGTCTTCAGCGTGCTGTTCGAAACGCTCATCGGCTTCGGTCAGGCGCTCATCTTAGACCAGGACTTCCGCGGGCGGCGGTGGGTCCGCGTCGCCATCATCATCCCGTGGGCCGTTCCCATCGTCATTCAGGGGATGATATGGTACCTGATGTTCCAACCGAACATCGGCTTCCTCGTCGGGACGAGCCAGAATCCGGCGCTGTTGAACCAACTCGGTCTCATCGGCACGACGCCGCTTCGGAACACCGCCGACGCGCTGTTCCTCATCATCGTGGCCGACGTGTGGAAGACCTCGGCCTTCATGGCGCTTCTCATCCTCGCGGGGATGCAGAGCATCGACCGGTCTTTGTACGACGTGGCGAAGGTCGCCGGCGCGTCGCGCTGGCAACAGTTCAAGCTCATCACCTTCCCGCTCATCCTGCCGACGGTGCTCGTGGCGATGCTGTTCCGCACCATCGACGCGATGCGCGTCTACGGCATCATCCAGACGATGGCCGGCTGTCAGACGGTTCCGTCGCTGTCGTGTCTCGTCGTCACGACGTTCAACACGCCACTGTACGGGACGTCTGCGACCGTGGCGTTCGTCACCGCCGGTATCATCGCCGTCGTGGTCTCGGTGTACATCGTGAACTTCGCCAGTGAGGGTCTCTGAGATGTCCAACGAAACTCCGGGAGCCGGCCTCGGCTCCGACGACGAGATGGAACGCGGGCCGCTCGGCCGCTGGGTCGACTCGGCCATCAAGAACCCGGACAGAGTCTACCGCGCGATGTTCTACGTGGCGATGCTGTTCTTCCTCGTCACGACGCTGTTCCCGTTCTACTGGCTTCTCGTGCTCGCGCTCACGCCGAACAACCTCATCGCCAACATGGGGCTCGTGCCGAAGGGGTTCAACCCCGAGGTGTTCGTCGCGATGTTCGAGCGGGTGCCGTTCCACCTGTACATGTTCAACAGCTTCGTGCTGGGCATCACGACCACCGTGCTCGTGTTGCTCATCGCCAGCCTCGCGGGGTACGTCTTCGGCCGGCTCCGCTTCCCCGGCAAGGGCGTGCTGATGCTCGGCATCCTCGCCATCAGCTACTTCCCGCCGGCGGCGTTCCTCATCCCGCTTTTCGAGCTGTTCACCGGGAACACGGCGATTAGCATCGGGATGGTGACGATATCGACGCCGGACCTGTTCAACACGCCGGCACCGATGGTGTTCCCGTTCAGCGCGCTGTTCCTCCCGCTGTCGATATTCATCCTCACGACCTTCTACGGGCAGATTCCCGACGGGTTGGAGGACGCGGCGCGGGTGGAGGGGACGACCCGACTGGGCGCGCTGTTCCGCGTCATCGTGCCGCTTTCGGCACCCGGCGTGGCGACCGCGGGCGTCCTCACGTTCATCAGCGTCTACAACGAGTTCTTCTTCTCGTTCCTGATGAACAACGGCGAGGCCGACTCGTGGGCGCCCATCGTCGCGGGTATCCTGAAGTATCAGGGGCAGTTCGACACCCCGTACAACCTGATGGCCGCCGCCTCCATCGTGGGGGTCTTACCCGTGGCTATCCTTGTCATTATCGCGCAGGAACGCATCGTGAGTGGACTGACCGCAGGAGCGCTGAAGGAGTAATCATGGGAGACGTAACACTCGAACACGTAAGCAAGCACTACGACGACGTAACGGCGGTCGACGACATGAACCTCGACATCGACGACGGAGAATTCATCTGTCTCGTCGGTCCGTCGGGGTGCGGAAAGTCGACGACCATGGAGATGATCGCGGGGCTCACCATCCCCTCGGAGGGGAAGGTGTTCATCGGCGACCGCGAGGTGACGAACCTCCCGCCGAAGGACCGCGGGGTGGCGATGGTGTTCCAGAACATCGCGCTGTTCCCCCACATGGACGTCTACGACAACATCTCCTTCGGGCTCCGCCTCCGCAACTACGACAAGGAGGAAATCGAGCGCCGCGTCGAGCGCGCCGCCGAAATCGTCCAGCTACAGGGGATGCTCGAACGCATGCCCGACGAGATGTCCGGCGGCCAGCGACAGCGCGTCGCCATCGCCCGCGCCATCGTCCGCAACCCCGGCGTCTTCCTGATGGACGAGCCGCTTGCGAACCTCGACGCGAAGCTCCGGGTCCACATGCGGACCGAACTCCAGCGCCTCCACAAGGAACTGGACACGACCATCATCTACGTCACCCACGACCAGGCGGAGGCGATGACGATGTCCGACCGCATCGCGGTCATCGACTCCGGCCAACTCCAGCAGATCGACCCGCCGCTTGTCTGTTACAACGAGCCGTCGAACCTGTTCGTCGCGGGCTTCATCGGCTCGCCCTCGATGAACTTCCTCGACGGCGAAGTCACCGACGACGGCTTCGTCTCGACCAACATCGACGTGGAGTTCGACCCCGCTGACCTCGGCGTCGAGCCGGGGGCGGACGTCACGATGGGCATCCGCCCCGAAGACGTGTACCTCGTCGGCGACGAGGCGCTCGTGTCGAACCCCAGCCGCCGCATCGATGCCGTCACGGACGTGCTCGAACCGATGGGCGACGAGATATTCGTCTACCTGAAGCTCTCGGAGACGACCGAGACGGACCTCGAAGACACGAGCGGCGTCGCCAACGACCAACTGCTGATGAGCGTCGCCCCCGACAGCGACATCGAGGAAGACGAGGACGTAACGGTCGTGCTCGACCGCTCGCGCGTCCACCTCTTCGACACGGAGACGGGCGAGGCCATCAGCCACGGCATCGAGACGCCCGTCCAGACGAGCGGCGCGCCCGGCACGGAAGCCGAAAGCGACGACTGACGCGGCCGTACCGCGGCCCGCGTCGGCTCGTCCTCCCTCGCAAACTCGCGGCTCGCACCGCCCGCACACCGCTTTCCGAACCAACCCACAGCACACACACTCACACCAATGGTCAACGAACTCGGCCTGTTCTACCTCGGCGGGATGACCGTCCTGTTTTTCTTCTGGGCCTACGGCATCGTCTCGTTCCTGCTCGACCTGAAGAACAAGTTCATCCCGAAGGGCAAGCAGTACCTCCGCGGACGGCGTCGGCTCAAGGAAGAAAAGCGCCGCGAAGAAGAGCGCAAGGAGCGAGAAGAACAGCTCTACTGAACGCCAACTCGACCCGTGTTCCTCGCCGCTCCCCGACGCTATTGCGCGCCACCCGCCACAGTGAGAACGCTTGCTAACCGGAGTCTCGCGGTCGATTCTGCCGAATCCACCCAAAGAACGTGAAACTTAACATCACCTGTAGTTAATCATCGAATCATGAGTACGGAATCATCGGTCCGAGTCGGCATCGTCGGCCTCGGAAACATCGGGCACCACCACGCAGACCGCCTCGTCGACCTCGGCGCGACCCTCGTCGGCGGCCTCGACATTCAGGCGGACGCCCGTCGTCGCTTCGCGGAGAAGTACGACGTGAACACCTACGAGGAGAAGACGGCGCTGTTCGAGAAGGTCGACGCGGTCGTCATCACCACGCCGAACCGCTTCCACGAGGAGTACGCCGTCGCCGCGCTCGACGCCGGCCTCGACGTCCTGCTCGAAAAGCCGCTGGCGCACTCGCTCGAATCGGCCGAGCGAATCGCCGAGGCGGCCGAATCGGCCGACGGCTTCTGCATGGTCGGCTTCAACAACCGCTTTGCCAACCCCGTCGAGGTCGTCCGCCACCACTACGAGGAGGGCCGCTTCGGCGACGTCACCCACGTCGAGGCCAACTACGTCCGCCGCCGCGGCATCCCCGGCCGCGGGTCGTGGTTCACCTCTAAGGAAATCGCGGGCGGCGGCTCGCTCATCGACATCGGCGTCCACGCCATCGACCTCGCGCTCTACTTCCTCGACTTCCCCGAGGTCGTCGAGGTCTCCGGCGTCACCCGCTCGGAGTTCGGCGACCGCGACGACTACACGTTCGTCGAGATGTGGGGCGAGGACGTGGGCCCGGAGGCCTTCGACGTGGACGACTCCGCGAGCGCCTTCATCCGCACCGACGAGGGCACGACCATCTCCCTCGAAGTCGCGTGGGCGACGAACCGCCCGACCAACGACGAGTTCTTCCTCCGCGGCACGGAGGGCGGCGTGCGCTTCGACCGCGCGAGCCACGACCTCCAGTTCTACGAGGACGGCGTCGGCGGCGGCAACCACCTCTCGACGACGGACGTGGAGACCCAGGACAACGACACCCACAAGACCGAACAGGAGGCGTTCCTCGCGGCCGTCGCCGAGGGCGAACACCCCGGCCGCAACACGGTCGAACAGGGCCTCGCCGTCCAGCGCGTCATCGACGCCATCTACCGCTCGTCGGAGACCGGCGAGGCGGTCCGCCTCGACGCGGCCGAGACCGAGACGCCCCCGGCGAACTGACCACCGCGAACGCACACCCCAAGCCCCACGTCTCACACCATGCCCGTCATCGACTCACTCAAGCGCCCGGAACACACCGGCGAGAACCGCTGTCTGCCGTGTACCGCCGTCAACGTCGCACTCGTCGTCGTCGTCGGCCTCGCGGTCAGCGTGCTCTCGCCGCTCGTCGGCTTCGTCGTCCTCGTCGGCGGCGCGCTCTCGGTGTACCTCCGGGGCTACGTCGTCCCCGGCACGCCCTCGTTCGCGCCGCGGTTGGTCGCGGCGGTCGGCCTCGCCGGCGTCTTCGACCACGGCGGCGAGGGGTCGGCTCCCGACCGGCGCTCGGAATCGCTCGACGCCGACGTCGACCCCGACGCGATGCTGTCGACGCTCCTGAACGCCGGGGTGCTCGTCGAGGAAGAAGACGGGCTGTTCCTCGCCGACGACGCCCGCGAGGAGTGGGAGTCGACGATGGCGACGCTCCGGAAGACCACGGACGAGGAACTCGCCGAGGCCGTCGCCAACGCGGTCCCGTTCGAGGCGGCGGTCGACGCCGAGTTCGGCGGCATCTCGCTCGACGGCCCCTCGATGTCCGTGTGGATTTCGCGGCCGCAGGCCATCGCCGACGTGGCGACGCTCTACACGGTCGTCGAGCGCGGAGTCGACCCGACGGTCGCGCTCGCCGCCACGGAGCCGATGCGGATGTTCGTCGAGGTCTGTCCGGACTGCGGCGGCCCGGTCGAGGAGACGACGACGCGAAACTGCTGTGGCGGCACCGCGGGGCTGTACGACTCGCCGGACCACGAGGTGCTCGGCTGTGCGGACTGCGGCGCGGTCGTCTACGAGTTCCCCGACGAGTAGCCGTCGCTGGCGGGGCACGGCCGAGCGGAAAGGACGAGCGCCGAAAAGACGAGCGCGGAAACTGACGACGCGGCCTCAGACGATTTCGTCGCGGTTCGGAACCTCGTCGCGGCCGAGCAGAATCTCCTGTCCCTCCACGTCTTCGAGCGCGGCGACCAGCCCGCCGACCTCGACGACGCCTTCTTCGGTATCGATGTGGAGCGACGCGACCTCTTCGGTGTCTTCGAACGCCGTCTCGATGACGCGCCCTTCGACCACGATGGGGTCGCCCGTCTCGATGTCGCGGCCGGAGACGGAGGCGTAGAAGTCGCCGTCTATCTCGCGGATGTCCTTGACGGCCCGGCGGATGGAGGCGTAGCGGCGGGGGAACGGCCGGCGCTTGCCGTTGGCGACGATGGTCTCGGCGGTGCTCCAGAGGACGGTCCCGAAGAAGCCGCTGACGAGGAAGCCGAGCGCGGAGCGGTTGAAGATGACGCCGTAGCGGTCGCGGTCGTCGCGGAGGGCGTCCTGCGTCGCGTAGATGGAGTACTCGCCGTCGGCGACCGCGAGGACGGGCGAGGTGATGCCGCGGCGGGCGCGGGCGATGGTCGCCACGTCGAGGTAGTTGAACTCGTCGGGGTCGGGCGCGCGGGAGGCGGGCGTGACGAGCAGGTCGATGCTGACGCCGCTGTCGATGGCCGCCGCGAGGTCGTCGCGGAAGCGACGGAGCAGGTCGGGCGTCAACGAGAGCACGAGTTCGTACTCGGCGGCCTCGATGATTTCCTCGATGTAGCGGAGGATGGTCGACCGCGACTTGACGAGCGAGACGGCCTCGGTGTCGCGGGCGGGGGCGGTGTAGCGCGCCTCCAGTTCCTCGATGAGCTCCTCAAGCGAGGTCTTGACGTTCGCGAAGGCGTCGTCGGGGTCGACGGCGACGATTTTCATCGGGCGCGACTCGCGGAGCTCGACGAGGCCGCGGTCAGACAGGCTCCGGACCGTGTCGTACACCCGCGGCTGGGGGATGCTGGTTCGGTCGGCGATTTCGCTCGCCGTCAACTGTCCGTGTTCGAGGACGGCCAGATACGCGTCTATCTCGTACTCGCCGAGGTTGAAGCGCTCACCGACTCGCTCCATGGTGAGCCGCAGTTCGTCAGCCATAGTCGTGACGTGTACGGCATCACCTAAATCATTTACTGAAATCCGAGTAGCACGAAATTCCGAAAACAAGTGGCACAACAGATAGCAGGTCGTCGGTCGACCGTCGCGGGACGGCGGACGGGTCGGCGCTCACATGTACATCCGGTCTTCCGGGAGGTCGGCCTCGCTGTCGTGGAGTCGCTCTGCGAGTTCGGCGTAGTACTGCTGGACCTCGGCCGCAAAGGACTCCAGCGGGGAGGAGTCGACGCCGAGGTCGTACACCTCGTTGGCGGCGTCGACGAGGCGGATTGCCGCCTCCACGTCGGGGACCTGCGCGTGGACGGGCGTGACGTAGACGCCGACGCCGAGGGGCGAGCCGATGCCGCGCTCGACGAGCGCCGCGTTGGTGCCGTCGAAGAACCCCCGTCCCATCGGCGTGATGTCGCTGTCGGCGAGTCGCGCCTCGCGGTAGTCGTCGGTGGCGATGTAGAACACGCGGTGTTCGTCGGGGCCGTGGGCCATCGGAATCCCCGAGAGGACGGCGAGCTCCTCGACCTGATTTTGTTCGGTCCAGTCGAGGATGGCGTTTCCGAACTGCGTGCCGTGGACCGAGGGGACGAACAGCTCGCCGACGAGCACGGTCACGTCGAGGTCCTCGCGGGAGAACAGCCGCGTGTGGCGTCGGGGGCGACCGTCCTCGAAGGGCGTCACCGCCGGGAGCCCCTCGACGGTGAGGTGGCCGGTCTGTTCGAGGCCGAGGTGGTCGACGATGAAGTCGACGGCGGTGAGTCCGGCGAGTCCGAACGACGAGAAGCCGCAGAGGAGCGCTCGGCTCGGGGCGGTGTCGTGTGTAATCCGGAAGTCGGGACGGGTGGGCGTCGCGTTGGCCATACTAACACTGCGACGCCCCGACACTTAGCCGTTCACCGCGCGCGAACCCCGCAGTAACAACCCTTTTTTCGCCGCTCCTCGCGCAGTTCGGCCAGACTGTCGAGTTCGACAGCCCGCAGTAACAACCCTTTTTTCGCCGCTCCCCGTTGCGGGTTCCATGCACGGAGTCGAGGGGGTCGCCGACGCGTCGGCCGCAGTAGGCGGGGCGCTGACCGCTGTGAGCCACCTCGCGGTCGCCCCGCTCCAGTCCACGGCGCTCACGCCGCCGACGTTCGTGCCGGAGTACCTCCTGTTCCCGGGGTGGCGAATCATCGTCGCGCTCGTCATCGCCGCCCTGTCGGTCGGGCTCTCGAAGTACGTCGTCCGCCTGCTCGGTCGGCCGGTCGCCCGGCAGTTCCGCCGTCAGAGCGTCGCCCAGACCGTGCTTCGAATCGTTCGCCTCGCCATCGTCCTCGTCGGCGTCGGCGTCGGGGCGAACGTCCTCGGCCTCGAACTCGGCGACATCGTCCTCTCGGTGACGGTGTTTTCGGCGGTGCTCGGTATCGTCCTCGCGCCCATCGTCGGGAGCATCATCAACGGGGTGTTCGTCCTCTCGGACCAGCCGTTCGAAATCGGCGACATGATAGAGCTCGACGACGGCACGAAGGGCTTCATCGACGAGATAACCCTGAGCTACACGAAGATATTCACCCTCGACAACACCTTTCTCGTGATGTCGAACTCGAACATCCGCGACCGCGACGTCATCAACTACTCCGCCGAGGACGAGCGGACCCGCCTGTCGCTCGACGTGCTCGTCACCTACGAGTCCGACATCGACGCCGCCCGCGACCTCGTCGAGCGCGCCGCCCGCGACTGCGATTCGGTGGTCGAAGGCGGCCCCGACATCCGCATCGGGAGCGCCCGCTACCCGGCGAAGCCGACCGCCTACATCAACTCCTACGCCGACAACGGCGTCCTCCTGCGGCTCCGCTACTGGGCGCTGAAACCGTACAAAATCGGCCGCATCCAGTCGGAGGTCCAGACGCGGCTCTGGACGCTCGTCGAGGAGTCCGAGGCGACCGTCGAGTTCGCCTACCCGCACACCCACCTCGTCTTCGACGAGACCAGCGGGAGCCTGCACGTCACCAGCGACGAGGCCGCGAACCGGCGTCACGCCACCGCGTCGCCGGCCCCGGGAGCGCCCGTCCAGTCGGTCTCTGACGGCGAAGGCGCTGAAGCCCCGGTCGATACGACCGACGCGGCCGACGTGAGCAACGGGGGCGACCCGGCCGATACCCCGAGTTCGGCGGACGCGGAGCCAACAGACAACGATTCGACAGACGCCACCGGCGGCGACTGACCGGGAAGCCCCCGAGACGGTCGGCACTGGGGCGGCGTCGAAAACGGAAACCCGAACCCGAACCCGAGAGCCGAGCGTCGCCGGCTCAGTCGTCCGCGCGGACGGTGATGACCGTGCAGTCGAGCTTTTCGCGGAGGAACACGTCGATGTCGGGGTCGTCGAGGAACCGCCGGAGCATCCGCCGCCAGCGGCTCGCCTGTTTCGACCCGATGACGACGATGTCGGCCTCCTCGGCGGCGACCTCTTCGAGAATCGTCTCCTCGACGAGGAAGCCCCGGCGGACGACGTAGCGCGCGCGGACGAGCGGGCCGAACTCGGCTTCGACCGCCCGCTTGAGTTCGGTTCGCGTCACGCCGCGGTTCGACTGGTAGAGGTCGACGTGGAGGACCGTCAGTTCGGCGTCGCGCTCTCTCGCGACGCGGACGGCCTCTTCGAGCGTCGCCCGGGAGTGCTTCGAGAGGGGGTACCGAACCGGGACCACGACCCGTGTCATACTCCGAAGCCACTCGCCGGGCGTGCGTGAACCTTTCCCTCTCGGACGGCTTCGCCGGCGGCCGCGTCGTCGTTGCCCCCGTTTCTCCCTTCCCCTCGCCGCCTCAGTCGTCGGCGCGGCTGGCCGACCGGCGCTCGATGCGGCCCTCGACGGCGGCGTCGAACCCGACTTCGCGGGCGTACCGCGCCAGCGCGTCGTGTTGAATCTGGAACTCGCCGACGCGGTGGGCCTGCGTGATGGCCGGGAACTCCTGCGTGCTGTGGAGCAGGTAGTCGCTCGTGGCGACGGTGTAGCGCGCCTCCGGGTCGATCGGCTCGCCGCCGACGAACGCCCCGACGACCTCGTCGCGGTCGTCGTCCCAGACGATGCGCGCGCCGCTGACGTGGGCGTGCCACCAGTCGGGTTCGCCGAAGCCCATCTCGGCCCCGCGGGCGGCCCCGAACGCCGCCAGGAGCTCCGTGCCGGTCACCTCGGCGACGACGAGGTGCTCCTCGAAGGGGACGAGGCTCACGAGGTCGGCGTGGGTCACGTCGGGGCCGATGGGCGGGCCGGAGCGGATGCCGCCGCTGTTCTGGAGCCCCACGTCCGCGCCGGTCGCCCAGCGGTAGGCGTCGGCGATGGCGTTGCCGACGCGGCACTCGCCGGCCGCGACGGTCTCCTCGGCGCGGTCCATCGGGCGGTCGATGCGACAGAGAACTTCGTCGAGCCCGGCGGCGTCGACTCGCCCCTCCAGCGCCGCCACCAGTCCCTCGTCGGGTCGGTACTCGGCGGTCCGGTGGCGGACCGTCTCGATTCGGTCGGCGGCGACGCGGACCTCCCAGACGACGTGGCCGTTCGCGCCGGGGCGGACGATTGGCACGCCGTCGACCACGTCGTCGCGCTCGGCGTGGACGTGACCGCCGAGGACGAGGTCCACGTCGCACCGGGCGACGAGTTCGTCGTCGCCGCTCCCGAGGTGCGAGAGCGCCACGACGAGGTCCGCGCCGTCGGCCCTGAGCGCGTCGGCGGCGTCTGACGCGACCGCGTAGGGGTCGGCGAAGTCGAGGTCGGTCGCCTCGGGGTTGATAGAGCCGGTCGCGGGGTCGGTGACGCCGAAGAACCCGAGCGTCAGGCCGTCTATCTCGCGGGTCGTCCGCGGGACGCTTCCCTCGGCGGCGGCGAACCGACCGCCGCCCTCGCCGCGGACGTTGCTCGTGACCCACGTCGGCCGGCTCGCGGCGACGAGTTCCCGGGTCCGGGTGGCCCCGTAGTCGAAGTCGTGGTTGCCGAACGTCTCGAGGTCGGCGTCCACGGCGTCGTAGAAGTCGAGCGCCTGCCCGCCGCGCTCGACGAGAGAAAGGACGCCCGGCGCGGTGTTGTCGCCGGTGCCGACCACGAGGGTGTCGTCGCCGTCGAGGGCGCGGACACAGCCCGCGAGACGGCCGGCGCGCTCGGTGTCGTCGAAGACGTTCTCGATGTCGGAGTAGTGGAGGAGCCGAGGCATTCGCTTCTCGAATGTGGCGGTGCGGGCGGATAAGAAGCCGTCGGGACGGCCCGCGACGTCGACGCGGACCGAACCGAATCGGACCGAACCGAAACGGTTGCCGCGGTTACTCGCCGCCTTCTCCTTCGAGTTCGAACGCGACTTCGACCTCGGCTTGGTACTCCCGCGTCTCGACGGACGCGAGCTCGACGCCGAGCTCCTTTACTTCGACCCAGTGGACGCCCGCGAGCGTCTCCTCCGCGCGGTTAATCGCGTCGTCGACGGCGGCGTCGAAACTCTCTGCACTCCGACCGACGAGGGTGATTTTCTTGAACACCATCTCGTCGGACCCTTCGTCTTACTATCACAAATAATCGTCCCCGGCTCGGCGACTCGGCGACGGGGAGGTCGGGGCGGTCGGGGCGGTCGGGGCGGTCGGAGCGACCCCCGACGCGCCGTCGCGGGACTCACTCGTCGGGGCGGTACGGACGTGCGGTCTCGGCCCACGCCGCGACGAGCGTCCGCCCCCACGCCACGGCCGAGGGGTCGTAGCTCACGACCAGCGCCTCGGGGCCGCCCATGTGGTCGTAGACGACGAGCGTGACCGAGGCCGTCGTCGGGCGGTTCATCACCACGACGCCGAACTCCGGTTCGTCGTCGACCGCGGACACGCGGACGCCGGCGTCGACTATGGCGTCGAGGCCGTCGGGATAACGGTTCGAGAGCCAGTCGAGCGACTCCGCGGAGAGCACGAGTGTGGCGCCGTCCCCGAGCCGCATGAGCTGTTCGCGCGCCTCGGGCCAGCTACTGAACAGAAACGGGCCGTTGAAGCCGATGACCTCCGTCACCTCGCCGAGGTCGAAATCTATCGATACCCGCCGTTCCATCGACGTGAGGTCGCCCGTACAGACGACCGCGTCGCGGAACAGCGAGGGCGGCGGATTGACCGACTCGGGGAGGCGGTCGAGCACCGGTCCCGCGTCGAGCACGTTCGCCATGGCCCGGAGCGCCTCGTCGTGCGTCTCCAGCGCGACTCGCCCCGCCGTCGTGGCGGCGAACCCGCCGTCCGACCGTTCGACCAGACCGAGGTCGACGAGTCGCTCGACGGCGCGGTCGACGGTGGACCGAGAGACAGAGAGCGCGCGGACCAGTTCGGCTTTCGATAGCGGCTCCGACGAGAGCGCCTGAAGAATCTGACTGCGGCGACCGACCGCCTCGAACGCGTCGGCGGCGTCCTCGTCGTCTTCGTCCCCGTCGCCGACCCAACTCGACATCGGTATGAACGTCTCAGCCCGTGTACAAATGTATATCGGGACTCGGCGAGATTCGGCCACGGTCGGCTGATTGGGTCGGAGTGTCGTTCGCTCCCGTCGTGTCAGCGAGGTTCTCTTTCGAGCCGGCGCTCCAACGCGCCGACCACGTCGGAGAGGTGTGCGGTGCCCCAGACGGCGACGATGACGCCGCCGACGGCGTCGAACACGAGGTCGAGGAGCGTGTCGTCGAGGCCGTACTGCGTCAGCACCGACCCGGTGCCGGCGAGCGAGGCCGCCCCGGAGATGGCGAACTCGATGACCTCCCAGAAGACGCCGAACGCGAGGACGAAAAGCAGGATGAAGACGAACATGAACCGCGGCGGCAGGTAGATGTCCGCCGTGTGCTCGTCGACCGCGCGGACGGTCGCGTAGCCGGCGGCCGCGACGACCGACGACGACAGCGCGTGGGTGAGATGGTCCCACCACCAGACGCCCGAGTAGAAGCTCGTCTCCGACCCCGGGAGGCCGACCGTGCCGAGCGCGTGGAGGAACGCCGCCGAGGATATCCAGAGCGTCAGCCCGGCGTCCATCGGGATGCGGTAGTCGCGTTCGAGCATCGCCGGGAGGTAGGTCACGCCGAGGCCGACCAGCGCGTTGACGACGATACCGAAGTTCCCGCGGTCGAGGCCGATGAACACGAGGCCGACGAGGACCACCTGCATCGCCCGCGAGAGCTGGGACTGCCGTCGCTCGTCGATGCGGAAGTACGAGCGAATCCTCACGGCGACTCACCACCTTCCGACGCGCGGGCGTCCCCGTCCGCCTCCGCCGCCTCCGACTCCTCGGCTATCTCCGCAACCTCCTCCGGGAGCCGCTCGCGCGAGCCGGCCCGGCGGCGGAAGTAGTACTCGAACAGCAACCCGGCCGCGAGGCCGGCGACGGTGGCGGCGACGAAGTCCCACATCAGCCCGGTCTCGATGACCTCGTCGGGGCGGCCGTTCAACAGCAGGCGCGTCCCGAGGTAGAGGTCCGAGAGCCACTGGACGACCGCCCAGACGCCCGCGGCGGCCATCGTGGCGATGACGACGAAGAAGACGGCGAAGGAGTGGTTCATCCGGACCGGCGTGAACACGTCGAGTTCGACGGCGACGATGAGCGCGATGGCGGCCACCGCGAGATACGTCGAGACGCGGCCGGTGAAGGTCACGCCGCCGATGGTCTGGCCCCGAACGAGGACGCGGGCGACGAGCGGGAGCGAGGCGAGCGCGACGACCTCCCACGGGAGCATCGCTCGCGGTTCGCGGAAGGCGACGGCCGGGACGACGGTGACCGCGGCGACGACGGCCGCGAACCCGCCCCAGACGAGGTCGCCGCCGGTGACGACGCTCCCGACGGCGACGGCGACGAGGAAGCCGACGAACAGCCACGCGAGCGCCGCGTTGAGCCGTCTGCTCCGGACGAATCGCGCCAGCTCCGTCTCTGCGGCCTGCGACATGCTCGTCCGTTAGCGACGGGTTGAGAAAACGTTTGGGCGAAGACGCCCCGTTTCGATTACGTGTTCGTGCCGTGAACGACCTCGTAGTCGTTCCCACCACCGTTCGACACGCCGATGATTGCCCACTCGTATGGAAGGTCGATACCGCGAAGCCGCTCTCGAAGCGAGCCGATGTGGTCGTCCCACGTCACGAAACAGCGGAACCGATACGGTGTCTCGGTTCCGCCGTCAGCGAGCACCGGACGGCATTCGGTCGCTTCGCGCGAACTCAGTGCGGTCACGTGGACCGTACGCCACTTGCGTTCGGCCAGCATATCGGGTCCGTCCCCAGAGACGGAGTAGCCGAGCCGGCCGAATATCGACCGAGCCTCCTGAACAGGAGGCATCGAAGCCTGGGCCATGCACGTCTACGTACACCCGCACTCCTGATAAAGATTGTCACGGTATACCATACCAATAATTGACGAACGGTCGCGCCGAGTCGCCCGGCTACTCGTGAGCGGCGTCCCACTCCTCGGGCTTGCGGACGTTCCCGCAGTTGTTGCACTCGATGCGGGCCATCGTGTCCATCGCGGTGTCGAACGAGTCGCAGTTCCCGCAGAGGTAGCCCCATCGGTTCTCGGCGTCCTCGGTCGAATAGACGACGTAGAACGGCCCCTTCGAGCCTCGCTCTGGCTCGTCGGTGGCGACGAAGACGGTCTTACCGCTCGATACGGTCTGGGTCTGAAGTTCGGCCATGCCACCGCTTCGCGCGGGGGCGGCTTAAGAAATTGGTCCCTACGTCCGGAACGACTCGCCGCACCCGCAACTGCTCTCGGCGTTCGGGTTGTTGACGTGGAAGCCCGCGCCCTGCAGGCCTCCCTCGAAGTCGAGGGTGGAGCCGCCGATGTAGTTCATGCTCGCGGGGTCGACGAACACGCGGAGGCCGTGCTGTTCGACGACCGTGTCGTCGTCTTCCGGTTCGTTGTCGAAGCGCATCCCGTAGGACAGCCCGGCGCAACCGCCCTGCTGGACGAACAGCCGGAGTCCGGCCACGTCGGTGTCCATCGACTCTCCTTCGAGGAGGGAGACGGCCTCGTCCGCGGCCGCGGGCGTGACCGTCACCGCCACATCGCCGCCGCCACTCGCGGATTCCGTGCTCATACGCCCCACTATACTGTGGGAACGGATAACTGTGGCGCAGGCGGAACTTCGCGCGCCGCTCCGGTAGGGTGCGACTACCGGACGAAAAACGGGGGGAAACGACTCGAACCGGTCGTTTTCTCCCGACCCGCCTACTCGTCGAACCGCTCGCGGACGCTCTGGGCGTGGGCGTCGAGCCCTTCGGCCTCGGCGAGCGTCGTAATCGTCTCCGAGAGCTCCGACAGCCCCTCGCGGTCGAGGCGCTGGACCGTCGTCGAGCGGACGAAGTGGTCCACGGAGAGCCCGCCCTGTCGCTTCGCGCCGCCGCCCGTCGGGAGGACGTGGTTCGTCCCGGAGGCGTAGTCGCCGGCCGCGACGGGCGTGTACGGGCCGAGGAAGACGCTCCCCGCGGAGTCGATGCGGTCCAACAGCGCCTCGTCGTCGTCGGCCTGAATCGTCAGGTGCTCGGCGGCGTACTCCTCGGCGAACAGCACCGCCTCGGACATCGACCGCGCGAGGAGGACGCCAGACGCGTCGCCTTCGAGCGCGGCTTCGATGGTCTCCGTGCGCTCGCGCTCGCCCGCCTGTCGCTCGACCTCCGCCACGACGTCCGCGGCGAGGTCGGCGTCGTCGGTGACGGCGACGACCGAGGCGTTCGGGTCGTGTTCGGCCTGCGCGACGAGGTCGGCGGCGACGAACCGCGCCTCGGCGGTCTCGTCGGCGACGACGAGCACCTCGGAGGGGCCGGCGAGGAAGTCGATGTCCACGTCGCCGCGGACCTCGGCTTTCGCCGCCGTGACCCACTTGTTGCCCGGCCCGACGACCTTCTGGACGGCCTTCACCGTCTCCGTGCCGTAGGCGAGCGCGGCGATGCCCTGCGCGCCGCCGACCGAGTAGACCGCGTCCGCGCCAGCGACGTGCATCGCGGCGAGCGTGACGGGGTTCATCGGCTCCGCGGGCGGGGTGGCGACCGCGACGTGTTCAACGCCCGCGACCTTCGCGGGGATGACCCCCATGAGGACGCTAGACGGGTAGGCGGCGGTGCCGCCGGGGGCGTAGACGCCGACCCGGTCCAGCGGCCGGTAGCGACGACCCAGTTCGCGGGTGCCCGCGTCACCGAACTCCTCGCGCCAGTCCTCGGGGACTTGCTTTTCGTGGAACTCGCGGACGTTCGCCGCGGCGTCCTCGATGGCCTCGCGCACGTCGTCGTCGATCTCGTCGTAGGCGCGCTCGGCGGCGTCGGTCACGTCGATGTTGCCGACCTGGACGCCGTCGAACTCGTTTGAGAACTCCCGGACCGCCACGTCGCCCTCGCGGCGGACCCGCTCGACGATGTCGCGCACGTCGGACCGGACCTCCCCGACGCCGGCGTCCCGCTCGAAGAATGCGCGGCGGGCGTCGGTGCCGAGGTCGGCCAGCTCGCGAACCTCGATGTTCATACCCCGGCTTTGCGGCCGGCGCGAAAAGTCGTTGCGGAAGCGGTGGGGCGGCGGCCGGCGGCTGTTCGGTTCTCCGGACAGTCGCGGAGCCGCCCCGACGTCCGTCGTTTTCGCCCCGTCACCCGAGGAGCGTCGAGTACAGGAGCCAGCCGTTCAGGACCACGATAACGGCGATAACGATACCGAGGACGCCGGTCGTGGTCGCCCGGTTACGGAAGTTCCCCATCAGCGACGCCTCGTGGGTGAACCAGAGGAGCGGAATCAGGACGAACGGGAGCTCGAAGCTCAGCGCGACCTGCGAGGCGACGAGCACCGACGTGGGGTCGAAGCCCGCGGCGACGATGAGGAGACTCGGCACGAGCGTGACCGACCGGCGGAGCCAGACGTTGACGTTGAGGTCCAGAAAGCCGTCCATGACGGTCTGGCCGGCCATCGTCGCCACGAGCGACGACGAGAGCCCGGCGGCGATGAGCGCGACGCCGAACGCGAGGCTCGCGTTCGCCCCGAAGACGCCGGTGAGGGTGACGTACGCCTCTTCGAGCGTCTCGATGCCCGTCCCCTGAAGCGCGGCGGCGGCGACGATGAGCATCGCGGCGTTCACGAACATCGCGCCGAAGAGCGCGACGACGGTGTCGAGACGCTCCAGCCGGAAGTGGCGGCGGTGGACGGCCTCGGTGTCGCCGTCGGACTCGATGAGTCGGTCGCGGCGGTCCTGGACGATATACGGGTGGAGGTAGACGCTGTGCGGCATCACGGTCGCGCCGAGGATGCCGATGGCGACGTACAGCGCCGAGGCGTTCGGCACGGTCGGGACGAGGCCGGACGCGACGGTCGACGCGGTCGGCCTCGCCAGCGCCATCTCGAAGACGAACGAGAGCGCGATGACGCCGACGAGCGCCATGATGGTGAGTTCGACCCAGCGGAACCCCCGTTTGTGGGCGGTCCGAACGCCGAGCAGGGCGAACGAGCTCACCGCCGCGAGGACGGCCCCGGCCCACAGCGGCAGTGAGAAGACGAGGCTGAAGCCGATTGCGGCCCCGATGATTTCGGCCATGTCGGTGGCGACCATCGCCAGCTCCGCGGCGGCCCACAGGACCACGACGACGGGGCCGGAGAACCGCTCGCGGCAGAGCTGTGCCACGCCCTTCCCTGTGGCGATACCGAGCTTGGCCGCGAGCACCTGAATCCCCATCGCCATGACGCTGGCGAGGACGATGACCCACAGCAGGGCGGGGCCGAACTTCGCGCCGCCCGAGATGTTGGTCGCCCAGTTGCCGGGGTCCATGTAGGCGACGCTGATGATGAAGCCGGGACCGAGATACGAGAGCAGTTCGCGGAGCGAGGTGCGCATCTCTTACCGCCACCCCGATTGTTCACACATGCAAACGTCTGAGTTGTCCATGTCTAAATTATAGTTTCGCGTACTCAGTAAAACTGCTGTCGACTGTTTCACACGCGAACCAATGCCACGCCCTCAGTCGGAGGGTGCGACGGGCGACCCGGCGGTGACCGGAAAGCGTCGTCCGCGACCGGACAACGGGGAACGCCGGCGCTCGCCTCTCACGACGGGGTTAACGCGACTATGCCACGTGGCGCTGTTCCGTGTACGTCAACGTCCGGTCGTCGGTCTCGATGGTCGTCTGGACCGTAATCCAGCCGTCCGCCTGCCGGACCGCGAACGCCTCCGAGTACGACAGTTCGACGCGCTTTGTCGTCGTGTACGACTCGCCGGCCGCGAGGTCGCCGACCGCCTGCGACCCGCGCCAGACCTCGTCGTCCGGGTCGGTGCCGTTGCCGACGAAGATGCGACTGTAGACGGTGACGCCGGAACTGTCTGTGTCCTGCTGGTTCGTAATCGTGCTCGTCACGTCGCGGCAGGTCTGGCCGCACTCCTCGATGTCGTCGACGACGACGCCGAACGGCGGCACCGATTCGGTCGCGGTCGCGGTCGCGTCGCCGCTGTCACTACTTCCGCCGTCGTTACTTCCGCTGTCGCTCCCGCCGCTGTCGCCGCCGTCGTCGGGCGGCGCGGTCGTCTGCGTGGGGAACGCTCCGTCGGAGTCGTCGGCGGAGGTTGTGTCGGCGAACGGTCCGACTCCGGTCAGGAACGTGGCCGAGATACCGGCCGTGAGGAGGACCAGAACTGTCGCGGCGACGAGGAGTGTGCGTCTCATATGAAGTGGAAATTCGGATTGGATGGGTGTCGTTTAACGCAGTTGTCGGCTATCTTCGGGTCACACTTAGTTACGCACCCGAAAAGCCGTCGGCGCGGTCGCTTAGCGAGTCCCCAAGGGAGCCGTCGAGCGCCCCGCTCAGGAAGTCACTAACGATGCGGTGGACGTCCGAGACGAACTCCGGAACCGGGTCCGGGAGCTCGCCCGGCGGCCCCTGCTGGCCGGCCTCTGACGCGGGGGACGATTCGCGTGCGTTCTCGGACGGTGCGGCGGCGGCGACGCCCGCGGTCGCGACGAGGACGGCGAGCAGGACGCCGACGAGGGTGAGTTTGCGTCGGTTCATCGTGAATCGCAGTCGCTCTTCGGGGGGCGAGGGTGATGAAAAGCGGACACCGTGGCGGGCGTTTTGCGTCGGTTTCGCCGAGTTTCGACGCGGTTTACGGCGAATTGCCGTCGGTTCGGTGCCGTTACTGGTTCAGCGCTTCGCGCATGGCGGCGAACCCGGCTTCGGGGTCCACGTCCGCGCCCTGCGCCTCCAGCGCCTCGCCGAGGGCCGTCAGGAGGAACGAGACGTTCTCCGGCCGCGCCGAGTGGCCCATACAGCCGATACGGAAGATGTCGCCCGCGAGCGCGCCGAGGCCGCCGGCGATTTCGAGGTCGTACTGTTCGAGCACGTAGTCGATTGCCTCGCCCGCGTCGACGCCGTCGGGGACGAGCACCGCGTTGAGGCTGGGGAGCCAGTAGCCGTCTTCGGGGTTGAGACCGAGGCCCATCGCCTCGACGCCGGCTTTCAGCGCGCCCGCGACCCGGCGGTGGCGCGCCCACCGCGCCTCGATGCCCTCTTCGGCGACCAGTCGGAGCGCCTCGCGGATGGCGTAGACGTTGGTGATGGGCGCGGTGTGGTGGTACGAGCGGTCGTCGCCCCAGTAGCCCTCCAACAGCGACAGGTCGAGGTACCACGAGCGGGTGGGTTCCTCCCGCGAGAGCACCTTGTCCATCGCGCGGTCGTTGAGCGTCAGCGGGCTCGCGCCCGGCGGGCACGACAGGCACTTCTGCGGGCCGGAGTAGGCCGCGTCGATGCCCCAGTCGTCGACTTCGAGTTCGACCCCGCCGAGCGAGGTGACGGTGTCGGCGACGACGAGCGCGTCGTGGTCGTGGGCGATGCTCGTCAGCTCGGGGACGCTCGGCTGTTTCACGCCCGTCGAGGTCTCGGCGTGGACGAACCCGAACACGTCCGGCTGGTACTCGTCGAAGGCGTCCTGTACGTCCGCGGGGTCGAGCGGCTCGCCCCACGGCGCGTCCACGTGGACGACCTCGCCGCCGGCGCGCTCGGCCATCGACTCCATGCGCCCGCCGAAGTAGCCGTTCGTCGGGACGAGCATCGTGTCACCCGGTTCGACGAGGTTGCCGATGGCCGCCTCCATCGACGCCGAGCCGGTCCCCGAGACCGGAATCGTCCACTTGTTGTCGGTGCGGAACGTGTAGCGCATGAGCTCCTGCACCTCGTTCATGATGTCGATAAACGACGGGTCGAGGTGGCCGACGAGCGGCGTGGACATCGCGCGGAGCACGCGCGGGTGGACGTCGCTCGGGCCGGGGCCCATCAGCGTGCGATTCGGCGGAGTGAGTTCGCCGACATCGGGTGCATCGGACATGGTCTGACTTGACGTGCCACGCAAACCGGCAAAAACGATGTGATTGCGGAACGTCGTGAAACGGGCCAGATATCGACCGGCCCCCCAGCACGCTCACCCCGACAGCGCCTGCGCGACCTTCTCTATCGGGTGCGGCGGTCGCCGCGCCGCCTCGTCCCTGTCTTCGAGTTGCGTCCGACACGACGCGCCGGGGGCGACCACCTCGTCGCCCGGACTGTCGTCGACCTGTTCGAACAGGATGTCTCCCATAGCCTTCGAGAGGTCGTAGTGTTCGGCTTCGTAGCCGAAACTCCCGGCCATGCCGCAACAGCTCGAATCGAGCGGGTCGACCTCGTAGCCGACCCGCCGGAGAACGCCCACCGCGTGGTGGTCCTTGTTCAGCGCCTTCTGGTTGCAGTGGCCGTGGTAGGTGAGCGAGCCGAACGCGCCGCCGTCGGCGACCGCCGAGGCGACAGGTCCGGCCGCGTCGTCGCCGTCGGCCGAGCGCCCGCGAATCGGGAGGGCCTCGTCCAGTCGGTGGGTGTCGAGGAACTCCATGACGCCGTAGGCGGCCGCGGCGACCGGGGCGACCGCGTCGTCCGGCAGGAGGTCGGCGTACTCGTCTTGGAACATCACCGCGTCCGAGGGCTCGACGAAGACGACGGACCAGTCGGTTTCGACCGACGGGCGGAGCGTCTCGACGTTGTGACCCGCGCGCCGCCGCGCGAGGTCGAGGAAGCCGCCGGAGTAGGCGGCGCGACCGCTCGGCTCGACGCCCTCCGCGAGTCGGACGTGGACGCCGGCGGCCTCCAGCACGCGAACCGCCGCCTTCCCGATTTCGGGCGTGACGTAGTTCGTGTAGGTGTCGGGAAACAGGAGGACGCGGTGGTCGGCATCGCTCGCCGGCACGCGGGGCCGTCGCCCGTCCATCCACGATTCGAGCGTGTCGCGGGTGAAAGAGGGGAGCGACCGGTCGGGGGCGACGCCCGCGAGCCGCTCCATCGCGGCCCGCGCGCCCGGTAGCTCGGCCGCCCAGTTCGAGACGGGCGCGAGTGCGCTCCCGACGCCGGCCAGCCGGTCGATGTTGGCGAACAGGCGCTCGCGGAGCGACGCGCCTTCCTCGGCGTGGTGGGCGTGTTTCACCTCGGCTTTGAGCTTCGCCAAGTCGACGCCGGTCGGGCAGTCGTTCTGACAGCCCTTACAGCCGACGCAGAGGCCGAGGACCTCCTCTTGGAAGCGGTCGGAGTGAATCTCGTCCTCCGGGAGGTCGCCGCTGATGGCCGCGCGGAGCATGTTGGCCCGCCCGCGGGTCGTCTCGGCCTCGTCCTTCGAGGCGCGGTAGGTCGGACACATCGTCTCCGAGCCGGTCTGCCGGCAGGTCCCACAGCCGTTGCAGAGTTCGACGAGGTGCGAGAAGCCGCCCTCCCCGTCGAAGTCGAGCGTCGTCGCGGGCTCGATGGACTGGTAGGCCGCGCCGTACCGGAGGTTCTCGCGCATGTCCGCGCCGACGCCGCGGTCGCCGTCCGGGCCGAGGTCGTCGGGGCCGTCGCGGTAGACGACGTTGCCGGGGTTCATGCGCCAGTCGGGGTCGAACGCCGTCTTCAGTTCCTTGAACGCGCCCCAGAGTTCGGGACCGTACATCTTGGGGTTCCACTCGGTGCGGGCCATGCCGTCGCCGTGCTCGCCCGAGAAGGCTCCCCGGTGGTCCAACACGAGGTCGGTCACGTCGTCGGTGATGGCGCGCATCGTCTCGATGCCCGCGCCGTCTTTCAGGTTCAAAATGGGGCGGATGTGGAGCGTCCCCGCGCCGGCGTGGGCGAAGTACGCGGCCGACGTGCCGTGGTCCTCCAGCACGTCCTCGAACGACTGGACGTACTCCGCCAACTCCTCGGGCGGGACGCTCGCGTCCTCGATGAACGGGTAGGGCTTCGGGTCGCCCGGCAACGACATGAGAAGCGGTATCGCCGCCTTGCGGAGCTTCCAGAGGTCCGCCTGCGCCTCGGGCGTGTACGCCTCGATGGCTTCGAACGCGCCGCCGCCGTCGGTGGCGTCACCCGCCGCTGGCTCGTCACCCCCCACCGGTTCGTCACCCGCCGCCGACTCGGCGTCGCCGTCTCGCAGGAAGTGGTCGTTCGCTTCGCGAATCACCGCCTCGAAGTCGTCGTGCAGTTTGGAGTCGAACTCCAGCATCAGCGCCGCCGCCGTCCCGTCGGGAATCTCCTCGACGTACTGGGCGTACTCGCTGGACTCGGCGGCCATCCGCAACACCTCGTCGTCCATGAGTTCGACCGCGCTGGCGTCGAAGTCCAGCGCGTCGGGGACCGCCGCCATCGCCTCGACGAGGTCGTCGTAGGCGTAGAGGACGAGCGCCGTCTCCTCGGGAACCGTCACGAGAGACACCGTGGCCTCGACGACGACGCCGAGGGTGCCCTCCGCGCCGACGAACAGCTTCGAGAGGTTGACGACCGTCTCGCCGTCGTCGGTCTCGGAGACGACCTTGTGGAGGTTGTAGCCCGACACCGACCGCTTGAGGCTCGGATACCGCCGCTCGATTTCCTCCTCGTGGTCCTCGACGAGGCCGAGGACGGTCCGGTAGAGGGCGGCCTCGCGGTCGTCTTTTTCGACGATGTGGTTCCACTCGTCGCCCCCGACGACCACGTCGCGGGTGTGGACGACCGACCCGTCCGCGAGCACGACCCGCAACTCCTCGGTGTAGGCGTCGGTGATGCCGTAGCGGACCGAGTGCGCGCCCGTGGAGTTGTTGCCGATGCCGCCGCCGACCGTCGCGCGGTTCGACGAGGCGGGGTCCGGCGCGAACTTCAGGCCGTGCTCCGCGAGGCGGTCGTCGAGGTCGTCCTGCACCACGCCGGGTTGGACCCGCGCCCGCCGCGCGTCGGGGTCAACGCAGACGATGTCGTCCATGTACTTCGAGCAGTCGATGACGACACAGCCGGGACCGACGGTCTGTCCCGCCAGCGACGACCCCGCCCCGCGCGGGAGCACGGGCACGTCGTGTTCGGCGGCCGTCCGCACCGCGGCGCGCACGTCGTCCTCGTCGCGGGGGACGACCACGCCCGCCGGGCGCGCCCGGTAAATCGAGCCGTCGGTCGCGTACAGCACCTGCGCGTACTCGTCGAACCGCACCTCGCCGGAGACGACGTCCCGGAGGTCGGCGGCGAGGTCGGCGTGTTCGGCTACGTCGACCACGTCGTAGTCGCGCGACTCCTGAAATCGCTGGAAATCTCCCCGTCTCTCGCCGTTCGTTTCCGCCGTGATTCGCGTCGCCCGCGGAGGGCCGTCGCCAGACATTATCACATATAATCGTTCAGGATAGCAAAAACCTGTGTGTGACTCGCCACGTTTGCCCGAAGCGGTAGTCGTTCGCGGCGGGCCGGCTTCGTCGCACGGGGTCTGAGCGGGGGTTGTACGGGTTTTCACCCGGCTGAGACCTCGGCTACTGCGGCGGGTTCCGGGGGTAGTTCCCGACGCCGGTTCGGAGTTCGCCGTCGGCGACGACCCAGCCCTGTCGGTCCGCCGGGAGGTCGTAGGCGGCGACGTGGTCGACGTACTCGTTGTAGTTCCAGCCGCCGACCCACCACGAGTTCGCGCCGCGGAGTTCGACGCTCACCGAGACGTTCGTCGTCGCGGGGCCGTCGTACTGCACGAACAGCATCGACTCGTAGTCGTAACACCGGGTGTCGTCGCCCTCGCTCGGCCAGTCGCAGGGGACGAGCCGGGCGTTCTCGCGGGGTTCGAACAGCGGTTCGGTCCCCTCGGGCGCGAGCGTGTCGATGGACTGGTTCACCCGCACGTCGGCGGACAGGTCTATCGCGTCGTGTTCGACGCGGAGCGTGTCGGAGTCGTTCCGACTGTACTCGCTCGCCGGAATCCGCTCCCAGCGGACGAGCCGGTCGTTCTCGACGACGCTCCGGTAGTACGTCGGGTCGGCGGGAATCTCGTCGGCCCGGAGGCGGAGCATCGGACCGTACTCCGTCTCGGCCACGGCGTACCCCCAGCCCGCCGGAAGCAGGTACTCGCGGGACTCGACGGCGTCGCCGACGGCCGAGGAGCCGTCGCTGACGGGAAGCGGGACGAGGACCGTCACGTTCGAAACCGGTTCGTCCGCCGAGATGCGGACGCTGTAGTCGTACTGGCTCCCGTAGGAGTCGAGAAACGAGAGCCGGCCGAACGCCCAGAGCCCGCCGGCCGCGACCGCGACCACGACGAGCGCGGCGACGACGACGATACCGAGTGTGCGGAAATTCACGGAAATCACCGGGCCGGCCCGCCCGCTCAGACCGCCGCCCCTCCCGCGGCGGTGCCCGCGGTCGAGTCCACGAAGTCCGCGAAGTCGGCGGCGAACGTCTCGACTTCGTCCCAGTCGGTGTACTCGTAGTCCCGCGAGGCGTCCGTGTCGCCGGTCGCGCCCTCGGCGATGCGCTTCATCACCATCCGGGTGAGAAAGCCGTACTCGGAGTACCGAAGCGCGCCCCCGAACGCGGCCATCCGCTCGGGGTGCCAGCCGCTTTCCTCGACGAACTCGTCGATGTACGTCGCGACCTCGGCGCGGGCGTCCTCGTCGTCGAGCGCCGACGACAGCGACACCTGGAAGAAGCCGTTGGGCCGCGCCTCGATGTCCTCGCGGTACTCGCGGACGAACGCGTACACCTGCTTCGAGTGCGCGCCCATGTGAATCGACGACCCGACGAGCACCGCGTCGGCGTCGGCGACCGCCTCGCCGGCGGCGTCGTCGGTGACCGACTCGGTCCGCACGTCGTACCCGTGGGCCGCCAGCGCCATCGCGATGCGCCCGGCTATCTTCTCCGTCTGTCCCTCTTTGCTCCCGTACGCGACGAGTATCGTTCCCATACAGTTCACCGCGTTCCTGTTAGCTCGCTCACACCATAACGGCAGTCGGCACCTCTCAGTCGTCGGGAATCCGGCCGGACGACGCTCGGAGGAGGAACTGTTTTGCCCGTCGCCGCATCACTCTTGAATACAACTCATGAATATCTCGATGGGAACCTATCTGGTCACGCAGTCGGACCGCTCCGCCGGGCGGTCGACGCCCGACGTGGTGCGGGCCGCCGTCGACGGCGGCGTCGACGTCGTTCAACTCCGGGAGAAGCACGCGAGCGCCCGCGACCGCTACGCGGTCGGCCGCGAGGTCCGCGCCGTGACGGCCGACGCGGGCGTCCCGCTCGTCGTCAACGACCGGGTCGACATCGCGGCCGCCATCGACGCCGACGGCGTCCACCTCGGCGACGACGACGTGCCCGTCTCGGTCGCGCGCGAGCAACTCGGCGACGACGCCATCGTCGGCCGGTCGGTCTCGACCGTCGCGGGCGCGAGAGCCGCCGCGGAGGCCGGCGCGGACTACCTCGGCGTCGGCGCGGTGTTCGCCACCGACACGAAAGACACCGACCCCGAGCAGTCCGAAATCGGGACCGAGCGCGTGTCTGCCATCGCGGACGCCGTCTCCATTCCGTTCGTCGGCATCGGCGGCGTCACGCCCGACAACGCCGCCGACGTGGTCGCCGCCGGGGCCGACGGCGTCGCGGTCGTCTCGGCCATCACCGCCGCGGACGACCCCGCCGACGCGACCCGCCACCTCGCCGATTCGGTCGCCGCCGGGAGGGACAGCCGATGAGCGGACACGACGACGCTGACGGCGCGGGTGGACCGGGCGGTTCGGACGACGCGCCCGGTACGGGCGGCGTGCCCGACGTGGCGCTGGACGAGGCGCTCGCCGCGGTCGCGGGCGAGCAACCGCTCATCAACTCGGTCACGAACGACGTGACGGTCAACGACGTGGCGAACGTCACGCTCTACTGGGGCGGCCTGCCGGTCATGTCCGACGACGAGCGCGAGGTCGGCGACATGGTCGGTATCGCCGACGGCTGTCTGCTCAACATGGGGACCGTGAGCGAGTCCGGCGAGGAGACGATGCTGACCGCCGGGCGGGCCGCCAACGAGCGCGGCGTGCCCCTCGTCGTCGACCCCGTCGGCGTCGGCGCGACCCCGACGAGAGACCGGGTCGCGGACCGCCTCGTCACCGACCTCGACGTGGACGTGCTCAACGGCAACTACGGGGAGATATCCGCGCTCGTCGGCGACGACGCCGAGGTCCGCGGGGTCGAGTCGGTCGGCGAGTACGCCGAAATCGCCGCGGCGGCCGTCGAGTGCGCCCGGAAGACCGGCGCGGTCGTCGTCGCCTCCGGCGAGACCGACATCGTCGCCACCGAGGAGACCGCCTTCGAGGTCGACGCCGGCCACTCGATGATGGGCGCGGTCGTCGGCACCGGCTGTATGCTCGGCGTGACCCTCGCGGTGTTCGCGGCCGCCGTGGACGACCCGCTCGACGCGGCGCTCGCCGGAACCGCGGCGTACGGGCTCGCGGGCGAACTCGCCGCCGAGGGCGCGTTCGGCGACTACCGCGGCCCGGCGAGCTACAAAATCGCCTTCCTCGACGCGGTCGCGGGGCTCGCGGACGCCTCGACACCGGACATCGCCGACCGAATCGACCGCATCGAGGTGCGATAGATGCCGGGGACCCCGCCCGACCCGCGGACGCCGCCGTACGCCCTCACCATCGCCTCCAGCGACTCCGGCGGCGGCGCGGGCATCCAGGCCGACCTGAAGGCGATGACCCGACTCGGCGTCTACGGCGGGTCGGTCATCGTGGCCGCGACGGCCCAGAACACCCGCGGCGTCGAGGGGTCGCACGTCCTCCCCACCGAGTCGATTCGCGCCCAGTTCGAGGCCGTCGCTGACGACTTCGACATCGCGGCCGTGAAACTCGGGATGCTGGCGACGGCCGAGGCCGTCGAGACGGTCGCCGACTGCCTCGCCGACTGCGACGCTCCGGTCGTCCTCGACCCCGTGATGGTCGCCACCTCCGGCGACAGACTGCTGGCCGAGGACGCCGTCGACGCCTACGACGCGCTGTTCGCGCGGGCGACGCTCGCCACGCCGAACGCCGACGAGGCCGAGGCGCTGACGGGCGTGTTCCCCGACTCACCGACGGCCGTCTCCGAGGCCGCCGACTGGTTCTTCGACCGCGGCGCTGACGCCGTGCTCCTGAAGGGCGGCCACGTCGCGCCCGACGGCGACACCGTGGTCGACACGCTCGTCACGCCGACCGAGACGACGACGTTCGTCAACCCCCGCATCGACGCGACGGCGACTCACGGCTCGGGCTGTACGCTTTCGAGCGCCGTCGCCGCTCGCCTCGCCCGCGGCGACGACCTCGCCGACGCGGTCCGGCACGGCATCGAATTCACGCGCGCGACCCTCGCCGAACCCGCCGACGTGGGCGAGGGCGCGGGGAGCGTGAACCACCTCGTCGGCGTCGGCGACGGCTGGACGCCCGACGAGTCGTAAGCGACGACCGGCGACCGGCGACGCGGCTCTCCGACGGCCGCCACGCCCCTTTTTCCGGCTACGTGTCGTATCGCGAACATGGTCGACACACCAGCATCGAACGCGCTCCGCGCCCGAATCGAGGCCGGCGGCGTCGCGCTCGGCGTCCTCGACAACACCTACAGCCCGACGCTCGTGGAGTTCTACGGCGAACTCGGTCTCGACTTCGTCTGGCTCGACCTCGAACACGGCGGCCCCAGCCCGCTCGACTCGGGCGCGATGGAGGACCTCCTCCGCGCGGCGGAACGAACCGGCATCGAGCCGCTGGTTCGGCTCCCGACGGCGGACCCCGAGTTCGTCCGGAAGGCCCTCGACCTCGGCGTCAGGAACGTCTTCCTCCCGCGCGTGGAGTCGGCCGACGAGGTCCGCGCGGCGGTTCGGTCGGCCCGCTTCACCTACGGCGACGGCCCCGGCGACCGCGGCCTCGCGTCGCCCCGCGCCCGCCGGTGGGGCCTCGCCGACGACTACGTCGCGGGCGAGGACCGCGAGACGCTCGTCGGCGTGACCGTCGAGACCGCCGAGTCGCTCGCGGACCTCGACGCGATTCTCGACGTGCCCGAACTGGGCTTCGTCTTCATCGGGCCGTTCGACCTCTCGGTGGCGCTCGGCCACCCCGGCGAGATAGACCACCCCGACGTGCGGGACGCGGTCGAGCGCATCCGCTCGGCCGCCGTCGATGCGGGCGTCCCCGTCGGCGGCCTCGGCTTCGGCATGGACGACGCGAATCAGAAGGCGGAACACGGCTATCAGCTCATCAATCTCGGCAGTACCACCGGCGCGCTCAAGGGCGTCGTCGACGGCTGGCTCGACGACGCGGCGGTCGACCGCGGGGAGTAGCGCCCGCGGCTATCGAGTCGCGTCCGCCCCCGAGTCGGACAGCCGCATCGCCACGCTGTACATCTCGCCCGCGGACTCCGATTCGACCGCGTCGGCGACGCGCTCGACCTCGGCCGCGAGCCACCCGCCCATCGGGTCGGGAACCTCGGCCGCCAGCGACCTCGCCAGCGACGCGTGCGCCTCGACGTGGCTTTCGGACCACGGCACCGGGTCCAGTAGGGTCAGTTCGCGGTCGAAGCGCCAGTCGTACCCCGAAAACAGCGCCCCGAGCGCGTCGCCCGGATAGAACGTCAGCGCGGGTCGCCCGCGGGCCAACTGGCTCGCCGCGTTTTCGAGCGCGAACAGCTCCCGAATCGCGGCGTCGTCGGGGAGCGGTTCGTAGTCGTCGACGACGAGGTGACAGCCGGGCGCGGCGACCCGCGTTAGCTCCCGTGCGACGGCGGCGAGCGACTCGGGACCGATGAGGTTGAACAGCCCGTGGGCGGTGACGATACCGACCGAGTCGTCGGCGAGCGGGAGGCTCCGAACGTCGGCCTGAAGCACCGCGGTCCGCGCTCGGTCCGCCGGCTCGGGTGCCACCCGGTCGCGGACGAGGGCGGCGTGTTCCGGGTCGTTCGTGACGGCGTAGACCCGTTTCGCGCCCGCGTCGAGGAGTCCGGCGGTGGCGTTGCCGGTCCCCGCGCCGGCCTCCAGACAGACCGCGTCGCGGACCGGCCGGTCGTCGAGGGCGGCCGTGACGGTCGTTGGAACGTCCATTGGCGACGGGTGGAATCGAGGCGGGAGTCGTCTCGCCTCGCTAGTGGTGCAGTTGCTCGGGCACGGGGCTCTCGTCGTGGCGGAGGCGCTCGATGAGCGACCGCTGGGCCGTCTCGTCCATGCCGTTGTACCGCGTCGCGGCGTCGAGGACCATCGCCACGAGCTTCGGGTCGCCCGGCGTGACGACGCTCGTGAGGCCCTGGGCGGCCGCGAAGTCGAACCGCTCGGCGATTTCGTCCGGGGCGTCGACCGGCTCGTACCAGTTGGCGAACGGCCGGTCCGCCTCGGGGAGGTCGTCGGTGTCGGGCCACGGGCCGCGAGCGAACGCCTTGATGCCGAGCGTCCCGATACCCGCCTTCTCGGCCGCCTCGAAGACGCCCGCGTAGTCGTGTTCGTCGTCGCCCTTGCCGACGACGACGGGGTTCAGCGGGAACATCAGCGTTTCGAGGTCGTCGATGCGGTCGATGGCGTCGCGGATGAGCCCCGGATTCCCGTGGCTCGTCAGCCCGATGTGGCCGATTTTCCCCTCGTCTTTCGCCTCGCGGAAGGCCGCGAGCGCGCCGTCGTCGGCCGTGATTTCGTCCAGTTCGGACTCGTATTCGAGGCCGTGGACCTGATAGAGGTCGATGTAGTCGACGCCGAGGCGGTCAAAGGAGCGGTCGAGCTTCCGCTTCGCGCCCTCGTAGCCCCGCTCTTGGGTCTTACAGCCGAGGAAGATGTCCTCGCGGTGCTGGCGGAGCTTCGGGCCCAGTTTGAGCTCCGCGTCGCCGTAGGTCGGGGCCACGTCGAAGTGGTTGACGCCCTTCGAGAGGACGTGTTCGACCATCTGGTTCGCGCCCTCCTGTTCGAGCCAGTTGAGCGCGATAGCGCCGAACGTTGCGATGGTACTCTCGTGGCCGGTGTCGCCGAGTGCGCGGGTCTGCATACGTCGAACGTCATCGCCGACGGGCAAAAACGTGTGTCTCGCCGACTCGACTGCCGGGTCCGTGCGAGCGGCGACGACGCCGCCGCGACCCGGTAACACTCGCGTCAGCGGATACTCAAGTCCTTGCGGCCCGTAAGACCGTCCATGGCAGACATCACGCCCACACCCGGCATCCACCACGTCACCTGCATCGCGGGCGATCCCCAGCAGAACCTCGACTTCTGGGTCGAGACGCTCGGACTCCGGCTCGCCAAGCGCTCCATCAATCAGGACGACCCCAGCACGTACCACTTCTTCTTCACGGACGCGGAGGGGACGCCCGGCACGAGCATGACGTTCTTCCCGTGGGAGAGCCTCTCGCGCGGGAAGGTCGGCACCGGGCAGGTCTCGCGGACCGCGTTCCGCGTGCCAGAGGGGAGCCTCGACTACTGGGAGGACCGATTCGACGAGTACGGCGTCGACTACGACGACCGCGTCGAGCGGTTCGGCGAGACGGTCCTCCCCTTCAGCGACCCCGACGGCCTCCCGGTCGAACTGGTCGAAGTGGAGATTCCCGACGACGACCCGACCGTCCCGTGGACCGAGTTCGTCCCCGAAGACGTCGCGATTCGCGGCTTCCACTCCGTGACGCTCTGGCTGGCCGACCCTCAGCCCTCCGAAGACCTGCTCGAAACGATGGGCTTCGAGCGCGTCGGCACCGAGAAAGCGCAGGGCGACACCCCCGGCGACGAGCGGACGCGGTTCGCCGCGACCGGCACCGTCGGGAAGTACGTGGACGTGTTGCCGACAATCGAGAGCAGTCGGCAGGGCCTCGGCACGGTCCACCACGTCGCCTTCCAGACGCCGACCGACGAGGACCAAGAGGCGATGCGGAAGGCCGTCCAGTCGAAGGGCCTGCGCCCGACGGCCCAGATCAACCGCCACTGGTTCCGGTCGGTCTACTTCCGCGAGTTCGGCGGCGTGCTGTTCGAACTCGCCACGAGCGACCCGGGCTACACCGCCGACGAACCCCTCGACGACCTCGGCGGCCGCCTCGTCCTCCCCGGCGAGTTCGAAGGTCGGCGCGAGCAGATAGAGGCCGGCCTGACCGACGTGACGGTCCCGCGGGCCGAGTCGGCCGAAGCCGACGACTGAGCCCCGACCCCGAGTTTGTCCGGCACCGCTCCCGCCCGTCGGACGCGCTTTTTGCCCCGTGTTAACACCCCGTGAGCGACTGCGACGAGTGTCGCAATCACAAGTACCATCATCGCCCGCGACGCAGTGGTCCGTATTCAGGTGGATGACGTGACGGAAAAACGCGAATACACGGACGACTATCAGGACAAGACGCTGTACATCCCCGGTCCGACCGAGGTGCGCGAGGACGTCATCGCGGAGATGTGCCAGCCGATGTTCGGCCACCGGATGGACCGCATGACCGACCTCTATACGACCATCGTCGAGGACACGAAGGAGTTCCTCGGCACGGACAACGACGTGATGATTCTCACGGGGTCGGGCACCGAAATCTGGGAGTCCTCGACGCTCAACCTCGTCGACGAGAACATCCTCGTGCCGACCTGCGGGAGCTTCAGCGAGCGCCACGCGAACGTCGCAGAGCGCCTCGGCAAGAACGTCGACCGCATCGAGTACGAGTGGGGACAGGCCATCAAGCCCGAGGACATCCGCGAGGCGCTGGAGTCCAGCGACAAGCAGTACGACGTGGTCGCCACCGTGATGAACGAGAGTTCGACCGGCGTCCGCAACCCCATCGAAGAGATCGGCGACGTGGTCGCCGAGTACCCCGACACCTACTTCGTCGTCGACGCGGTGTCCGCCCTCGGCGGCGACTACGTCGACATCGACGAGCACAACATCGACGTCATCTTCGCCTCGTCGCAGAAGGCGTTCGCCATGCCGCCGGGGCTCGCCATCTGCACCGTCAGCGAGGACGCCTACGAGCGCGAACTGTCGAAGGACTCGGCGTCGTGGTACGGCGGCTTCCAGCGCGCCCTCGACTACTACGACCGCAAGGGCCAGACCCACTCCACGCCCGCGATTCCCATCATGCTCGCGTACCGAAAGCAGATGAAGTACATGCTCGAAGAGGGCCACGAGGGGCGCGACCAGCGCCACCGCGAGATGGCCGAGTACACCCGCGACTGGGCCTACGAGCACTTCGACATGTTCCCCGAGGAGGGCTACGAGTCCCAGACGGTCGCCTGCATCGAGAACACGCAGGGCATCGACGTCGCCGCCACTATCGAGGAGGTCAACGAGAAGTACGACATGGCGTTCTCGAACGGCTACGGCTCCGCGCTCGGCGAGAAGACGTTCCGCATCGGCCACATGGGCGAACACGACGTGGAGTCCATCAAGGCGCTGACCGACGCCATCGAAGACGTCGCGGACCTGTAGGGAAGCCCCGCCGCAGATGCCGCATCTCCAGTTCGACCTCGACTTCGAGGTCACGGCGCGCGAGGCGGACCAGTTCGCGACCGAGATGGCCGAGTTGTACGCCGAGCGAATGGACGCCGACACCGACTACGCCGCCGTCACCGTCCGCGAGGTCGAGGCGATTCACCTCGGTCGGGCGACCGGAGACGAGACCGTCGTGCTACAGGCCGACATCCGGGCGGGCCGGTCGACAGAGCAGAAGCGCGACCTCGCCCTCGCGGTCATCGAGGCCGTCGCCGAGCGGTTCGGCGTGCCGGAGTCGAACCAGAAGGTCGTCTTCACCGAACACGAGGGGAGCCAGATGATGGGCTACGACCGCGTCGGCGACGACTGGTCCGAGTCGGCCTGACCGGGGGCGGTCCGGAGTTCGACCGCGAAGACGGAACCGCAGGGGTCGTTGTCCTCGACCCACACGTCGCCGCCGTACTTCTCGACCAGCGACTGCACGAGGTACAGTCCGAGGCCGGTCCCACGGCTCTCCAGTCCCTTTTCGTCCTTGGCGAAAATCGACTCTTTCCGCTCGTCGGGCACGCCGCGCCCGTCGTCGGCAATTCGGACCACGACGCGGCCGTCGCCCTCGTGTCCCGTGACGGAGACGGCGAGGCCCGGTTCGCTTTTGTCCGTGTGCTGGACGGCGTTCGTCAGGAGGTTCCGGAAGGCGGACCCGAGCATGTCGTCGGCGAGCACCGCGACCGCCGGCAACTCGGCGTCGACCGTCACGCTCGCGTTGGGTGCCATCTCTCGGAGCGACGCGAGTTCGGCTCTCAGCACGGGAGCCAGCCGGACCGGTTCGGTCTCGACGCCCCGCGTGCTCATCATCTCGGCCATGTCTCTGGCCGTCTTCGTCAGTTCGACCGCGTGGTTCGCCCGCTTCCGCACGATTTCGACGTATTCCCGGGCCTCGTCGTCGGAGACGCGCTCGGCGAGCAGTTCCGCGTAGGCGGTCACCAACTGCAGGTCGTTGCGAACGTCGTGGCGGACGACCTGATTCAACACCGCGAGTTCGTCGCGTTGCGTTTCGAGGAGGCGGTTCTGTTCGTGGAGTTCCGCCTCGTACCACTTCCGCGTCGTGATGTCGCGGGCGACGCTCAGGATGGCCGACTCCCCGCGGTAGGTCACGAGGCTCGAACTGATTTCGACGGGGAACTCGCGCCCCGATTTCGTCCGGTGGACCGTCTCGAACACCTGCGTGCCGTCGGCCGGCATCCGGGAGATGAGCCCCGAAATCTCGTCGTCGCTGAGTCCCGCGTCGATGTCGTGCGGCGTCATCGAGAGGAGTTCGTCCCGCGGGTAGCTGAACAGCCCCACCGCGGTCTCGTTCACGGCGAGGATGCGGTCGTCGGTGCCGAGGACCCAGACGGTGTCGTTCATGCCGTCGATGAGCTCTTGGTACTCCTCGCGGGCGCGCTTCAGTTGCCGCTCTCGCTTTCGGTGGTCGGTGATGTCCCGCGAGACGGCGACGACGCCCACGACCTCGCCCGCTACCCGAAACGGCGCGAAGCGGTAGCTCAGCGTCCGCGACTCGCCGTCCGGGGTGACGAGGTCGGCCTCGCCTTCGAGCGAGTCTATCTCGCCGTCGACGAGTCGCTGATACGGGTCGTCCGGGGAGTCCCTTCGAACCGCCTCGACGAGCGGGCTTCGCTCGCCTTCGAGTTCGGCCGGCGTCGTCTGGTAGACGTCGGCGAGGTACCCGCTGACGAGTCGGAACCGACCGTCGCGGTCGTACAGGCACGCGCCCTCTCGTATCTGCTCGAAGACCTCCTCGTAGACGAGCGACGGGTCGAACTCCCCCCGAGCGGGCGGTGCGACCACCCGCCCGACCCGGGCGGCCAGCTCGTCGTACCCCTCGCGGCCCCGCACCCGGACGTAGTCGGTGACGCCGGCGTCGAGGGCGTCGCTCGCCGTCAGCCCCCGCCTCCCGTCGGCGACGACGAAAAACGGCAGGTCGAGAGCGCGTCGCCGAACCGCGGCGAGGAAGTCGAGCGTGCCCATCTCCCCCGCGTCGGTCGACGCGACGACACAGTCGAAGCCGGAGTCGGAGTCGGAGTCGGAATCAGCACCGGAACCGGAGTCGGCACCGGAGTCGGAACCGAAGCCGGCGTCAGCGCCTTCTAGCCGTTCCAACGCCGCGGTGGCGGTCCGAACCCCCTCGACGTCGACCCGTGCCGCGCGCCGACGGACGGCCTCGACGACCGCCGCCGCGACGCTCGAATCGGCGACGACGAGGAGCCTAATCGCACCATCACCATCGTTCATCATATAAACCGCTCACGTCGGTCGGATATAAGGACCCGTGCCGACTCCCACGATTCGAGACGATTACCCGGTTGTAACACCCAGTAGCAACACTTTTGTGACGACCGCCGAGACCACGACGCCATGAGCGAACCCAGACTCGACGTATCGGCGGTGGCGGACGGCGACTGGCGGGGGTACCTCTCGGAGATGGGGCCCTCGTGGGTCGCGGGCGCGGTCGCGGCGGGGCCGGCGACGATGGCGACCGTGCTCACGGCCGGGGCGACGTTCGGTTACGCGATGCTGTGGGTCGTCGTGCTCTCGGCGGTGCTCGGGGCGTCGGCGCAGTACCTCTCGATGCGGCTCGGACTGCTTACGGAGGACGGCATCGTCTCGGTCGTGGAACGCGAGCTGGGCGACGGCTGGGCGTGGGTGCTCGTCGCCGACGCGGTGCTGGCCGCGGGGCTGGCTCAGTTGGTCATCATGCAGGGCCTTGCGAACGTGAGCGCGACGATAACCGGCGTCGACGCCCGCGTCTGGGGCGTCGCGTGGGCGGTCGTCCTCGCCGCCGGCCTCGCCGGGCGCGGCTACCGCTTCGTCGAACTCCTCGCGAAGGGGCTCGTCGCGGCCGTCGTGGTCGCGTTCCTCGCGTCGCTGGTTTTGGTCCCCATCGACCCGGCGGCCGCGGCCGGCGGGCTCGTCCCGCGAATCCCCGCCGGCGTCGACGGCGCGCTCGTCGCGGCCGGCATCCTCGGCGGCGCGGTCCACATCACGCTCATCACGATGCACTCGTACACGATGCGCGCCCGCGGCTGGACCACCCGCGACTACGGGCTGGCGACGTTCGACGTGGGCGCGTCGATGCTCGTCGCCTTCGGTGTCTACAGCCTCGCCATCTTCCTCGTCGCCGCGGGCGTCCTCCACGGTCCCGAGGTGGCCGCGGGCGACCTCACGGCGGTGGCGGCCGCGCAGGCGCTCGGCCCGATTGCTGGCGCGAACGCGCGGTGGCTGTTCCTCCTCGGGCTCCTCGGCGCGGCCGTCTCCACGCTCGGCGGCAACACCGTCGTCCCGCCGTACCTCGTCGCCGACAAACTCGGCTGGGGGACGGACCTCTCGGACGACCGATACCGCGCGCTCCTCGCGGGGGTGGCGCTGTTCTCCGGCGTCGGCGCGTTTCTCGGCGGGGCCTTTTTCCCGCTTCTCGTGTTGGTGCTGGCGTTCGGCCTCGTCGGCACGCCGTTCGCAATCACCGTCGTGCTCGTCTTGCTCAACGGCGACGCGGTCTCGGAGCCGAACTCGACGCTGGCGAACCTCGACGGCGTCGTCCTGTTCGGGGTCACGACGGTCCTCGCCGCGAACTTCGTCCGCTCGCGGGCGCTTTCGGACCTCGGCGACCCGCTTTCGGTCTTCGTCGTCGTCTTCGCCGCGGCGATGGGGGCGGCGACGCTCGGCCTGCTCGGCAAGTTCGTCCGCGAGGCGGTCGCGCGACCGACCGCGGCCTGACTGGCGGTCGTCGCGGCCCTACTCGCCGTAGCGGCCCGACGCCCGGTCGTACTTGGAGACCATCGCGACGACGGCGGTCCCGAGTCCGCCCGTCGCGGCCCAGAACTGCCACGGGAGCGACCCCGAAGACCCGCCGCTCGGGACGTAGGGGTACGACAGCGACCCCGCCTCGACGATGTCCGCCGACCCGGGCATGAGACCGGACCCCGGCTCGTTCGGAATCGCGCCCTCCTCGGCCGGGCCGCCGGGCTCGCCGCAGACGACCCGACCGACCATCCCGAGTTGCTTGTGCGGGCTACAGAAGTAGTCGTAGGTCCCCTCGACTTCGAAGGTGTACGAGAAGCTGGTTTCGGCCTCCTCCAAGAGGCCGCTGTCGAAACCGGACGCGTCCGCCGGGATGCGCTGTTCGGCCTGATTCGACTCGGCGTAGGCCGTCGCGGAGTGGCCGCCGCTTTCGAGGACCCACTCGACGGTGTCGCCGGGGTCGACGTGCAGTCCGATTGGGTCGAAATAGTACTCTCCGTCTTCTGTCACCATCTGGATAGTATGGGTGGTCGAACCGCCGCCGGACGCGCCGCCACCGGCGTCTGTGTCCCCGTCGGAACCGACGGTCGAGTTCCCGCTCGACGCCCCGGTGACACCCGTCGACGCCCCGAGAATGGCGATTCCACCCGCGATATTTTTCATGAACGTTCGTCTGTTCATAATGGTGTTTGAGTTCGTATTACCGCTGATACTGCCTACTACCTGACCGTTCGTATACTATCTTGTAGTTCTGTTGGTTCTCGAACATCCCGAAACAGAAAGAAAGATAACCGCTCGTCTGAACGCTTACGTGGCATCGTCGCTCCCGCGAATCCACGGTCGACCCACAGTCGTGGGAGCGTCAATCCGGCAGTAACGATTAGGTAAACCTATTGGTATATTCATGAAATTCGTGGTGAATCCGACCCGACGTTCGGCGGTGAGAACCGATGCGGCGTGAAACCGCAGTCATCCTGCTCCTCATCGCGGTCGTGCTACTCCCGATGTGGTACGTCGCGCTGACGAGCGGGACCGAGGGCGGCGGTATCGGCGTCGGCACCGGTGCAGAGCCGGTCGCCGTCAACACCTCGTCCGACCTCCAGCCCGCCAGCGGCTACCTCCCCGGCCCGGTCGAAGTCGGCGTCAATCAGGCCGGCGTCGTCGCGTGGGTCGCGCTCCTCGGGATGGTCGGCGTGATGGTCGGGACGAAGCGGTTCCTCGACCGCATCAGCCACCTCGGCGACTCCGTCGTCGCCGACGGCGGCCGCGCGACCGTCTCCGTCCCGCCGTACATGGAGACGGAGTCCCGGCGCATCCTCGACTACGTCCCGGCCGTGTCGTCGCGGACCGGACTGCTCGTCGTGGCGCTCCTCTCGTGGGTGGACGTGTCGTTCGCCGCCCTCCTCGCGCTGGAGGGGCTCGGCCCGGCGCGGACGCAGTTCCTCGGCACCTACGCCGGGATGCTGTTCCTCTCGCTCGCGCTGACCGTCCTCGCGTACACGGCGTACTTCGTCCCGAGCATCACCGTCGCAGAGACCAGAGACCACTGACCATCCGCACAGATATGAGCAAACGGACCACCGACACCGACACCGACACTGAGGCCGACACCGACACAGACGCTCCGGACATCCCGCAGAGCGACGACGAACTGACGCGGCGAAACATGGCGAAGCTCCTCGCCGGCATCGGCGGCGCGGCCGCCATCGGAAGCTTCGGCGTCGACTACGCCGCGGGACTCCCCGGCAGTCTCGACACCGGGAGCGAGACGCTCTACGTCGAGGGCACGCGGCTCGTCGACAGGGACGGCAACCCCCTGACCGCCGCCGACGCGCTCTCGACCGACGAGTTCGACAAGATGGACGTCTTCCCGGAGAAGGAAGGCGGCGGCGCGCTCGTCACCAAGCGCGCGACCACGCTCCTGCTTCGCTTCCCCGAAGACGAGTACGAAGCGCCCACGAACATCGAGGGGACGGCCAAGGGCTACGTGGCCTACTCGAAGGTCTGCACCCACGAGGGCTGTCTCGTCGCGGGCGAACAGGGCTCCGAGCTCCGGTGTCCCTGTCACGGAAGTCTCTACGACCCCACGAAGGGCGCGTCCGTGACCGGCGGCCCGGCCTCGCGGGCGCTCCCGCAACTTCCCCTCGGCATCGCCGACGACGAGGACGGGACGCTCCTCCTCGCGACGGGACCGTTCGAGGGACCAATCGGGACGGAGGAGTGAGATGACGAGGACAGCACCGGACGACGGCTCCGGCGACGACCGACCGGACGCTCGGCCGGACGGCGGCGAGGCGGACGCAGACCTGCCGGGGACCGACCTGACGGTCCGAACCCACGAGGCCTACCCGAGAAACGCCCTGTTCGACTGGCTGGACCAGCGGCTCGAACTCGACCACACGCTCCTCGGCAAGGCGTTCCCGGAGGACGACTACGGCTCGTTCCTCCTCGGCGAAATCGCGCTTTTCACCTTCGTCATCCTCGGCCTGACGGGGACGTTCCTCGGCCTCCTGTACAATCCGGCGGTCAACAGCGTCACCTACGAGGGCAACGCGCTCCAGTACGCCGACACGGAGGTGCCCGCGGCGTTCGCGAGCGTCCTGCACATCACCTACGACACCACCTTCGGGATGTTCGCGCGCATGATGCACCACTGGGCGGCGTACCTCTTCATCGCCGCCATCGCCCTGCACATGTTCCGCGTCTTCTTCACGGGCGCGTACCGCAACCCCCACGAGCCGAACTGGTTCATCGGGAGCACGCTCCTGCTTTTCGCCCTCGTGGAGGGCTTTTTCGGCTACGCGCTCCCCTACGACAACTTCAGCAAGACCGCGACGACAATCGGCTTCCAGATGACCGGCACGATTCCGGGCGTCGGGTCGTTCCTGCAGTCGCTCGTCTTCGGCGGGGCGTTCCCGGCCGGGGCCGACCAGGTCATCCCGCGGATGTTCTTCCTCCACGTGTTTCTCATCCCGGCCGCGCTGGTCGGCGCAATCGCCCTTCACATGGCCGTGTTGATGCGGCAGAAACACACCGAACACGCGCCGAGCTCCCGCGGTGAGGGCCGCCCCGACGACGATGACGACAGCGTCGTCGTCGGAATGCCGCTTTTCCCCCAGCAGTTCCTCGTCTCGACCATCGTCTTCCTCCTGACGGCCGCGACCGTCGCCTTCCTCGCCGGCTTCTTCCCGGTCCAGCGCATCGCCGCCATCGGCCCGGCGACGCCCACGTCGACGCCCTCGCACGTCGGCCCGGACTGGTTCTTCATGTGGGTGTTCGGCTCGCTGAAGATGATGCCCTCGTGGCTCGGCGAGTGGGGCCGGTTCGCCGGCGGCGTCGTCGTCCCCTCGCTCATCATCGGCGTGATGATGATTTGGCCGCTCCTCGACAACCCCGAACACCCGGTCCACTTCACCGCCGACCCGCTCGACCGACCGCTCCAGACGGCCCTCGGCGTCGCGGCCGTCATGCTCATCATCGTCCTCTCTATCGACGGCATGCGGGCCACCGTCGCCGCCGTGTTGGGCGTCTCCGACGCCGTCCTCTACCCGTGGCTCGCCGCGCTGACCGTCGGGATGCCAATTTTCGACTTCGTCGTCGTCTACTGGCTCCTCAAACGCCGTAAACGCCGCAAGAGCCGGACCGGAACCGCCGGCTGACGCACAGACCCGCGACCCACCGAACCCGATTTCGACTATGAACGTTCCACTCTCGCCCCGCGCGTTCCGCCTCGTCGACGGCGGCTCGAAACTCGTCGGCCTCGTGGCGATAGCCGCCGCGCTCAACGGGGCCGCGGCCCCCCACTCGCTCGCCGTCGGACTCGCCGGCCTCGTCGTCGGCGTCGGGACCGCGTTCCTCTCGCCCCGCGAGGCCCCGTCCGACGCCGACCGCGGAGACGACTCCGCCTTCGCCTCCGCGACCGACACCGACGCCGACGACGGCCTCCCCCGACGGCCGCTCACGAGTCTCGCAACGCGCCTGTGGCGCAGTCGGCTGGCCCGGCTGGGCGGCGCGCTCTGGCTCTCGGCGTTCGGCGTCGCGGCCGCCGGCGTCGCCCTTCGAGCCGCCGGCTCGTACCGCCTCGCGGCGACGCTGTTCGGGGCCTCCGGCCCCCTCGGGCTGGTCGGCATCCTCGGCATCGCCGCCGGCGGTGGGTGGCTCGCGCTCGCCTCGCGTCGGGAGTGACCGCGGCGGCGTGTCCGACAGTCACTCGCGGACCGCGGGCGAATCACGCGACTTATTTTCGACCTCGACAAGCGACAGAGACGCGACAGTGCCCTCAGATACATCCGACGGCGGCGGTTCCGGTGATGATGTCCCAACCGATAGCGACATCCTCGACGACGCTCTCGACGACGCCGACCTCGACGACGATATCCCCGCCGACGAGCGCGACGCGCTGTTGACCATCGGTCACGGCGCGGTCGTCGGCTCGGGCGGACAGTCGCTCCAGCGCGCCCTGACGACGGCGACCGAGTACGTCCTCGCACAGGGGTTCGGTCCGGTCGTCTACGGCGTCTACGCGTTCGCGTGGCGAATCGCCCAACTGCTGTTCCGCCTCGTCAACTTCGGGTCGGTCGGGACGCTCCAGCGGTACCTCTCGGCGTACGACGACGACCCCGCTCGGCAGGGGCGAGTGGTGGGGCTGGCGTATCTGACGACGCTCGTCGTCGGCCTCGGACTCGCCAGCGGGCTGGTGCTCACGAGCGGGTGGCTCAACGACGCGACGGTGTCACACCCCGCCTTCCCGCCGACGATACACCTGTTCGCGGCGCTCGTCGTCCTCGTCGGACTGGTGCGGATTCACGCCGGCGTCCTCAGGGCGGTGCAGTCGGCCCGCGGCGAGGTGCTTTTCAACCGCGTCCTCCGCCCGGCGGTCAAACTGGTCGGTGCCGTGGCCGCGATGGCGCTCGGGTACTCGCTGGTCGGCGTCGCCGCCGCGTTCGTCGTCGGCATGGCCGGCCTCGTGGTGCTGGGCGCCCCGATGGTCGTCTCGGCGAGCGGCATCCGCCCGTCCGTCGGCGGCCTGCGCTCCGAGGCCCGGCGGTTCTACAACCACTCGGCCCCCATCGCGCTGAGCAGTCTCGGCAAGGTGTTTCAGAACCGCATCGACGTGATGCTCGTGGGGTTCCTCCTGACCGCGAAGGCGGCGGGCGTCTACAACGTGGTGCTCGTGTTGGTGTCGCTGGCGTGGATTCCGCTCCTCTCGTTTAACATGCTCCTGCCGCCGGTCGCGTCGGGGCTCTACGCCGACGACGAGATGGAGACGCTCAACGCGGTGTACACGGCGGTGACGCGGCTCATCGTCACCTGCGTCGTTCCGATTCTCGCCGTGCTCGCGGTGTACGGGCGGGCGGTTCTCGCCGCGTTCGGCCCGAACTTCACGGCGGGCTACGTCCCGCTCGTCGTCTACCTCGGCGGCGTCTTAGTCGGGAGCGCCGTCGGCGCGACGGGGTGGCTCCTCATGATGACCGACCACCAGTACGCCCGGATGGCGCTCGACTGGCTCTTGGCCGTCCTGAACACGCTCCTCACGTTCGCGTTCGTCCGGGCGTTCGGCCTCGCCGGCGCGGCGCTCGGCACGGCCGTCGCCATCGCCGTCCAGAACTCGGTGCAGGTCGTGCTCCTGCGTCGCTTCGAGGGGCTATGGCCCTTCGACGCAACGTTTCTCAAGCCCCTCGGCGCGGGCGTCGTCGCCGCCGGCGTCATGCTCCTCGTCCGCGAGACGCTGGCCGGCCCCGGCGGCGTCGTCGCCGTCACCGGCGCGATACTGGGCGCGGTGACGTACGTCGTCGCGCTCGTCGCACTCGGCGTCAACGACCGCGACAGACTCGTGGTGACGGCGCTGGCCGCACGGTACCGTCGGGCGGTACTCGCGGCCCTCGGCGAGCGGCGTCCCGGGACGTTCGAGGACCGATAGCGGTCCTGCGACTGCGCCTTCGAGGTCCTCACACTCGCAGGGCGAACTATTCAGCAGGCGCATCGAAGCCTTCTCCACCGAGGCGACCGGTTCGTAGCTGGACTAGATTCCTATAAAAATTCAATAAAATAATCAGTCTCAGCGCTCGTAAAGCCGTTTATGTCGTTAGTTGGTGTCTTACAACCAAGAGGTTGAATAGGTCAGAGAGCATAGTTAACATGGCTCATGGTTGGGGGGAGGACGCTGTACAAACTGGGGGTGCTCGCTCTGATACTGTTTCTCGCGGCCGGGACTGTCTCGTCGCAAAACGCGACGACGGGTCCGCGGTTGGAAGCCTCTGCGAGGGTTTCACAGAGCGTCGTCGAAGCGGGGGACACGGTTCGAATCAGCTTCAGTGTCGAAAACGTCGGGGACTCGGACGAGTCCACCGCGTTTTATCTCTTGTTTCCCGAGTCGAACGGGGGGTTCCCGGATGAATGGGAGATGGTCGACCGATTCGACGACGGTGGGTCGTGGACCGGACCGGGCGCGTGGTTTCACAAGGTACACTGGGATTGGTCTGGCCTGGATGCCGGCGAGTCGGTCGACCCGTGGATGGAGTTCACGGTTCCACCGAGCGCAAGCGGTGTCTACACGATAACGTGGGAGCTCGACTACTCGGGTGGCGGCGGGACGAAGACCGTCCAAATCGACGTCAGAGAACCCAACACGAAGCCGTCACCGGAGTTCTCTATCAGCCCACAAGACCCGAAGGCCACACAACCGATTACGTTCAACGGGTCCGCGTCGTCAGACCGTGGCGGTCGCATCGTCCGATACCGCTGGGACCTGGACGACGACTCGGAGTTCGAGTCTTCGGGACCGGTGGCCCGACACTCGTTCGACGCCCCCGGTCGATACACAGTTCGTCTCAACGTCGTCGACGACCGCGGGGCGGACGCGACCCTCTCTCAGCAGGTCGTGGTACGAGAGAACGAAAACCCCACCGTGACGATGCCGTCTCTCTCGACGATACGTGAGAGCCAGCGTGTTCAAATCGCTCTCCCGACCGTCGAGGACCCCGACGGCATCCGGTCGATAGAGTGGGACCTCGACGGTGACGGGAGCGTCGACCGAACGGGTGAAGCGGTGTTTCTCAGTTATGACACGCCGGGTACGTACACCGTCTCAGTCACCGCGACGGACGCGTTCGGTGCCACGACGACGAGGAGCCGAGAAATCGTCGTCGTTGCGAACGAACCGCCGACCGCCGAGTTCGAACAGAACGAAACGCGGGCGAAGGAACTCGACCCCATACGGTTCGACGCGAGCGCGACGACCGACGACGGCCGCATCGACGCCTATCGGTGGGACCTGAACTCCGACGGCGAGATAGACGCGGAGGGTGAATCGGTCACGCACGCGTTCGAGACGCCCGGGACGGTCACGGTCACGCTTCAGGTGGTCGACGACCTGGGGGAGACTGACTCGGCGCGGCGAGAGATTCGCATCGAACCGAACCCGACGCCAACGCCGCGGTACGACCAGTCACCGGCGAAGGTCGCGGTCGGGATGACGGTCACGCTGGACGCCTCCTCGTCGACCGACGACGGCTCTATCGAGCGCTACAGCTGGGACCTCGACGGCGATGGCGAGCCTGAGATGACCGGTCGGACGGTGACGACCCGTTTCAACCGCACCGGCAGGTTCCCCATCTCGCTGTCGGTGACCGACGACAAGGGGGCGACGGCGACCCACGAGGGCACCATCACCGTGCGGAGCCTGCCGCGAGCCGATGCCGAGGTCAGCCGGACCAGCGCGACTGTCGGCGATGAGCTGTTCTTCGACGGGCGGAGTTCGACCCACGAAGACGGCTCTATCGCCGAGTATCACTGGGATTTCGACGGCGACGGCTCGTTCGAAGCGACGGGCGCGACGACCAGACGCTCGTTCGAGGAACCGGGGACGCACGTCGTCCGACTGCAGGTCGTCGGCCCCGAGGGGTTCACCGACGAAGACACGGTGAGCATCTCCGTCACCCCGAGACCACTGTGTGGACAGAACTGCCGGATTGGACTCGTCACCGCGGTCGCGGTGGTGGCTGGTCTGTTCGTCCTCTGGAGAGTTGTCGAGCACTTCGGGTTCTGGTCCCGGCGAGGGTGAACCGTGCAGTCAGCGTTCCATCGTCTCGTCGCGGCCGCCTCGACAGAGGTCGTCGTGGGGCTGGCCGACAACTGGCTCAACGTCGTCATCGTGGGCGACGTGGTGTTCTTTGTCGGCTGTCTCGGCGCTGTGCTGTGGCTGACCTCCAGTCAGCAGACCTCGGCAGTTGAGACGGCCGTTCTCTTCGTTGCTCTCGGCGTGGCCGGAGCGGTCCTCATAACCGAGGTTCCGGTCGTCCGTGAAGCGGTGAGCGCGGTCGCGTTCGTCTTCGCCCTCGCGCTCCCCATCGGAATCGCGGTCAGTACCGTCGACCGGCTGATGAAGAGCGATATCAGGTCATGAGCGGGCTCCGAACCGTCCCCCTGATGGAGACCGCGCCGGCACAGATCGGCTACTTCTTCGACATCTATCCCCGCATCGCGGGACCGGTGATACTCGGGGCGGGTATCGTCGCTCTCATCTGGTGGTACGTGTACGACGTCGAACTCGCGCGCCGCCGGTGGAGACCGGGATACGGACAGCGATTACTCCTGGCGACGCTTCTCGTCACAGGTGGGTTCGTGGCGGGCGTGGGGTTCTTGGCTCGAGGCGAAATCGTCTGGCTCTACGCCGCGCTCGTGTTCGTTATCGGCCGCGTGCTTCAGGGGGCCGTCTTCGTCCAGTTCCTCCGGAAGCTCGGAGTTATCCTGGGGCGCGTCGTCGACGCGGTCTCCGGTGGGGGCGGTGGCGACGGTACCTCAGTCGTCCGTCGCTTCGTCGTGAGCCGGCTCCGACGGTGGGCGTACTTCGGTATCCTCACCCTCGTCGCGTTCGGTAGCGCCGCGGTCGCCTTACTGGGCGGGGTGGTCACCGATGCCCCGGCGTTCGAAACGGTCGCGCTCACGTGGACGGTGTTTCTCGCGATATCGACCCTCGGCACGCTACTGTGGGACCTCCGGTACGCGGCCCCCGACATCCAACGTCTCCCCCTGTTCGGACTCCTCCTCTGTATCGCCGGGACGGAGGTCTACGTCTTTGACCTCCCGCCGCAGGTCCGGTCGTTCGCGGCCCCGTACGTCACCGAGTACGCGCCCGTTGTACAGTTCCTCCAACCGATGGACTGGGTACTGCTCGCCGTCGGTCAGGTGGCACTCCTCGTCGGAGTCGCGTTCTCCACTGCCGTGCTCTTCTTCGGCCCCACGGACTCCGATGACGAACGGGAGACCGACGTGGCCCGTCCGGACGCGAAGTAGACTACACGTCACTGGTACAGCAGTACACTAATTTCAGAACATGCCTGTGAGTATCGACGACTTCGAGTCGGGGAACCTCCCACAGGGACCATCGGTCCCCGAGCAGGTGGTTACGTATCTGTACGCGCACCGCGACCAGGCGTTCACCCGGTCTGAGATTGCCAGTGCCATCGACGAGAACCCAAACGCAGTCGGAACCGCCCTCTCGCGGCTGAAGGCACGTAATCTGGTTCGGCACCGGGGAGAGTACTGGGCAATCACCCCCGACGAAAGCCGCCTCGCTGACGCATACGACCTCCACGTCGCAAGTGAGCGATTGGACGAGAACGATGGCGGCATCGACGCCGACGAGTGGGACTCGACGGCCCCGGATACCCCGCATCCGAGCGAACGGGACGTGAGTGAGGACGAGTCCTAGATGCAACCGGAGCGCGGCGACGTCGTACGGAGTTCGGATCCGTTCAAAATCGGGACTGGTAGACAGCGTCCGTGGCTAATCGTCGACAACGAGACGCACCCCTTCGACGGCGAACAGTACATCGCAGTCGCCATCTCGACGAAAGCGTACGACGACTCGCTTGCGCTCTCAGCCGACGTCTGGGAGACTGGCGGTGTCCCTCGGGCACCGTACGTCTCCCCATGGGCTGTACACTCTCCACGAAGTGAGGATTTCGTCGCCTGGCAAGGCCGCGTGACGGATGCGTTCGTCGAACAGGTCGTAGCCAAACTGGAGACGTATCTCCGCGGAGGTAGGATGTCGCCCAGAACACTAACGGCCGGTCTCATCCCGAGGCGGCGTGCCGCGTCGACCGGGAAACCCTCGTGCCGGGCGGTCCGTCTTTCGGGCGCGGACGTTCCGAAGTACGCCGGCGTCAGCCGGCCAGTAGCTGTTGCGCACCCGGGTTCGCCGTGCTGTCATCGCTCCCGAAGCGGGAACACTCGGCCGGGGACTTGAGGTACGCACTCGCCTCTAGCGCGCCGGGGGTGAAACGAGTTCCGACCGGCGGGCGTCGTCGCCGGCGAAGAAGACGGCCCGAAGTCGGACGACCTGCCCGTCGACGCGGACGTAGTAGCGGCGGTCTTCCGACTTGTCGACCGACGGGAGCGCGTCGAGGTCCTCGCGGAGGGCGTCGTAGTCGCTCAGGCAGTCCGAGACGCTCGACTCGCGGGGGTGGCCCTCGGCGGCCGCCTCGACCACCTTCAGCACCCACGGGCTGTTTGCGACCCGCGGGTCGTCCACGTCGACGACGGTCGCTCCGTCGGGGGCCGACCCGACCAGTTCTCCCCGGAGCATGATTTCGGCCGACGAACACCCTCGAAGCGACGAACAGCCCGCGAGCCCGCCGGTCAGCCCGACGCCGACGGCCGCGGCTCCGCGGCGGAGCAGTCGACGGCGAGAGGGGCGGCCGGCCATCGACTGACAGAGATTCGGAGAAACTGATAAGTCTTCCGTCGGCTACAGCGCGTACTCGTCTTCGCGCAGTTGGACGTACTTGCCCTTGTGGTACTTCATTTTCGTCCGCTGGTACCGCGTGGCGAGTTTGGCGGCGCTGAACCCCGCGCTGAGCTTCGAGGCGCCGAACGCCTTGTAGCCCTCGTCCTTTTCGAGGAGCTTCCGGGCCGCCTTGAACGTCTTGTCCCACTGGTCGGGGCCGTAGTCGTGGACGATTTCGGCCATGGCGACGTTGCGGAGAATCTCGTCGCCGATGGCGTCCTTCCAGCGGTCGTTGTAGTCGCTCAGGTCGCCCTCGGCGGCGAGTTCGCCGGCGATGGCTCCCGTCCGGACGGCGACGTGGTCGCCGCCCTCGTGGAAGGCGGAGGTCGCGCCCATCGCGCCGCCGGTGACGGCGATGCCGGCCGACGCGGGCGAGTCGATGGGGCGCGTCGAGGAGATGGCGTACGTCTCGGTTCCCTTCGTCTTTCCGCGGTCCTCGACGAGCGGGAAGTCCTCGTCGACGTCGTACTCGTCGCCGTACTCCTGTTCGAGGAGGCGGCGGACGTACTCGCGGCCCTGCGGGATGCGCTCGTCGTCCTCGCGGAGGAGCGTGTACGCATCGCGGTCGTCGACCTCGTCGATGTCGAGGCCGATGGGCATCGTGAGACCGACCCGGCAGACGTTGTTGTCGTTCGGGAACACCCACGGGTACGCCGTGTGGCCGGGCATGTAGCCCCACCAGAACTTAATCGCGCCGTCGACCTCGTCGAACAGTTCCGGGGGGAACTCGCGGTGTTCCTGATAGGCGATGTGGTTCGCCTCGGTGGACGACAGGCGGTCCGTGATGGGGAACGGAAGCAGGTCGTCGAGCACCTTGTTCGTGACCGTCCGCTGGGGGCCGTCGGCGAGGACGACGAAGTCAGCGCCCACGTCCTCGCCGTTGGCGAGGCGGACGACGTGGCGGGGGTCGTCGCCGGTCGCGTCGAGGTCGGTCTCCACGTCGCGGACCGAGGCCTTCACGCGGTACTCCGCGCCGGCGTCTTCGGCGCGACCGCGGAGCCAGTCGTCGAACTTCGCGCGGTGGAAGGTGTAGCCGAACTCGTCGTACGAGGAGTCGATACCGGTACTGCGGAGCGTCAGCGACTCGTTCGGCCCGATGAACTCCGCGCGGTCGAGGATGTCGAGCACGACGTCGTCGGGGAACTCGTCGGGGTGGATGCCCATGATGTCCACCCAGTAGTCGAGGATACCGGCCGCGTCCGTCGAATCGGGGCCGAGGCCCGGTCTGTCTGCTCGGGGGACGCCCTTTTCGAGGACCAGAGCGGAGGCCCCGGCCGAGGCCGCGGCGTGTGCCGCCGACGTGCCGGCCGGACCGCCGCCGATGATGGCGACATCTACGCGTTCCATACCGCTACAGCACTTCGCTCGGCTATTAAACCCCCTGAAGCGCCGCGGCGTCCGACGGTTTCGAGACCGCGCGTCCGAACGCCGCTCGGCCCGTTTTTCAGCGGCGTGGCGCGACCGTGATATCGACGCGCCGCCGCTCGGCACCCTCCCCGGGGCCGACGGTCCCGCGAGCGACGCGACTCCCCGGAGTCGACAGTCCTGCGGCCGACCTGACGCGGAATTTTCGCGACCGATTCCGAGATTCGATAATTCATCTATCGTCATATTGCGGCTACTGCGCTCGATTTTCTCCGATGATTCCAACTGAATACCGAAGTTGATAACCGGGAACGGAGGTTTATAGCGGAGACCGCGGTAGCTCCGAGTCAATGACCGCAGACGAGCCGGACGAGCCGAGAGAGCCCGTCGTGTTCCGCGACGAGACGGGCGACCTCGTGTTCGTCGACGGCGGCCCCGCCCCACAGGGCTATGCGCCCGTTGCGTGGAAACTCGGCGAAGACGGCTCCCGGTTCGTCGTCGACTCGACGGTCGATGCAGTCGCCGTCACGCGGACGATTTCGAAACGCCGCCCGCGGCGGCGCGAGCCCATCGAGTGAGCGGCCCGCCGCGTCCGAATCGGACAGATTCATCACCGCCTTCGAGAATCATCGAGCATGTCCGACCCAGACATCGCGGTGCTTCGGCAGAAGATACACGGCCTGTCTGCCGAGGCGTACGCCGAAACGCTCCGCGAGCGCCTCCCCGACCGCGAGGTCGCCCTCGCGACGACGCCCGCCGAGGAGCGCGACCTCCTCTCGCGCGTCCAAGTCGCGACCGGCTTCGACGTGAGCGAAGACGACCTCGAAGCCGCCGAGAACCTCGACCTGTTCGCCTGCGTGTTCGCCGGCACGGGCCACCTCCCCATCGAGGCGTTCGAGGCCCGCGACGTGGCCGTCACCAACGCCTCCGGCGTCCACGGCCCGAACATCGCCGAGCAGGTCCTCGGGAGTCTCCTCTACTTCGCCCGCCGCTTCCACGTCGCGGAGCGACAGAAAGGCGCCGGCGTCTGGCAGTCGTACCCGACGGTCGAACTGCAGGACTCGACGGTCGCCGTCGTCGGTCTCGGCGCGCTCGGGGAGGCCGTCGTCGACCGACTCGACCCGTTCGGCGTCGAGACCGTCGGCGTGCGCTACTCCCCGGAGAAGGGCGGCCCGACCGACGAGGTCGTCGGCTTCGACGACGAGCAGGGCCTCCACGACGCCTTCGCCCGCGCCGACTACGTCGTCATCGCGTGCCCGCTGACCGACGCGACCCGCGGCCTCGTCGACGCCGACGCGTTCGCGTCGATGGCCCCCGACACCGTCCTCGTCAACGTCGGCCGCGGTCCCGTGGTCGACACCGACGCGCTCGTCTCCCAACTCCGGAGCAACGGCATCCGCGGGGCGGCACTCGACGTGACCGACCCCGAACCGCTCCCCGCGGACCACCCGCTTTGGGACTTCGAGAACGTCCTCATCACGCCCCACAACGCCGGCCACACCCCGAAGTACTGGGAGCGCATGGCCGACATCATCGCCGAGAACCTCGACAAACTGGACGCCGGCGACGACGACCTGCGGAACCGCGTGGTCTGAGTCGAGCGGAATCGGCGGCCCCGGGGTGCGGAGTCGGTGACGCCGCGACTCTGACCGATGACCCCCGACCGGGCTCCGCACCGAAACTGTCAATTCGGTGGCCACTGTCGGTAGCCCCGTGCAGTTCGCATCGTGGCGGTGGAACCGAATTATCGCCTTCTTCGGCGGCGCTGGACTCCTCGTTTTGGTCCCGTGGTCCGGGCTCTCGCCCGCCCTCCCGGAGTGGGCGGTGGACGTGTTTCTGTCCGTCCCGTTCGGCTTGTGCGTCTACGGATTCACCGAACAGCCGCGAAAAGTGATTCTGCTGATTCCGGTCGGAACCGCGCTCGGAATCGGGATACTCGCCCTGTACCGGGCGTCCGGATTCGGCCTGTTTTGACGGCGGACGACGGCGTCCGCGTCGCGGGAGACGCCGCGGCGACTCGCGCTTATTCGTCGCGCGTGAGCGCCGGGTTCGTCACCGCGCCGTTCGCGGCCGAGCCGAAGTCGCGGGCGTACTTCGCCAGCACGCCGGAGGTGTACGCCGGTGGCTTGGGTTCCCAGTCTTCCTTTCGCGCGTCGAGTTCCTCGTCCGTGAGGTCCACGGAGAGTTCGCGGTTCGGGATGTCGACGGTCACCTCGTCGCCGTCTTCGAGGAGGCCGATGGGGCCGCCCTCGGTCGCCTCGGGGGCGACGTGGCCGACCATCGGGCCGCGCGTCGCGCCGGAGAACCGACCGTCGGTGAGAAGCGCCACGTCGTCCTCGTGGCCCTGTCCGACGACGGCGGCGGTGACGCCGAGCATCTCGCGCATGCCGGGGCCGCCGCGGGGACCCTCGTTGCGGATGGCGATGACGTCGCCCTCCTCGATGTGGCCCTCCTGCACGTAGCGCATCGCGTCCTCCTCGTTTTCGAAGACCCGGGCGGGGCCGGTGTGGTGGAAGGCGTCGTCGCCGGTGACCTTCAGCACCGCGCCGTCGGGCGCGAGGTTGCCCGTGAGAATCTTGATTGCGCCCTCCTCCTGATACGGCTCGTCGACCGTGTAGAGGAAGTCCGCTTCGAGCTCGTCGTCGTCCGGGAGGTCGAGGTGGTCGAGCTCCTCGGCGATGGTGCGGCCGGTGACGGTCATCGCGTCGCCGTGGAACAGGCCGGCCTCGACGAGGCGGCGGATGACGACCGGGATGCCGCCGATTTCGTGGAGGTCGTTCATGACGCGGGTGCCGCCGGGCTGGAGGTTGGCGATTTTCGGCGTGCGCCGGGAAATCTCGTCGAACTCCTCGATGTCGAGGTCGACGCCGGCCTCGGCGGCCAGCGCGAGCAGGTGGAGCACGGCGTTTGTCGACCCGCCGGTGGCGACCTGCAGGGTGATGGCGTTCTCGAAGGACTCCTTCGTGAGGATGTCGGAGGGGCGGCGGTCGTTTTCGACGCAGTCGAGGACGACCTCGCCGGCGCGGCGGGCGTTCTCGTAGCGCTCGTCGGACTCGGCCGGCGCGGAGGCCGACCCGAGGGGGGCCATCCCGAGCGCCTCGGAGATGGAGGCCATCGTGTTGGCGGTGAACATCCCGCCGCAGGAGCCCGCGCCGGGGCAGGCGTGGCGTTCGAGGTCGTCGAGTTCGTCGGCGCTCATGTCGCCTTCGGCGTAGGTGCCGACGCCCTCGAAGACGTTCTGGACGGTCACCTCGCGGCCCTCGTGCTGGCCGGGCATGATGGAGCCGCCGTAGAGGAAGACGGAGGGAAGGTCCGTTCGGATGGCGGCCATCATCATGCCGGGGAGGTTCTTGTCACAGCCGGCGACGGTGACGAGCGCGTCCATGCGCTCGCCGAAGGAGACGAGTTCGACGGAGTCGGCGATGACCTCGCGGGAGATGAGCGAGGCCTTCATGCCTTCTGTCCCCATCGAGATGGCGTCGGAGATGGTGACGGTCCCGAACTCGATGGGCATCCCGCCCGCGGCGTCGATGCCCTCGATGGCGGCGTCGGCGACGTCGTCGAGGTGGACGTTACACGGGGTGATGTCGGCGGCGGGGTTCGGCACGCCGACCATCGGCGACGAGAAGTCCTCGTCGTCGAAGCCCATGGCGCGGAACATCGCACGGTGCGGGGCCTTGTCGGGACCCTCCGTGACCTCCGTGCTTCGGAGGCTCGGGTCCTTACCGCTGGAGAACACGTCGTCGGCGTCCTCCTCGCGAGGGGACTGCTGGCTCATACCTCTTCGGAGCGCGTGCGCGAACTTAAATGGCCGCGACTGGGCAGACGTTGCAGTCGGATTCGCCCGCCGACCCTCGGTTTTTGGGGCGTACTTACTCCGCGTCGCGCCGCGCCAGCCCGGTGAGATGCGGCGCTTCCGGGACGATTATCTCCGCGGTGCCGAGCCGGGCGGCGTTCTCGCTCCCGGGCAGACAGAACGTCGGCATCCCGTCGACGACGCCCGCGGTCGCGCGGGTGCCGACGACCTTGGTGCCGATGTCGTCGTACGAGAGCCGCCGGAACAGTTCGCCGAAGCCGGGCAACGTCTTCCCGAACAACTGCGCCGTCGCCTCGACGGTCTGGTCGTCGGGCGTGACGCCCGTCCCGCCGGTCGTGACCGTCACGTCGACGTCGCCGCGGTCGGCCATCCGCGCGACCGCGGTCTGAATCTCGTCGTAGTCGTCGTCGACGACCCGCCGGACCGACACCGAGTGACCCGCCTCGCGGAACAGTTCGGCTATCGCGTCGCCCGCGGGGTCGTCGTCGATATCGCGGGTGGACGAAACCGTCAGCACCGCCGCTTGGAGGTCGTCGACGTCGTGGTGGTGATGGTCGTGACCGTGGTCGTCGCGGTGATGGCTGTGGTCGTCGTCGCCGTCCCCCTCGCCGTGGTGATGGTCGTGGTCGCTCACGGCCGCGGCTTCGTCGTCCGGCGATAAAATTCCCGCGTCGCCCCGGCGGTCGTCGGTTCGCGGCGGCCGGTCGGATGGCTCACCGGCGACCGTCGTGGCTCACCCGTCGTCTGGAACGCCGTCGAGCGAGTCGAGCGTCAGGCGTTCCGCGTTCTCGCGGAGGGCTTCGAACTGCTCTGTGGCCCACTCGACGGCGGCTTCGGTGTCGTTGCGGGCGACCCCGCCGACGCCGGTGTCGGTGTAGACGACGATTCCCGCCTCCGACTCGGTCGCCCAGAGGCCGAAGCGGAACGGGACCTCCGCGCGGTAGAGCGTCACCGAATCGTGTCGGAGCTGGTCGAGGATGACCGCGTGAGAGTCCGGGGCGGCGGCGAGTCGGTCGAACAGCTCGTCGGCGATAATCATCTCGACGACCGTCCCGCCCTCGGTGGCGGTCTCGTAGAAGGGCCGAAGCTGACCGACGAGCGCGACCGGGGCGACGCCGTAGACGCGCTCCGCGCTCTCGACGCTCGAAAACAGCTCCCGAATTGCGCTGTCCGGGATGTCCGGCGTCGACGTGTGAACCGACGCGCCCGCCAAGAACGCCGGGTCGAGCGGCGCGTCGGTCGGGAGCATCGAAAGGAGGTCCTGCGCCGCCTTGACGCCGCGGAGCGAGTCGAGGCACTCGTCGTACGCGCCGAGCGCGCACCGACCGACACAGGTCAGCCGATACAGGCCGTCGGCGCGCTCGACGAGGCCGGCGTCGAGCAGGTCGCGGACGACGCGGTCGACCGTCGAACGCGAGGCGTCGAGGTCATCGGCGAGTCCGCGCTTGTCTCGCGGTCGCTCCGCGAGCGCCCGGACGAACGACGACCGCCTCACGAGGAGGCGCGAAAGCTGTGCTGAAGTCTCGTCTCGAATCACGTACCTGATATTCCTTCCAACGAGTCGGACGCCTGTCGACCGCCCCTGTACGGGCCGCCGGTAGATGTCGGCGACCGTGACTGTCGGGCTCGACTGTGTTGGGAACCCTGTGTCGTATATATCTTCGCACCGATATGATTTGAATCCACGAGGTTCGTCAGCTGTCGAACAAGAGGAAAGACGATTGGCGTAAACCCACACTTTAGTTCCTGCCCATCCTCGGTCGGGTCGAGATGAAAGCGGTCCAATTCACGGAACACGGCGACCGAGACGTCCTCGAATACGGCGACTTCCCGGACCCGGAAGTCGGTCCCGACGAGGTCCTCGTCGACGTGAAGGCGGCCTCGCTCAACCACCTCGACATCTGGACGCGGCGGGGGCTCCCGGGCGTCGAGTTGGAGATGCCGCACATCCCCGGAAGCGACATGGCCGGCGTCGTCACCGAGGTCGGCGAGCGCGTGAGCCGGTTCGAGGCGGGCGACCGCGTGGCGCTCATCGCGGGCGTCGCCGGCGGCGGCGACGAGTTCTCCCGGAAGGGCGACCCGACGCTCGCGCCGGACTTCCACATCATCGGCGAGCACGTCCGCGGCGTCCACGCCGAGTTCGCGGCGATTCCCGAGGAGAACCTCGTGCCCGTCCCCGAGGGCGTGCCGTGGGAGGTCGCCGGCTCCGCGTCGCTCGTCTTCCAGACCGCGTGGCGGATGCTCGTCGACCGCGGCGAACTCCGCCCCGGCGAGAAGGCGCTCGTCCTCGGCGCGTCCGGCGGCGTCGGCCACGCGGCCGTCCAAATCGCCGACTACGCGGGCGCTGAAGTGTACGCCACCGCCTCCACCGACGAGAAACTGGAGTACGCCAAGGAGTGCGGCGCGGACCACGTCATCAACTACGAGGAAGACGACTTCTCGAAGGAGATTCGCAAACTGACCGACGGCCGCGGCGTCGACATGGTCGTCGACCACATCGGCGAGGCGACCTACAAGCAGTCGCTCAAGAGCCTCGTCAAGGGCGGCCGCGTCGTCACCTGCGGGGCGACCACCGGCCCCGACCCGGGCGCGGGCCTCAACTACATCTTCTGGAACCAGCTCTCGGTCATCGGCTCGACGATGGCGACGCCCGGCGAGGCCGACGAGGTGCTCGACCTCGTCTGGGACGGCACCTTCGAACCCCGCATCCGCGAGACGCTCCCGATGAGCGAAATCGACCGCGCGCACGAGCTCATCGAGGAGCGACAGGGCTTTGGCAAGGTGGTCGTAATCCCCGATAGTGAGCTCTGACACCACGGCTCGGGACGGCGCGACCGCCGAGTCAGACACCTACGTCCACCGGCCGGACGGCCCCGCGGTCGGCGGCGACGGCTCGGAGCCGGAAGCGACCGGCTTCGGGAGCCGCGGCTGGGTGCTCGTCGGCGTCGTCGCGCTCTGTTTCCTCGTCGTCCCCGGCGCGGTGTACCTCGTGCCGTCGCTCCCGGCGATGGCCGGCCTGCCGTACCTCGCGGCCATGCTGGCCCTGCCGATGCTCCCGGCGCTCGCGCTCGGCCTCGTCGCCGTCTGGTCGATGACCGCGGCGACCCGCGGCGACGACTGAACCGTCCGTAACCGAACTTCGACCCGCCGAGACCGCTCCCTCGAAGCGAGCGAGACGCCCGCCCGTTTTCACGACCGATTCTCTCTCGCGCCCGAGCCGCGCTCTCGTCTGCCGGTCTCGACTCCCGTCCCCGGTTCTCGACGGTGGAATTGCGTGTCGATATAAATGGTTCCGACAAGGCTTATCTCTGTTCGTGGTTGACATTCACACGCACAGATGTTCGAACGCTTCTCCAGCAGTTACTTCCTCGGCCGGTTGTACGTCGAGCCGTACGACGGGACCGAGGCGGCGATTCACCGAACGGAACACGAGCGACTCAACGAGTGCGTCTACACGGACGGTAGCGGCGTCGAGCGAGTCGACTACCCGCTCGTGATGAAACTCGACACGGCCTACTTCCCGGTCGTCGGCGACGACGGCGTCCCCTCGGGGACGCTCGCGCTCCCCCGAGACGCCGTGGACTCCGACGCGCTCCCGGACGACCGGCCGGTGCTTCTCGTCGACGCCCCGCGAGCCGCCGAGTTGCTCCGGTACGCCGGCTACGACCCCGACGACTTCGCGCCCGGCGGACCCGACGGCTCCGGCCCCGACCGACCCGACGACAGGCTGGCCTGAGTCGCGCCGCCGTCGCGCGGGCGGAACGCCCGCCAATCGCCTCGTCCCCGCTCGCCGCGCCTCGCGTCCGAACGCTCAAGTGGTCGGCCCGCACGCGTCCGTGTATGCTGGACGAGTTGTTGGGTCGAGCCGAACTCAAAGCGCGCATCGCCGAGTTGGAAGACGAACGCGACGCGTTAGCCGGGCGTCTGGAGGGCGAGTCCGAGCGCCGGGCGGAGGCGGCCCGCGCGCGGCAGGAAGCCGAGAAGGAGGTCAACCGCCTCGAAGACCGCATCACCGAACTCGAAGACCGCGTCGAGCGCCTCTCGGGCGACGACGACTCCCTCGAGTTCCGCGGGACCGAGGACCTCCGCGGCGACCGCCTCCGCGAGGTGCTGTCCCGCCTCGATTCGTTTTCGACCGACGCGGAGGGCGCGCTCACCGCCGCCGTCTCCGACGACCGCTCGCTCCCCGCGGCCGCCGAGTCCGCCTTCGGCGACCGCGCCCCGCTCGTCCGCCGGGCCGCGCCCTGCGTCGCGCTCACCGACGACGCCGGACTGGTGAGCGTCGCGCTCTCGCCGCCGCGCCAACCCGACGACTTCGACCGCTGGAGCGACGGCTTCGACCTCGACCCGGCGTGGCTCCACCCGACCGAGACCACGGTGGTCGCGCTCGTCCGCGGCGACCTGTTCGCCCTCGGTCGCTACGAGGACGGCGACCTCGAATACGTCGAGGGCTTCGAGAGCGACGTGAAGTCCGCCCACTCGAAAGGCGGGTTCTCGCAGGCGCGCTTCGAGCGCATCCGCGAGGGCCAAATCGACGACCACCTCGACCGCTGTCACGAGGCGCTCGACGAGTTCCTCGACGGCGACGCCGACGCAGGCCCGGGCGCGGAAACAGCCGGCGACGACGCCGACCTCGTCGTCCTCGGCGAGCGAACCGTCCTCGGCGAGTTCCGCGACCGCGCCGCGCTCACCGCCACCGTGGACGCCAGCGGCGACCCCGAGGCGGCGCTCGCCGAGGCGTCCAGAGAGTTCTGGACCACGCGGCTCTACCGGCTCTGAGCCGCCGGCGACGCCGCGGATGCGTTCCCGAGACGCCCCGGAGAGTCGCAGACGACTCGGCGGCGCGACCCGGCAGTCGCCGCCGAATCGTCCCACCTTTTAGGGTGGCACGTAGTGGCATCCAGTATGACCGACCCACAGCGAGTCGTCGTCCTCGCACACGAGAAGTTCCCCGACCGCGCGAAGACCGCCACGGGCGTCCTGAAGTACGCCGACTACGACGTGGTGGCCGTCCTCGACCGCGACAACCCCGGCACCTCCGCCGCCGACCACCGCCGCGACCTCCCCGACGTGCCCGTCGTCGCGTCGATGGCCGACGCGCCCGACGCCAACGCCCTCCTCGTCGGCATCTCGCCCATCGGCGGCGCGTTCGACGAGACGTGGCGCGACGACGTTCGCACCGCCCTCGAACGCGGCTGTGACCTCATCTCCGGGCTCCACTACTTCCTCGACGAAGACGAGGAGTTCGCCCGCCTCGCCGACGAACACGGCTGTGACATCAACGACGTTCGCAAGCCCCGCGACGACCTCGGCGTCGCGCAGGGGAAGTCCGCCGACGTCGACGCCGAAGTCGTCCTCACCGTCGGCACCGACTGCTCGGTCGGCAAGATGACCGCGACGCTCGAACTCGTCGAGGCCGCCCGCGAGCGCGGCATCGACGCGGGCTTCATCCCGACCGGCCAGACCGGCATCATGATCGCCGGCTGGGGCAACCCGGTCGACCGCGTCGTGAGCGACTTCACCGCCGGCGCGGTCGAGCAGATGATTCTGGAGAAGGGCGACGAACACGACGTGCTGTTCGTCGAGGGTCAAGGGAGCATCGTCCACCCGGCGTACTCCGCGGTCACCTGCGGCATCCTCCACGGCGCGATGGCCGACAAGCTCGTGCTCTGTCACGAGGCCACCCGCGAGGCGATTCACGGCTACGAGGAGTTCGCGCTCCCCGACCTCTCGGAGTACGTCTCGCTGTACGAGAACCTCGCCGACCCGGTCCACGAGGCCGACGTGGTCGCCGGGATGCTCAACACCTCCCACGTCGACGACGACGTGGAGGCGGCCGAGGCCGTCGACGCCTTCGCAGACGAACTCGGCGTCCCCGCGGTTGACCCCGTCCGGTTCGGGTCGGCCGACCTCATCGACGAGGTGTTCTAGATGCTCACGACGGAGTTCGAGCGCGTCTCGATGCCGCTCGCGGAGCCGTTCGGCATCGCCCGCGGCGTCCAGACCGAAGCCGAGAACGTCGTCGTCCGCATCGAGGACGAAGGCGGCATGACGGGCGTCGGCGCGGCCGCCCCGTCGTCGCACTACGGCGAGACCGCCGACACCGTCGAGGCCGTGCTTCCGGACCTGCTCTCGGTAGTCGAGGCGGTCGGCGACGCCCACGCCATCGACCGCATCGAGCGCGAGATGGCCGAGACGGTCCGCCAAAACCCGGCCGCGCGGACCGCCGTCAGCATCGCTCTCCACGACCTCGCGGCCAAGCGCCTCGGCGTCCCGCTGTACCGCCTCTGGGGGCTCGACCCCTCGCGGACGCCCACCTCGTCGTACACCGTCGGTCTCGACGATCTCGACACGATGCGCGAGAAGACCGCGGAGGCGTACGAGGCCGGCTACGACGTGCTCAAGGTCAAACTCGGCACCGACCGCGACCGGGCCATCATCGAGGCCGTCCGCGACGAGGCCCCCGGCGCGACCATCCGGGTCGACGCCAACGAGGCGTGGACGCCCCGCGAGGCCGTCGAGATGACCGAGTTCCTCGCCGACTTCGGCGTCGAGTTCGTCGAACAACCCGTCCCCGCCGAGGACCGCGAGGGGCTGAAGTTCGTCTACGACCGCGGCGCGCTTCCCATCGCGGCCGACGAGTCCTGTATCACGGCCGACGACATCCCGCGCATCGCCGACCGCGTCGACATCGCGAACCTCAAACTGATGAAGTGCGGCGGCCTCACGGAGGCCAAACGCGCCGTCCACGCCGCCCGCGCCCACGGGCTGGAGGTCATGCTCGGCTGTATGATAGAGTCGAACGCCGCCATCGCGGCGGGCTGTCACCTCGCGCCGCTCCTCGACTACGCCGACCTCGACGGCTCGCTCCTCCTCGCGGACGACCCCTACGAGGGAGTCCCGATGCCGAACGGCGGGATCGACCTCGAAGCGCTCGACCGACCGGGAACCGGCGCACAGCGTCGGTAACGCGGACGCGGCGACGCTCCGACGCCGACCGACGCCGACGCGAGACCGCCGCCCCCGTCAGGACTCCCAGTCGAGGTCGTCTTCGCGGGTCTCAGACCGAAGCACGAACGGCCCGATAGAGAGCGTCCGTTTTGCGACCGTCGAGATGCGGAGGACCGCGGCCGCGAGCACCGCAAAGGGCGAAAGCGAGACGGCCACCACGAACGCCACGGTAAGAAGCAGGTTCGACACGCCGAGCGTCGCGCCGGTAATCGTGGTCGGGTCGTCGAGGAAGAGAATCGCGCCGATGCTCGCCACGAGCGCGGGGACGGCCGCGTAGAACATCGTCCGCGAGAGGTCGACCAGTTCCCACCGGAAGTACAGCGTCTTGACGTGCTCGCGGGCGGGGCCGAACAGTTCGAGCGCGTCGCGTAGCTCCGACAGCGCCGTCTTCGTCTCCGCCGAGAGGTCGGCGTCGTGGACGCGGCGGAGCCGCGCCGCCTGATAGATTTTCCACGAGTAGTTGAGGTCCAGCGCCGCCGACAGCACCGCGAACGTCCCGAACTGCCGGCCCTCCAGCCGCTCTGCGACCGCCTCGGCGTTTGACTCGACCTCCCCGGCGAACTCGCGGACGCGGGCCACCGGGTCGCTGTCGGTATCGTCCGCGTCGCCGTCCGTACTCGTCTCGCCGCTCTCGCCGGCGTCCCCGTCCGCATCGAGCGTGTCTTCGACCGCCCGCGCCCGCGACGCGATGCCCTCGGCCAGCGCGCGCAGGAACGCCGAGGGCTCCGGCGGCGCGACCGGCGCGTCCAAGAGGTCGGCGACGTCCTCGCGGAAGCGCATCGACCCCTCCATCCGGTCGCGCTGGTCGCCCAGCGGGCCGAGTTCGCGCGAGAGCACGAGCTGATTGATGGTGACGACGAGCGTGACGCCCGTGATAATCGCGGTGAGAAGCCCCTGCGCGAGCGTCTCGATTGGGTCCGACGACTCGACGGCGACCCGGAGCGGGGTCGGGTCCAGTTGGCCGAGGACGACGACGCTACAGAAGACGACGACGAGCGGGACCGCGGCGACGGCGCGGCGGTCCGCGTCGAGGAGGGCGCGGAGCTTCGCGCGGCTCGTCGTCCCGCGCTCCCGCATCGTGTCGTCGGGCTCGCCGGCCGACGGGCCGCCGGTGTTCGACATGCCCGAAGCTATCGAGCGGCGGGGTCAAGTGCGTACTGGCGGTCGGTCGCGGAGACGACAGAGGCGACTGGGTCAGCCGAGCGCCTCACGGCAAGGCGTCGTCGGGTCGGGCGGGCGCGCTCAGGAGGACGAGGAGTCGTCTTCGTTCTTCAGCTCTTCGAGTTCGGCTTCGACCTCCTCGTCGGCCACCTCGGTCTCGACGTCCACGTCGGCGTCGCTCGCGCTCTCGCTCGATGACGATGACCCGGAGGACTTTCCCATCTCGGCCTTGAGCGTCTCCAGTTCGGTGTCGACTTCGGCGCTGGTGCGACCGGCTTCGAGCTCGCGCTCGATGGAGTCTTTGTCCGACAGCGCGTCGTCGAACGCGCCGGAGTCCATGAGCTCGTCCATCGCGGCCGAGCGGGCCTCCATCTCGTCGGTCTGCTCCTCGGCGCGTTCGAGCGCGCGCCCCACGTCGGCCATCTCGTCGCCGACGCCGGTCATCGCCTCGGAGACGCGGCTCGACGCCTCGGCGGCCTCGTAGCGGGCCTTCATCGTCTCCTTTTTCGTGCGGAACTCCTCGATGCGGCTCTGGAGTTCGTCCTTCTTGTTGACGAGTTGGTCTTGGGTCTCCTGCAGGCTGGCGATTTGCGTCTCCAGCTCCTCGATTTGGCTCATCTTGGCCTGCTTCTTTTCGAGCGCCTTGCGCGCGAGGTCCTCGCGGTCCTGCTGGACGGCCTCGCGGGCCTGGTCGTTGTGCTTTTCGACGTTCTCTTCGAGGCGGCGCTTCTGAATCTCCAGTCGCTTCTTCTGGGTGGTCAGGTCGGCGATGCCCTGTTTGACCTGCTGTAGCTCGTCGCGCATCTTCTCGTAGGAGTAGTCGAGCGTCTCGGTCGGGTCCTCCGCACGGTTGAGGAGGGCGTTTATCTTCGACCGGATGACGTACGACGTGCGAGAGAGAATTCCCATACCCAATTACTACGCGACGTTCGGCTTAAAACCTCACCAGCGCAACCTGTCTCTATGACCGAGACGATTCTCGTGCCCGGCGGCCGCGACGTGCGGGCGACCCTCGACCGCGCCCGCGGGGACGGCGCGGACGGCACCGACGACACCGGCGACGCGGCGGGCCAAGGCGCCGCGATTGTCGTCGCCTGCCCGCCCCATCCGCAACACCAGGGTCACCGCGGCGACGCCCGTCTCGTCGCCGTCAGCGACGCGCTCACCGCCCGCGGCGTCGACTGTCTCCGCTTCGATTACGGCCCGTGGGACGAGGGCCACGGCGAGCGCGCCGACACCCTCCGGGCGGTCGAGTGGGCCGCGGAACGCTACGACCGCGTGGGCCTGTTCGGCTTCTCGTTCGGCGGCGCGATGGCGCTTCTCGCGGCCGCCGAGGGCGCGGACGCCGACGCCGTCTCCGCGCTCGCCCCCGCCGGGCGACTCGCCGACGACCTCGACGCCGTCGCCGCCTTCGACCGCATCCCCGTCCCCGTGCAGGTCATCTACGGCACCCGCGACGACGTCGCCGACTGGGAACCCGTCGTCGAGCGCGCCCGCGAGTACCACCAACCCGTCGTCGAGTTCGCGGCCGACCACTTCTTCATCGGCCAAGAAGAGAAGGTCGCGGCCGCCGTCGCCGACTTCCTCGTATCGAACCTCGGCGTCGAGTGAGAACGGGGGGGACGACGGGGGAGAGGAGAGAACAGGGGCGAGCGACGGCGTCGCCCCCGACCCCAGCGACCCGCGACGAAACGACTCTCTCCCAACCATTCGACCGAACGACACTTCTGACTCGGCTCCGAAGCCGGGGCTATGGTCCCCCGCAAGCGGCTCGCCGCCGTCGTCGCCCTCCTCCTCGTCGGCGTCGCGCTGAGCCAGTCGTTCGCCGTCGCCACCTCCACCTCGTCGCTCGAATCGACGTACGAAGCCGAGCCGGTGACCGCCGACTCGCCGCCCGGTCTCGTCGCCTCCTACGACCCCGACGTGGTCAACCTCGCCGCGATGGTGAACCGGACGCCGCAACTCCGCGAGCCGGTTGCCACCGCCGCCCGCACCGGCCGGTACGACGGCGACATCGAACCCGAGGCGTACATGACCCTCTCGGACGTGAACGAAGACGCCGAGTTCGCCGTCTACGACGGCCGGTACTACCGGTTCTCGCTGAACGTCTCGGGCGACCCGGTCCGCGCGACCATCGAACTCGACCCGACCGACTGGGAGACGGTCGCCGCCGGGGCGTCGTCGCCCGCCGCGAACGCCAGCGCCGACGTGCGCGAGGCCATCGACGGCGGCACCGTCACCAACAGCACCTTCGTCGTGCCGGGGCTCTACGAGCGCGGCGGCGCGCACTACCTCATCCACCCGGCGAACGAGGGCGAGATTCTCGGGAACTTCCTCGCCATCGTCGGCGGGTTCCTGTTCAACCCCATCGGCTGGGCGTACACCGTCGCGGGTCTCGGCCTCCTCGGTGCGTTCCGGATTCACCGACGCGCCCGCCCGCTGGACCGCCGAACCGCCGTACTGGTCGTTCCCGGCACGCTCGTCGCCATGTGGCTGGCGACGACGCTCACCAACACGGGGTCGCTCGGCATGCGCTACGTCCTCGTCCCCGGCATCGGCGTCGTGACCGCCTTCGGCCTGTTCGCCGGCTTCTGCATCCGCCGCGGGTCGTGGAAGTCGCTCGTCGGTTGGAGCGTCGCGCTCGTCGCGGTCGTCATCGCGGCCGACGCCGTCGCAATCGGTCTCGTCGGCACGATTTTCGGCACGCTCGGACTCGTCGTCGGCTGGTTCGGGAGCCTGTTGCTCGTTCCCTACGGCTACGCGCTGGCGGCTGACGCCGAAGACGAGGTCGAAGACGGACCGGGGGCGGTGACGGCCGCGGAGTTGGGTGACGGGTGACTCGGCTCTCGGGACTCGGTGTGTGAGCGTGGAGACAGAGGGGTAATCAGTTTCTCAGTTGTACTCGCGCCATCGGTAGCCGCACTCTTGATGCTTGCTAAGTTGAAGTTTGTTATTTTCTGTGTTTGACTCTCAACAGAGCCAAACCTCACGAGGATGGGATCCTTTTGCGAATTGCTTTGCGGAACCAGTCACCTCTATTAATATCTCTGTTATTCCAGTCCCTACTCTGGATTCTGAATAGGTAATACAGCTCGTGGACTAGCCAAGTGACCCACGAAAGGAGAACGAACACACCGAATAGTAGCTGTATTTGTGGATTCAATTGGTATGATTGGAGGAGGAAAAACAGTCCAGAAAACAGAAGCAGGCCGGAGTATCTGAGAGCTGTTATTTGTAGATGAAATATTACTACTCGAATGTCACTAAAGAGTTCCAGAATGAACGTGAGCATCAAGAAACCAGCACAGACAGTCAGGACTCCAATCGTAAGTTCCTGATAGTAGCCAATCTGGTTATCTTCCAGTATAAATTTAATCACCACTAATACGATAGCAAACAGGGCGACTGATTCTGATGCTGTTCTGTCAACCACTGACATTGAATCCTCAGCGGAGGGAGCTTCGGTAGTCGATGCTGGATTGATTAAAATCTGTCCAGCGGGAACAAATATAAAAATCCCAAGTAAAGCGAGATATATCAATCCTAAGGAAGTCATCTAACTATTTACGGTGTTCAAAGCAGTAGTCGTGTTCTCGCCCTACAACAGTTTTACATCCTGATTCAGTACAGGATTCCTGTAATGTGTCGGTTTCAGATTCGTCATTAGACATACTCAGTTTCGGTGTTTTGGACAAAATTTATGTTCTCGGCCTATGGTTTCGTCACATCCAGACTTAGCACACATACTAAGCTTTTGATCTATCTCAAAGGAGTCATCACCTAACATAATCACCCTCGGTGCTTCGGACAAAATTTGTGTTCTCGCCCAATACTGACTTTACAGCCGTCTTCGAAGCAAACTCTAACATTAGCCGATATACTCTGTTTATTTTCGTCATCAGACATAGCAGAATAGGTTAAGCCTCCCGGTGTTTAAAGCAGTAGTCGTGTTCCCGACCAATACGATTGCCACAGCCACTTTCCCTACAAACTCCTTGGAGCATCCGCTTTTTGTCATCTGTCATTATTCTTGATGCAGGGTGCAGAAATCGTGTTCCCGGCCAATTTGATTATCGCAACCAGTCTTTGAATAAGTCACATATCGTTTAATTGTGTCTCTATCGTCCTCACTCATACATCAAATCTGTAAATCTCAACACATCAGTTTTACGGGGATTAATGTGGTAGAGAGAACCTACGAAAATTACCAAATTTGTTCGACCACTTCTTTCGGATGTCCGAGTCTAAGTGGAGGCACTTCATTGTCGCTGTGACGCTCTTGTACCGGAGTTGTTCTCTCGGTGGTGTGGGCCGACGTGGTTCGCCCAATATGTTATGGCCCCGTGACAGATATTATTCCACGAGAACTCTCTGAACCGGCAGTATCCTACCTTTCCAATAGGCAATTCCGTTTGATGTTCTAATCTGAATTGACTAGACATGTGGTAAATTCTTTCAAAACTTGTCAAAAATACACCCTCGGCTTTCAGAGGTTTGGGCGGGCTGTTAGTTGTACTCGCGCCACCGATACCCACATTCCTGACATTTAAAGAACCGCGTCGGCGGTTCGTCGGCAGAGCCGGTCTGTTTGATAGTGTACCACGCTTCGGTGTGGCCGCAGTCGTCGCAATGAACGTCCTTGGCGGTCGGTTTGCCCTCGAACTCAGCGCCCTCTTCGGTCTCGATGAGTTCGTCGCCCGACTGCGCCTCGGTGGAGACGAACTCCGCCGCGAGTTCCTCGTCGCGCTCGGCGGTCCCCCCGCAGTCGTCGTTCGTGCAGGTCATCGCGCCGTTCTGGCTCACCATCATCGAACCGCACTCGTCGCAGAACTGCATACCCGCCGGTAGCGGACCGAGGGCAAAGAAGCTGTCACTCCGTTCTGTCGCGGGAAGAATCAGAGTCGCCCCGCCGCGCGCGCCGTCAGTCGTCGTTGTCGACCATCGGGCAGTTTCGCACCCGGAAGTGGTCGCTGTCTTCGAGTTCGACGATGGTCGTCCCCTCGTGGTGGCACGCGAGTTTCGGCGGCTCGCCGAAGTGCTCACAGCGCTGGCAGAACTCGGTCTTGGGGACGACGTGGTCCGCGACGCCCTCGCTGGCGTCGACCGGGGTGGCCTCGGCGCCGACGCCGACGCCCTCCGCCTCCTCGCTGTCCCCGCCCTCGACGAGCGACGTCCACACGTCGTCGCGGTCGAGTTCGCCGACTTCGACCGACTCGAACAGTTCGGTCACGTCGTCGCGCTGGTCGGTGACGCGCGAGCGGTCGCGGCGCTCGGCCACGCGCCCCGCGAGGTCCGAAAGCGGGGCCGAATCGGCGTCGCCGTTGCGTCCGCCGCGGTCCGCTTCCGGGGGGCGCTCGGCGTCGGACGCGCCGTCCGTCGGGTCGTCGCGCTCGGCGCGGTCACCGCGGTCGCCGAAGGTGTACGTGTGGTCTCTCTCCGCGTCGTCCGGGGGGTCGTTGTCGTCGGTCATCGTCTTCGTGGGCTCTCAGTCGTCGCCGTGTTCGCTCCCCGCCGCGGCACCGGCACCCCGCTGGGCGGACTCCTCCTCTCGGGCGGCGGGGGACCGGTCGCGCTCGTCGATGGGGGCGTCGTCCGCGTCCGAACCGGAACCGGCGTCCCGCTCGTCGGGGATGGCCTCGTCGAGTAGGTCTTCGACCTCGTCGGTCGCGCCGGACGAGTCAGCCGCCTCCAGCGCGGGGAGCCGGCCGGTGTGGAGCGTCGCCGTCCCGAAGAACCCGGGCGACGACGACAGGTCGCGGAAGGGAGTCCGACACGACGGACAGCGGGGTTCCGCGAGCAGGTCGAGGTGGACGGTCGCGTCGCACTCCTCGCACCGCGCTTTCTTCTCGCCGGCCGCGTTCGCCGAACGGAGGAGTTCGGCGAGCGCCGTCCGTTCGAGGTCGGCGGCTTCGAGGTCCGCCGCCCGCCCGCGGAGGTCGAGGAGCGTCCGCGCGACCGTCCGGAGGTTCTCGTCGAGCGTCGCCGTCGTCTCGTCGAGGTAGCTGAGAATCTCCTCGAAATTCTCGAAGCCGGCGTCGAGTCGGTCGTCGAGGTCGGCCACGCGGTTGCGAACCGCGTGCACGTCGTCGGCCAGCCGGTCGAGTTCGCCGTCCAACTCGGGGTGCGCGTGGTCGCGCGGCGCCTTCTCGTCGGTCTCGCGTTTGACCTGGACGACGCGCGTCCGCACGTCGGCTATCTTCTCGTCGAGGTCGCCTTCGAGCGCCTCGACGCGACCCTCGACCCCGTCGAGTCGGCCGGGAACAGATTCGCTCTCGTCGATTGATTCGCCCGCGTCGATCACGGCGAGCCGGTAGGTCCCGAGGGCCCGCGCGAGCACCGTCTCCGGGTCGACGCCCTCCTCGTCGGCGCGCGCTTCGACCCACGTGCGGAGGTCGTCTGAGAGCGACAGCCCGTCTTCCCCTTCCATCTTCGTGTCCAGTTTGTCTACGGAGCCTTAAGAACTGTCCCCGAATCGGAGACAGGTTGTCGCACGACCCCGTCCCGGTTCGCTCAGCGAATCTTCCGCACGTCGCTCACGTCGAGGCCGCTTTCGTTGATTTCGGTCTCGAACTGCACGATGTTCTCGCTCTCCAGTCGGGCGAGCACGCCGCGGAACTCCTGGACGACCATCGTCCGCGCGCGTTTCGACCCGCCGGACTCCCACTCGAAAAGCAGTGTCCCGCCGGTCGCGCCCTTGAGGACGCCGAGTTCGGTCTTCGAGAGCGCCTCGGTGCTCGCGAGCACGAGGATGAGCCCGCCCCACTGGTAGGAGGCCTTCTCCAGCCCCTTGATGACCATCGCGATGTCCGACCACGTCATCTCGTCGGACTGGCTCGCCACGAGGTCGGTCAGGGAGTCGATGACGACGAGGTTCCCGGGGGCGTGTTCGCTCAGAGTGCTCCCCAGCGCGCCCAACACGGACTCGCGGTTGTGTCTGTGGCCGAGGTCCTCCAGCTTCGTCGGCTGGCCGAGGTACCACTCCCGCGGAATCGGGCTGAGCTGGAAGTACTCCGGCGAGAGGTCGTGGAACTCGATGTGTTCGACCGCGGACTCGACGACCTCGTCGTCCATCGTGTAGCCCATCTCGCGGCGCAGGTACTCCTCGCCGGAGGTAAAGGAGACGTAGTGAATCTCCGGCGGCGGCGTCGCGGTGTCCGCGAGCGAGCCGTAGTGGAGGTCGAACAGCTCCTCGTCGGTGTGCGAGAGGGCGTTCATCGTCGCGCTCGTGTAGAGGAACTCCCGAGCGCCCGCGCCGGACTCCCCCGCGAGGAGCACGACGTTCCCCGGGGGTGCGCCGCCGCCGATGATGCTGTCGAGGCGGGGGACGCCGAAGGGGATTTGAGACATACCGAAGCCGACTCGGCCGCGTCGGTTAGGCGTTTCGGGGAGCGTGGTGGGGCCGTCGCGGTCGCCACCTCCGACTCGCCCCGCGATGCTCGCACCCGTTTGCTCACGTCCGTTCGCTCACACCCGCTTCACTCGACGCGCGCGCCGCGGTTCCGCCCGCGGGCGACCGAGACGGTGCCGTCGATGTCGGCGTCGGCCAGCGCCGCCCGGCCCGCCTCGACCGCCTCGTCGACGTGGTCGGCGTCGGTGACGCCGTAGACGCACGGCCCCCACGACGACTGGCCCGCGCCGTAGACCACGGGCGACTCCGACAGCGACGAGACGAGCGCGCCGACCGGCGGCCGGTAGACGCCGCCCTGCTCGTCGGCGTACCACGTCCCGTTGAGCCGGCCGACGGACTCGACGGCCTCGCCGAACCGCTCGGCGGACCCCTCGGCGAGCGCCGGGAGGAGCCGCCGGGTGACGATGCCGGCGATGCGGTCGCCGGTCTGCGCGTCCGCGCGCTCGACGACGGAGCGCATGCTCGACTCCTCGGCCGCGCCGTTGCGGCCGGGGTCCGTGTCCGGGACGACGAGCAGGAATCGCCAGCGGTCGGGAACCTCGTGTCGGGCGGCGACCGCCGGCACCGACCACGAGCCGTCTTCCGGGCGGTCGGTGGTGAAGCGCGCGGTCGGGTGACCCGCGTCGAGGACGGCCCCGCCGGCTTCGAACGTGGCGACGCCGACGCCGGAGCGGCCGCCGCGACCCATCTCGGGGGCGAGGCGGCGCACGTCGGCCTCGCGGTCGGTGGCGGCCGCGACCGCCCGCAACACCGCGAGCGCGAGCTGTGTCCCGCTCCCGAGGCCGGCGTGTCGCGGCAGGGCGCGCTCGACCGAGACGTCGACGCCCTCGACGCCGAGGAGTTCGACCGCCTGCTCGGCGTACTCGCGGGCGGCGGGATGCCGGCACCGAACGTCGGCCGCGGGCTCGGCGGCGACGACCACCCGCGGCTCGTCGAGCGCGACGCCCACGCCGCCGTAGAGGCGGTCGCGGGCGAGGCTCAGATTGAGGAAACCGAAGTGGATGCGCGCGCCGGTCGAGACCCGAACCATGTCACCGGCTATCGGCGGGGACGCCAAAAGGGGGTTTCGACCATGGCAACGCGGGCCGGGGTCTCCCGCCGCTGTCGGTCGGTTTTGACTCTCACGGCGGGCGTCAGAAGAGGGCCGGACGCTCGACAGCGCGGGGAGAACGGGCGTGGGCCGAACCGAAGCGGGGTCGGGAACTCCAGCGAGACCGGTCGCGTCGGAGCGACCGCGTTACGAGGTCGTCTCGGTCGATTCCGTCTCGGTCGCCGTCGTCTCGTCAGCGGTCGTCTCGGTCGATTCCGTCTCGTCTGACTCGTACGCCACCGTCACCTCGTCGGCGACGGGCTGGAGGACGTACTTGCCCGCGTTCCCGGCCGTGACGGGCGTGAAGTCGGCCGTGAACGTGGTCGTCTCGTCGGCGCGAATCTCGAAGGACCGCTCGAACTTCAGCGGGGCGGAGCCGGGCACCTCGATGGTCGCGGACGACCCGTCTGCGAGGGTCGCGTCGGTCTCCGACACCTCGACCTGCAGGAACTCGTAGGTGCCCGTCTCCAGTTCGAACTCCTCGACGAGCGCGGAGGCGTCGCCCTGCAGTTCGACGAGGTCGAGTGCTGTGTCGCCCGCGTCGAGCGACTCCGCCTCGCCGTCGGCGAGTTTGACGCGGACTGTCGAGACCGTCACGACGCAGGACTCGAAATCGTCGATGTCGCCGGGCTTGTCGCTCACGCGGGTCGAGAGCGTCCCCGTCGTCGCGGACGCGGTGCCCATACAGCCGGCGAGGCCGGCGGTGGTTGCGGCGGCGATTCCGGCGGCGGACGTGAGGAAGCGTCGTCTGGTGTGTGTCATTGGTTGGTGTTCGCGTGTCTGCGGGGGTCGCGGCACTGCCGGGCGTCCCGGGGTGATGACTGGTGGGGGCCGCCCGCCCCCGCGACATCGACCGCTCTGCACGCCGCCGTATTGAATGGTGAAAACCGGCTCGCCGGCTTGCGGTCGTTGGCGTGAAATTCGGCTCGAACGGCGTCGAATTTCGCCGAGTTTCGTCGGAAAACGTGGGGTTCTCACCGCCTCCCCGCGCGGGTGGGCGGCGGACGGTATCGACTCAGCGCACGCGACAGACGTCCCCGTTAGTCGGCTGGTCGCGGGCGGGCGAGACGGCGTCGACGACGGGCAGGACGCTGAAGCCGGGCGACCCGCCGGTGGCGAAGCCGATGGCGAACACCGAGTAGGTTCGGCCGCCTTCGAGCGTCGTTCCGGGGAGGTCGAGCACGACCGTCCCGTCCGACGAGAGGACGACCTGCAGGTCGTACGTCCCGGCGGGGACTGTCTCGTAGTCCGAGACGTCGCCGAACGCCAGCCCCGAAAACAGCGTCGGGCCGTCTTTGACGACGATGTCGACCTCCGGCGCGTCGGGCGAGAAATGCGCGACGCGGACGCTGGCCTTGCCGTACGGTGCCGGGCGGTTCGTGTCCGCGAGCACGACGGCCGCGATGTCGGCGAGCACGCCCGTCGCCGCGACGGTGTAATCGCGGTTGCGACGGAGCGTGACCTCGGTGTCGATGACGACCGTCGAGGCGTCGCCAGCGGGCGTGACCTCGACCTGATACGTCCCCGCGGGGACGGTGAAATAGTCGGAGAGCACGCCGAACGGGACGCCCTGCAGGCCGGGGAAGGGGTCGCCGTTTACGTACACGTCTACGGGGGGCGCGTCGGGCGAGAAGTGGCCGACTCGGAACCGCGCGTCGCCCGCGGCGACGCCGCCGGGGCGTGCCGCCGCGGTCGTCGCGCCGCCTGCGAGCAGGAGACCGGTTGCGCCGAGGCTCTTCAGCATCGTTCGTCGGGAGAAAGACGACATTTGCAACTACCATGAAGGTCTGTGAAGATATTAATATATCTACAAATCAAATCGTGGAAGAAAGTCACCGAACCGAGACAGTCGGATGCTCCTGACCGTCTCAAACGAGTTCTTCCGCGACAACGTCGACCGCGAGCAGGTTCGGGTCGATGGCGAGGTCGGCTTGGCCCTTGGCGAACTCCGGGAGGGTGTCGTAGGCGTAGGTCACGACCCGCACGTCGGGGTTCAGCTCCTTGGCCACCGCGATGGCCGTCGCGTCGTCCATGTCGGTGAGCACGAGCAGGTCGGCGTCCTCGATGCCGGCCTCGCCGAGCGAGTCGGCGGAGGCGATGCCCGTGACGCGGACGACCGTCGCGCCCTCGTCTTCGAGCGCTTCGCCGAGTCCGTCGGGGTCCGCCCCCGCGACGACTGCCGTCGTCATTCGTACTCGATGGTCGCCGGCGGTTTGTGGGTCACGTCGTAGACGACGCGGGCGACGTTCTCGTTCGTCCCGGTGATGCGCGACTGGATGCGCTGGAGGGTGTCCCACGGCAGTTCCTGTGCGCGGGCGGTCATCCCGTCGCGCGACTCCACGGAGCGCACGGAGACGATCCAGCCGTGGACGCGGTTGTCACCCTTGACGCCGGTGCCCTTGCCGATGACGGCGGCGAACGCCTGCCACGGGTCGTGCTTTTCGGTCTCGTCTTCGACGACGTGACACGCGTCGCGGGCGACCTGTACCTTCTCGGGCGTGACTTCGCCGAGGACGCGGACCGCGAGTCCCGGCCCCGGGAACGGCATCCGCTCGGCGATGATGGATTCGAGGCCGAGCGCACGGGCGACCTCGCGGACCTCGTCTTTGTAGAGGTCGCGGACGGGTTCGACGATGCCCTCGAAGTCCACCACGTCCGGCAGGCCGCCGACGTTGTGGTGGGACTTGATGTTGCCCTCGGACTCGATGCGGTCGGGGTAGATGGTCCCCTGCACGAGGTACTGGGCGTCGGTCTCTTTGGCCTCGCGCTCGAACTCGCGGATGAACTGCTCGCCGATGACCTGGCGCTTTTCCTCGGGGTCGACAACGCCTTCGAGGGCGTCGAAAAAGCGGTCGCGGGCGTCGACGACGCGGAGGCTCTCCATGAAGGAGAAGGTGTCCGCAATCTGCTCGGTCTCGCCTTTGCGCATCAGGCCGGTGTCGACGTAGACCGGGGTGAGTTGCTCGCCGACGGCCTCGTAGGCGAGCGTCGCCGCGACGGAAGAGTCCACGCCGCCCGAGAGGGCGATGATGGCGTGTTCGTCGCCGATTTGGTCTCGAATCGATGCGGTCGCGTCTTCGATGAATTCGTCTACGTTTACCATTATGCGGTCACCTCTTCGTTGCCGAGTTCGCGCGCGTCGAGTTCGCCGAGGACCGCGCGGAGGAAGCCGAGGAACGGCGGGCTCGCGCGGTCGGGTCGGGAGCGGAACTCGGGGTGGAACTGCGTCCCGAAGAAGAACGGGTGGTTCGTCAGTTCGAGAATCTCCATGCGGTTTTCGGCGCGGCCGGAGAAGCGAAGCCCCTCGGATTCGAGCTCGTCGATGAGTTCGGGGTTCACCTCGTAGCGGTGGCGGTGGCGCTCCGTACAGGAGGTGTCGCCGTACACCGCCTCCGCGAGCGTGCCGGCGTCGATGTCGGTGTCGTGCGCGCCGAGGCGCATCGTGCCGCCCATCTCGTCGACCTCGTACTGCTCGGGCAGGAGGTCGATGACGGGATAGGGCGTGTCGGGGTCGAGTTCGGCCGAGTGGGCCTCGTCGTGGCCGAGGACGTTCCGGGCCTGCTCGACGACGGCCATCTGGAAGCCCAGACAGAGACCGAGGAAGGGGACGTCGTTCTCGCGGGCGTAGCGGATGGCCTCGATTTTGCCGCCGGTTCCGCGGGAGCCGAAGCCGCCGGGGACGACGACGCCGTCGGCGTCCTTCAGGCGCTCTTCGTGCTTGTCGAGCATCTCGTCGGAGTCGACCCAGAGGATGTTCACGTCGACGCCGCACTCGATGCCCGCGTGCTTGAGCGCCTCGTGGATGGACATGTAGGCGTCTTCGAGGGCGTACTTGCCGACGAGCGCGATGTCGACCGAGCCGGTCCGGTCGGCCGTGACGAGCTCGCGCCACCGGTTGTCGCGGTCTTCCTTCGGGAGCGCCTCGTCGGCGATGCCGAGCCGCTCCATGACGTACTCGTCGAGGCCCTCCTCTTCGACCATCAGCGGGACGTGGTAGATGTCCGGCACGTCGGGGTTGGAGAACACGGCGGCGTCCGGCACGTCGCAGAACTGCGCGATTTTGCTCTTCGTCGCCGGTTCGAGTTTGTCGTCGGCGCGGCCGACGAGGATGTCCGGCTGGAGGCCGATGCTCCGAAGCTCCTTGACGGAGTGCTGGGTGGGCTTCGTCTTCTGCTCGCCGTTCTTCGAGTAGGGAACGAGCGTGACGTGCGTGAACAGCACGTCGCCGTCTTCCTCCTCGGAGGCGAACTGGCGGAGCGATTCGAGGAACGGCATCGACTCGATGTCGCCGACGGTGCCGCCGACCTCGACGAGACACACGTCGGTCCCCTCGGCCGCCTCGCGGATGCGGCGCTTGATGTCCTCCGTGACGTGCGGGATAATCTGGACCGTCTTCCCGAGGTAGTCGCCGTCGCGCTCCTTCTGGATGACGTGCTGGTAGGTCTTGCCCGTCGTGATGTTGTGGTCGGCGGTCATGTCGACGCCCAGGAACCGCTCGTAGTTCCCGAGGTCGAGGTCGACTTCCGCGCCGTCTTTCAGTACGTACACCTCCCCGTGCTCGTAGGGGTTCATGGTCCCGGCGTCGACGTTCAGGTACGGGTCAATCTTGACCGCGGTGACGTCGAACCCGGCGTTCTTCAGGAGTCGCCCGGTGCTCGCGGCCGTGATACCCTTCCCGAGGCCGGACATGACACCCCCGGTTACGAAAATGAACTTGCGCCCCATCTCTGGGTCGTATTCGTCCGTCGGCATACTGACCGTGTGCGAGCGTACTTCAAAACCATTTCGGAGGGAACATCGTGTGCCAGAGCACCGCACGCACCAGAATCCGAGAGAATCGCGCGACTGCGACGCGGCGGCGACGCCGACGCGACGGTGTGCGCCCGGTCAGTCCAGCCTTTTAATGACTCGCGCCGGGTTGCCGCCGACGACCACCGAGTCGGGAACGTCCTTCGTGACGACCGCGCCCGAGGCGACCACCGCGTCGTCGCCGATGGTGACGCCGGGGTTGACGACCGCCCGCCCGCCGAGCCACGCGTTGTCGCCGATTGTCACCGGCTCGCCCGACTCGGGGCCTTTGATTCGCTCCGCGGCGTCGAGCGGGTGGGTCGCCGTGTAGACGTGCACCCCCGGCCCGAGCTGGCAGTTGTCGCCGATGGTGATGAGACAGACGTCGAGGAAGACGCAGTCGAAGTTGGCGAAGAAGCGCTCGCCGACGCGGACGTTGTAGCCGTAGTCACAGCGGAACGGCGGCTCGATTCCGAACGACTCGCCGACCTCCCCGAACAGCTCACGAATCAGTTCCTCGCGGCGCTCGGTCTGCGTCTCGTCGGTCTCGTTGAACTGGCGCGTGAGTCGACGCGCGCGCTCGCGCTCGGCGACGAGTTCCGGGTCGCTCGCGTCGTACGGGTCGCCGGCGAGCATCTTCTCCTTCTCGGAGGGCATACCGGCGATAACTGGCGGGTGGGTGGTAAGTGTATCCACGGCTTCCGCAACCGCAGGATTTGACTCGCCCGCCCGCGACCGTCCGTCCATGAAGGACTTCCCGCGACTCGGCTTCGGGACGTACAAACTCGAAGACCGCGACGAGTGCGTCGAGGCCGTGAAGACCGCCCTCGACGCCGGCTACCGCCACGTCGACACGGCCCAGATGTACCACAACGAGGAGTTCGTCGGCGAGGGGCTCGCCGAATCGGACGTCGATGCCGACGACGTGTTCGTGGCGACGAAGCTCGACACGGACAACCTCGGCTCCGACGACGTGTTGGAGACGGCCCGCGAGTCCGCCGAGAGACTCGGTGTCGACACCATCGACCTCCTGTACGTCCACTGGCCGCTCGACAGCTACGACGAAGACGAGACGCTCGCGGCCCTCGACGAACTCGTCGAGGAGGGCGTCATCGACCACGTCGGCCTGAGCAACTTCCGACCCGACCAGCTCGAATCGGCCATCGAGACGCTCGACGCGCCGGTGTTCGCCCATCAGGTCGAGATGCACCCGATGCTTCAGCAGACCGAACTCCGCGAGTTCGCCGCGGACCACGGCCACCGACTGGTCGCCTACTCGCCAATCGCGCGCAATCAGGTCGCCGACGAGGAGGTCATCGTCGACATCGCCGAGAAGCACGACGCGTCGCCCGCGCAGGTCGCCCTCGCGTGGCTGATAGCAAAGGGCGCGACGCCCATCCCGAAGGCCGCCTCGCCCGACCACATCCGCGACAACTTCGCCGCGCTCGACCTCGACCTCGACGAGGAGGACGTGGCCGCCATCGACGCCCTCGATTCGACCCACCGCATCGTCGACTTCGACGAAGCGCCGTGGAACCACGCCTGAGCTGAGCCGACCTGCCCCCGGCCGACGGCCGCGACGCTGAAGCCTCCATTTTCGACTGTTCGACCGCTCTGTATCCAATATTCGTCATCATGGACGCCCCGTCAAAACGGGACGTGCGACCCCGCCACAAACGGGGTGAAAATATATGATGGACTCGCCCGTACCGTCGAATATGGCAACGGTGGTGGTGGTGTGCCCGCACTGCGGACAGGAAGTCGAATCGAGATACGAGGGCGACGCCGACTTCGACGGTGTCAGACAGCGATTAAAAAGCGAGTATCGCGTCGCGCGGCAGACCTGCCCGGTCTGTTCGAACCCGTACGACCTCCGTCGGGCCTAATCGGCCCCGGCGGCGCGGCGACGGAGTCCTCGGCGGGTGGCCGAGGGCGTCGGCGTCGCGGTCGCGTTATCCCGTGTTCTTCATCCCGGCGGCGATGCCTTTGACCGTGAGCCGCAGGGTCTGTTCTTCCTCGTCGGTCCGGTGGGTCTGCGACAGCAGGTGCGTCTGCAGGAGGTTCAGCGGGTCGACGTAGGGGTTGCGGCGGCGGAGGCTCTCTTCGAGCCACTCGCGCTTCAGGAGGCTACTGCGCTCGCTGATGTCGAGCATCAGCCCCGCGGCGTCTTCGTACTCGTCGGTGAGCCGGGTGAAGAACTCCTCGCGGAGTTCCTCGTCGGCGAGGTTCGCGTACTCCGTGGCGATTTCGAGGTCGGTGCGCGCCAGCGCCATCGCGGCGTTGTCGAACGTGCTCCGGAAGAACGCCCACTCGTCGTACATCTCGCGGAGGTCGTCCATGTCGCCGCCGTCTTCGAGGAAGGCGTTGACGCCGGCGGCCAGCGAGTACCAGCCGGGGAGGATACACCGCGACTGGGTCCACGAGAACACCCACGGGATGGCTCGCAGGTCCTCGACGCTCCGCTCGTCGGACCGGGAGGCCGGCCGGGAGCCGAGGTTGAGCTCCTCGATGACGGTGATGGGCGTCGCCTGCTCGAAGTAGGAGACGAAGCCGTCGGCTTCGAGGAGGTTCCGGTACTCCTCGCGGGCGGCGGCCGCCATGGTGTCCATGGCGTCGACCCAGCGGTCGGGCACCTCCTCTTCGGGCGTCCGAATCGCCTGCAGGCGGGCGCGAATCTGGGCGTTGAGCATCTGTTCGAGGTTCCGCTCCGCGATGCGCGGGTTGGCGTACTTCTCGGCGATGGCCTCGCCCTGCTCGGTGAACTTAATCTGCCCCGTGACGGTCTCGTTGGGGAGCGCGAGCATGGCCTCGTTCATCGGGCCGCCGCCGCGGGAGATGGAGCCGCCGCGGCCGTGGAACAGCCGCATCGTCACGTCGAAGTCGTCGCAGATGTCGGCGAGGCGGCGCTGGTTCTTGTAAAGGTCCCAGTTGGCCGCGAGGAAGCCGTTTTCCTTGTTGGAGTCGGAGTAGCCCAGCATGATTTCCTGGACGTCGTTCCGCGCGGCGAGCGCCTGCTCGTAGGCCTCGTTTTCGAACAGCGTGCCCATGATACGGCGCGCGCCGTTGAGCGCCGACTCGGTTTCGAGAAGCGGGACCACGTCGATGCCGCAGTGGTCGGGCATGGAGACGACGCCCGCCTGGTCGGCGAGGAACAGCACTTCGAGGACGTGCGACGGCTCTTCGGTCATCGAGATGCAGTACGTGTCGATGGCGCCGACGCCGTACTCGCGCTGCCACTCGCCGAGCTTGCGGAAGCGGCGGAGGACGCGCTCGGCCGTCTCCGACACGTCGCCCGGCTCTTCGAGGTCGACGACCGGCTCGTCCTGCAGAATCGCGTCCGTGAGGAGTTCGACGCGCTCGTCCTCGGAGCTCCCGTAGTAGTCGAGGCCCTCGTGGGCCAGCGCCTCGTGGACGGCCTCGGTGTGGTTCTCCTGGTGGTCGCGGAGGTCGAGGCTGGCGAGGGTGAAGCCGAACGTGTCGACCTGTCGCATCAGGGGCTCGACGTACACGTCGGCGACCTGCGCCGCGCCGGTCCGGCGGAGGCTGGTGTCGATGACTTCGAGGTCGGCCATGAGTTCGCTCGCGTCGGCGTAGCCGTTCGGGCGGACGTCCTCGACGCGGCGGAGCCGCTCGCGCATCAGCTTGAGCTTCTGGCGGTACGGCTCGTTGGGGTAGCGCTCGTCGGACTCCTCGGCGACGACGGGGAGGAGCTCGCGGTCCGCCTTCAGCGAGCGTTCGAGCTCGTGGCCCGGGTCGATTCGCGTCGCGTCCTGACTCAGCACACCGGAGAGACGCTTGAGCGAGTCGCTGTACTTTTCGAGGGCGACGCTCCGCTGGCGTTCGAGCGTGTCTTCAGTCACCTCGGGCGTGACGAAGGGGTTGCCGTCGCGGTCGGAGCCGGCCCACGAGCGGAACTCGAACAGCTTCGGCACGTCGAGGCCGGGGTACTCGGCGCGGAGCTCCTCTTCGAGTTCCTCGTACACCTCGCCGACCACGTCGAAAAGCGTGTTTTCGAGGTACCACTGGACGTTTCGGGCCTCGTCGGTCGGCTCCGGGCGGCGGTCGCGGACCTGCGAGGTCTGCCAGAGGCTCGTCACCTCGGCGACGACGTGCCGCCACTCCTGGTCGTGTTCGAGGTCGGTGAGGCGGCGCTCGTCGAGCGTCTCCAGCCGGTTGGCGATGGAGCGGAGCTTCGATTTCACCGTCTTCCGGCGGGCCTCGGTCGGGTGGGCCGTAAAGGTCGGCTCGATGAGCACGTCTTCGAGGACGCGTCCCAGAAGCTCCTCGTCGACCTCCTCGTCGTCCAGCGCGCCGAGCGTGTCGAGGATGCCGTCTTCGAGCGTCCCCTCTTGGGACGCCTCGCGGATGACGCGAACCCGCTCGCGCTCCTCGGCGAGGTTGATGAGTTCGAAGTAGGTGGTGAACGCGCGGGCGACGACGCTCTCGCGCTCCGGTTCGAGGTCGCCGACCACGTCGTAGAGTCGCTCGCGCGACCCGGACTCGCCTTTCCGGTAGGCGATGGCCGCCTGTCGAAGCTCTTCGACCGTCTCGAACGACGCCGTCGACGTCTGCGCTTCGAGCACGTCCCCGAGCAGTGCCCCCAGCTCGCGGACATCTTGCCGCACGTCTCTGGTGTGCAATCGCATCCTACTCGAATACGAGTACCACATTCTAAAAGGCCACGAGTAACGCCGAAAATTTGCCCGGAGATGGGTCCTAAACGAACGTTTCTAATGGTTCGTCCAGTTTCTCCGGCCGCGGGGTCGGCGGGCCGAACCCCTCGCGGGCGGCCGTTTCGTGGGGCGTACTAACACGGTTGATTCGTCACGCTTTTACTGACCGGGTCGAAGGTGGATGTATGAGCGATAGCGACAAGTACCCCGCCGATTCGGGTCGCCGTCGGTTCGTCAAGGGCGTCGTCGGGGGAGCGGCGCTCGCGGGCGTGGGAACGACAGGCGCGGCCGCCATCAACACCGCAACGTCGTCCACCGGTTCCGGCGGTGGGCCGACGCAGGCGTACGCCATCGAGAACACCGGCGGTCCCGCACCGCGCGGCATGCCGCAGATTCCGATCGAGATCGACGACGAGGGCTACATCAGAGGCGTCTGGCCCGAGGTCCAGACCGTCACCCAGAACGGTGTGGAAGTCGAACTCGCCATCAGCGAGGACTACCAGGGCACGGGCGTCACCTACTCGCAGGACTGGTTCCAGTACTGCGGCGTCCAGACCTACGACGGGCTGAACCCGACGTTCGAGTCGGACAACTACTTCCGCTCCGACAACGGGGCCTACGACTGGCAGTCCGAGACCTACAGCGCCGGCGACCGCCTGAACGTCAACGACTTCGACGAGTACGAGACGTGGGGCAACGGCATCGGGCAGGCCGGTCTCGGAATGCCCGCGACCGGGACGTGGCGCTCGCAGGACACCGAGGACACGATGCCGATTCAGGTGGTCCGCTCGACGCGCATCGAGGAGGCCGCACAGGACAACGAGTGGCTCGCCGCCTCGACGGACCAAGGCGTCATCGCGTGGCTCAACAAGTGTACGCACTTCTGCTGTGTCCCCGGCTACAAGCAGTCGGCCAGCTCCGCCACGTTCGGCGGCGAAGACGGCGTCTACTGTCAGTGTCACCAGTCCACCTACGACCCCTTCACCATCGTCGAGACGCTCTTTACGGCACTGCCGCGCCCGAGCGAGTAACCTCGCCTCGGCGCTCGCCTTCCCGCTTCGCGACCGACCGCGACGCGTCTCTCCGTTCCGTTCCGTTCCGTTCCGTTCCGTTCCGTTCCGTTCCGTTCCGTTCCGTTCCGTTCCGTTCCGTTCCGTTCTATCTCGTCCTGTCCCATTCCGCCCGTCGTACCCCGTTTCGCGTGCTGACAGACCGGCGGCTCTCGGGTCGTCCGTCAGTGTTCGAGAATCAACCGACCGGGAGACGTCGCTCCGGAGCGACGACCGCGCGCTAGCCGCCGCTGACCGGCGGGAACAGCGCGAGTTCGTCGCCGGCGGCCGTCGCCTCGCCGAGCGCGGCCGCCTCGCCATTCCGGAGGACGTTGATGTGGTCGTACAGTTCGCCGTCGTCGCCGAACACCCGCGATTCGAGCGCCGGGTGCGCCCCGACGAGGGCGTCGAGCGCGTCGCCGACGGTCGCGTCGTCGCCGTCGACGTCGACTCGGACGGTGCGCGCGCCCGTGACTTCCGCGAGGTCGGCGAACAGCTTCCACTCCATACTCCCGTCTCGTCGCCCGGCGTTCATGAGGATTGCGCCCCGGACGACCGCGAGCCGTCGCCGTCGGAACCGCCGTCGTCGCCGCCGTCGGTGCGGCTCGTGTCGGTCGTCGCCCGGCGTTCGACCTTCCGGAGCACCTCCGGCCGACCGACGACGTAGAGCGTGTCACCGGCGGCCAGTTCGCGTCCCCGGCCGGGAATCGCGTCAACCGGGCGGTTCGAAGACCGGATGGCGACGACCGTGGTGTCGACCTCCGAGACCGTCACGCCGTCGAGGTCGGCACCGGCCGCGACGGTCGTGACCGCCATCGTCTCGTCGGCGTTCCGCAGGAGCGACGCGAACTCGCGGTCGACGTGGGGGTCCGCGGGGAGCGTCACGAGCCGGTACTGCTCGCCGCTCGTCAGCCGGTCGGCGTCTTCAGCGTCGAGGGCGACGGTCGCCACGTCGTCGGCGACGCCGCGGAGTTCGCCGAAGGCGACGCGGGTCGGTGCGGTCGGCGCGGTCGACGCGGTCGGCGCGTCGGTGCCGCCGTCGGACAGCGAGCCGGTGTCTGGCCCGCCGGCGGGCGTCTCGGTCGATTCGACGGCGTCGGTCGCCTCGGGCGGTTCAGATGCGTCCGCGGAGCCGCCGTCGGACGGTTCGTCCCCCTCGTCGCCCGCGTCCGGTTTCGGAACCGACCAGACCTGCACGGGGTCGCCGGCGGCCGCGCCGGAGCCGGGGTCGCCCCGAATCGCGACCGCGACGGTGCCGGGCGCGAGCGTCGGCCCGAGGCCGGCCGCGCGACTGCCGAGCGCGAGATAGGACACCTCGCTCTCGCCGGCTTCGAACTCCACGTCGACGTGGCCGACGCCGTGGTCGTCCTTGATGCGCGTGGCGAGTCGGTCGCGGAGTTCGGCCTCGCTGAGCCGCCGAGGGAACAACAGCGTCTTCCCGCTCAGCTGGGTCTTGACGGTCTTTGCGACCGGGTCGTAGCCCTCGATGTCGCCGATGTCCTCGGGGAGCGTCACCGACGTGACGCGGCCGACGGTCCGGACGAGTCGGCTCACGTCGGCGTCGAGTTCCTTCGCGCCCGCGACGGCGAACACGTCGGTCGCGAGTCGGTCGCCGGCGACCCGGCCGACCGGCGCGATGAGCGCCCCGCCGGCGAGCGACCCGATGTTGAAAAGCACGGTGTCCAGTTGGAACACCTCGGTCTCGCTACCGGTGGTGAACGCGCCGAACAGGCCGATGGTGTTCAGGTAGAGCGCGACGACCGCGGCGCCGAACAGCACCGCCAGCGCCCGCGGAATTATCTCCCGGGTGTACCAGCGGTAGAGAAGCGAGGCAATCGCCGAGACGATGAACGCGCCGACGACGAGGCCGATGAGCCGGAGCACCGGCGGGACGAGCGCGTCGTCCGCGGCCGGAATCGACACCTGCCCGGCGGTCGCCGACTGCCCGACCGCCGCGAACAGGTCGGCGGCGGGGGCGGCGGAGGCGAGCGCGACCGACATCACGCCACCACCTCCTCGAAGCGGGTCAGGTCGCTTCTCGACCCGACCGCGTAGACGGTGTCGCCGGCGGAGACCGCTTGGTCGCCCCGCGGCGCAATCGTCCAGTTGCCGCCGTGGCGGACCGCGAGGACGGCCACGCCGTAGGCGTCGCGGACGCCCACCTTTCCGAGCGTCACGCCGTCGAGCGGCCCGTCGGCCCCGACCGAGAGCCGCGAGAAGCGTTTGCCGGCCCGGCGGAGCAGGGAGACGAGTTCGAACTCCCGGCGGACGCCGCGGGAGGCGACGACGAACCGGTCCACGTCGCTCCCGAGGAGCGGTTCGACCTCCCCTCGGTCGACCGCGAGCGTGACGCGGCCCTCGCCGCCGACGGCCGTGGGGGCGCGCGGCGCGGCCTTCGGCGCGTCCGCGTCGTCCTCGTCGTCCTCGGGTTCGCTCAGGGCCTCGACGACCGATTCGACGCTGGCGACGGTCGCCGTGACGGTTTCGGTGCCGCCGTCGGTGACGACGACCACCTCGTCGCCCTGCGCGAGTCCCGTCGGCACGAGCGCCGTCACCGACACCGCGCGCTTGCCCGCCGGGAGGCGCTTCGAGAGGCCGCCGACCGGGGCCGCCGCGGTGACGGTGGCGCGGGCTCGCTCGTCGATTCTGACCTCGACGGCGGCGAGGTCGAACTCGTTCTGCAGGCGGTCGGCGAACCGCGATTCGAGCTCCACGAGCGGGATGTCGGCCGGGAACGTCCACTCGCCGTTTCGGATGCCGGTGCGGATGTCCAGCGGGACCGGCGGGTAGCCCTCGATGTCGCCGACCTCGCCGGTGACGGTGACGCTGACCTGCCCGCGGCCGCCGACGAGTTCGACCACGTCCGTCGACAGCGACCGCTCTGTGAGCTTTCGAAGCGACATCTTCCGCGGGATGTCGTTGGCGAAGGCGTCGCCGCGGTTGTGCGCGTACAACGCCCCCATCAGGACGACCAACAGCGCGACCGTCAGCCTGACCTGGTTGTCCGACTGCGTAATCGAGGGGTCGGCCAGCGCCATGAGACCGCCGCTCGCGCCCGCGATGGCGACGCTGAGGACGACGACGGCGAGGCCCGGGACGGTGACGCCGGTGACGTAGCGGAACCCGAAGCCGAGGAGCCACGCGACGGCGGCCGGCACGAGCCCCGTGAGGATGCCGAAGTACAGCCCGTAGACGACTTCGACGGGGAGTGAAGCCATGGGCCGGTACACTCGCCGACGGGATAAAGGCGTGACGGCGCGCCCGTGACGGGCCGATACCCGACCGCTTTTGCCCTCTGACGCCAGAACTGGGAAAGACATGGCTTCCGTACGCGAGTGGGTCGGTGCCCGCGCGACCATCGGGACGGTGTTCGTCGCCGCCGTCCTCTCGGTCGCCATCGGCATCCTCAACATCAGCGTCCCGGTGAGCGGCGGCGTGCTGGCCGCGTACATCCCGGAGGCGGTCCGCATCACCGCCGGGTTCACCGGGACGCTGACGGGCTTTCTGCTCCTCGCGAGCGTCTTCGGGCTCCGCCGCCGCTACCGCGCCGCGTGGTACTCGGCCGCGATACTGCTCCCGGTGACGGCCGGGCAGGGGCTCGTCCAGTCGCCCGAGCGGGCGGCCCCGCTCGTCGGCCTCTCGCTTATCAGCCTCGCGCTCTTGGTGTTCAACTACAGGGCGTTCGACCGCGACCTCGACCTGACGGCGACACAGCTGTCGGCGCTCCTCGCAATCGCGGGGGCACAGACGTACACGACCGCCGGCGCGTGGGCGCTCAGAGAGCAGTTCAACGGCATCGAGACGCTGTTCGACGCGTTCTACTTCGGCGTCGTCACCGGGAGCACGGTCGGCTACGGCGACATCTACCCGCAGACCGCCATCGCCAGGCTGTTCGGGATATCGGCGCTCCTTATCACGGTGGCGACGTTCGCCGTGGCGCTCGGTGTCCTGCTCACGCCCGCAATCGAAGCGCGACTCACCAAGGCACTCGGACGCATGACCGAATCACAACTCGACATCCTGGAGAACCACATCCTCGTCCTCGGCTACGGGGAACTGACCGAACCGATTCTCGAAGAGCTCGGCGACCGCGCCCGCGTCGTCATCGTCACGCCCGACGAGGCCCGCGCCAAGCGCCTCACCGACCGCGGCTACGCCGTGGTCACGGACGACCCGAGCGACGAGGAGGCGCTCCAGCGAACCCGCGTCGACGCCGCCCGCTCCGTCGTCGTCGCCACCAACAACGACGCCGAAGACGCGCTGGCCATCCTGACGGCGCGACAGCTCAACCCCGACATCCACATCGTCGCGTCGGCGACCCAGCGGGAGAACGAGCGGAAACTGCGCCGCGCCGGGGCCAACACCGTCATCAGCCCGGCGGCGCTCGGCGGCCACTTCCTCGCCGAGTCCGCCGTCGGCGGGAGCGGCCTCGAAACCATCGAGGAACGACTGCTCGACGAACAGCCCACCGACCCGCCTACCGACCCGCCCGCCGACGGGACGACCGAGGCTGACGGGACGGGCGAGTCAGACGAATCCGAACCGGACGGTCGGAACTGACGAGGCCGGCGACCCCGGTCGCAAGCGCGAACTGACGCCGACGCCGACTGCTCCGCTCCGCGTCGCTCCCTCTCCGCTTAGTGCCCGCGGTCGAACACCGCCACGTCGCAGTCTATCTCGCGGATGCGCTCGAACGTCGGCGGCGCGATGAACCGCGAGGCGGGCGAGCGGTCGCCGCTGGAGCCGAGCACCACGAGGTCGTAGGTGGCGGCGTTGGAGGCGATGAAGCCGGTCACGTCGGCGCGGGCGACCCGCGTCTCGATGTTGCCGTCGGCCGTCTCGACCAAGTTGGCGAGCTTCGACTCCGCGGGGCGGCGCTCGACCTCCGAGGTGATGCAGGTCGTGACGCTCACGCTCCCCGTTTTCCCGGCGAGGCGGGTGGCGAAGTCGATCATCGCGTGGGCGGCGTCGCCCGGCCGCGAGACGAGCACGAGGATGCGCCGCCAGCGGTAGGTCTCGCCGGTCGAGCGGAACGCCACGGTGTCGTACGACCCGCCGAACAGCCCGCGGATGTAGTCCGAAAGCAGGCCGCGGTCCTCCTCGTAGGGCGTCACCACGAGGTCGGAGTTGGTGTTCGCCGCGGCCTCGGTGGTCGCCGTCAGCGGGTCGCCGCGCGCGACGGCGATTTCGACCGGGACGCCCAACTGGGTCCGAAGTTTGTGGGCGCAGGATTCGAGGCGCTCGACCGACGCGTCGGTCTCGGCGTCGAGGTCGGCGTCGGCCTCGCCCTCGGCGCCCGAGTTCGCGTCGCTCTCGTCGGCCGGCGTCGGCGGGAGCACGTCGAGGAGGACGACTTTCCCGGCGCTGTGGGCGGCGGCGAGTCGGGCGGCGAAAAAGGCCGTCTGGGTCGCCGTCTCGCCGCGCATCGGCACGAGGACGTGGTCGTCGCCGCGGACGGTTCCGTAGAGGTACTCCGCGCGGCGCTCGTAGAACTGCTCGCGCCAGACGGTGAAGGCGATAGCGATGACGAAGCTGGCGAAGAAGATGCTCACCACGTACTCCTCGGGGTTCACGTCGCCCGTCACGAGCGTCAACAGCGCCGTCGAAAACGCGGAGGGCGCCTCCACGTCCAGCGCCCACGTCGTGACCCCCGCGAGGAAGATGGCGAGCGCCGCCGCCGACGGATGGACGACGGCGGTCCCGGTCGGGCCGTAGGCCCACCCGGCGAAGCCGACCGCGACGAGGCCGCAGAGCGCGCCGACCGTGAGGGCGACGACGAACTTCACGGGCGAGGCGTACCGCCCTTCGGGGTCCGAAAACAGCGTGTACGACCCCGACGCGAGCGGCGGGAAAAGCAGGAACGACAGCGTGCTGACCGAGTTGGAGATGAGCGTCACCCCCGCGATGAGCACGGGGGTGATGAGCAGAATCGAGAGGTGAAGCAGGTTGTTCGTGTTCTCTATCCAGCGGCCGAACGCCACCTTCTCGCGCCGCTCTATCCGGCGGATTCGGGTGCGAAGCGCCCCGACGCGTGCGACCGCTCGGGCCGCGAGGTGGCGGACGTCCACGGTGCTCGTCTACGCGAGGTCGGCGACCGCGTCGAGCGTGATGGAGATGGCGCGCTCGACGTTGTTCTTCGCCTTCTCGGGGAGTTCCTCGTCGGAGTCGGCTCCCTTCTGGGTGCCGGCGACGAGGTTGCCGTCGACCGTGCAGATAGCGCCGGCGCGGAGGCCCCGGCGGCGGGCGAGCGAGAACACCGTCGCGGCCTCCATCTCGATGGCGAGCAGGCCGGCGGCGTTCCAGTCTTCGACGTACTCGTCGGACTCGTTGTAGAACGCGTCGTCGGAGACGATGGGGCCGACGTGGACGTCTTCGTCGTTCGCCTCGGCCGACTCGACGAGCGAGGTGAGCACGTCGTAGTCGGGGACCGCCGGGTAGACTTCGGACTCGTAGCGCTTCGAGGTGCCCTCCTCTTTGGCCGCGCCCGTGGCGACTATCATGTCGCCGATTTCGATGTCCGCTTGGAGCGCGCCGATGGTGCCGACGCGGATGAACGTCTCCACGCCGACGCGGGCGAGCTCCTCGATGGCGATGGCGGCGGAGGGACAGCCGATGCCGGTCGAGGAGATGGTGAGCGGGACGCCCTCGTACTCGGCGTTGACGACCTTGTACTCGCGGTTCTGCGCGACTTCCTCGACGTTGTCGCACTGCGTTGCGATGCGGTCGACCCGCCCGGGGTCGCCCGGGATGAGCGCGATGTCGTTCACGTCGCCTTCTTCGACGAGGAGGTGGGGCTGTTTCGCCATGTACCGACCCACTCGGGTCGCGGGCAAAAACGACGCGGTTCGACCGGGGGGCGGCGTCGACCCGGCCGACCATCGCCGCGCGCTCGCGCTCGTCACGCCCCGACGCCGACACCCTCGACTGCCAGACAGTCAGCCCCGACCGAACTCGCGATTATCGTTCTCGGGGTCGTATCGTGTGTATGGTCGAACACGTCCTCGTTCCCTTCGACGGGTCGCCGCTGTCCGAGAGCGCGCTCGAATTCGCCTGCGCGGAGTTCGGCTCGCGGACCATAACGGTGCTGTACGTCGTCGACAGCCACACAGACGACACCGCCGCAATCGGGTGGGGCGACCACCCAAGCGAGTGGGACGACTGGCTCGAAGACCGACGGGAGCACGCCGAGGAGCTCTTTTCGCGGGCGCAGGCGGGAATCGCCGACGAGTACGGCGTCTCGCTACAGACGGGGGTCGCGGTCGGCCGAGTCGCGGAGATGGTCCTGCGCGCGGCCGCCGAGTACGGCGCGGACCTCATCGTCGTCGGAACCCACGGCCGCCCGCACCTCGAGGAGTTCGTGCTCGGGAGCGTCGCGGAGTCGCTCGTCCGGCAGTCGGAGCTCCCGGTGGTGACGATTCGATAGCCGTCGGTCTCACGTGAGCCCGGTGAAGACCACCGGCGCGAGGACAAGAAGCGTCGCGCCGAAGACGAGCGAGGAGCGGAGCCACTGCCCGCGGACCGCCGTCGCGCGCTCCTCGTAGATGCGCCGGCCGGCGCGCGGGAGGACGAACCGGGCGAACGCGACGTAGATGAACGCCACGACGACCGCGGTCGCGACGAGGTGCGAGGGGAGGTCGACGCCGGCGACGCCGAGGTCCGGCGCGACGGCGTCGGTCGCGAGGTAGACGACCGCGTAGAGGACGCCCGCGAGCCCGCCGGCGGCGTGGTGGGCGACGTTCGCGTCGCCGAAGCTCACCTCGTCGGGCGTCGTCCGGCGGACGACCGCCGCGGCGACGTACGCCGGGGTGAAGCCGTCGTCTTGTCGCCACATCGGGATGGCCATCACGACCGCGGCCGCGACGCCGACGACCGCGCCGAGAAGCAGTCGCCCGGCGACCGCGCCGAGGCTCGACGCGGCGTCGAGGGCGGCGACGGTGGCCGGGAGGAGGTCCAACATCGTCCCGACGAATGGCTGGTGAGGATAAAACTGGTCGGGTCGTCGCCGAGCGGCGTGGCGGGCGGCGGCTCAGCCCTCGACGAGGTCGTCCAGCCGCCGCCAACTGAGTCGCGTCCGCGCTCCCGGTTCGGCCGCGGTGAGCGCGCCGCAGGCGTTGGCGACTGCCAACGCCCGCTCGTAGGTTGCCTCGTCGAGGCGGGCCGCGATGAACCCCGAGGCGAAGGCGTCGCCCGCGCCGGTCGTGTCCACCGCGTCGATGGGGTAGCCGGGGTGGACGTGTCGCTCGTCGCCGTCTCTGACCTCCGCGCCCCGCGGGCCGTGTTTGAGGACGAGCGTCGCCCGCGCGAGCGCCTCGGCCACGTCGGACACGGGTTCGGCGTCGGCGCTCCGGCCGCGTTCGACCGCCGCCTCGCCGAGCGCGGTGGCGGCCTCGCGGTCGTTGAGAAAGACGTAGTCCACCTCGCGGAGCGCGTCGGCGTAGCCCCGGTCGCCGACCCGCCGGCCGGGGTCGAAACTGACCGTCGTGTCGACCTCGTGGGCCCGTCTGGCGAGCGTCGCGGCCGTCTCGGGCGACTGGCTCGTCAGGTGGAGGTGGTCGGCCGACGCGAGCGGGTCGGTCGGGAGGTCGGTCGCCTCGAACGCCTCGTTGACGCCGGGCGAGCCGAGGACGAACACCTCGCCCGCGGCGTCGACGACGATGTACTTGACCGTGGTCGGGCCGCGGTCGACGCTGACGACGTGGCGGCAGTCGACGCCCTTCGAGGCGAGTTCGGCGACGGCGGCGTGGCCGTGTTCGTCGTCGCCGACGCTCCCGAGGAGCGCGGCGGGCACGTCGAGGCCGACGAGGCCGCTGGCGACGTTGGCGGCGCTCCCGCCGCCCGCGCCGACCCGCGACTCGACGGTCGCCTCGCCGTCCGGCTCCGGCAGGGCGTCCACGCGGAGGGTGACGTCCCAGTTCACGTGGCCGGCGCAGATGACACGGGACATGCGTCCGCGTAGGTCGGTTCGCCTGTGGGATAACTCCCTCGGGTCGGGCGACTACGGAGCGCGGGGAAAGAGCGTGAACGCGGAGGCGGGCGGCCCCCCAGCCGAATCCCGGCCTCAGCCGGCGATGGCGAACAACAGGAGGTTGTGGACGCCGGGGCCGAGGCCGACGGCGGCGACGAGGCCCAACAGGAGCGACCCCTCGGTCGGGTCCTCGCGGACGTAGTCGGCGAGGAGGGCGACCACGAAGCCGGCCACGGCGAGTTTCACGAGGACGAACAGCCAGCCGACGCCGAGGGCCTCGGCGGTCGGGAGCGCCGCGGCGGCGTCGAGGATGACGCGCGACAGCGGCGTCCGCTCGCCGAACCCGAGCACGTCGACGCCGACGGCGGTCGACAGCGCGTCGAGGGCGTGCCCGAAGATTGCGAGGAGGCCGAGCGACCCCGCGGCGGCCGCCTCGGGCGCGAGTCGCGTCACGACCCGCCACGTCAGCGGGCTGACGACGAGCGCCGCGACGAGCGCGACGCCGGGCCAGACGACCGAGAGCGTCCCGGCGGCGAGGCCGATGAACAGCGCGAAGCCGGCGAGCCCGGCGGCGACGAGCGCGCCGGGGGCCGCGAGCGCCGGCGGCGAGGCGAGGTCGGTCGCGTCGAGCGCGAGCCACGTCGCGCCGGCGACGACGGCCACGGAGAGATAGACCGCGGGCGTGCCGGCGAGCGGTTCGACCGCGGGCGGGAGCGCGTCGACGACGTAGAGCACGTGGAGCGCCGACCCCGCAACCATCCACGGGACGAGCGCGAGGACGTGCGCGGGCGTGACCGTCGGGCGCGTGCGAGTCAGTCCGACGCCGACGCCGACGAGCCCCGCGGCGAGGGCGACGAGGTAGGGAAGCGGCGGGAGCGCGAACCCCTCGGGGAGGATGGCCATGCAGGAGGCGCGGCGGGGCGGCGTGAAAGCCTTACGTTCTTTAGCCTCGGGTCGCCTCCACCGGGTATGAACCGAGCCGACCTCGCCCCCCGAATCGACCACACGGTCCTCGGACCCGAGACGACGATTGCCGACGTGGAGGCCGTCCTCGACGACGCCGACGAGTGGGGGCTGAACGCCTGCATCCCGCCGTGCTACGTCGCCGAGGCGAGCGAGTACGCCCCGGACGTGTTGCTGGCGACGGTCGTCGGCTTCCCCCACGGCCAACACACGACGACGGCCAAGCGCGAGGAGGCCGTCGACGCGTGGCAGGCCGGCGCGGACGAACTGGACATGGTCATCAACGTCGGTCGGCTCAAGGCCGGCGAGGACGACCTCGTGACCGAGGACATCTCCGAGGTCGTCGCGGCCGTCCCGATTCCGGTGAAAGTCATCATCGAGACGGCGCTTCTCACCGAAGAAGAGAAACGCCGCGCCTGCGAGGCGGCCGTCGAGGCCGACGCCGCCTTCGTCAAGACCTCCACCGGCTTCGCCGACGGCGGCGCGACGGTCGAGGACGTGGCGCTCATGGCCGAGTACCTGCCCGTCAAGGCCTCCGGCGGCGTCGGCTCCTACGACGAGGCGGTCGCCATGTTCGAGGCCGGCGCAGAGCGCATCGGCGCGTCGTCCGGCGTCGACATCGTCTCCGGCGCGCCCGAGAAGTAGGTCGGCAGTCAAGCGGTCTCGCAGTCTCGCGGTTTCGCGGTCATCGATATATCCCGAACGTCGCGGGCCCAACATTGATTGTTCGACTCCCGAGAACCCAGTACCATGCTCCGAGGCGAACAGGCCGTTCAAATCGTCGTGATTCTCGTGTCAGTGCTTGGGCTCTGGGTCGGCGCGCGGCTGTTGGTCGACGCCGCCGTCCGGTCGGCTCGGAGATTCGGGCTCTCGGAGCTCACTATCGGACTGACAATCGTCGCAATCGGAACCTCGACGCCGGAGCTCTCTGTCGCGGTCGACGCCGCGTACAAAGGGCTGGGCGATATCGCGGTCGCCAACGTTCTCGGCTCGAACATCTACAACCTGGCGTTCGTGCTGGGCGTCATCTCGCTGGTTCGGGTGATTCCGGTCGCGGAGTCGCTCGTCTCCCGCGACGGCGTCGCCCTGTTGGCGAGCACGCTCCTCGGCGGGGTGGTCCTGTTCGACCTCCGGGTCACGAGGCTCGAAGGAGTCCTCTTAGTCGGGGCGTTCGTCGCCTACACGGCGTACTTGCTTCGGAGTTCTCAGACGGAGACGAACGGAACTGACGACCAGTCGCTCGGCGACGACAGCGTGACCCGTTCGATAACCGAACGAATCGAGTTCCCCGGGCGGGACGCCGTGTTCCTCGCGGGCGGGTTGGCGCTGGTGTTGGTGAGCGGCGACTACATGGTGCTCGCCGCCTCGGAGTTGGCCCGCGGTGCCGGCGTCTCCGAGTGGGTCATCGGCGGCACAATCGTCGCGGCGGGGACGTCGACGCCGGAGTTCGCCGTCTCGCTGGTCGCGCTCCGACGGCGGAGTCTCGGGGTCTCCGTGGGCAACGTCGTCGGGAGCAACATCCTCAACATCACCGGCATCGTCGGCGTCGCGGCGGTCGCTCGCCCGCTCGCGGTGAGCGCCTCGGCGCTCGGGACGCTCTCGTGGCTGGTCGCGGTCACCCTCCTGATTGTCGCCGCGCTCTGGACCGGGAGAGTCCTCTCCCGTTTGGAAGGTGCCTTCTTTGCGACCTCCGAGGTCACGCGGTGGATACTGGGGCTCATCTGAGGGCCGCAGTCTCCCGAGACGGTCCTGTCGAGCGCCCCCTAAATCGCTCTCCTACTCGGCCCGCAACGCGACGAGCCGTCGCGGTCCGTCGTCGCCGCCGGATTCGACGACGAACAGCGCGTCACCCGCCGGCGTCGGGCCGGTCAGCGCGCGCCCCGCGAGGTCGTATCGCCAGCGCTCGGCTCCGACGCGAGTGTCACCGAGGCCGACGCCGCCCCCGGCGTCGTAGGCGACGACGCCGCCGTCGTCGCTCGTGTCCGAGACGAAGACGGTGTCGCCGGCACCGGCGGGCGGGGCGAAGAAATCGTCACCGCCCGCCCACGAGGGAGAGCCGGCACGCTTGTCGAAGGCGTCGATTCCCGTCCCGTCGGTCGAAAAGACGCGCCGGGGACCGACGACGAGCGAGCCGTGCGGCGAGGGCTCCTCGCGGTGCCAGTCCACGGCACCGGCGCGGAGGCCGCCTCTGAGGCGGGCGACGCCCGCGCCGAAGAAGCCCGCGAACACGTCGTTCGACTCGGCGATTGCGAGCGCCTGCACGCCCCCGGGGTGTTTAGTTCGCCACCGCCCGGTCGCGCCGCGTTCGACGCCCTCGTCGCGGAGCGCGACTACTTCGCCGCCCTCCGTGCCCGCGACGACGGTGTCGTACCGGGCCGCGAGAGACCGAACCGGACCGAACACCTCCTCGCGCCACTCGACGGCACCGTCGCTGGCGCGGACGCGATAGAGGTTCCCCGCGGTGTCGGAGGCGTAGAGGCGGTCGCGGTCCGGTTCGGGTCGGACGACGGGTGCCCAGACGCTCGACTCGGTCGGCGCGTGCCACGCCTCCTCGCCGTCGTGGGTGTACGCGAGCACGCCGGTTCTGGCCCCGACGTGGCCGACGTAGACGCGCTCCGAATCGACCGTCACCGACGAGCGGAACCCGCTCTGAGAGTCGCTTTCGACCGACCACTGCTCGGTGCCGTCGGCGACCGAGAACGCCCGGAGACGGTCGCTGGTGGCGAGGTACACCGTCTCGTCGAACACGACCGGGCGCGCCAGTTCGAGGCCGTTCACGTCGATGCCCCACGACTCGCTCGGCTTCGACGCCGGGCCGGTCGCGCGGGGGTTGTAGCCCGCCCCCTCCGGCGAGAAGTAGGGGTGTGGCCAGTCGGCGCGGCCGTCGCCCGTGGAACCTTCGTCGCCGCCGACACAGCCCGCGAGACCGGCGACTGCGCCGGCTCCGAGGGCTCCGAGGAACGCCCGCCTCGATGGCCCCGCGTCGGGTCGCGTCACGACTCCGACCCTCCAGCGTCCGCGGCTGTCCCCGCGGTCGCGGTCGTGCCCGCACTAGATGAATCGGCGGCGTCGCCGACGACAGTCAGGCTGAACAGGCCGTCGTCGCGGACGAGCGGGCAGAACACCCGGCGGTCGGTCGCGGCGAGCGAGTGGCCGACGTAGCGACCGAGCGGAATCGACCAGCGCTCGCGGTCGCCGAAGGGGCCGCCGCCGTCGGTTCGATTCAGGGCGACGAGTTCGCCGTGTCCCGTACCGACGTAGACCGTGTCGCCGACGATGCTCGCGGCGGAGACAGTCTCTCGCGGGTCGTATTTCCATCGCTCCTCACCGGTCGCGCTATCGAGCGCCCGGAGCGACCCACGGGCGGCGTAGAGGCGCTCGCCGTCGAACGCGAGTCGCTCGTGGACGCCGCCGGCGTCCTCCCAGACCACGTCGCCGTTCCGCCGTTCGAGCGCGGCGATGCGGTCCCAGCCCGCGATGTACACCCGCTCGTCGCCGACGACCGGCGCGACGGCTTCGACCGTCTTGGTCGGGACCTGCCAGCGGGCGCCGCCGTTCGTACCGAGACAGTAGAGCCGCTGGCCCTCGGTGACGACGAACACCGAGTGGAGGTTGACCGCGAGGGGACGCCGGACCGCGCCGAACAGCGACCGCGTCCACGTGACCTCGGCGGCGTCGATGTCGACCGCGCAGACGCGTTCGTCGTCGAGGCCGAGAAACAGCGTCTCGCGGTCGTTGGAGAACGCCGGCGGCGTCCGCGGGCGACCGGGGAGCTCGATAGTCCGGAACTCCCGGCCGGTGCGGGCGCGGTAGAGCGCGAGCCGGTTCGGGCCGTGGACCGTCACACCGAGCGAGTAGACGACGCCGTCGAGGACGACCGGCGCGGTCCACCCCTCGCCCTGTGCGGTCCACAACTCCTCGCCGGCGGCCGGGTCGATTGCTCGCATCGGGTCGCCGGGCGTGTAGCCCACCCCGTCGGCGGCGACGGGCTCGGTGGAGTCCATCCCGAAGTCGGGTTCGTACTCGATAGTCGGCTCAGCGATGGCGGTGCCTTCGCGGAGAAACGCGGTGTTGGCGTCGTCGTGGGCGTAAGTCGGCCAGCCGCGGTCGAAGCGGACCCCCTCGGGGAAGTCGTCGTCCGTCGGTTCGTCGCCGCCGACACAGCCCGCGAGACCGACGGCCGCACCCGCCCCGAGAAGGCGAAGTACGTCTCGGCGGGTGCTGGTGTCGGTGGCGGGCGGAAGTGAACTGCGGACGGCGGACGAAGCGGCGCTGTCGGTCGCGGCCGAGTCGCGGGCGGAGGGAGAATCGGGTTGTGTCCTGCGGGAGCGCATCTATCACAACTGTACAACACCGTGACAAGTAACTTTTCGCCGAGACGGGAGCGACGGAGCGTTCGTGACTCGAAAAAGGGATTCGCCGACTCCGTGGCTCAGGCCGCGGGTCTGGTGCGGCGGGCGGCCGAGCGGTCGTGGAGCATGCTTCCGAGTGCGCCGCCGATAGCGCCGGGGATGCCCGCGAGGGCGATGATGACGACGGCCGCGGCGAACACGGTCAGGCCGAAGAACACGCCCGCGAACAGGACGTTCATGATGACGAGACCGATGGCGACGATAATCCCGCCGAGCGTCGTGCCGACGAGCCCGTTGAGCGCACCGTCGGCCGCGCCGGTCGTGACGATGTAGCCGGCGACGAGGCCGCCGATGATGCCCGTGAGGACGTAGCCGACCGTGGGGAGCGTGACGTTCGTGAACGGAAGCGCGAAGCCGCTGAGGATGCCGACGACCACGGTCGCGATGAACCCGTAGGCGATGGCGCGCGTGTTGAACTTCATAGCGACTCTAAATACAACGTATGAGATAATGAATTATTTTCGTCGTTCGACGGATAATACGGCCGATGCGAGACTCGCGGGGGGCTGAGCGTCCGGCCGGCGCGATGCTCCGTGGGGCGTGCTCGTCGGTGTTCGTCGGACCGTTGCCGTCCGCGTCACGGGAGAGGCGCTCGCGGGGCGCTATCACGCCCCGCGGACGCCGGCAGTCTCGGGGGAGACCGCGGCGTTTTTGCCCGCTGACCCGGTACGTGGGGTAACCGAATGGCCCGATACCACATCGAGACATACGGCTGTACCTCGAACCGCGGCGAGAGCCGCGCCATCGAGAGCGCGCTCCGCGACGCCGGACACTACCGCGTCGACGGGCCCGAGGAGGCCGATGTCGCCATCATGAACACCTGTACGGTCGTGGAGAAGACGGAGCGGAACATGCTCCGTCGGGCCAAAGAGCTGGAGGCGGAGACGGCGGACCTCATCATCACGGGCTGTATGGCGCTCGCGCAGGGCAACGACTTCCGCGAGGAGGGCATCGACGCCCAGATTCTCCACTGGGACGACGTGCCGACCGCCGTCACCAACGGCGAGTGTCCGACCCCCGGCCCCGGCGTCGAGCCCGTCTTGGACGGCGTCGTCGGCATCCTGCCAATCGCCCGCGGCTGTATGTCGAACTGCTCGTACTGCATCACGAAGTTCGCCACCGGCCGGGTCGATTCGCCCTCGGTCGACGAGAACGTCGAGAAGGCGCGGGCGCTCGTCCACGCCGGCGCGAAGGAGCTCCGCATCACGGGACAGGACACCGGCGTCTACGGCTGGGACAAGGGCGACCGGAAGCTCCCCGAGCTACTGGACCGCATCTGCACCGAAATCGACGGCGAGTTCCGCGTCCGCGTCGGCATGGCCAACCCCGGCGGCGTCCACGGCATCCGCGAGGAACTCGCCGACGTGTTCGCCCGCCACGACAAGCTCTACAACTTCATCCACGCGCCCGTGCAGTCCGGCTCCGACGAGGTGCTCGAACACATGCGTCGCCAGCACCGCGTCGACAAGTTCCGCGACATCGTCGAGACGTTCGACCGGGAACTCGACTACTGGACGCTCTCGACGGACTTCATCGTCGGCTATCCGACCGAGACCGACGAGGACCACGAGCGGTCGATGGAACTGCTCCGCGAGATTCGCCCCGAGAAGGTCAACGTCACGCGCTTCTCGAAGCGCCCCGGCACCGACGCCGCCGACCTGAAGGGCCTCGGCGGGACGCTCAAGAAGGAGCGCTCGAAGGAGATGTCCGAGGCGAAGATGGACATCGTCGCCGCCGCCTACGACGAGATGGTCGGCACGGAGCGCGACGTGCTCGTCGTCGAGGAGGGCACCGGCGACTCCGTGAAGTGCCGCGACGAGGCCTACCGGCAGATTATCGTCCAGAACGCCACCGAACACGGCCTCGAACCCGGCGACTTCGCCCGCGTGACGGTGACCGCCCACCAGACCGTCTACGCCTTCGCCGAGCCGGTCGACGCACGGCCCGAACCGCGAGAGCCGACGGTCGCCTGAGCGGTCGGGGCCGCGCCGGTACGGTCGGTTCGTATCCCTGTTTTTCGCCGACGCCGGCAACAAGATTGATAGCGACGCGACGGCTGACAGCACCCGTGTCCGACGACAGCCCATCGGAGGCCCGAGCGTTCGCCAGAGACGCGCTGGAGACGGTCGCTCTCGTCGTCGCGGTCGGCGCGGTGCTGTTCGCGGTCAGCGGCGTGTGGCCGCCGATGGTCGCCGTCGAAAGCGGGAGCATGCAACCGACCCTCGAACGCGGCGACCTCGTCGTCGTGACTTCGGAGGGTCGCTACGTGGGCCCCGCGGCCGACGACCACGGCGTGGTCACGGCGAACGCGAGCGAGGGCTACGGGCGACTCGGCGGCCCCGGCGACGTCGTCGTCTACGCCCCGCCGTCGCGCGCCGGGTCGCCCATCATCCACCGCGCGGTCTTCCGGGTCGAGGACGGCGAGAACTGGTACGACCGGGCCGACGACTCGTACGTGGACGGCGCGGACTCCTGTGCCGAACTCCTGAACTGTCCCGCGCCGCACGCCGGCTACGTCACCCGCGGCGACGACAACGACTACTACGACCAGGCGCGGGGCATCGCCTCGCCCGTCCGGCCCGACTGGGTGCGGGCGAAAGGCCAGTTCCACGTGCCGTATCTCGGGGAACTGCGGTTAGAACTGCAGAAACTGCTGTGAAGCGTCGCCGACGCGTCAGCGACCGTCGCCGCCGTCGGGCGAGAACATGGTGTAACGCTCCGTCTCGTCGTCTTCCTTCCACTCGCCGAGCTCCCGCGGGTCGATGTGGACGAACACGTCGTCCACCTCGTCGATGTTCCGAATCGCCTGCACCACCCACGTCTCGATGTCGTGGGCCTCGGTAATCGTCATGTCGCCTTCGACCTCGATGTGGAGGCTCACGTCGATTTCGGGGCCGACGTAGTGGGCGACCACGTCGTGTGCGCCGTAGACGTCGGGGTGCGACAGCGCCGTCTGGACGATGAGCGCCCGGAGGTACTCCGGCGGGGCGGCCCCGACGAGGTAGTTCACGTTGTCGCGGACGATTTCGTAGCCGGTGTAGACGATGCCGATGGAGACGACCATCGCGGCCAGCGGGTCCAAGATGGGGTAGCCGAACTGGCCGCCGACCACGCCGACGAGCGCCGCGCCCGCGGTGAGGATGTCGTTTCGGTTGTCGACGCCGGCGGCGACGAGCGCGGGCGAGTTCTGCTCGCGGCCGACCGAGTAGCAGTAGCGGTAGAGGACGTACTTGAACACCGCCGCGACGACGAGGACGACGACGCCGAGCGTCCCCGCGGACCCGCCGTAGGTCCCCGCGAGAATACTGGACGTGCTCCGCCAGAGAATCGCTCCGCCGGCGGCGAAGATGCCGACCGCGACGAAAAGCGAGATGAACGGCTCGATGCGCTCGTGGCCGTGGGGGTGTTCCCAGTCCGGTGGCTTCGTCGTCAGATAAAGCCCGCCGAGGATGATGGTGCTGTAGACCGCGTCCGCGAGGCTGTTGACCGCCTCGGACCCGAGGGCCAGACTCCCGCTCGTCCACCACACGCCGCCCTTCCCGACGACGAGAAGCACGTTCGCCGCGAGGACGACGAATCCGACCCGCCGGATGGCCCGTCTGCGCTCCATTACCGTGGCTTTCGGGAGTGGGGTTCAAATGCGCTTCGGGGCGGAGCGGGCTATTAGACGCACTCGACGTGAGTTTTAGAGTCAGTCTAATTCGAAGCGAACCGCGTCGTCGTCGCCGTCGACGACCGCGCCGTCGAGGCCGGCGAACGCCTCGTGAAGCTGGTCGTAGGAGTCGTCGAGGGCCTGCACGAGCACCTTCGTGTCGGAGATGACCGGCATGAAGTTCGTGTCGCCGCTCCACCGCGGGACGACGTGGGTGTGGAGGTGGTCGTCGATGGAGCCGCCGGCGGCCGACCCGCCGAGGTTCTCCCCCGCGTTACAGCCGTCGGGGTCGAAGGCGGCGTCTAACGCGGCGAGCGTCTTCGATTTGAGCCGGGCGTGGTCGAGGAGTTCCGCGTCCGAGAGGTCGCCGAACTCGCCGGTGTGGCGGGACGGGATGACCATGACGTGGCCCGGCGCGTAGGGGTAGTTGTTCAGGAGGACGAACGAGTGCGGCGAGCGGGCGACGATTTTGGCCTCTCGGTCGTCGTCGCGCTCGGGGAGTGCACAGAAGGGACAGCGGTCGTCGTCCGGGTCGTCGGCGTCGGCGTCTTGGTCGTCGTCGCGGGCGACCCACTCGATGCGCCACGGGGCGAACAGTTGGTCCATGGCGGCTCAATGGAACCGGACGGGCAAGCCGTTTCGGTCTCGGGGCGACCGGTGCCGCCCGGCGTCACCCGACTACCGCGTGAGGTTCTCGTAGCCGTCTTCGGTGACGATGATGGTGTCTTCGGCCTGTCCGACCAGCGCGCCGTCTTCCTCTTTCAGGACGGGGTAGCCGCGGAGGATGCCCTGCTGTTCGAGCCGACGGATGGCCATCTCGGAGCGGCCGCCCTCGAACCAGCGGGCCGCGAAGGGGAGCAGTTTGTACTTCTCGCGCACCTCGTCGAGCAGTTTGCGCGACATGCGGTCGCGGACCGACCGGTCGTTGACGAGGCTGTAAATCTCGTTTTTCGAGCCCTCGGTGACCTTGCCGGTGCCGTCGGTGGCGAACGGCTCGATGGCGACCACGTCGCCGACTTCGAGTTCGACGCCGCGCTCTGCGCCGCGGTTCGGGATGGTCGGGTCGGTGTGGGCGTCCCACTGCTCGACGCCGTGGCCCGAGAGGTTGAGGACGGGCGTGTAGCCGTAACCGCGAATCACGTCCTCGATTTCCGCGCCGATTTTCCCGGTGTGCGCGCCCGCTTCGACCATGTCGAGGGCGGCGTCGAGCGCCTCCTCGGCGGACTCGACGAGTTCGTCGTTGCCCGAGAGGTCGACGGTCACGGCGGAGTCGGCGATGTAGCCGTCGACGTGGACGCCGACGTCGAGACACACCATGTCCTCGCCGAACACGGTGTCGTCGTCGCGGCCGGGGCTGGCGTGCGACGCCTCCTCGTTGATGCTGATGTTGACCGGAAAGGCACAGCCGTCGGCGAGTTCGCGGATGCGCGCTTCGGCGTGTTCGGCGACTTCGAGGTGGGTGACCCCGGGTTCGACCATCTCGGCCGACTCGTCCAACACCGTGCGGAGGACCTCCCCTGCCTCTCGATACTTCTCGACCGTCTCGTCGTCGAGGGGTCCGATGCTCATGGGCGCGACTTCGCGGCCGCGCCGGAAAGCGATTGCGGGATGGCCGGCGACCGGAATCGGACCATCGCCCCCGCCCGGCGAGGTATGCCTGATAGTCTCTGCCACGTCTATATAGCACAACATTCCGAAACTAGCAACCCTTTCTTAGCCTGGGACGTTCTGAAATAGGAGAGAACGTTTCCAATGAGTGTCCCATCCTTCCACCCCGACGTCGCCGAGCAACACCTTCGAGTCGACATCGACGACTGGGACGACGTGTACGTCGTCGGCGACGTACACGGGTGTCTGCCGGCGCTCGAACGCCTCGTCGACCGGCTCGACCCCTCCGAGGACGACCTCGTCGTCTTCGTCGGCGACCTCGTGCGGAAAGGTCCCGACAGCAAGGGCGTCGTGGACTACGTCCGCGAGCGCGACAACTTCCTGACCGTCCGCGGCAACAACGAGGAGAAGCTCATCCGCGGCACGAAGGAGCTAGACGCGCTGACCGACGACGACCTCGAGTGGATTTCGAACCTCCCGGTCGCTATCTCGTGGGACGGGACCATCGTCGTCCACGGCGGCGTCCACCCCGAAAAGCCGCTCGACGAACACGACGTGGACGAACTCGAAAACACCCGGGCGATGAACCCCGGCGACAGCTACGACGGTCCCTTCTGGTTCGAGTACTACGAGGGCCCCGAACGCGTCTTCTTCGGCCACACCGTGATGGCCCACCCCGCCGTCTTCGAGCACGCGATGGGCCTCGACACGGGCGCGGTCTACGGCGGCGCGCTGACGGCGTACGACCTCCACGCCGACGAACTCGTCGCCGTCGACTCCGAGGTCACCCACGAGTCCCGCAAGGACTCGAAGATTCTCGAACCCCGCCAGCCCGCGCTGGTCTGAGCCGCGCCGCGGCGACGGTGGGAGCGACGGCCGAGGCGGCGAACTAAAGGTCGCCGCCGAACCATCTCCTCTCAAGTACATGTCCGACGACGAGCCTCGCGGCGGCGACTCGCAGGGCCGACGCGCCGGTCAGGAGCAGACGACCGCGCCGGTCCGCGCCCGCGAGCGCGGCGAAGACGCGACGGAGCCGGCCGACGCCGACCTCGCAGACCCCGCGCTGTATCTCAACCGCGAACTCAGCGAACTCGCCTTCCACGAGCGCGTCCTCAACGAGGCGATAGACGACCGCAACCCGCTTTTCGAGCGTGTCAAGTTCCTCTCGATTCTCACCTCGAACCTCGACGAGTTCTTCATGAAGCGCGTCGGCGGCCTGAAACAGCAGATGGCCGCGGGCGTGAGCGAACTCTCGCCCGACGGGCGGACGCCGAGCGGGCAGTGGTCGCTCGTCCTCGACCGCGCCCGCGACCTGCTCGACCGGCAGTCCGCCTGCTTTCACGACCTCGTCCGGCCCGCGCTCGCCGACGCGGGCATCGAAATCGTCGGCTACGACGACCTCGCGCCCGACGAGCGGGCGGCCCTCCGCGACTACTTCGAGGCGTCGGTCCTGCCGACGCTCACGCCCCTGACGTTCGACCCGTCGAACCCCTTCCCGTTCATCTCGAACCTCTCGCTTTCGCTCGCGGTCCGCACGACCGAGGGCGCAGAGGAGCCGACGAAGTTCTCGCGGGTCAAAGTCCCCGGCAACCGCCCGCGACTCGTCAACGTGGACGAGCGCGTCGCCGACGCGGATGGGGCAAGCGACTCCGACACCGTTTCATCGGCCGCCGCCTCCGCGCCAGTCAGATTCGTCCCGCTCGTGGCCGTCATCGAGCGCAACATCGACCTGCTGTTCCCGAACGTCGAGATAATCGACACCTCGGCGTTCAGGGTGACGCGGAACGCCGAGGTCCGCCGGAACGAGGAGGTCGCCGAGGGCCTCATCGCCACGATAGAGGACGTGCTCCGCCAGCGTCGGTTCGCCACGGTCGTTCGGCTGGAAGTCCAGTCGGGCACGCCCGAGGCGGTCCGCGACCTGCTCGCGGAACAGCTCGACGTGGACGACCCCGAGGTGTTCGAGCGCGACCTACCGCTGGACTACGGGGCGCTCGCGTCGCTTTTCGACCTCGACCGCCCGGAACTCGAAATCGCGCCGTGGACGCCCCAGCCCCACCCGCGGTTCGCCGGCCGCTCCGCCGACGACCCCGAGTCGGTGTTCGCCGAAATCGCCCGGAAAGACGTGCTCGTCCACCATCCGTACCACTCGTTTACGGGCACCGTCGGCACGTTCCTCGCGGCCGCCGCGGCCGACCCCGACGTGCTGGCAATCAAGGCCACCATCTACCGCACCGCCCCCGACTCCGAGGTCATCGAGACGCTCATCGAGGCCGCCAACAACGGCAAACAGGTCGCGGTGATGGTCGAGCTCAAAGCGCGGTTCGACGAGGAGAACAACCTCCGGTGGGTCCGCCGGCTCGAAGAGGAGGGCATCCACGTCGCCTACGGCACCATCGGCCTCAAGACCCACTCGAAGACGGCGCTCGTCGTCCGCGAGGAGGGCAACGAGGTGCGGCTGTACTCCCACGTCGCCACCGGCAACTACCACTCCCAGACCGCGAAGCTCTACACCGACCTCGGGCTGTTCACCGCCGACCCGGACATCGGCCACGACCTCGTGCGCCTGTTCAACTTCTTCACCGGCCACTCGCGGGCCGAGACGTACCGGAAACTGCTGGTCGCGCCGACGAACCTCCGCGAGGAGATGACGCGATTCGTCCGCCGAGAGGCCGACCACGCCCGCGCCGGCCGCGAGGCCCGCATCGTCGCCAAGATGAACGCCCTCGAAGACCCCGCGATGGTCCGCGAACTGTACGAGGCGTCGATGGCCGGCGTCGACATCGACCTCGTGGTCCGCGGCATCTGTCGGCTCAGACCCGGTATCGAGGGGCTCTCGGAGAACGTCTCGGTGTCGAGCGTCGTCGGTCGGTTCCTCGAACACTCGCGTATCTTCTACTTCGAAAACGACGGCGACCCGGAGTACTACGTCGGCTCCGCCGACTGGATGACCCGCAACCTCGACCGCCGGGTCGAGGCCGTCGCGCCGGTCGAGGACCCCGAACACCGCGCCGAACTCGACGCCGTGCTCGACGCGCTCCTGTCGGACAACCGCCGGCGCTGGGTGATGGACGCCGACGGTCGGTACGAACAGCGTCGCCCCGGCGACGGCGAGCGGGTCCGAGAGGCTCACCGAGAGCTGATGGACCGGGCGCTCGGCGAGGCGTACCGGGCGGGCGACGACTGACGAAAAATCGAATCCGAGTCAGGCGCTCGGTTGCACCCGCGCGAGCACGTCGCCGCGAGCGAAGTCGTCGCCCTCGCCGACGCGTATCTCCGTGACCGTCCCCGCCGTCGGCGCGGCCACGTCGATGCTCACCTTCTCGACCTGTATCTCGCAGAGCGTCTCGCCCTCGTCGACCGCCGACCCCTCGCGGACGAACCAGTTGGCGAGGTAGCCCTCGTCTACGTCGTCCGCGTCGTCGGGCCACGAGTCCGCCGAGTTCACGTCGACGGCGTCCGTCATGCGCGACCCCCGTTCGGTTCCGACGCTCCCGTCATTCGTGGAGTTCGCGGACGGCCGCCGCGATGTCGTCGGTGTCGGGGTTGACTTCGTCTTCGAGCGAGCGGGCGTAGGGAATCGGCACGTCGGGGATGGCGAGGCGCTTGACCGCCGAGAGGTCGTCCAGCGCGCCCTCCGCCGCCCGCGCGACGATTTCACCCGTCACGCCGAACGACTGGTAGTCCTCGTCGACGACGAGGAGTTTCCCGGTCTTACGGACCGAGTCGAGCACCGTCTCGGTGTCGAGCGGCACGAGCGTCCGGAGGTCGATGACCTCGGCGTCGATGCCGTCTTCGTCGAGGTGTTCCGCGGCCTCCATCGCCCGGTGGACGTGCAGGCCGAGGGTGACGACGGTCACGTCGTCGCCGGGCCGTTTCACGTCGGCCTCGCCGAACGGAATCGTGTAGTCCTCTTTGGGGACGCCGGTCTTCGGGCCCGATGGCGACGGCATCCAGCCGAGACCCATGAGGCGCTTGTGGAACATGTAGACGACCGGGTCGTCGTCGCGGATGGCGCTGTGCATCAGGCCCTTGGCGTCGTAGGCCGTCGAGGGGACGACGACCTTCATCCCCGGCAGGTGGGCGAAGGTCCCGTAGAGCGTCTGGGAGTGCTGGCCGGCGTCGTTGTAAGTGCCGCCGACGGCCGTGGTCAGCACCATCGGCACCGAAACGGCCCCGCCGCTCATGTAGGTGTTCTTCGCCATGTTGTTGTAGATCTGGTCCATGGCGACGCCGAAGAAGTCGACGAACATCAGCTCGGCAATCGGGCGCATTCCGGCCTGTGCGGCCCCGACCGCCGCGCCGAGGTAGGCCGTCTCGCTGATGGGAACGTCCATCACGCGGTCGCGGCCGAACTCGTCCAAGAGGCCGGTCGTACTGGAGAAGATGCCGCCGTAGTCGGCGACGTCCTCGCCCATGTAGAACACCTCCTCGTTCTCGCGCATCTCCCACGCGATGGCCTCGACCATCGCCCGGCTCATGGTCAGTTCGCGGTCCGTCTCGGTCGCTTCGGTGTAGTCTCGTGATTCGGTCGCCATCAGTTGTCACCTCCCGTCTCGCCGGCGTCGCCCGGCGCGTCTGCCGCGGCCCCGCCGTCCGTCGCCGCCTGCGCCGGCGGGTTCGTGAACACGTTCTCGTACGCCTCCTCCGGGTCGGGCTCGGGCTGTTCTTTCGCCCACGAAATCGCCTCCTCAACCCGCTCGTGGGCGCGCTCTCGAATCTCGTCGATGTCGTCGTCGGTCACGCCGTGCGAGCGGAGGTCCTCGGCGAGTCGCTCGATGGAGTCGCGCTGTTCCGCGCGGTCGATGTCGGCCTCGGGGCGATACCCCTCCGCGTCGCCCATGAAGTGACCCATCCGGCGGTGGACCTGCACCTCGATGAGCGTCGGCCCGTTGCCGTCGCGGGCGCGCATCACGGCCTCGTCCGCGGCCTCGTAGACGGCCACCGCGTCGTCGGAGTCGATACGGACGCCCGGCATGTCGAAGCCGTCGGCGCGCTGTGCGCCGTTCTGTACGTCCGTCACGCGGTCTTTGGGCATGCTGATGGCCCAGTCGTTGTCCTCGACGACGAAGACGACCGGGAGGTCGTGGACCGCCGCGAGGTTCAGCGATTCGAGGAAGCCGCCCTGGTCGATAGCGCCCTCGCCGAGGAAGGCGACGGCGACGGCGTCGGTGTTCCGCTTTTTCGCGGCCATCGCCGCGCCGACCGCCGGCGGACAGCCCTGCGCGATGATGCCCGAACACGCGAAGTTCACGTCGGGGTCGAACAGGTGCATGTGGCCGCCCTTCCCGCGGCACAGCCCCGTCTTCCGCCCGAAAATCTCGGCCGTCATGCGCTTGAGGTCGACGCCCTTCGCGATGGCGATGTGGTGCGGTCGGTGCGGCGCGGTCACCGTGTCGTCGTCGCGGAGGTGGATGCAGACGCCCGCGCCGGACGCCTCGTGCCCCGCCGCGAGGTGCAGTTCGCCGGGAATCGGTCCCGCCGAGATGTCGAACGCCGGCTGTTTCCCCACGAGGTACTCGTCTACCAGCCGCTCCTCGTAGTGCCGAGCGGTCACCATCTGCTCGTACATCGTCCGTAGGTCGGTAACACTCACCATGGTTGGCGTTCGGGTGTACTCCCGATTGTATATTAACATTAATTGTGTAAGTCATGACCATCAGAACGAGCGGACTCCGCGTTCACGGGAGCCGACGGGTCGAGACAGGCCTAAGCCGCAGTCCGTCGTATCGTCTCGTATGAGCGACACGACGCCGAATCTCGTTTCGATACCCGTCGGCGACGCGGTGCTGGAGGGCGACCTTCGGATTCCGGCGGGCGCGGCGGGGCTCGTGGTGTTCGCCCACGGGAGCGGCAGCAGTCGGAAGAGCCCGCGGAACAACTTCGTCGCCGAGGTCATCCGCGACCGCGGGGTCGGGACGCTCCTTTTCGACCTGCTCACGGAGGCGGAAGACGAGGAGTACGGGACGCGGTTCGACATCCCGCTTCTGAGGGAGCGACTGCTCGGCGCGACGGAGTGGCTCCGCGGCCGCGACGACACCGCCGACCTCGATTACGGCTACTTCGGGTCGAGCACCGGCGCGGCGGCGGCGGTCCTCGCGGCGGCCGACCTCGGTGACGACGCCGGCGCGGTCGTCTCTCGGGGCGGCCGCGTCGACCTCGCGGAGTCGCGGCTCGGCGACGTGACGGCTCCGACGCTGTTCGTCGTCGGCGGTGCCGACGAACCGGTGTTGAGTCTGAACCGCGACGCGTTCGCGGAACTCGACTGCGAGAAGTCGCTGGAGGTCGTCGAGGGCGCAGGCCACCTGTTCGAGGGGCCGGGCGAGCTGGACGCGGTGGCCGACCTCGCCGCCGACTGGTTCGAGACGCACCTCGGCTGAGGGCGTCGCTCGCGGAGCCGACCGCGGGGCGACTGCGGGGCGACCGCGAGGCGACCGCGGAGTCAAGTGCGGGGCGACCGGGATGGGTCGGGACGCTCAGCGCGAGAACTTGAGGTCTTTCGCGGGGTCTTCGACGACGACCCACCAGCGAACGTCCTCCTTGGGGTGGCGGCGCTCGACGTGCTCGTCGAGTCGCTCGCCGCTGTCGAAATCGCGGCCGCAGAGGTTGCAACGGTGGTGTCTGTTGGCCATGTACATAGCTACGGCCGCTTACAAAATGAAGGTACCTCGCGCGGGCTTCGCCCGGCGAACGCGGGTTCAGACCCCGTCGACGAGGCGTTCGAGCTGTTCCGGCGGGACCGCGCCGCGGGCCGCGTAGCCGTCGTAGGCGAAGGTGGGCACGCCGGTCACGCCGTGGCGCTGGGCCTCGGCGAACTGCTCGCGCACCTCCGCGAACAGCGCGTCGTCCGACAGCGCAGAGCGGACTTCGTCGCCCTCGACGCCCGCGTCCTCGGCGAGTTCGACGAGAAGGTCCTCGTTGCCGATGTCCTCGCCCCCCTGCCAGAGCGCGTCGAAGATTGCCACGTCGAATTCGAGCCACGTGTCGTTGTCGTAGTGCTGTTTCACGTGAAACGAGGCGACCTGCGCCGGCAGGGAGTCGATGTCGGTCGCGATGTCGAGGTCCATCTCGACGCCGTACTTGTCCTGCAGGCGGCGGACGCCCTCCTTGGCCTGCTCGTAGTAGTCGTCGTCTTTCCCGTCGTCGACGGAGAAGTCGATGCTCCCGTCGGGGCGGCGCTTGTGGCTCCGGAGGTCGAAGGGGTGCCAGTCGATGTCGAGTTCCTCGTCGCGGGTCGCCTGATACTGCCGCAGGGACTCGCGGCCGAGGTAACAGAACGGACAGACGTAGTCCGAGTAGACGGTGATGTGCTCCGGGTCCGCGTCGGGTTCGCTCATACACACTCGTATCCCTCCCGATTACAAAAGCGGATTGCTCTGTCGTGTGCGGTCGACGCGACGACGCGGCGACGGCTCGGACCGGGACTCACACGCCGGGGGTCGATTCGAGCATCCGGCGGAGCGCGACTTCCATCTCCTCGAACTCCGAGAGTTCGAGTTCGTCGGTGGTGACGATGACGCCGCGGTCGCCGCCCACGACGCGGCCGACGAAGCCGTCCGAGAAGACGCGGAGGGTGAACTCGTACTCGCCGAAGTCGGGGGTCGCGCCGGTCGTGCCGGCGCTGTAGGTCTCTCGCGGGCCGAACCCGGTGCGCTCGTTCTCGACGAGTTCTGACTTGGCGGCGCGCGCCGCGGCCTCGTCGCCGTCGTAGAGGTCCCGTCGGACGTACAGCACGTCGAAGTCGTCGCGGGTGAAGTGGACGACGCTCCGTAGGGAGTCCCCGAGCGTCGTTCGGCAGGTGGAGACGATGGCGTCGGCGACGCTCTGAGTGATTGTCGGCGTTGATTCGGTCACGGGGGTAGATAGCACGCCGCAGTATTTGGCCGTCTCGCCTCCCGGCGCTCGTCCGAGACAGGTGGTGAATCAGGCCAGTCGGAACCGCGTGTCGGTGAGTTCCTCCGACACGTCCCAGAGCCGCGCGGCGGTCTCGGGGTCTCTGGCGCGGTCGCTCGGCTCCGCGATGCCGGGATGGCCGCGCATGCCGAACAGCCCCTGCGGGCCGACGTACTCCCCGCTTTCGACGGCCGGCGAGGTCACGGCGTACAGGAGGGGGAGCGCGCCCATCTCGGCGGACTGGGCGAATATCGCGTTGCCGAGCTTGCTCATCCAGTACCGGAGCGTCGACCCGGACGCCTCGGGGCCGCGGAACTGGAGGTTGGTGGCGGCGTAACCGGGGTGTGCGCCCACGCTCAGCACGTCGTCGATGCCCGCGGCGGTCAGCCGGCGGTCGAGTTCGAACGCGAAAAGCAGGTTCGAGAGCTTGCTCTGGGCGTAGGCGTCCCACTCGTCGTAGTCGCGTTCGCCCTGCAGGTCGTCGAAGTCCATCCGGCCGCGCTCGTGGAGGCCGCTCGACATCGTGACGAGCCGCGTCTCGCCGGGCGTGTCGCGGAGCGTCGGGAACAGGCGGGCGCTCAGGGCGAAATGGCCGAGGTGGTTCACGCCGAACTGCGTCTCGAAGCCCTGTGCGGTCTCGCGCCGGGGAATCGCCATCACGCCGGCGTTGTTGCAGAGGACGTGTAGCGACCCGTGTTCGGCGGCGAACTCGTCGGCGAACCGCCGGACCGAGTCGAGGTCGGCGAGGTCGAGTTCCGAGAGGGTCAACGAGGCCGCCGACACCGACTCGCGGATGTCGGCCATCGCGTCCGCGCCGCGGTCGAGGCTCCGGCAGGCCATGACGACGTGCGCGCCCTTCTCGGCGAACACGCGCGTCGCCTCGAAGCCGAGGCCGCTGTTCGCGCCGGTGACGACGACGGTCTTCCCGGAGAGGTCGGGAACGTCGGCCGCGGTCCAGTCGCTCATGGGGGATTCAACGGCCCGAACCGAGTAAACCGTGGCGGCGGGGCCGGCGCGACCGGAAGGCGGCCGCGACCGGCCACGAGGACCTCAGTTCGACGCGGTGCTGGTCTGCATCCCGTCGGAGTTGAACGCCGAGCCGAAGCCCTCGTCGTCGAGGAGGATGATGCCCGCCGACGACCCGGTGAGTTCGCCGAACTCCTCGATGGCGAGGTCGGCCGCGGTCTGGGCGTCACAGCCGCGTTCGAGGTGGCCGACGGCGCGGCGCGCGAGCGTCACGCGCGCGATGTCTTCGCCCGCCCCCGTGGTCGACGCGCCGCCGGCCGGGGAGGCGTAGAAGCCCGAGCCGACCTGCGGCACGTCGCCGACGCGGCCGGCGAGGGCGAACCAGCGGCCGCCGGTCGAAGTCGCGGAGGCGAACGTCTCGCCGTCGGTGGCGACCGCCCCGACCGTGTCGTGGCCGGGAAGGCGAACATCGTGAGCCGAGCGGCCACTGCTTGCCGAGGTCTCCTCGGAATTGTCGAGCGCCGGCAGGAAGCCGTCACCGGCCTCGGCCGTCGGGTCGCTCGTACTCCCGCCGAACCGGTCGGCGAGCCACGCGAGGTGTTCGCTGGGTGAGCCATCGGGAGCGTCCGCGTTCTCCCAGCGCTCGCGGGTCTCGTCGGTAAAGAGGTCGACGCCGGTCTCGACGCCCGCGTCGGCGGCGAACTCGACCGCCGGGTCGCCCGTCAGGAGGACGTGCGGCGTCTCTTCGAGGACCGCCCGCGCGACGGAGACGGCGTGTTCGACGCCCTCCATGCCGGCGGCCGCGCCGACTTGGCGGTCGCTGAGCATGACGCCCGCGTCGGTGCGGACGACGCCGTCGGACTGGACCGCGCCGCCGACGCCGGCGTTGAACCGGCGGTCGGATTCGAGGACGCGGACCGCGGTTTCGACCGCCGAAAGCGGGTCGGACTCGCTCGCGCCCGCGTCGGCCGCGTCGTCCATGACGGCCTGTCTGGGCGCCGGTTCGCCGGGGATGCCGCCGGCACCGCCGTGGAGGATAATTCGCATACGCGAGTGTCTCCCGACTGCGAGTGTAAACGTATCGACCCCGCACAGAGCGATACTTGCCCTTCGCCGTCGATAACGGCAGGACTTTTACACCGCACTAGAAAGCTCTGATTGTTCATGAGCTACGACCAGATTGAGGTTCCGGACGACGGCGAGAAAATCACGGTCGACGAGGAGACGGGAGAGCTCTCCGTCCCCGACAACCCGATTATTCCGATCATCCACGGCGACGGAATCGGAACGGACGTCGGCCCCGCCGCGCAGAAGGTCCTCGACGCCGCCGCCGAAGCGACCGGCCGCTCGGTCTCTTGGATGCGCGTCTACGCCGGTTCGTCCGCCCGCGACAAGTACGACGAGAACCTCCCGGAAGACACGGTAAGTGCCATCCGCGACCACCGCGTCGCCATCAAGGGCCCGCTCACGACGCCCGTCGGTGCGGGCTTCCGCTCGCTCAACGTCGCGCTCCGCAAGAAGCTCGACCTCTACGCGAACGTCCGCCCGACCTACCACCTCGACGGCGTCCCGTCGCCCGTCAAGAACCCCTCGGCGATGGACATGGTCACGTTCCGCGAGAACACCGAGGACGTGTACGCCGGCATCGAGTGGGAAGCCGGCACCGACGAGGTCCAGAAGGTCAAGGAGTTCGTCGAAGACGAGATGGGCGCCACGGGCGTCATCCACGACGGCCCTGTCGGCATCGGCATCAAGCCCATCACCGAGTTCGGGACGAAGCGCCTCGTCCGCGAGGCCATCGAGTACGCCCTCGAAAACGACCGCCCGTCGGTCACGCTCGTCCACAAGGGCAACATCATGAAGTTCACCGAGGGTGCCTTCCGTGACTGGGGCTACGAACTCGCAGAAGAGGAGTTCGGCGACGTCACCATCACCGAAGACGAACTGTGGGAAGAGTACGACGGCGAGCGTCCCGAGGACAAGGTCGTCGTCAAGGACCGCATCGCCGACAACATGCTCCAGCAGCTTCTCACCCGCACCGCCGACTACGACGTCATCGCCACGATGAACCTCAACGGCGACTACATGTCCGACGCCGCCGGCGCGCAGATCGGTGGTCTCGGCATCGCCCCCGGCGCGAACTTCGGCGAGGGTCTCTGCCTCGCAGAGCCCGTCCACGGCTCCGCGCCCAAGTACGCCGGCCAGGACAAGGTCAACCCGACCGCGATGATTCTCTCCGGCCGCCTCATGTTCGAGTACATGGGCTGGAAGGACGCCGGCAAGCTCATCCGCGACGCCGTCGAGAAGACCATCTCGGACGGCGACGTCACCTACGACCTCGAACGCCAGATCGAGGGCGGTAACAAGCTCGCCACGAGCGAGTACGCCGACAAGGTCGTCGAGAATATTCAGGAACTCGCGTAAGCGACCACACCACTTCTCTCTCGCGGCACGGACGCCGCATCTCTTTCGCGCCGACTACAGTCGATTCGGGTCTCGCCAGCGCCGAATCCGGTTCCACAGCGGTCTGACGACGCCGAAGACCACCGCGCCGGCGGTGTCGGCGACGATGTCGACGGCCGTGTCTTCCAAGTAGACCGAGCGGGGCCACCCGACCCAGAAGCCGGTGAAGAGTCGCTCGTACACCTCGAACCACGTGCCGATTGCGGCGACGGCCATCGGGAGGACGACGAGGAGCGCGAGCCGCGAGTGGAGCAGGCGGGGATTGAGGACGTAGAGAATCGCCGCGACGCCGAACCCGGAGGCGGCGTGGACGAAGATGTCCCACCACCAGATGCGCGTGTAGAGAAACAGCGCCATGCTCGTGAAGTGCGTCACGGTGACGACGCTCCCGAACACGGCGACGACGGCCATCTCTCGGGGGCGTTCTTCCCACCCGGCCAACACCGTCTCGTTCCAGGTTCGTCTCAGCATGCGCGGGTCGAACGGTGAACCGCGTCGGCTGGGGTGGCGGGGAGGTGTGTGCGGTTGCCTGCGAGCGGAAGCATAGACGAGAGATAGGCCATCATCGGTATGTAACTTTTCCCGACGAAACGACACGTCCGGGGTGAAATTAACCTCGTCGACGGCCGTGCCGACGCCGGAGTCAGCGGTTCGCCGGGCAGTCGTCGCCCGACTGCTCGCCGCCGTCCGAGCGGAGGTGGCCGATTCGGCGCGACGACTCGCCGGGAGTCGCGTCGGCCGGCGTCCGCGACCGGAGGATGCCTTCGACGAAGGCGAAAAATCCGAGGCCGCCGACCACGTCGACCACGAGGTCTATCGCGGTGTCCTCGGCGTAGTAGGCCATCGACCAGCCCCACCAGAAGTCCTTGAACAGGTACTCGTACACCTCGAACCCCGCGCCGATGGCGAGGAGGGCGGTCGCGACGACCACGGGGGCGCGAGCGCCGCGGAACGTCTGCGGGAACACGAGGAACAACACGCCCGCGACGCCGAAGCCCGAAAGCGAGTGGGTGAGCACGTCCCACCACCAGATGCGCGTGTAGACGTTGTACGCGAGCCCGCCGAAGTGGAGCGCGCTGACGACTGCCGCCCAGACGCCGACGAACGCCCACAGCCACGGCTCGCGCGCGAGCTTCGAGTGACTCATCGTCGGCCGTCGCTCGTCGCGGTGACCGGGGTGTTCGGCGCGCCGGGCGTTGTCCATGGAGGAAGTACGCGGGGGGAGGGCATAGTTAGGGACTACCGTCTATCGGATTGTGACACCGGGTTGATAAATGCTTTCTCCTCATATGTTTCGACTGAAACGTATCACGGCCTCGTTCGAGAGGGGCCCGCGGCGGCTCGCGCTCCCGAACGTTCAAATCCGCCGCCGCGGAACAACGGCGTATGTACGCGGTCGTGGGGTGTACGGACTGCGCGAACATGTGGTTGCTTTCGGACCCCGACGGGTCGAAGACGGCGACGTGTCCGCGGTGCGGCAGGCGACACCAGACGAAGAAGCTCCGGCGCTTCTTCGAGTCCGACGACAGGGACGCCGCGCGGCAGGCGCGGTCGGCGCTGTTGGCGAAGAAACACGGCGACAGCGAGGCGTTCGCGCAGGTCGAACACGTCTCGGAACTCGACCGGCGGGTCGAGGAGTCGGGCGTCGACGACCGCGAGTACCTCGAAGGCTCGGGACTCGACGCCGACGAGGTGTTCGAGGCGGGCGAGGCCGCCGCGCGGGGTCGGAACTCGTCGTCGGGGTCGCCCGACCGCCTGACGGTCGTCCGCGAGGCGGTTCGGGACGGCGACCGGCCGACCGAGGCGGAAATCGTCGCGGCGGCGGTCGAGCGGGGCGTCCCCGAGGACCGCGCCCGCGACCTGCTCGATAAGCTCCGGCGGCGCGGCGAGGTGTCGGAGTCGCGGGGCCGACACCGGCTGGTCTGAGCGCCGGGGTCGCCCTCGCGGACTCACCAGAGCGCGCCGAGCAACCTTCGCCACTCTCAGAGCGCGCCGAGCAACTTCGCCACGGTCAGCGCGGAGGCGACGACGCCGAGCGCCAACTTCACCAGCCTGAGCGCGAGCGCCACCCGCCGCGCGTCGTCGTACTCGTCGGTCGATTCGGGGTCGGTACCGCGTGTGGAGACGGGCATGGGAGGGGATGGGGTGTGGACACGCCCGCGGGTGCTCCCCGACGGACGCGTTTTCATCGTTTTCACGGGAACGGAATAAACGCGAGCCACGGGTGCGGAGTGAAAGTGAAAGTGGACGTCGAGGTTCGAATCAGGAGGGACAGGTCCGAAAAGCGCGAAGAAAAGCGGTTCAGTCGTTTCTGGAGCTAGTGAAACTGAAACGGCCCGGTTACCGGCCGAGTTCGGCGTGTGCGCTGGAGAGGTGCCGCGAGGCGAGCGCGGAGAGAAGCGAGAGTTCGCCCGCGAGGGAGCCGACGGCGATGCACTCGGCGAGGGCGTCGGCGTTGGAGCCGGCGGGGTCGCCGCCGCCGCTGACGCCGAGGACGTCGAGGCCCTCGGACTGCGTCGGGAGCTTCGTGCCGCCGCCGACGGTGCCGACTTCGAGGGAGGCGATGGAGACCGAGACGTAGAGGTCGCCGTCCTGCACCTCGGCGGTCGTGATGGCGTTCGCCCCCTCGACGACCTGCGCCTCGTCCTGCCCGGTGGCGAGGAACATCGCGGCGACGACGTTGGCGACGTGGGCGTTGAAGCCGAGGCTCGCGGCCTTCGCGGAGCCGACGAGGTTCTTGCGGGTGTTGAGTTCCGCGACCGCTTCGGGCGTGGTGTGCAGGCGCTCCTCGACGACTTCGCGCGGGATTCGAACGTCGGCGGCGACGCTCCGCCCGCGGCCCTCGACGGCGTTGATGGCGGCGGGCTTCTTGTCGGAACAGAGGTTGCCCGAGAGGGCGACGAGCGAGGCGGTCGTCTCGTCTTCGACGACGCCGCAGGCGGCCTCGGTGGCGATAGTGGCCATGTTCATCCCCATCGCGTCCTTGGTGTCGTAGCGGAACCGCAGGTACACGGAGTTACCGACGACGTACGGCGTCACGTCGAGGAGTTCGCCGTGGTTCGTCGTCTCTTCCGCGGCCTCCTTCAGCGCCGCGAAGTTGTCGCGGGTCCACGAGACGAGCGCCTCGGCCTCGGCCACGTCGGCGACGCGGAACACCGGCGCGCGGGTCATCCCGGACTTGAGGACGCGAGCGGTCGCGCCGCCGGCGCTGTTGATGACCGAACAGCCGCGGTTGACCGACGCGAGGAGCGCGCCCTCGGTGGTCGCGAGCGGGAGGTACTTCTCGCCGGCAACGGAGCCGCCGTCGACCGAGACGGGGCCGGCGACGCCCATCGGCACCTGAATCGCGCCGACCATGTTCTCGATGGCCGACTCGGCGGCCTCCGCGGGGAAGCCGTAGTTCCCGACCGCGTCGAGCGACGCGCCGGACTGCTCTTCGACGAGCGAGCGGCGCGCCTCGGCGGCGGTGTCGGCGTCGGCGTGCGCTTCGAGTTCGTGGAGGCGGAGTTCGCCCTCCCGAACGCGGTCTGCGAGGGACGCGGCGTCTGTCATGCCCCGACGTTTCCCGCGCCGGCCCTAACGCGTTCCGGTTCTTCCAACGCCCGCGGTCCGTCCCCGTTCAAGGCCGCCCCGTCGTCCGACCACCGCCCGACCGCTCCGCCGCCTCCCGAACCGTTTTGCCCTCCCGCGTCGGGGTCGAACGTATGACTGCGGCAGCGGACCTCGTACTGACGAACGCGGAGGTACACACTCTCGGGTCGCCCGACGAGACGCACGAAGCCGTCGCCGTCCGCGACGGCGAGGTCGTCCGGGTCGGCCGCACGTTCGACGTGGAACTGCTCGCCGGCGTCGAGACGCGGGTCGTCGACTGCGGCGGCCGCGTCGTCCTCCCCGGCTTCATCGACGCCCACACGCACCTCCCGATGGTCGGCCGGTCTATCGTCCACGCCGACCTCTCGGAGGCCGGCTCCGCGGCCGAGGCGGTCGAACTGCTCCGCGAGCGCGCCGCCGAGGTCGAACGCGAAACCGAGGGAGGCGATGGGGGGACTGGCGACGGAATCGGCGACGGCGGGACCGACTGGGTGCTCGGCTACGGCTACGACGAGAGCAGGTGGGACGAATCGAGATACCTCACCCGCGACGACCTCGACGCCGTCTCCGAGTCGCGTCCCGTGGTCGCCTTCCGCGAGGACCTCCACACCGCCGGCGTCAACTCGGTCGTCCTCGACCGCTACGCCGACGAACTGCCCGACGAGGGCGTGCGGACCGCCGGAGACGACGGTGACGGCGACGATGCCGGCGACCCGACGGGCGTCGTGGTCGAGGGCGCGGTCGACGTGCTCCGCGAGGCGACCGAGCCGGGCCGCGAGGAGATGACCGAACTCGTCCGCGCGGCGCAGTCGTACGCGACCGCCCGCGGCGTCACCGGCGTCCACGACATGGTCCGCGGCTCCCGCGCGCCCGAGGTCTACCGCGACCTCGCCGACGCCGGCGAACTGGCCCTCCGCGTCCGAATCAACTACTGGTCCGACCACCTCGACGCGCTCCGCGAGGTCGGCCTGCGGACGAACCACGGCGGCGGGAGTCGCGGCGACCTCGTCACCGTCGGCGCGATAAAGACGTTCACCGACGGGAGCTTCGGCGGGCGGACCGCGAAGCTCACAGAACCCTACGCCGACGCCGCGGCGGACCCCGACGCGGCCGACGACGAGACGGGCCAGTGGGTCGTCGCCCCCGAGGAACTCCGCGACCTCGTCGCCGACGCGGACGAGTCGGGCTACCAACTCACCGCCCACGCCATCGGCGACGCGGCCGTCGACGCGGTGCTCGACGCGTACGAGGAGACCGACGACCCCGGCGCGGCCCGCCACCGGGTCGAACACGTCGAACTCGCGTCCGACGAAGCTATCGAGCGCTTCGCCGACTCGGGCGTCGTCGCTTCGGTCCAGCCGAACTTCCTGAAGTGGGCCGACGAGGGCGGCCTCTACGACGCCCGGCTCGGCGAGCGACGCCTGCGGACCAACCGCTACCGCGACCTGCTCGATGCGGGCGTGGACCTCGCGTTCGGGAGCGACTGCATGCCGCTCGGACCGCTTCTCGGCGTCGACCTCGCCACCGACCACCCGAACCCCGACCAGTCGCTCACCGTCACCGAGGCGCTTCGGGCGTACACCTCCGGCGCGGCCTACGCCGGGTTCGACGAGGGCCGACTGGGAACCGTCGCGGTCGGCACCGCCGCCGACCTCGTCGTCCTCGACGAGTCGCCGTGGGAGACCGACTCGATTCGCGATGTCCCGGTCTCGATGACCGTCGTGGACGGTCGCGTCGTCTTCGAACGCGACTGAGCAGAGAACAACTATCGATGTCGTTACTCTTTTGAAGAAAATTATTCTTCGACCGAGTAGAGACTGTGCTCGACTTCGAACGACTAATCGAGTGCATGTACCACCGGCCAATCGTCTGTGTAGAGAATATTTACGGGTGAGCCACGAGTATTGAAGAAAAATATTTTTCAATAAGGGCCGATGATTGGACTTCCACCGTGGTGACCAATCGTGGTTGAATTACAGTCGGTCGGGTTCGAGTCGGAGCTCAGCCTGTTCAAATACGACACGCTCGAACAGCTTCCGGAGAGCCACCGCGACCTCGACGAGGCCGCCCGCTCCCGGCGAATCGCCGCCGCCCGCGAGGAGCTCGGCGACCGCGTCGTCGTCCTCGGGCACAACTACCAGCGCCGGGAAATCGTCGAGCACGCGGACTTCATCGGCGACTCCTACGAACTCTCGAAGCGCGCCGCCGAGTCGGACGCCGACTACGTCGTCTTCGCCGGCGTGACGTTCATGGCCGAGAGCGCGGACGTCATCACCGACGACGACCAGACGGTGATTCTCCCGTCGATGGAGGCGTCGTGTCCGATGGCCGGGATGGCCGAGGCCGTGCAGGTCGACTCCGCGTGGGAGACGCTCGTCGAAGAAAGCGGCGGCAAGGACATCGTCCCCGTGACGTACATGAACTCCTACGCCGACCTGAAGGCCTTTTGCGCCTCCCACGGCGGGCTCATCTGCACCTCCTCGAACGCCGCCGACGCCTTCGAGTGGGCCTTCGAGCGCGGCGACGCCGTGCTGTTCCTTCCCGACAAGCACCTCGGGCGCAACACGGCCGACGACCTCGGCATCGACGGCGTGGTCGAGTGGGACCCGTGGGCCGGCGACGTGGCCGAGTCGATGGGTGCCGCCGGCGAGGTGGAACCCGACATTCCGGACCTCGGCGACGCAGAAGTCATCCTCTGGGACGGCTACTGTCAGGTCCACGAGCGCTTCCGCGTCGACCACGTCGAGGCGGCGCAGGCCGACGGCGCGAAGGTCGTCGCCCATCCCGAGTGCCGCCCGAGCGTCGTCGCGGCCGCCGACGAGGTCGGCTCCACGAGCCACATCTGCGACGTCGTCGCGAACGCCGACCCCGGCGAGACGTGGGCCATCGGCACCGAGGTCCACCTCGCGCGACACCTCGCGCGCTGGCACCCCGAGGTCGACGTGCGCCCCCTCTGCGGCGACGCCTGCATGGACTGCAACGCCATGCGGCAGGTCGACCCCAACTACCTGACGTGGGTGCTCGAAGAACTCGCCGCGGGCCGCGAACCCAACGTCGTCGAGGTCGCGCCCGAGGAGAAGGAACTCGCCGCGGTCGCGCTCGACCGCATGCTCGAACTATGAAGGCCGACGTGCTCGTCGTCGGCTCCGGCATCGCCGGCTGTGCCGCGGCCCTCGCCGCCGCCCGCGAGGGGGCCGACGTGCTCGTCGTCACGAAGGCGACCGAACCCGAGGACGCCGCGTCAGACTGGGCGCAGGGCGGCATCGCCGTCACCCGGTCCGCGCCCGCGGAGTTCGCCGCCGACATCCGCCGGGCGAGCGACGACACCGCCGACCCCGAGGCCGTCGAGACGCTCGTCTCCGAGTCCCGCGCCGTCGTCGAGGACGTGCTGTTGGACACGCTCGGCGTCGAGTTCGACGCGGCGGGCGACGGCGACGCCGGCGACCCGGATTCTGGCGACGCCGCCGGCACCGACGCCGCCGACTTCGACCTCGCCCGCGAGGCGGGGCACTCCAGCCGCCGAATCCTCCACGTCGACGCCAGCACCGGCGCGCACGTCCTCCGGCCGTTCCTGAAGCACCTCTCGGCCCGCGACGGCGTGCGCATCGTCGAGGACGCGATGGCGCTCGACCTCCTGACCGAGGAGGGGACCGTCCGCGGCGCGACCGTCCTCGCGGACGGCGAGGTCGAACCCGTGTTCGCCGGGGCGACCGTCCTCGCCACCGGCGGCATCGGCGACTGTTACGCCCGGTCGACCAACCCCGCGGGCGCGGCCGGCGACGGCGTGGCGATGGCCGCGCTCGCCGGCGCGACCGTCTCTGACATGCAGTACGTCCAGTTCCATCCGACGGCGTACGACCCCCGGACTGACCCACGGGCCGACGACGACGCGCGACCGTTTCTCGTCAGCGAGGCCGTTCGCGGCGAGGGCGCGGTCCTGCGCGACGCCGACGGCCGCCGCTTCATGCCTGACGTGCACGAAGACGCCGAACTCGCCCCCCGAGACGTGGTCGCCCGCGCCGTCTCCCGCGCCCGCGACCGGACCGGCCGCGTCGTCCTCGACGTGGCCGACCTCGCCTTCCGCGGGGAGTTCCCCGACCTCGCGGCGCTCTGCGACGACCGCGGCGTCGACCTCGACGCCGGCATCCCGGTCGCCCCGAGCGAGCACTTCCTCTGCGGCGGCGTCGCCGTCGACGACCGCGGCAGGACTTCGCTGTCACGGCTGTTCGCCGTCGGCGAGTGCGCCCGCACCGGCGTCCACGGCGCGAACCGACTCGCCTCGACCAGCCTGCTCGAAGGCCTCGTCTGGGGCGTCCGCGCCGGCGAGACCGCGTCCGACCGGGGCCGCGGCGAGGCCGAGACCGTCGAGTACGCGCCGCCGCGCGACTCCGACCCGGCGCTCCCCGACGCCTTCGCCGACACGAAGTTCGACCGCCTCGGGCGGACGATGGACGAGTTCGTCGGCATCGAGCGCACGCCCGACGGCCTCGACACCGCGCGGGCGCGGCTCCGCCGCCTGAAAGGCGAGGTCGACGCCTACGCCCGCACCCGCGTCTCGCGGGCCGTCTACGAACTCCGGAACGCCTGCGTCGCGTCGCTCCTCGTCGCCCGCGCGGCCGCCGACGCGCCGTCGGCCGGTTGTCACTCGCTCGTCGACCCCGACGGGCGCGAGGGAAGCGAGGGAGGCGACGGAGGCGAGCGTGGCGACGACGCCGGACAGGGGGTGACCCCGAGTGCTGACGACTGAGACGGTCGAGCGCTGGCTGGCCGAGGACGTCGGCCACCGCGACGTGACGAACGACGTGCCCGGCGACACCACCGGCCGGCTCGTCGCCAAGGAACCGGCGGTCGCCGCCGGTCTCGACGCCGCCGTCGCCGTCTTCGGCTCCCTCGGCGTCGAGGCCGAGCGAGCGGTCGAAGTCGGCGACGCGGTCGAAGCGGGCGACGAAGTCCTCCGCGTCGAGGGCGACGCCCGGAACGTCCTCCGCGGCGAGCGCGTCGCCGCCAACGTCGTCGGCCACGCCTCCGGGGTCGCCACGACGACCCGCGAGGCGGTCGACGCCGCCCGCGAAGTCTCGGATTCGGTTCGGGTCGCCGCGACCCGCAAAACCACTCCCGGCCTCCGCGGCGTCGAAAAGCGCGCCGTCGTCGCCGGCGGCGGCGACACCCACCGCCTCACGCTCTCCGGGATGGTGATGGTCAAGGACAACCACGTCGCCGAACTCGGTCTGGAGGAGGCGGTCCGCCGCTTCGCCGAGCGCAAGTCGTTCGCGACCAAGCTCGAAGTCGAAGTCGAGACGCCCGCGATGGGCGAGCGCGCCGCGGCCGCCGGGGCCGACATCGTCCTGTTCGACAACCTCCCGCCCGAGGCGGTCCGCGAGGGCGTCTCCCGACTCCCCGAGGGCGTCCTCTCGGAGGCCAGCGGCGGCATCACCCCGGAGACGCTCCCCGACTACGCCGACACCGGCGTCGACGTGGTGTCGATGGGCTGGCTCACCCACAGCGCGCCGAGTTCGGACTTCTCCTTCCGGACCGGGTGAGGGGCCGGTCCACCCGGAGCGAAGGGAAAACCCCTTACTTTCGGTCGTCGCACTCGCGGGCAATGGGCTTCTTCGACGACCTCCGCGACCGCATCGAGGCGACAGACAGCGTCGTCTCGGTCGGCCTCGACGCCGATATCGACCGCATCCCCGAGCACCTGATCGACGAGGACCTCCCGCGCTGGGCGTTCAACCGCCGCATCATCGACGCGACCCACGAGCACGCCGCGGCGTTCAAGCCGAACGCGGCGTTCTACGAGGACGAAGACGGCTGGCGCGCCCTGCGGGAGACCATCGCCTACGCCCACGGCAAGGGCGTGCCGGTCCTCTTGGACGCCAAGCGCGCCGACATCGGCAACACGACCCGCAAGTACGCCGACCTGCTCGACGACGCCGACGCCATCACGGTCAACCCCTACATGGGCCGCGACTCCATCCAGCCGTTCCTCGCCCGCGAGGACAAGGGCGTGTTCGTCCTCTGCCGCACCTCGAATCCCGGCGGCTCCGACCTCCAGTCGCTCGAACTCGACTCGGGCGAACCCCTCTACGAGCGCGTCGCGGCGCTCTGCGCCCTCTGGAACGAACACGGGAACGTCGGCCTCGTCGTCGGCGCGACCGGCCCCGACGAACTGGAGCACCTCCGCGAGCAGGTGCCCGACCTGCCGTTTCTCGTCCCCGGCGTGGGCGCGCAGGGCGGCGACGCCGAGGCCGCCGTCGAGTTCGGCCTCGCGGACGGCGTCGGCCTCGTGAACTCCTCTCGCGGCATCATCTTCGCCGGCGAAGACCGCGGCGAGGACTTCGACAAGGCCGCCGGGCAGGCGGCCAAGCGCCTCAAAAAGCGACTGAATCAGTACCGCTGAGGCGACGCGTGGGCGGGTTTCTCGGCCGCCTCGTCCGGCGGTCGCGCCCCGGCGAGACGTTTACCACCGTGCGACCCTAACTGCGCCCGTGGACCGAGACCGACTCGTCATGGGGCTCGCGGCGGTGTTCGCGGGCATCACCATGCTCCTCGTCGTGTTGGCGTTCGCCTACCGACAGCTCCTGTTGCTGTTCGTCGCCCTCCCCTTCGGCGCGACGACCTACTTCATGTACGCCCACGTCAGCGGCCGCCTCCACGAGCGGTTCCGCCGGACGCGCGTCCGCGCCGACGCCGGACGCGGCGGGTTCGGCTTCCGGTCGGAGCGACGGCGGAGCGACCGCCGGGAGACCGGCGGGTTCGGCGCTGGGCCCCGCGGCGACCCACAAGAGGGACCGCGCGCCGGGCGGTTCGGTCCAGACGGCGGATTCGGCGGCGAACGCCGCCGCCGACAGCGAACTCGCGGCGACGGGCCGAACGTCCGCCCGCCGCGACGCGGTATGAGCCGACGGCAAGCCCTCGACACGCTCGACCTCGACGACGACGCCTCCGCGGACGAGGTGAAAGCCGCCTACCGGAGGCGCGTCAAGGAGACGCACCCGGACTCGAAGACCGGCGACGAGGAGGCGTTCAAGCGCGTCAACCGGGCATACGAGCGACTGAGCGACTGAGCGCGTCTCGTTTCCTCTCGCATTCGACCGCCACACGTCTCGTCGGGCGCGTTCGCGTCGCTTCCGTCTCGATTGTGTTACAGTCTCATGGCAATCGCTACCGCGGAAAGCGTTTTCACGGTCGGTTTCCTACCCGAGTCCATGAGCGCGGATCGGGCTCTCTTGGACGAGGCCCTTGAGCGCGGTGAGGAAGAAGGCGGGAACGTCGAGTTCAAAGAACGCCTCACCCGCGCCGTTCACCTGTCCGACGGCCGGATGGAGTCGCTCGCGGCGCAACTCAGACACCGAGTGCTCTCCGGCGACGGCGTGGCGACCTACGTGGTCGGCGTCACCGACGACGGCGGCATCGCCGGCATCCCGCCGGACGACTTCTCCGAGACCATGGACGTGCTGTCGCTTCTGGCCGAGGAGGCCGGGGCGCACATCGAGGACGTGGAGACGTGGGGCGTCGGCGACTCGGCCGAGCGCGGCCTCGTCGGCGTCGCGACCATCCGCGAGGGCGCGATGCTCGACGTGGACGACGACCACATCGTCGTCGGCACCGCGGGCCACGTCGACCACGGCAAATCGACGCTCGTCGGCTCGCTCGTGACCGGACAGGCCGACAACGGCAACGGCGGCACGCGGTCGTTCCTCGACGTGCAACCCCACGAGGTCGAACGCGGCCTGTCCGCGGACCTCTCGTACGCCGTCTACGGTTTTGCCGACGACGGCCCGGTCCACATGCGCAACCCCCACCGGAAGTCCGACCGAGCGCAGGTCGTCCAGGAGGCCGACCGACTGGTCTCGTTCGTCGACACCGTCGGCCACGAGCCGTGGCTCCGAACGACGATTCGCGGCCTCGTCGGCCAACGCCTCGACTACGGCCTGCTCGTCGTCGCCGCCGACGACGGCCCGACGCGGACGACCCGCGAACACCTCGGCATCCTGCTCGCCATGGAGCTTCCGACGGTCGTCGCCATCACGAAGGTCGACGCCGTCTCCGAGGAGCGCGCCGCCGAGGTCGAACGCGAGGTCGAGCGACTCCTCCGCGACGTGGGCCGGACGCCTCTGAGCGTCGAACGCCACGGCGTCGACGCCGCCGTCGAGGAGATAAGCGAGTCGGTCGTCCCGCTGTTCCTGACGAGCGCGGTCACGATGGACGGCCTCGACGACCTCGACCGGCTGTTCGAGGCGCTCCCGAAGCGGAGCGCCGCCGAGGGCGAGTTCAAGATGTACATCGACCGGACCTACTCGGTCACGGGCGTCGGCGCGGTCGCCTCGGGCACGGTCAACTCCGGGGCGGTCGAGGCCGGCGACACACTGCTCTTGGGACCGATGTCCGACGGCGAGTTCCGCGAGGTCGAGGTCCGCTCCATCGAGATGCACTACCACCGGGTCGACCGGGCCAACGCCGGCCGCATCGTCGGCATCGCCCTGAAGGGCGTCCGCGAGTCCGAAATCGAACGCGGTATGGTGCTCCTCCCCGCCGACTCGGAGCCAACCGCCGTCCGCGAGTTCGAAGCCGACGTGATGGTGCTCAACCACCCGACGCGGATTCAGGAGGGCTACGAGCCGGTCGTCCACCTCGAAACCATCTCCGAGGCGGCAATCTTCCACCCCGACGGCGGGCGGCTCCTGCCGGGCGACACCGGCACGACCCGCGTGGAGTTCAAGTTCCGCTCGTACTTCGTCGAGGTGGGCCAGCGGTTCGTCTTCCGCGAGGGGCGGTCCAAGGGCGTCGGCACCGTGACGAAGGTCGACTAGAATAGCACGGACGGCGACGCAGATTCGCCTCGCCGACGGTCAGGCCGCGTCTTCGACCGCGACGTAGCCGTCCGGTCGGTTTTCCGCCGCGTCGAACAGCACCGCCCAGTCGAGGAGCCGCGCGACTCTGTCGCGCCAGCGCGACTCCCACCCCTCGGGGTCGCGGTGGCGCTCCCAGTTCGGCACGGTCGGCTCGAACGCCTCGAACACCGCGTCCGCGGACGTCGGCTCGTCGCCGAGGGCGTCGAGCGCCTCGCGCGCGCCGAAGACGTTCTCTTCGAACGCGCTCCGCAGGTCGTCGGCGTCGGGGTCGTCGCGGACGCGCTCGAAGCCGCGGCTCACCTCGCGGGCGAGGCCGAGCGACTGGCAGAACACGAGCCAGTCGCGGCCCTCGTCGGGCGTCACGTCGAGTCGGGTCGCCACTCGGCCACAGCAGTCGTCTTCGGACCCCGGAATCAGGGGGACGGCGCGGTGGGCGTCCCACAGTCGGTCGAGGGAGTCAGGCGCGGGCGGGACCGGCTTGCGCCTCACAGTCCGAACGACTCGGCGAGCACGTCCTCGTCGGTCTCGCCGAGGGTGTACGTCGGCCCGTCGACCACGTCGACCGTGACCTGCGCGGGGCCGAACACGTCGGGGTCGACCTCGCCGAAGTCCCAGTCGGCGTCCTCGAACAGCTGTTCGAACGGAACGCCGTAGTCAGCCCCGGCCGTGGATATCGCGCGGTCGAAGTCGTCGAAGTCCTCGCTAACGGTGACGTGGACGCGCCCGCCGTAGGCGACGGCGTCGTTCGTCCGGCCCATGGCGACGCTCTCGTCGTAGCTGACGGGGGCGAGCGGGGCGGAGCCGTTGATAGAGAGGACGTTCGTCGGGTCGTACCCCGCCTCGAAGAGGTTGAAGACGGCGAGTTCGGCGGCGCGGGCCGCGCCCGTGACGCTCCCGACGAGCGAGCCGGTCGCGTAGGTCGGCAGGAAGACGGCGCTCGGTTCGAGGCCGGTCGTCTCCGCGACGTGTTCGGCCACCTCGTCGGTCGGAAGGTCGATGCTCTCGACGGCGAGGACCGTCAGGTCGAACTCGTCGTAGTAGCCGAGGTGGTGGAACTCCTCTTCCTCGCCGACCAGCGCGCGGGCCGGGCCGGAGCCGAGACCGTCGAAGCCGTCGAAGGTGAGCTCCCAACCGGCCTTCTGCGAGCAGAGGAGCGCGAGCGCCGGGCGGTCGGTGGAGAGTTCGACGTGCGGACGGGGCGTGCCGGCGACCTCGCCCATCCGCGTCTGTACCGTGGCGAGACCCGCGGTCTGAATCTCCGCGAGGAGCATCCCCGCTTCGACACCGCCGTCGGCGTCGACGCCGAAGTCGATGACCGTCGCGCCCGAGTCGAGTTCGTAGCCCTCGATGCCGAGCTCTCCGGCGAAGTCGAGCGCCTCGTCGACCAGTTCGATGGCCATCCGATTGATGCTGTCCATGCGAGGCGATTGCGCGCCTTCGGCTAAAGGGTTTGTCAGTCACCCACCGCTCCGGGTCGCGTGGACGTGTCTCGTGTCTCGTGTCTCGCACGGCGGACCCGCGTGGCGGGTCGCCGCGGCCCGCGAAGCTACTCGCGGTCGCGTCTCGCTTCCCGCCCGAGGTGGGCTTCGACGGCGTCGACCTTGTCGGCGGCCGTCTGGTCTTTCGTGCGCTTGTCGTCTATCTTCAGGAACGAGCTCACGCGGTCGCCGTCGACCGCCTTGTGAGCCGCGCCGACCGCCGCGAGCAGTTCGTCGATGTCGTCGGCCTCGATGACCGTTCCCATCGGGTTCGTCTCGTAGGCCACGTCGAAGTCGTCGAGGGCCGCGACGGCCTTTGCGACCTCGCCCGACATGCTCCCTTCGACGACCGGTGCGACGCTCAACATGGCGATGACTGTCATGGCCGTACCAACGCGGCACGCGGTAGTAAAACGGGGTGGGCCGAGCCAGCCGGGCCGGCGACCGAACCGACGAGGCTATGACCTCGAACAGCCACAGATTCCGATATGTTCCAGAGCCAACTCACTCGGCTGGCGCTCGTGTTGGGGGCGAACGTCGTCGGCGGGGTCACCCTCGGTTCGGCCATCGGCGGGGCCGTCGGCTACGCGGCGGAGTGGACCGTGACGGGTGCCGTCTTGGGACTGGCAGTCGCCGTCTTCGCCGTCCGTCGGTAGTCGCTCTCACCGAGAGCCGCCGCCGACCGGGCGCGCATCGCGCTTTTCTCGTCAGCCGACGTATCAGCGCCCATGAATCCGCGCGTCGAGAGAGCGCTCACGCTGGGCCGGGCCATCGCCTACGAGGTCCGGACCGAGCGGCTCACCTTCATGGCGGGCAGTATCGCCTACGGAGCGTTCGTCTCGCTGTTACCGCTGTTCCTGCTCGTCCTCGCGGCCGTCTCCGCCACCGGTAACAGCGGCCTCCGCGAGAGCGTCATCGCCGTCATCCAGTCCGTCTTGACCCCCGGCGCGGGCGACGTCATCGTCGCCGAACTGGAGTCGTCGACCCAACTGGCGAGCCTCTCCGTCGTCGGGGTGCTCGTGTTGGTGTGGGGGACGCTCCGCATCTTTCGCGGCCTCGACACCGCCTTCTCAGACATCTACGAGTCGGAAGCGGCCAACACCTTCGCCGACCAACTCTCCGACGGCATCGTCGTGCTCGTCACCGTCGCGGTCGCCGTCGTCGCCGGCGCGCTCATCGAGTCCGCGCTCCCGGCGCTCGACGGGGCGCTCGGGTGGGCCGTCTACCGCGGCCTCCTCGTCGGCGTCCTGTTCGTGACGTTCTACCCGATGTACTACATCTTCCCCGACGAGGACGTGACCTATCTGGAGGTCGTCCCCGGCACGCTCGTCGCCGCCGTCGGCCTGACGACCTTCGAGTCGCTGTTCCGGCTCTACGTCGAGTTCAGCAGTCGCGCCCCCGAATCGAGCGTCGTCGCCGGCATCCTCGTCCTCCTGACGTGGCTCTACTTCAGCGGGCTCGTCATCCTCCTCGGCGCGGCCGTCAACGCGGTGTTGTCGAACCGCTCGCGCGACGTGAACGTTCGCCCGCTGTTCGGCGGCGTCCCCCTCGACTCGCAGGTCGACACCGTGACTCGCGGGGAAGTGACCGCGGCCATCGAGCGACTCGACCGCCTCGTTGCGGCCGCGCCCGACGAGGACCTGACGCTTCGCGTCGGCGACGAGTCGGTCACACTTCCCCGGCCAGAGCGGGTCGTCACGGACACCGAAACCAGTCGGTTCCTGCCGGAGGGCCCCGTCAGACTGGAACTCAGATGGTCCTCGTGGCCTGACAGTCACGAGGAATGACGACGGGCGTTATGGGACTGGCGTGCGTATGCGACACTATGGCAATAAAGACACCAGCCCGCCCGACCCAGCCGGCGCGACCACTCGAAGAGGACCGAACGAAGTGGGAGGCCACCGAGACGACCGCCGAAACTGCCTCGCGAGCGGTCCGACCCCCGACCGTCGTCGAACACCGGCGACTGCCCGAGAAGAACTTCGGCGAGGCGCAACTCGTCTGGCGGTGTGACGACTGCGGCGAACTCGGCTCGCTGACCGCGTTCCCGTCGTCGTGTCCCGACTGCGGCGCGGGCCGCGAGGCGCTGTTCTACTTCACTGAGGACTGACCCCCTCGGTCGAGCGCGGTCCGCCACCGGCCGACCGCGACCGTTTTCCCGCCGGCCGACGATCCACGGATATGTACCTCTCTCACCCCGTCCGTCGCATGCGCGACGACCCTCTGGACGGCGAGGTCGTGGCGCTCCGCGTCGAACCAGCGGACGACGCCCGCGAGGCGCTCGAAACCCGCGTCGAGTCGCTCGGCGGAAGCCTCGAACGTGAACTCCGATTCGGCGGCGTCGTTGTCTCGCTCGCGGAGTCGGCCGTCTCCGACCTGTGCGAACTCGACGGCATCGAGCGAATCGAGACGGCCGACACGCTCGGCTACTGATTCTTCGCCCGCGCGTGCGAGAACGGGACGGTCCGCTCGGGCATTAGTGTCAACTACTTAGTAGACTCCCTGCGGACGTGGCGTATGGTCCGTCTGCCCTCCCGAATTGCGCGAGTGACCGGTGTCGTCGCCGCCGCACTCATCGCCCTCGTGACGTTCCCGACCGTATCATGAGCCCCCTCACCGACCTCGGGGGGCTCCCCCTGCTCGTCGCGTACCTGTTGCTCCTCGCGGGCACGGCCGTGCAGTATCGGCGCGAGAAGCTCTCCGGCACGCGGGCGGTTCTCCTCGTCGGGATGTGTCTCACGTGGCTCTCGTACGCCCTCTTGCAGGTGACGCAAGGCGGGGTCGTGCCGACGGGCACGCCGCTCAACTACGCCCTCGACGCGCTCGCCGTCGTCGTCCTCGTCGCCGGCGTGGCCGCGATGGCCTGGTGGTGGCGGACGCGGGACGAAACGTGAGAGTTTCCGGGGGCGCGTCGCTGACGGGGTTGCGTTCGGAGACGTGCGTCGGCCGGGTGTTCACCGAGCACCGTGAGATGAACGCAGGCGCACCGGCGAGACCGGCGGTCGAGTCGGTGAGACGGGGTTTGAGCCGAGCCGAGACGATTTCCTCGCGATGCTCGGAACTGCGTCTCGTCGGGTTCGAAATCCCAGCGTCCCGCATTCACAACTCACAGTCCGAGCGACACGCACAGCGGTCGCTCGGAAGGTAGATTCGTTGTAGAAGTGCGTCGGCTGGGATTTGAACCCAGGTTGTGACCATGGCAAGGTCACGTGATACCACTACACTACCGACGCATGTGGTGGAAGTGCGCTGGCTGGGATTTGAACCCAGGTTGTGACCATGGCAAGGTCACGTGATACCACTACACTACCAGCGCATTCCGCGTGTATCGTGGCGTGCTACTGCGTTACTCGATAGTGTCGGGTTGATAAATAAGGCTTGCGAAACGGGGGAGAAATCGGGCGACGGCGCGCCACCTGCTACCACGTGAGATTCGCCCTCGGCGACCTGTCGCCGACCGTGTAATTATGTACCACGCGACATTCGCCAATCTCCCGCAAACTGGGTCGTGGGACGCTCTATCACCCCAGAACGGATTCGCTACTCTTTTAGGTAGGCCCCCGGTACAAACGCCACAGTCTAGACGAGACGAGGATGAACCCGGCATGAAACTCAGCGTACTCGTGCCGTCCTCACTCGTCCGGGAAGCCGAAGACAAACGCGAGGCAACTCGCAAACTCGGCTACGTCGCCCGCGCGGCGGCGGTCTTCCGGGCGAACGAACTCGTCGTCTTCCCCGACGAAGACGGCGAGAACAAGTGGGGCGGCGAGTTCGTCGAAACCGTACTTCGGTACGCCGCGACGCCCCCCTACCTCCGCAAGGAGGTCTGGGGCAAGCGCGACGAACTCCGCTACGCTGGAATCTTGCCGCCCGTTCTCGTCGCGTCTACGACCGCGGACGACTCCGACGAGTCGCCCGCGTTGCGAGAAGGAATCGTGACCGAGGTCGGACCTGACGACCGCGTTCGGGTCAATTGCGGAATGCAACACCCGATCTCCCTGTTCGTCCCTCCCGGGATGGACCTCACAGAGGGAGAGCGCGTCGCTGTCAGGATCTCTTCGCGAGAACCGGTCCGTGCGCGGATCGTCGACGAGCCCCGTCCGGGCTTCGACGTATCCCGCATGGACCTCACGGAAGCACTCGGCAGGCCGGATGCGGGCGTGCGAATCGCCACGTCTCGCTATGGCGAACCGCTGTCGGTCCCCACATTGGGTGACTTGACGGCCCGCATCACCGATGCCGGCGGCATGACCGTCGTCTTCGGGTCGCCGGGCCGTGGGCTTCCGGACATGCTCGGGATGCCTCCCGAGGATGTTGCAGACGTCGAACCTTCCGTTGGTCCGGGGTTCGACCTCTGGCTCAATACGATTCCGCGACAGGGCAGTGAGGTCGTGCGAACAGAAGAAGCGATGTTCGCCTCCCTCGCCTCCCTGACACTCACGGAGTGAATCCATGCCACAACCAAGCAGACCACGAAAAGGCTCGATGGGCTTCAGCCCGCGCAAGCGAGCAGTCAAGGAGGTTCCACGCATCAAGTCGTGGCCGTCCGACGACGGCTCTCCCGCGCTGCAGGGCTTCGCCGGTTACAAGGCCGGTATGACCCACGTGATGATGGTCAACGACGAGGCAGACTCCCCCCGCGAAGGAATGGAGGAGTCCGTCCCGGTGACCGTCGTCGAGACGCCGCCGATGCGCGCCGTCGCCCTTCGCGCCTACGAGCAGACGCCGTACGGTATGAAGCCGCAGACCGAGGTCTGGGCGGGCGAGTTCCACGACGAACTCGACCGCGTCCTCGACCTGCCGGCAGAAGACACGTTCGACTCGGACGCCGACGCGCTTCGCGAGGCCGTCGAGGCCGGCGAAGTCGATGACCTCCGCGTCATCACGCACACGGTGCCCTCCGAGCTCGCGAACGTGCCCAAGAAGAAGCCCGACGTGATGGAGACTCGCGTCGGCGGCGGCTCCATGGTGGAGCGCGCCGACTTCGCCCTCGACCTCGTTGCCGAGGGCGGCGAACACGAGATGTCCGACGTGTTCCGCGCCGGCGAGTACCTCGACGCCGCGGGTGTCACGAAGGGTAAGGGTACGCAGGGTCCCGTCAAGCGATGGGGCGTCCAGAAGCGTAAGGGCAAGCACGCCCGCCAGGGCTGGAGACGCCGTATTGGCAACCTCGGCCCCTGGAACCCGTCCCGTGTCCGCTCTACGGTTCCGCAACTCGGTCAGACTGGCTACCACCAGCGCACCGAGCTCAACAAGCGCCTCATCGACCTCGGTGAGGGCGACGACGCCTCCGTCGACGGTGGCTTCGTCAACTACGGCGAGGTCGACGGCTCCTACGCGCTCATCAAGGGCTCGCTCCCGGGCCCCAACAAGCGCCTCCTGCGGTTCCGCCCGGCCATCCGGCCGAACGACCAGCCGCGCCTCGACCCCGAGGTGCGCTACGTCTCTACCGCATCGAACCAGGGTTAAACCATGCAGGCAACTATCCGAGACCTGAACGGCGACGACGCGGGCAGTATCGACCTGCCCGAGGTCTTCGAGACGGCTTACCGTCCGGACCTCATCAAGCGTGCCGTCATCGCCGCGCAGGCAAACCGAAAACAGCCGTACGGTGCCGACCCCTACGCCGGACTTCGAACCCCGGCAGAGTCCATGGGCAGTGGCCGTGGGATGTCCCACGACCCACGCCAGAACGGCGTCGCCCGACGCGTCCCGCACGCCGTCTCCGGCCGCCGCGCTCACCCGCCGAAGGCCGAAAAGGACCAGGGGAAGGAGATCAACACGAAGGAGCGTAAGCTCGCCGTCCGCTCGGCGCTCGCCGCCACGACGGACCCCGAGCTGGTCGCCGAGCGCGGTCACCGCTTCGACGACGACGTCGAGCTCCCCCTCGTCGTCTCCGACGACTTCGAGGACCTCGTCAAGACGAAGGAGGTCGTCGACCTCCTGCAGTCCCTCGGCGTCTACGACGACATCGAGCGCTCCGAGGAGAACAAGAAGGTCAAGGGCGGCCAGGGCAAGCTCCGCGGTCGCAAGTACACCCGTCCGAAGTCCGTCCTCTTCGTGACGGCCGACGAGCCCTCGAAGGCGGCTCGCAACCTCGCGGGCGTCGACGTCGCCACCGCGGCGAACGTCTCCGCCGAGGACCTCGCGCCCGGCACCCACGCCGGCCGCCTCACGCTGTTCACCGAGAGCGCGCTCGAGGAGGTCGCAGAACGATGAGCATCATCGAACACCCGCTGGTCACGGAGAAGGCGATGAACCAGATGGACTTCGACAACAAGCTCCAGTTCATCGTCCACATCGACTCGACGAAGTCCGACGTCAAGTCGGAAGTCGAGTCGCGCTACGACGTGACCGTCGAGAAGGTCAACACGCAGGTCACGATGAAAGGCAAAAAGAAAGCAACAGTTCGTCTCTCTGAAGACGACGACGCGCAGGAAGTCGCGTCGCGTATCGGGGTGTTCTAACCATGGGACGCCGAATTCAGGGCCAGCGTCGCGGTCGCGGTACGTCCACGTTCCGGGCGCCGTCGCACCGCTACAAGGCCGAGCTGTCGCACAAGAAGTCCGAAGACAAAGACACCATCTCGGGTACGGTCGTCGGCATCGAGCACGACCCCGCACGCAGTGCGCCCATCGCCCTCGTCGAGTTCGAGGACGAACAGCGCATGATTCTCGCACCCGAGGGTATCTCCGTCGGCGAAGAGCTTCAGATCGGCGTCTCCGCCGAGATCAAGCCCGGCAACACCCTGCCGCTCGCCGAGATTCCCGAAGGTGTCCCCGTCTGTAACGTCGAGCACCAGCCCGGCGACGGCGGGAAGTTCGCCCGCGCCTCCGGCGTGAGCGCGCAGCTTCTCTCGCACGACCGCAAGGTCGCTATCGTGAAGCTCCCGTCGGGCGAGGTCAAGCGCCTCAACCCCAACTGCCGAGCCACCATCGGCGTCGTCGCCGGTGGCGGCCGCACGGAGAAGCCGTTCGTCAAGGCAGGCAAGAAGTACCACAAGATGAAAGCGCGCGGTATCAAGTGGCCGCGCGTGCGTGGTGTTGCTATGAACGCCGTCGACCACCCGTTCGGTGGCGGCGGCCGGCAGCACCCCGGTCAGCCGAAGTCCGTCTCGCGGAACGCTCCGCCGGGCCGGAAGGTCGGTGACATCGCCTCCAAACGCACCGGTCGCGGTGGCAAGGGAGGTAAGTAACCATGAGTACGCAATACCGCACCGGCCGCGAAGGTGAGTTCACCTACCGCGGCTACACGCTCGACGAGCTGCAGGATATGGAGCTCGACGAGGTCGCGGAACTGCTCCCCGCTCGTCAGCGGCGAACCATCACCCGAGGCCTGTCGGCCGAGCACGAGAAACTGCTCGCGAAGGCTCAGGACAAGACGGAAGAGGAGACGGCTAACACGCCCATTCGAACGCACCTGCGCGACATGCCGATTCTCCCCGAATTCGTCGGTCTCACCTTCGCCGTCTACACCGGTCAGGAGTTCGAGCGCACCCAGATTCAGCCCGAGATGATCGGTCACTACCTGGGCGAGTTCCAGCTGACCCGTAGCTCGGTCGAGCACGGTCAGGCCGGTATCGGCGCGACCCGGTCTTCGAAGTTCGTGCCCCTCAAGTAAACCATGGGAATCAACTACAGCGTCGAGGCCGACCCGGACACCACGGCCAAGGGTATGCTCCGGGACCGGCCCATCAGCATCAAGCACAGCAAGGCCATCTCCCGCGCCATCAAGGGGATGCCCGTCGCCGACGCAGAGGAGTACCTCGAAGCCGTCATCGACGGCGAGCGGTCGGTTCCGTTCAAGCAGCACAACTCCGGCGTCGGTCACCGAAGCGACATCGACGGCTGGGACGCGGGACGGTACCCCGAGAAGGCGTCCAAGGCGTTCCTCGAACTCCTCGAAAACGTTCGCAACAACGCGACCGAACAGGGCTTCGACGGACCGGCCATGGAGATCAAGCACGTCGCCGCCCACAAGGTCGGCGAACGTCAGGGTCGCAAGCCCCGCGCCTTCGGTCGGGCGGACCCGTGGAACACCCCAATCTGTGACGTCGAACTCATCATCGAAGAGGTCGAGGAATAATGGCTGACGAACACCAATTCATCGAGAACGGACTGCAGCGGTCCCAGATCGACGAGTTCTTCGCAGAAGAGCTCGGTCGAGCGGGCTACGGCGGCATGGACGTCGCCAAGACGCCGATGGGCACCCAGATCGTGCTCAAGGCCGAAAAGCCCGGGATGGTCATCGGGAAAGGCGGGAAGAACATCCGTAAGGTCACCCGCGAACTCGAAGAGCGATTCAACCTCGACGACCCCCAGATCGACGTGCAGGAAGTCGACGAGCCGGACCTCAACGCCCGGATCGTCGCCGACCGCCTCGCCAACGCGCTCGAACGCGGCTGGTACTTCCGTAAGGCGGGTCACACGACCATCGACCGCATCATGGACGCCGGCGCCCTCGGTGCCGAGATCGTCCTCTCCGGAAAGGTCACGGGCGCTCGCTCCCGCGTGGAGAAGTTCAACCGCGGCTACATCAAGCACAACGGCGAGCCCGCACAGGAGATCGTCGACGAGGGCCAGGGCGTCGCAGTCATGAAGCTCGGCACCATCGGCGTGACGGTCAAGATCATCCCGCCGGGTGCGCGACTCCCCGACGACTTCGAAGTCGAGGAAGACGCCAACCCCGAGGCGGTCGAACAGATCGAAGAGACCGAAAGCGTCGAGGACCTCCTCGAAGAGGAGCCGGAGGAAGTTCCGGACGTCTCCGAGGAGGACGACGACGAGACGGACGCCATCGACGAAGACGTCGTCGAGGAAGCGGCCGTCGAAGCGGTCGAAGAGGAAGTCGTCGACGACGAAGCCGACGACGAGGACGAAGCGGTCGAGGAAGTCGTCGACGACGACGAGGAACTCGACGAAGACGTCGCCGAAGAGGCGGCCGACCTCGTCTCGGAGATGGAAGACGAAGACGACGAAACGGAGGAAGAATAAATGGCGATCCTCTACACCGAAGAGATTCGCGACATGACGCCCGCAGAGCGCACCGCCGAGCTCGAAGAGCTCGAGACGGAACTGCTCAACGCGAAGGCCGTTCAGGCCGCGGGCGGCGCGCCGGAGAACCCCGGCCGCGTCTCTGAACTGAAAAAGACCATCGCCCGAATCAAGACGATTCAGGGCGAAGAAGGCGACCTCGACGAAGAATAATGCCACTCACACCCGAGACTCTCACGCGACACGAACTCAACGGCCTCCACGTGGAGGTCGTCGACGCGGCGAACCCCGACCTCGTCGGGATAGCCGGTCGCATCGTCGTCGAGACGATGCACACGTTCATGCTCGACGACGGGTCTCGGGTGCGGCAGGTGCCGAAACGAGGGGCGACCTTCGAATTTGAGATTCCGCGTACAGATGAAGCCGCCGGCGCCGCGAAGGCGTCGGGGACCGCGTCCAAACTTCGGTCGGATACTACTGGCGGATTTGATGCCAGTCAGTCTGGCCGGCTCGCCGACTCATCATCGGCGGCTTCCCGTTCCGGGAATTGCGAGGGTGTGGCCTACGTTACGGTGGATGGCGCACAACTGCTCTCACGACCCGCCCTGCGCACCGAAACTACAGGTGACTCGAAATGGCGATAGGACTTGACGTTCCAATGCCTCCGGAACCTGACGATTCCGAGGCTTACGACTACGAAAAATGTCCGTTCTACGGCTCGCTCTCCGTCCGGGGTCAGACCCTGGAGGGGACGGTCGTCTCGACGGACATGGCAAAGACCGTCATCGTCGAGCGGGAGTACGACGTATTCGTTCCGAAGTACGACCGCTACATGAAGCGACGTTCCCGCATCCCGGCACACGTGCCGGGCGTGCTCGACGACGTCGCTGTCGGTGACGAAGTAACGATTGCGGAGACCCGACCTCTCTCGAAGACGAAATCCCACGTCGTCGTCGAGATTATCGGAGGTGACGAGTGATGGAAGCGCTCAAAGCGGACATCACCAAGGGTGTCGCCCGTGGCTCGCTGGTCACGTGCGCCGACAACACCGGCGCTCGTGAACTGAAGATTATCAGCGTCGCGGGTTACTCCGGTACGAAGAACCGCCACCCCAAGGCAGGCATCGGGGACAAGGTGACCGTTTCTGTCACCAAAGGTACCCCCGAGATGCGCCGCCAGGTGCTCGAAGCTGTCATCGTCCGCCAGCGGAAATCCATCCGCCGGCCCGATGGCACGCGTGTGAAGTTCGAGGACAACGCCGCCGTCATCATCGACGAGATGGAAGAGCCTCGCGGGACCGAAATCAAGGGTCCCGTCGCACGCGAAGTCGCCGAGCGCTTCGGGAGTATCGCATCGACGGCTACGATGATCGTATAGTATGACTCGACAACCGCGCAAACAGCGAACCCAGATTCGCGACGCGCCGCTCCACGAGCGGCAAAAGCAGGTCCGCGCACCGCTGTCGGCCGACCTCCGCGAGGAGTACGGCAACCGTAACGTCCGCGTCAACGCGGGCGACACGGTCGAGGTGCTCCGCGGCGACTTCGCCGGCGACGAAGGCGAAGTCACCGAGGTCGACCTCACGGACGCCGTCATCTACGTCGACGGCGTCACCGTTGAGAAAGCCGACGGCGAGGAGGCCCCACGCCCCCTTCAGGCCAGTAACGTCCGCGTGACGGAACTGGACCTCGAAGACGACGTGCGCGAGGCCCGACTCAAGGAGGATAACGAATGACTCGACACCAGAAGCGACTGTCCGTACCGAAGTCCTGGCCGGTCGAGCGCAAGACAGGCACGTTCACGGTCAAGGCCGGGGCGGGTCCGCACGGCGAGGCGGGGGTTCCCCTCATCATCGTCCTGCGCGACGTGCTCGGCTACGTTGACTCGAAGAAGGAGGCCCAGTACGCCCTCAACCACCAGAGTATTCTGGTCAACGGCGACGTGGCCTCCGACGTCCGCCGTCCCATCGGGATGTTCGACATCCTGGCGTTCGTCCAGCGAGAGGAGTACTACCGCGTCTTCCCCGACGAGGGAGGCCGCCTGGCGCTGACGCCCATCGACGCCGACTCGGCATCCAGCCGTCTCGGCAAGATCGTGAACAAGACGCAGGTCTCCGGTGGCGACTTCCAGCTGACGCTCCACGACGGGGCGACCCTCGTCGTCGAGGACGCCTCGGAGTACAGCGGCAAGGACTCCATCGTCGTCGACAACGAGACGAAGGACGTCGTCGCGCACTTCCCCTACGAGGAAGGCGCGCTCGTCACAGCTGTCAACGGGCAGCATGCTGGCGAAATCGGCGAGGTCACAGAGATAATCGTCACGCCCGGCAGCGGGAACAACTCCGTTGTCGTCGAGACCGAAGACGGCGAGTTCGAGACGGTCGAACAGTACGTCGTCGTCATCGACGAGAACTTCACGGGTGATGACGAATGAGCGAGGCTGACTTCCACGCGATGCGCGACCCGCGCATCGAGAAGGTCGTCGTCCACATGGGCGTCGGCGAAGGCGGTCGCGAACTCGCCAAGGCCGAGGACATCCTCGAGGAGATTACCGGTCAGGAGAGCGTTCGCACGATCTCCGGCCGAGCCTCGCAGGACTTCGGCGTTCGCCGCGGCGAACCCGTCGGCGCGAAGGTCACCCTCCGCGGTGACACCGCCGTCGAGTTCCTCGAAACCGCACTCCCCATCGCGGACCTCTCGGTCTCGTCGTTCGACGAGACTGGCAACTTCGGCTTCGGCGTCGAAGAGCACACGGAGTTCCCGAGCCAGGAGTACGACCCGCAGATCGGTATCTACGGGCTGGACGTGACGGTCAACCTCGTCCGCCCCGGCTACCGAGTGAAAAAGCGCGACAAGCGTTCCCGACAGATTCCGTCGTCCCACCGGATGACCGTCGAGGACGCCGTCGCGTTCATCGAGTCCACGTTCGACGTGGAGGTTGAAGAATGAGCGATAGCGAAACAGAACAGACGGGCGAGCACGCGTCCCGCCGCACCGGCCAGGAGAACGAGTGCCGGCGCTGCGGTCGAAAACAGGGACTTGTCAGCAAGTACGACATCAACCTGTGCCGCCAGTGCTTCCGAGAGATCGCCCGCGAGATGGGATTCAAGAAGTACCGATAAGAATGGCTGACAACGACCCACTCAGTAGCGCGCTTTCCGGTGTGGACAACGCCGAGAGCGTCGGACACCTGTCCCACGAGATCCAGCCCGCCTCCAACATCATCGGCTCCGTCCTCGAGGTCTTCTACGACCGCGGGTACATCGACGGCTTCGAGTTCGTCGACGACGGCAAGGCCGGTCTGTTCGAGGTTGAACTGAAAGGCGCAATCAACGATTGTGGCGTCGTCAAGCCCCGGTATTCCGCCGGAGCCGACGACTTCGAGAAATGGGAGAAGCGATTCCTCCCCGCCCGTGACTACGGCGCGCTCATCGTCACGACGAGCCACGGCGTCATGAGCCACTACGAGGCCCGCGAGAAGGGCATCGGTGGCCAGATCATCGCCTACGTCTACTAGAACAATGAGCCGAATAGAAATCGAAATCCCGGACGAGGTATCCGCCGAGGTCAAGAACCTCGAGCTCACCATCGAGGGCCCCAACGGAAGCGTCACAAAGCGCCTCTGGTACCCGAACGTCACGGTCTCCGCCGAAGACGCCGCTGTCGTCATCGAGAGCGACGTCGAGAACGCGAAGACCAACGCGACCATCGGTACCTTCGAGAGCCACGTGAACAACATGCTTCACGGCGCGACCGAAGGGTGGGAGTACAAGATGGAAGTCCACTACGCTCACTTCCCGATGCAGGTTAGTGTCGAAGGGAGCGACGTGGTCATCAAGAACTTCCTCGGCGAGAAGTCCCCGCGACGAGCGCAGATTCGCGGCGACACGGACGTACAGGTCGACGGCGAAGAACTCACCCTGACGGGCTCCAACAAGGAGGACGTCGGGCAGACCGCCGCCGACATCGAACAACTCACCCGCGTCAAGGACAAGGACACTCGCGTGTTCACCGACGGCGTGTACATCACCCAGAAACCGCAGACTGGTGATGCCTAATGTCGGAAGAAATCACCGAACTCGAAGACATCAGCGGCGTCGGCCCGTCGAAGGCCGACGCGCTCCGCGAAGCCGGCTTCGAGAGCGTCGACGACGTACAGGCCGCGAGCCAGTCCGAACTGGCCGAGGTCGACGGCATCGGGAACGCGCTCGCCGCGCGTATCAAAGCCGACGTCGGTGGCCTCGAGGTCTCCGACGAGTCCGAGGCCGAAGTCGAAGACGAGTCCGAAGCCGAGCCTGAGGAAGAGGAAGCCGAAGAAGTCGAGACGGAGCTTCAGCCCCGCGGTCACGCGGACAAGAAGCCCCAGCTCGACGGCGAAACCGCGGAAGCCCTGGCGCAGAAGCGCCGCGAGGGCAAGCCGCAGTTCAACCGGCAGGACCACCACAAGAAGAAGCGCACGCCCAAGTCGTGGCGTCGCCCCCGTGGCGGTCTCTCCAAACAGCGTATCGGCATCAAGGGCAAGGGCCCCAAGGTCGAGGCGGGCTACCGCACGCCGAAGGCCGCCCGCGGCCTTCACCCGTCGGGCTTCGAGGAGGTCCGCGTGTTCAACACGGACGATCTCGAAGGCATCGACGGTGATACGCAGGCAGTTCGCATCGCCTCCTCGGTCGGCGCGCGCAAGCGCGAGCGCATCGAGGAAGCGTGTGAGGACCGCGAGATTCGCGTCCTCAACCCCACCTACGTCGAAGTCGAGGTGGACAACTGATGACGGACCTCAAAGCGCAGAAGCGAATGGCGGCCGACGTCCTCGACGTCGGCAAGGGTCGAGTTTGGTTCGACCCCGAGGAACAGTCCGAAATCGCGGAGGCTATCACGCGCGAAGACATCCGTGAACTCGTCGACGAGGGCACGATTCGCGCCAAGGACGCCAAGGGCAACTCGAAGGGTCGCGCACGCGAGCGCGCCGCCAAGCGTTCCTACGGTCACCGCAAGGGTGCCGGCTCCCGCAAGGGCCGTTCCGGCGCTCGACAGAACAAGAAAGACGCATGGGTCAGCCGAATCCGCGCCCAGCGCCGTCGCCTGAAGGAGCTTCGCGAGGACGGAACGCTCGACCGTTCCCAGTACCGCTCGCTCTACAACAAGGCGTCCGGTGGCGAATTCGATAGCGTGGACCGGCTCGAAGCGTACATTCAGAACAACTACCAGGTGGAGATTCAATAATGGCGACCGGACCACGATACAAGGTTCCGATGCGGCGTCGCCGCGAAGTCCGGACCGATTACCATCAAAGGTTGCGCCTGCTGAAATCGGGCAAGCCCCGCCTCGTTGCTCGCGTGAGCAACAAGCACGTCAGGGCGCAGCTGGTCACTCCGGGCCCGCAGGGCGACGAGACCCACGCTGCAGCGACCTCTGCCGACCTCGACGAGTACGGCTGGGAAGCCCCCACGGGCAACCTCCCGAGCGCGTACCTCACGGGGTATCTGGCAGGTAAGCGGGCGCTGGCCGCCGGCGTCGAGGAAGCGGTCCTCGACATCGGCCTCAACACGGCCACGCCCGGGAACAAGGTCTTCGCGGTGCAGGAGGGTGCTATCGACGCTGGCCTCGAAATCCCCCACAACGACGCAGTGCTCGCTGACTGGGACCGCAACCGCGGTGTCCACATCGCCGAGTACGCAGAGCAGCTCGACGAGCCGCTCTACAGTGGAGACTTCGATGCCACGAACCTCCCCGACCACTTCGACGAAGTGCTCGGGAACCTTCAGGAGGACGAATGAGCAGAAATAACAACGGCTGGGAGCCGCGAACGCGGCTCGGCCGCATGGTGCAGAACGGCGACGTCACGTCGATGGACCAGGCGCTCGAGACGGGACTTCCGCTCAAGGAACCCCAGCTCGTCGACCAGCTCCTTCCCGGACTGGACGACGAGGTGCTCGACATCAACATGGTCCAGCGCATGACCGACTCCGGCCGCCGGGTGAAGTTCCGGTGTGTCGTCGCAGTCGGGAACCGTGACGGCTACCTCGGCTACGCTGAGGCCCGCGACGACCAGGTCGGCGGTGCCATCCAGAAAGCCATCGAGGTGGCGAAACTGAACATCATCAAGGTGGACCGCGGCTCGGGGTCGTGGGAAGACCGCGCAGGCGGCCTCAACTCCCTCTCGCGCAAGGCGGAGGGGAAGGCCGGCTCCGTGACGGTCCGCATCATCCCCGCTCCGCAGGGCCTCGGCCTCGCGGCCGCAGAGACCGTCCGCAACATCCTCGAACTCGCCGGCATCCAGGACGCCTGGACCAAGAGCGACGGGAACACCCGGACCACGGTCAACCTCGCGAAGGCGACCTACAACGCGCTCAAGAACGCGTCGCAGTCCCGCACGCCGCGGCGCGCTCGCGAAGTCCGTCAGGAGGTGCGCGAATAATGCAGGCTATCGTTCAGCTTCGCGGTGAGGTCAACATCGCACAGGACGTCCGCGACACGCTCACGATGCTCAACATCCACCGCGTGAACCACGCGACGTTCGTGCCGGAAACCGACGCCTACCGCGGAATGATCTCGAAGGTCAATGACTTCGTCGCGCACGGGGAACCGAGCGTCGACGTCGTCGAGACCCTCATCAGCACGCGCGCCGAGCCCGAGTCGGGCGACGGCGACATCACCGATGAGTGGGTCTCCGAGAACACCGACTACGACGATGTGGCCGCGCTCGCGCAGGCCATCGTCGACGAGGAGACGACCCTGCGAAAGCAAGGCGTCTCCCCCGTGCTCCGTCTGCACCCGCCGCGCGGCGGTCACCGCGGACAGAAGCACGTCACCAAGGAAGGTGGCCAGCTCGGTAAGCACAGCACCGAACAGATCGACGAACTCCTGGAGGACATGCGATGACGTCCAAGAAGCGACGCCAACGCGGCTCCCGCACGCACAGCGGCGGTACCCACAAGAACCGGCGTGGCGCCGGTCACCGTGGCGGCCGCGGCCGCGCCGGACGCGACAAACACGAGTTCCACAACTACGAGCCGCTCGGCAAGCACGGCTTCAAGCGACCCGACGTCCTACAGGACGACGTCGCCGAAGTCAAGATCCAGAAGCTCGACGAGGACGCGGCGCTCCTCGCGGCCGACGGAGTCGCCGAGAAAGACGGCGACACCTACGTCGTCGACGCTCGCGACGTGGCCGAAGACGGCTGGGAAGCCGACGTCGTGAAGGTGCTCGGTGGCGGGCAGGTCCGCAACGAACTGCACGTCGTCGCCGACGCCTTCACGGCCGGTGCCGTCGAACTCATCGAAGAGGCAGGCGGCGACGCCGAACTCTCCGAACGCGCTGAAGAAGCGGCCGAGGCCGAGGAATCGGCCGACGCCGACGAAGACGACGAGGAATAAATCATGGGATGGAAGGACGCCGCCGAACCAGTGCTTTCGCGGATGCCCGCAGTCGCCCGACCGGAGGGACACGTCCCGTTCCGCCGGAAGCTCGGGTGGACCGGCGGCATCCTCGTCTTGTACTTCTTCCTGACGAACGTGACGCTGTTCGGCCTCGACGCCGCGACCGCGAACGACCTGTTCGGTCAGTTCCGGTCTATCTTGGCCGGCCAGCAGGGCTCGGTGCTCCAACTGGGCATCGGTCCCATCGTTACGGCGAGCATCGTCCTGCAACTGCTCGGCGGTGCTGACCTGCTCGGACTCGACACGGACAACAACCCGCGCGATCAGGTCCTCTATCAGGGCCTCCAGAAACTGCTCGTCGGGGCTATGATCGTCCTGACGGGGGTGCCGATGGTGTTCGCAGGGAACTTCCTGCCGGCCGACCAGGCCGTCGCGACGTCGCTCGGCATCGGGACGTTCGGCGTTCGGAGTCTCATCTTCGCGCAGATCGCCGTCGGCGGCGTCCTCATCCTGTTCATGGACGAAATCGTCAGCAAGTGGGGCGTCGGCTCCGGCGTCGGCCTGTTCATCATCGCCGGCGTCAGCCAACAGCTCGTCGGCGGGCTGTTCAGCTGGCAGGGCCTCGGCGGCGCGTCCGGGTTCTTCCCGACGTGGATCGGCATCGTCACCGGTGCCATCGAACTGCCGGCCTCGCCGACCGACCTGCTGTCGACGATCTTCCTCGGTCAGGGCCAACTGCTCGCGCTCATCACGACGGTGCTCATCTTCGGCATCGTCGTCTACGCCGAGAGCGTCCGCGTCGAGATTCCCCTCTCGCACGCTCGCGTCAAGGGCGCTCGCGGTCGCTTCCCCGTGAAGCTCATCTACGCGAGCGTCCTGCCGATGATCCTCGTTCGCGCCCTGCAGGCGAACATCCAGTTCCTCGGGCGCATCCTCAACAGCCAGTGGGTCGGCATGCCAACGTGGCTCGGCCAGTACACGGGCGGACAGGTCACCGGTGGCCTGTTCTACTATCTCGCGCCAATCCAGTCGCGCTCCGACTGGATGTGGTTCCTCGGTCTCACGTCGGCCGACCCGCTCGACATCGCCATCCGCGTGCTCATCGACCTGATCTTCATGATCGTCGGTGGCGCGGTGTTCGCGATCTTCTGGGTCGAGACGACGGGCATGGGTCCGGAATCGACCGCGCGACAGATTCAGAACTCCGGGATGCAGATTCCCGGCTTCCGCCGCAACCCGCAGGTCATCGAGAAGGTCATGGAGCGGTACATCCCGCAGGTGACCGTCATCGGTGGCGCGCTCGTCGGCCTGCTCGCCGTCATGGCGAACATGCTCGGCACCATCGGTGCAGTCTCCGGGACGGGACTGCTCCTCACGGTCTCCATCACGTACAAGCTGTACGAGGAGATCGCGGAGGAACAGCTCATGGAGATGCACCCGATGATGCGCAACATGTTCGGCTCAGAGTAGCGAGCACCGACGCGCTCGACGGCCGCCGCGCGACGCGGCGAACGTCACTTCCACTTCACTTCATTTCTACCGCGCTCGACCGGATAGCGGCGCGGCCATCTCGACGGACGCCGCGCGCGCCGTCGGCAATCCGGCCACTTTTGACTCCCGGCAGGGGAAGACCGGAGTATGCACGAGGGGCGACTCGCGGTCGATATCGAGACGGCCAGCCCGAACGGCCCGCCGAGCGACTTCCGCAACACCGACGACTTCGAGTTGGTCGCGGTCGGTCTGGGCCACCGCGTCGGCGGCGCCACCGACGCCGACACCGAGGTCGAAGTCGAGGTGCTCCTCCGCGACGGCGACTGGTCGCTGGAACACACGTCCGACCTCCTTCGGCGGGTCGTCGAGTGGTGCGAGGCCCGCGGGGGGCGCGTCGTCACGTACAACGGCGAGTACTTCGACGAACACCACCTCCGCGCGTGGGCCGACCGCGTCGCCGACGCCGGCGTCTGGGCGGACGCGCCGCGCCGAGTCGACGCGCTGTTCGCCGACCACGTCGACCTCGGGGAGCTCGCCGCCGAGGCGTACCCGGAGGCGGTCCGTCCGAACCGCGACATCCCGGCGCTGTGGAAGGCGTGCAAGGAAGCCGGCGTCGACCAGCCGACCGTCTGGTACGACGACTACGACCTCCCGGCGGGCTATCTCGAACGCCTCGGCGTCGAGGACGCCCACGTCAAGGGGGCGCACGTCGGCGAGGCGCTGGGCGAGGCGTACGTCGAGGGCGTCGTCGCGGGGCTCGACCACACGCGGACGCACGCCGAGCTCACTCGACTCCTCGTCGACTACGCCGCCGGCGACATCGAGCCGCTGTTTTCGCTCCACGACGCGCTCCGCCGGGCCGGCGCGAGCGCGGACTGAGTCGTCTCACCCTCGCCGACCCGGGTCGAGGCCGTCGATTACCCACGGGGGCGTGTCCTGTCTCGCGGCAAACGTTTAGCCGCCGGCAGTCGTAGCCCGTGGTATGAACGACCTCGAACCGGCGGCCGCCGTCGAAGAGGCGCTCCGCGGTAACGGCATCAGCGTCGAGTCAGTCTCGCTCGACGACCCCGTCTCACTGACCTATCTCACGGCGTTCCCGGACGTCGAGCCCGACCACGGGGAGGTCGGCCGCGCGGTCACCGCCTTCCTCGACCTCTCCCGCGACGACGAGTTCGACCCGAGGACCGTCGAGGCGACGGTGCTCCGAAGCGAGGGCGACGTGCAGGCGACGTGGACGCTCGAAGCCGACTGGATTCGCGCGTACAACGACTACGCGCTGGACGACGAGGAACTGTCTCAACGCGTCCTCGACAGCCTCTACGAGGGGGGCGACGCGTGAGCGCGTGGCGGCACCGCGGTGAGCCGCCCGCCGCGCGCGGCCCGCGCCGGCCCTCGCACTTCGAGTACTCGCGCGTCTCGCTGACGTTCGACAGCGAGGGGACGAACTGCGCGGGCTGGCTCTACCGCCCCGACGGCGTCGAGTCGCCGCCGGTGGTCGTCATGGCCGGCGAGCTCGCGGCGGAGCGTCGCTTCGGCCTCCGCCCCTACGCCGAGCGGCTGGCCGAGGCGGGCTACGCGGCGTTCCTCTTCGACTACCGCAACACCGGCGACTCCGACGGCGAGCCTCGGAACCTCGTCGCGCCCGACGCGCAGGTGGCCGACTGGCACGCCGCGCTCTCCGGCCTCCGCGAGCGCGACGAGGTGGACTCGCGCTCGCTCGTGCTCTGGGGCGCGGGCCTCTCCGGCGGCTACGCGCTCCGCGCGGCGGCCGAGGACGGTCGCGTCGCCGCCGCCGTCGCCCAAAATCCGATGCTCGACGGGACGGCCGTCACGCGGGGCCGCGGCGTCAAAGGCACGCTCGCCGCACTCGCCGCCGGCGTCCGCGACAGACTCCAGTCGCGGTTCTTTGGCCCGTATCGCGTCCCCGTCATCGGCGACGGCTCGTCGATGGCCGTCTTCGAGGACCCCGGCGTGCGCGCCGCCTACCGCGAGCTCGTGCCGCCGGGGAGCGCGTGGCGCGACGAGACGCCCGCGCGGCTGTTCCTCTCGTTGCTCCGCTACCGGGCGCTTCCCGACCCGGAGGCGGTCACCTGCCCGACGCTCCTCGTTTCGGGGACGCGCGACGACCTCGCGCCCGCCGACGCGGTGGCTGACCTCGCCGACGAGCTTCCGGACGCGACGCTGGTCGAACTCCCCGCGGGTCACTTCGACCACTACGACCGGGCGTTCGAACAGACGTTCGGCCACCTCCTGTCGTTCCTCCGAACGGTTCGCTGACGGGAGTCGTCAACGCGTTGAATCCTCGCGCGAACCATTATGTCCTCACCCGGCGTATACTGCATAGAAATGTCCACATCCACCCGTCTCGTCTCGTTCTTACTCGTCGTCGCGCTCGTCGCGGGGACCGCGTCCGCGCCGGCGTTCGCACAGGAGTCGGAGACGCCGAGCGACGCTGACACACAACGGCTTCTCGAAGAGGGGGTCGCGCTGTACAACGACAACATCGAAGAGTTAGACGTCTCGTTCGCCCGGAGTCTCGTCGCGGGGCGAACGGTGAACGTCTACGTCGAAGACGGGGGCGAGACCCGGGTGTTCTCGGCGTCGGTGCGAGACGACATGCGAATCGAAGACCTGTCGACCGGCCCCGACAGCGAGGCGTCGACCCGCATCACGACTGACCGAGGGACGCTCGAAACCATCGCCGAGTCGCCGGAGCCGATGTCCGAGGTGCGAAGCGCCCTCTCCGACGACCGCATCCGCGTCAACGGCGAGCGCGGACACCCCGTCGACCAGATCGTCTGGACCGTCGCCAACACGTTCAAGGGCTTCTTCCTCTGAACCCGTCCCGAACGCCGTCCGAATCCGTCTTTTTTCCGGCCCTCGCGTCGTCGCGTCCGTAACCCACTTTGCCGCCTTCCCCGTCTCTCCGTCGATGACGTTCACGCGCACGGTCGAACTCGACGGCCATATCATCGACTCGGGGATGATGCAACAGGCCATGGGCATCGTGATGGACCTCGACGGCGACTTCGACGTCGAGCAGTTCGACGTCGGCCGGCAGAAAGACGAGCCCTCCTACTGCCGGATGTCGGTGACCGCGGACGACCGCGAGACGCTCCAGGAGATACTGCACGAACTCCACCAAATCGGCGCGAACCTCACGGACCCCGTCGACGCCCGCGTCGAGGCCTCGCCGGCCGACCGGGTCGTCCCCGTGGGCTTTTACTCGACGACGAACCACCCGACCGACGTTCGGTATCAAGGCGAGTGGCTCCCGGTCGAGGACATCGAGATGGACTGCGCGATAGTTATCGAGGAGACCGACGACGGCCCGCGGGCCTCCACGAAGGTCCTCAACGGCATCGAGGAGGGCGACCTCGTCGTCACCGACGAGGCGGGCATTCGCGTCAAGCCGCCGGAACGGCCCCGCGACGCCTCCGGCCCCTTCGGGTTCATGCAGGGCGGCGTCTCCTCGGAGCGCCCCTCGGAGTCGCTCATCGGCGAGGTGGCCGACGCGCTCCGCGAGACCAAAGCCGACGGCGGGAACGTCCTCGTCGTCGCGGGGCCGGCGCTCATCCACTCGGGCGGCGGCGACGCCCTCGCCGAACTCGTCCGCGAGGGCTACGTGGACATGATTTCGGCCGGAAACGGCTTCGCCACCCACGACATCGAACGCGGGCTGTACGGCACCTCCCTCGGGATGGACATGGAGACGATGGAACACCCCCGAAAGGGCCACAAACACCACATCTACACCATCAGCGAGGTCATCCGCGCCGGCGGCATCGCCGAGGCGGTCGAGGAGGGGCTCATCGAATCGGGCGTGATGTACGAGTGCGTGAAACACGACGTGCCGTACGTCCTCGCGGGGTCGATTCGGGACGACGGCCCGTTGCCGGACACCATCACCGACACCATCGAGGCGCAGAACGCCATCCGCGAGCAGGCCCACCGCGCCGACATGGTGCTGATGCTCTCGACGCTCCTGCACTCTGTCGCCGTCGGCAACTGCCTGCCGTCGACGGCCAAGACCGTCTGCGTGGACATCAACCCCGCGACCGTCACGCAACTGCTGGACCGCGGCTCCTCGCAGGCCATCGGCATGGTCACGGACATCGGGACGTTCGTGCCGACGCTGGCCGAGAAGGTGCTCGAAGCCGACGGCGAGAACTGACTGGGTCGCCCCTTGTTCCGCCGCGCCGCCGCGTCGCGCCGTCTGACGTGTCTATTATGACCCCGGGTGGTCTCCCGTGTTCTGTATGCAACCCAACGCAGTGCGAGTGCTCCTCGCCGCGGTCATGGTTCTCCTCGCCGGGTGCGGGGGCGGCGTCGGCGGCGACGCCACGACCGCGACCGAACCGGCGACGGACGCGACAGACGTGACGACGGCCGCCGGCGGCGATTCGGCCGACCAGAACGGCGACGCCGCCGCCGAGCGGACCACCGTTACGTTCAACGGAACGTGGGACCAGCGGTACCGAACCGGGCAGTACTACCGCTACGACATCGAGAGTCCGAGTATCGACGGCACCGCGACCTACGAGTGGGAAGTCGTCTCCGCGACCGACGACGAGGTGACGGTCCGAACGAAACTGGTCACGCCCAACGCGACGAGCGAACAGACCGTGACCGCGCCGCCGGACGAGGTGTACGGCGAACTCGCCGGAAGCCCGTCGGGGTCGGTGGCCACCCTCGGGTTCGATTCGCCGTACTACAGCGGGGTTGAAGGCGAGACCCTCAGCGTCGGCGACAGCTGGGAGTCCTCGGGCCCCAACGGGACCGTGAGCTTCGAAGTCGAGGCGCTCTCGACCTACGCCGGCCTCGAATGTGCGGAGTTCGTCGTCCGGACGAACGGGAGCGTCTTCTGGGAGAGCTGTGTCACCCCGGAGAGCCCGCTTCCGGGCTACGTGGCGTTCTACGAGGAGGAAGGCGACGAGACGCCGGCGTTCGAGATGGAACTCGTCGAGTATCGAAGCGGGAACTGAGTCGGTCGGGAGCGCCGTTTCGGGCGGTCAGACCGTTTCCAGCGGGACGACCGCCATCGGGATGTTCGAGTGCAACAGGACGTCCTGTGCCGTGCTCCCGAAGACGATTTTCGAGGTCGGATTGCGCTTTCGGACGCCGATGACGATTTCGTCGGCGTCCTGTTCGTCGGCACATCGGAGGATGTCGTCGGCGGGGTCGTTGCCGCGGATGTACTGGTGCGTTTCCACGTCCACGAGGTCGCCGAGTCGGGAGGTCACGACGTTCAGCGCGTCCTCGCCGTCGCGGACGTCCTCGCTGTCGGTCTCGTCGCCGCCGCGGTGGGAGTTGACGACGTGGAGCACGTCACCGGCGTCGATTCGCCGCGAGAGGTAGTCGCAGACTTCGGCGCTCGTGTGGACCGAGTTCGTCCCGATAACGTATGTTGCCATGCCACATATCGCTACGCCGTCCTATAAAAATCCACGCCCGACCACGCTCGTCAGGCCCGCTTCATCATCGCCAGCACGTCGTCTCTCGTCATCGCTTTCCCGTGTTCGTCGTGGGCGTGTTCCTGAATCACTTTCACCACCTCGTTTCTGTTCTCGGAGGTCACGCTGAACCCGCACGAACACGTCGCCTGTTGCATCGCCTTCGACATAACAAGAGAGATACGCGCTCCGAGGGCAAAGCGTGTGTTCACACTTACCATGACACTCCCGGTGGCGGGCGGGTCCCCCACTGCCGTGGCGTCTCGGTCGCGTCGGCCGCTCTCCGGACCCGTCGGGGACAAAACATATACCGGATCGTAAATGTCAGTCGGGTATGGAAAGAAACGCCCTCCTCACCGCCGGGGCGGTCGGCGTCGTCGTCGTGGCGCTCGTCGCCGCCGCCGTCGTTCCGGGGGTCGTCGCGGACCCGACCGACGACGGCCCCGTCCGTCCCGGCCCGGTGGACGTCGCCGGGGTCTCCATCGCCGCCGGGCAGGCGACCGGCGAGACGGTCACCCTCGAAATCGAGACGCGAATCGACCACCGAGGCAACCCGACGGAGAACGTGAGCGTCCTCGTCCGCGCCGTCGACGCCGAGTCGGGACTGCTGACGACGACGCAGGAACTCGACGTGGGAACGCTCTCCAAAGACGGTGAGACGGCGGCGACGACCAACCTCACGGTGCCCCGCGAGGGCGGCTACGACGTCGAGGTCGTCCTCTACAGCGACGACGAGCGGGTCGACGAGGCGCGAAAGAGCGTCCGCGGCGTCTCGGCCATCAAGCCGCCGTACCTCCGGTCGACCACCTCGTTCACCGACAGCGAGGCGCTCCCGCCCGTCTCCTTCGCCATCGCGGAGACCGGCGAGGACCGGACGACGCTCGACCTGACGGCGACGCTGACGAACGCCGGCGACGACCCGGCCGAGGAGCTCTCGGTGCTGTTCGTCCTCCGGCAGGCCGAGTCCAACATCGTCGCCTCCCGGACGACGGTCGACGCGGGGACCATCGAGGCCGGTCGGACCGAGACGGTGGACGCGTCGGCGAGCGTCCCGAACGACTACAACTACTACATCGACGCCGTGTTGCTCCGCGACGGGGTCGTCATCGACACCGCCCGCGGCGCGGCGAACCTGAACCCAACGAGGACGATTAGCGTGAACCAGACCAGAGAGGACGTGGAACTCCGCGTCGAAGACTTCGAGAACGGCGACGGCGGCGACGCGCCGCGAGAAACCGGCTACGAGCCGACCGAGACCTCCTCGGCGGCACCGGGCTTCGGCCCGCTCGTGGCGGTCGTGGGACTGCTCGCGGCCGTCTTCGTCGCCCGGAGGTGGTCGAAATGAGCGACGAGATGCGGACGGACGGAGACCGGTCTTCGACTGACGAGACGCGGGCGACGGACGACGAGGAAACCGAGAACCGCGAGTTCGCGGAGCGGATGCGCCGCTACCTCGACTACGCGGTGCTCGCGGGACTGCTGTTGCTCGCGCTCATCGCGGCGCTCCAGTTCTACCTCAACGCCAGCCAGACCATCACGACGTGGGTGAACCCCGAGTACCGCGCGCCGTTTCAGGCGGCGTTCAACCTCGTGTTGCTCCTCGGGGCGGCGCTCGGCGTCTCCGTTCAGCTTCGCCGGCTGACGAGCGACTGAGCGGTCCGCGCTACCTCTCACCACGCATACAGTTTTCAGGCCGCCGCCCGAGTCGTTGGCTATGAACTTCCTCTTCGTGTCGGCGGACGCCGCGCTCATCACCGACCTCGCGTGGCAGGTCCACAGGGAGGGCCACGACGTGCGGTACTACATCGAGGCCGAGCGGGACAGGGAAATCGGCGACGGCTTCGTCACGAAGACCGACGACTGGCGCGCGGAGGTCGACTGGGCCGACGTCATCGTCTTCGACGACATCTGGGTCGGCTCCGACATCGGAACCGGCGCGCTGGCACAGGAGCTCCGCGAGGAGGGACACGCCGTCGTCGGCGGGACGCCGAACACCGACCGCCTCGAAGAGGACCGCGGCTACGCCATGGACGTACTGGAGTCCCACGGCGTGGACACGGTCGAACAGCGCGTCTTCCGCGACTTCGACGAGGGAATCGAGTACGTCCGGCGGAACCGCGCCCCCTACGTCATCAAACCGCTGGGCGAGGTCCAGAACGTCAAGCGACTCCTCTACGTCGGCAACGAAGAGGACGGGAGCGACGTGGTCGAGGTGCTCCGCGCGTACAAGCAGGCGTGGGGCCACCGGATGAAGGGCTTTCAGCTCCAGCGGAAGGTCGAGGGCGTCGAAATCGCGGTCTGCGGCTTCTTCAACGGCGAGAAGTTCGTCGACTCGGTGAACTTCAACTTCGAGCACAAGAAGCTGTTTCCGGGCAACATCGGCCCCTCGACCGGCGAGATGGGAACGTCGATGTTCTGGGCCGGGCGGAACCGGCTGTTCGAGGAGACGCTGGGCCGGCTCGAACCGTGGCTCGCCGAGGAGGGCTACGTCGGGAGCATCGACATCAACTGCATCGTCAACGAACACGGCATCTACCCGCTGGAGTTCACCCCGCGGTTCGGCTACCCGACGATTACGCTCCAAGAGGAGTCCTTCGAGTCGTCGACCGCGCAGTTCTTCTACGACCTCGCCCACGGCAACGACCCCGACCTCTCGGTCCACGGCGGCTACCAAATCGCGGTCCGCATCGTCCTACCGCCGTTCCCCTTCAACGACGAGAAGACCTACGACGAGAACTCGCGGAACGCGGCGGTCGTCTTCGAGACCGACAGCCGCGAGGGCGTACACATCGAGGACGCGAAACTCGTCGACGGGCAGTGGCGCGCCGCCGGCGAGAGCGGCATCCCGCTCGTCGTCACCGGGAAGGGCGAGACGATGCAGGAGGCGAGAAGACAGGCGTACGACCGCGTCGACGACATCGTCATCCCGAACCTGTACTACCGCGACGACATCGGCGAGCGGTGGATAAGCGGCGACGGCGACCGACTGCTCGCGTGGGGCTACCTCGGCCCGGCGAGCGAATGAGAGACTAGTTGAGCGCCAGCCACGCGGCGAAGACGGCGAGGCCGCCGACGGCGGTGCTCAGCGCGGCGTGGAACCTGAGGCGGTCGAGAATCGCGTGAGCGTGGCCGTCTTCGACAGACAGCAGTTCGTGAATCTCGCTTCCGATTTCACAGCGCGGGAGGAAGTCCATGGCGACGTGGAGGAACACGCCGGAGGCGAAGCCGAAGACGAGGCCGCGGAAGGCGTCGGTAGCGGGGAGCGACACGGCGCTGGAGACGATGGCGGCGATGCCGAGGCCCGCCGCGGGAAGAAGCAGGGGAGCGACCGACTTGTCCTGTCCCGAGAGCCGGCGGGCGGCGGCGTAGCCGGCCGGCCCCTTGTGGGAGACGATGGCGAGGCCGAGGCCGACGCCCACGTCGATGTTCCCGTAGACGATACCGATAATCGCGCCCGCGGAGACGGCGTGCGCCGAGAGTTCGGTCACGGTGCGGTCCACGGGGAACTCCATGTGGGCGAAGCGGTGGCCGACGGTGTGGGCGGCGAAGCCCGCGAGGATGCCGAAGGCGATGCCGAAGCCGCCGAACTGGGTGTGGTGGCCGAGCGCCTGCGGGACCAGAAACACCGCGGCGCTCGTCACCATCGCGCCGCTGGCGAGGCCGTAGCCCCAGACGAGTCCCTCGGCGTGTTCGGTCCGGCTCCGCGCCCCGAGGGGCGCGGCGAGCGCCATCGCGCCGAAGGCGGCCCACGAGACGATAAGGAGGTTCCACGCCCCGGCGCTCGCGGCGTATCCGGAGAGCGCGACGAGCGCCACGACGCTCCCCACGCCGATGGCCGTCGAACGGTTCATATTATGAACGAACTGGTTCGGATTAATAAGGGGCGCGGTTCCGGCGGAACGCGGGGTCGAAACGCGACGGGACCTCAGCGCGTCGCCCGCTTCCACGCTTTGAGGTCCGCGACGTCGCCGTCGAACTCGGCGGGGTCGGCGTCGGTCGCCGCCCAGACGAACAGGCCGGCCACGTCGTCGGGGTCGCGGCCCTGTCCGCCGGTGAGGTCGGTGGCGACGAGGCCGGGGTCGACGACCGTCACGGTTCGGTCGCAGTCGGCGGCGAACTGCCGAACGAGCGCCTCGGCGGCCGCCTTCGAGACGGCGTACGCGCCCATCCCCGGCTTCGCCTCGCGGGCGACGGAGCCGGAGGGGACGAGGATTCGCCCGTCGTCGGCCATGTGCGGGAGCGCCTCTTTGACCGCCGCGAAGACGCCGCGGACGTTGGTTCGGAGGGTGTCGTCGAACGCCGCGTAGGACTCCTCGGGCGCGGGCATCTCGCCGGGCGTCCCGTGGGCGACGGCGGCGTTGGCGACGACCACGTCGATTCGCCCGCCGGCGCGGGCCGCCGTCTCCATCAGGCGCTCCATGTCGAGTTCGTCGCGCACGTCGGCGCGGACGGCGCTGGCGGTCCCGCCGTCGCTCTCGATGTCGTCGACGACCGACTGGAGGGCGTCGGCGTCGCGAGCGCAGGCGACGACCGTCGCGCCGGCGCGACCGAGGGCGCGCGCGACCGCCGCGCCGATTCCCGAACTCGCACCCGTGACCACCACGGTGGTGTCGTTCATGCGGGGCCGTAAGGAGGGACCGAGCCTAAAGCTACCCCCCGACGGCGGTCGATTCGGTCAGTCGATTTATGTCCTCTACGTCCTTACGAACGGACATGAATTCTGTCTCGGCTCTCGACTCTCTCGCCGGGGAGTCCGTCGTCGTCATCGGCGGCGGGTTCGGCGGCCTCTCGACGGCGTGCTATCTCGCCGACGCCGGCGCCGACGTGACGCTGTTGGAGAAGAACGAACAGCTCGGCGGCCGAGCCAGCACGCTCGAACGCGACGGCTTCCGGTTCGACATGGGGCCGTCGTGGTATCTCATGCCCGACGTGTTCGAGCGATTCTTCGCCTACTTCGGCAAGCGGCCCGAGGACTACTACGGGCTGACCCGACTCGACCCGCACTACCGCATCTTCTTCAAGGACGGCGACCGCGTCGATATGCTCCCCGACCTCGCGGCCAACAAGGCCACCTTCGAGTCGTACGAACCCGGCGCGGGCGACAGGCTCGACGACTACCTCCGGAAGGCCGAGCGGAACTACCGCATCGGGATGGAACACTTCGTCTACACCGACCGCCCGGACCTCACCGACTACATCGACCTCGACGTGTTCCGGTACTCGTGGGGGCTGTCGCTCGTCGGGTCGATGCAGGACCACGTCGAGAACTACTTCGACCACCCGAAGCTCCAGCAGATAATGCAGTACACGCTGGTGTTCCTCGGCGGCGCGCCGAACAACACCCCGGCGCTCTACAACCTCATGAGCCACGTGGACTTCAACATGGGCGTCTACTACCCCGACGGCGGCCTCGCGGGCGTCGTCGACGCCATCGTCGACCTCGCCGAGGAGTTGGGCGTCGAGTTCCACACCGACTCGCCCGTGGCCGAAATCGCCGGTCGCCGCGGCGGGTTCGCCGTCCGCACCGAGGACGGCCGGGAGTTCCTCTGCGACCAGGTCGTCTCCGACGCCGACTACGCCCACACCGAACAGGAGCTCCTCCCGGAGAAAAAGCGCCAGTACGACGCCGACTACTGGGACTCCCGGACGTACGCCCCCTCGGCGTTCCTGCTGTACCTCGGCGTCGAGGGCGACGTGGACGAACTCGCCCACCACACGCTCGTGTTACCCACCGACTGGGACGACCACTTCGAGACGATATTCGACGACCCCGCGTGGCCCGACGACCCCGCGTACTACCTCTGTGTCCCCTCGGAGACCGACGACTCGGTCGCGCCGGAGGGCCACAGCAACCTCTTCGCGCTCGTCCCCATCGCGGCCGGACTGGAGGACACGCCCGAACAGCGCGAGCGCTACCGTGACCTCGTCCTCGACGACATCGCCGAGAACACCGGCGTCGACCTGCGCGACAGAATCGTCGTCGAGGAGTCGTTCTGCGTGAACGACTTCAAGGAGCGATACAACAGCACGCAGGGCACCGCGCTCGGGCTCGCGCACACGCTGTTCCAGACGGCGCTCCTCCGCCCACCCCACGGCTCCGACGCGGTCGACGGCCTCTACTTCACCGGCTCGTTCACCACGCCGGGCATCGGCGTCCCGATGTGTCTCATCAGCGGCCAGCTCACCGCCGAGGAGATGGCCGACGACGCGAGGTGAGCGCCGACATGGCCGCACAGACCGAGGCCGGAGAGGGTGGAGACGGCGGTCTGCGTGACCGCCTCGTCTACCTCGCGGTCCTCTCACGCCCCCGATTCTGGCTCTACCTCGCCGGGCCCGTCGTCGTCGGCGTCGCGGCCGCCGCGAGCGCCCCGGCCGACCTGTTCGGCCTCGAACCCCTCGCCCTGTTCGCGTACTTCCTCGTCCCCGCGAACGTCTTTCTCTACGGCGTCAACGACGTGTTCGACGCCGACGTGGACGCGGCGAACCCGAAGAAAGACGACCGCGAGGCCCGGTGGCGCGGCGACCCGGTAAACACCGCCGTCGTCGCCGCGAGCGGCCTGCTCGGCGTCGGCCTGTTCGCCCTCGTCCCGCGGGTCGCGTGGCCGTGGCTCGCCGCGCACTTCTTCCTCGCCGTCGAGTACAGCGCCCCGCCGCTTCGGTTCAAGACGACGCCGCTTCTCGACTCTGTGTCGAACGGGCTGTACGTCCTGCCGGGCGTCGCCGCCTACGCGGCCGTCTCGGGGTCGAACCCGCCGATGCTCGCTGTCGTGGGCGCGTGGCTCTGGACGATGGGGATGCACACGTTCTCCGCGATTCCCGACATCGAACCCGACCGCGAGGCCGGCATTCGGACGACCGCGACGGCCCTCGGCGAGCGCCGGACCTACTGGTACTGCGCCGCGACGTGGGCGCTCGCCGCCGTCGCCTTCGCCGCGGTCGACCTCCGCCTCGGCGCGCTGTTGGCGGCCTATCCGGTCGTCGTCCTCGGCGTCGTCGCCGCCGGCGTCGACGTGGACCGGGCGTACTGGTGGTACCCCGTCATCAACACCGTCGTCGGCATGCTCATCACCCTCGGGGCGCTCTGGAGGCTCGTCTATGGGTGAACGCGAGTCCCCGGAGGTGCGCCCGTGAGCGTGAGCGACCTGCGAGCGCGCCTGCCGTCCACACGGGACGACGCCGAGGACGCGCTCGACCGACTCGTGCGCGACAACCGCTTTACCATCTCGGTGTTCTTCCCGCTGAACGGTGCGGTGCTCCTCGTCGCCAGCGCGATGGGGTGGCTCCCCGACCCGCTGGCGTTCAACGCGTTTCTCATCCTCCTCGGGACGCTCGTGATGCGCTCGCCGCTCATCGTGGGCGTCCTCCCGCTCGTGACCCGGCGGGCCGCCCTCGGCGTCGGCGCGCTCACCGCGTACGCCTACGCCATCGAGTACACCGGCGTCACCACGGGCTGGCCGTACGGCTGGTTCCACTACGGCGTCGACCTCGGACCGACGGTCGCCGGGGTTCCCGTCGGGCTACCGGTGTTTTTCATCCCGCTCGTGATGAACGCCTACCTGCTGTGTCTGCTCCTGTTGGGCGACCGCGCCCGCAACGGGGCCGTCCGCCTCGGCGTCGTCATCGCGGCCGTCCTCGCCATGGACGTGGTGCTCGACCCCGGCGCGGTCGCGCTCGGCTTCTGGGAGTACTACCGCCTCGCCGACGGAGCGCGCCTGTTCTACGGCGTCCCGCTTTCGAACTACGCCGGCTGGGTCGTCAGCGCGACCGTCGCCGTCGTCGCGCTCGACTGGTCGTTCGACCGCGAGGCGCTTCTCGCCCGCCTCGACCGCACGGAGTTCATGCTCGACGACCTCGTGAGCTTCGTCATCCTCTGGGGCGGCATCAACGCGTGGTTCGGCAACTGGATTCCCGTCGCGGTCGCGGCGCTGTTCGGCGTCGGACTGCTCAAGACGGACCGGTTCGACTCGCGGCTCCTGCGGCTTCCGCGGCGGTTGCCGTGGCGGTCCTGAGCGTCGGTGTGCTCCAGCGTCAGTTCTCAGTCCGACTCGACGCCGCGACGCCGGCCCCGGTAGGCCGCGCCGAGTCGCTCCCACTTGAGCAGACCGAAGCCGAGGAGGACGAGCCCGAAGCCGAGGAGCGTGGCCGCGGTCACGGGCTCCGCGAACAGGAGCCAACTGTACACCGCCCCGAAGCCGGCGATGGCGTAGGTGACGAGGTTGAGTTCGACCGAGCCGAGGCGCGGGAGAAGCGAGAAGTACAGCAGGTAACAGACCGCGCTCGCAAAGACGCCGAGGTAGACGAGGCCCGCGAGGCCCGCGAGCGACACGTCGACCACCGCCAGCGATTCGGTCGGGCTCGCGGCGCTGGCGAGGTGGGTCGCGGCGGCCCCGACGACCATCGCCCACGCGGTCTGGGCGGCGAACGGCATCTCGGCGTCGATTCGCTGAGTGAGCACGCCGCCGAGCGCGAAGGAGGCCGCGGCGAGCACCAGTATCGCCTGCCCCGCGGCGTTCGCACCGAGGAGGTTCGACGGCTCCGGGTCGGTGATGACGACCAACCCGAGGAAGCCGACGGCGACGCCGAGGAGTTCGACCGGGCCGAACCGCTCGTCGGGGAGAAGCGGCTTCGCGAAGCCGACGGTCAGTATCGGAATCAGCCCCGCGAGCACCGACGCGACCGCGCTCGGGACGGTCTGCTGGCCGACGTTCTGGAGGACGCTGTAGCCCGCGAGCGACAGGAGGCCGGCCAGGGCGACGACCGTCCAGTCGCGGCTCGTTCGGGGTCGCCAGTAGTCGGTTCGCCACCCCGCGTACAGCAACAGGAGCGCCGCCCCGATGTCGAGCCGGAGCGCGGCGTACAGAATCGGCGGGAACGACCCCAGACCGAGCGTCACCGCGGGGTAGGTCCCGCCCCACAGCGCGGCCAAGAGGACGAACAGGGCGGCGGTCCGATACCGACCGGCGAGGGACGACTCACCGACCATGGTGGAGCGTCAGCCCGCGAGAGGGAGGCGTGTCGTCGTCGATTGCGATAGTTCGGGGCGATGCCTCGGGTGCGAACCTCGTCCGGTCGCCGGTCGAACGCGATGCGTCGGCGCGTACGCTCATCACCGAAACCGACGCCTGCGACCTCGGAGAACCTGCGGGTTAGTATGCTAACGTTCGTCGCCGCCGCCCGCGTTCGGCCGGTCGGTGTCGAGGCCGGCGAGCGCCGAGACGGCGGCTCCGAGGAGCTTCCGCTCCGCGCGGCGGAGCGTCTTCGAGATGGCCACGTCGGAGACGCCGCACCGCTCGCCGAGGGAGGCGAGCGACTCGTTTCGCGGCGTCTCGTAGTAGCCGTGTTCGACCGCGGTCCGGAGCACCCGGGCCTCCGTTTCGGTGAGACGCTCACAGCCGTCGAGGAGCGTCGCCGCCTCGTGGAAGTGCCGGAAGACGTCGGGCGCGACCGAGTCGTCGAGCGGCGTCTGCTCGACGACGGTGAGTTCGTAGCGGCGGTCGAGCGAGTCGAGTGTCGCGGCCGCGGCGTGAGGGTCGGCGAACCCGAGGTGCCACCGCTCCCAGCCGTCTCTGTCGCGGAAGGGCGCGATGACCGCGCCGCCGTGGGCGAGGACCGTTTCGATGGCGACGGTCTCTTCGAGCACCACGTGAGCGGTCGCGTGCGAGCCGCGCTTCCGCTTCAGTTCGAAATAGCTGACGCCGTCGGCGTCTCTGAGCGCTCGAATGCCGGCTTCCAACTGCGAGCGCCCCGGCGACGAGGCCTCGACCCAGAGGTCGCACCGACCCGTCTCGGGCGAGAGATTCCAGTACGGCGTGGTAAGTGTCACGTCGTGCGCGGCGGTCACCCGTCCCAGCGGACAGTTTAACCGGGTGTCGAGGGTGACGCGATGCATGCGGTAGGCTCCGCCGGCCACTCAGTAAACGGTTTCGTGGAAAACCCCGTGTCGCTCAGTCCGACCCCCAGCGGCTCAGCGACCGGAGCCACCCGGAGACGCGTCCACTGCGCCGCGAGCGGCCGACCGGCGTCGAACCGGGGCCGAACTCCGCGTCGAGTTCCTCGTCGTCGGGGTAGGGAACGACGCTGACGGCCTTGAACACGGCCACGGGGTCGCGCCAGACGGCCCAGTACGCCGCGGTCTTCGCGAGGAGCGCGAGCTTCCGCCCGAGGCCGAGTTCGGGCGTCGCCGTGAGGGTGTCGTAGTCGAGCTTTCGAATCGACCGGTGGTGGTCGGCGTACAGCACCGCCGAGAGCAACACCGGGAACTGGCAGTCCGCCGGGAGATACTCGATGCCGGCGACGCCGTCGCGGTACAGCGACTCCGTTCGGCGGAGTTCGTCGCGCATCACGTCGGCGACGCGCTCGTCGAACTCGAGGGCGAGAATCTGTTCGGTGTCGACGCCGTGGCGGTCCAGCGTCGTCCGCGGGAGGTAGACCCGATCGCGCTCGACCACGTCTTCGCCCACGTCGCGGAGGAAGTTCGACATCTGAAACGCCTGCCCGAGCGCCGTCGCGTGCGGGAGCGCCGCCTCGGGGTCGTCGGGCCGCATGACGGCGGTCATCATTCGGCCGACCGCCGAGGCCGACCCGTCCATGTACGCCTCTAACTCCTCGTAGCTCTCGTAGCGGTCCTTCTCGATGTCCGACTCCATGGCGTCGATGAAGACGTGCACGTCGTCGGGGTCGATGCCGTAGCGCTCTCTGAGTTCGGCGAACGCCGACAGGACGGGGTCGTCGGTCTCCGCCTCGCCGAGCGCCTCGGCGCGGAGGCGCTCGAGGCGCTCGCGCTGTTTTGCCGGTGGCGCGGTCTGCTCGGCGTCGACGACCTCGTCGGCGACGCGGAAGAACGCGTACAGGACGTACGTGGCGTGTCTGACGCGCTCGGGAAGGAGCCGCGTCGCGAAGTAAAACGTCTTTCCCGTCCGCTGTTGGATGTCTTTTCCCGCCTCGACCTGTGATTCGTTGAGCATCGTTTCGTGTGCGTGGCCGCGTCCGTCTCGGGACCAACTGAGCTGACCGGTGAGGACGGCCGTTAGTTCGGTCGCCGCCGACATAACGCTTCGTGCCGCCGTGAAATCAACCCGCGAACCCGCCGACTTCGCGGCGGTCCCGTTTCGGGCGTCTTCTGTCAGGTTTCGTTACCAGAACGTGTCGCTACAGTCGTAGACGACCCCGTGTTCCGGGCAGACGTACTTGCAGTGGCGGTGGTCCATCGATGTGCCGCAGAAGGGGCAGGGTCTACCCTTCGGGGATTCGATGGCGCACGCGTTCCGTCCGGCGTCGTCGTCCATACGAGTTTTCGTAGGACGCGACCGACATATCCCTTACTGCCGTCGGCGGGGTCCTCAGTCGGCTCGCCTCGTTCGGCCCAGTGGCGAGGTGGACTCGGCACGTCCGAACTCGACCCGGATTTGGTACGGAACTGGAACAACGCTCATGTGCGGTCGTCGCCGAGTCGAACTCGTCGCGTCGAACGGCACCCGCGAGAATAATACCGCGCTCGACCAATCAGTCAAACGAACAGTCGATGGAGAAGGCGCTCTGGTATCTGCTCACGGCGACCCGCGGCGGCGAGAACCGCGTCCGCATCATCCGCGTCCTCTCGGAGCGCCCGCAGAACGCGAACCGCCTCGCCGACGAACTCGACGTGGGCTACAAGACCGTCAGACACCACCTCGACGCCCTCGAATCCCACGGGGTCGTCGAGGCCGGCGGCGACAAGTACGGGCGACTGTACTTCCTCACAGACCAGTTCGAACGGTACCGCGACACCTTCGAAGAAATCGCGACACACCTCGATTGATATGGCAATGGACACCCAAATCATGGCGGCGAGCGCCCTCTCGGGCGTGAATATCGTCTTCCTCGCGGCGCTAACCGCCGTGTGGATTCGCAACTACCGGACGTTCCGCACCTCACTCGTCCTCGGCCTGCTCGCGTTCGCCGTCGTCATGCTCGTCGAGAACGCCGTCGCGCTCTACTTCTTTGTCACGATGCAAAGCCTCTACTCCGGCGACCCCCACGTCCAGCAGGCCGTGTTGGTCCTCCGCGGCCTCCAACTCGTCGCGCTGGCGTTCCTGACCTACGTGACGGTCCGGTGAGCGTTCCGGCGGTGTCGCACGCGCCGGACCCGTCCCGCTCGCACCCCGCCCGAATTTGGTACTGACTCGACCCCGATTCGTCACGGAGTCGCCCCGAATCTCGAAAAATTGCCTTTAGCCCGCCTCGCGTCCTCGTTCTCGTGGCTCCGACCACACGTGAGACCAATGACTGAGACGACGACTGAGGCGACGACGAACCTGACGACACCGACGACGAGACGAACCGTCCTCGGACTGACCGGCGCGGGCGTGCTGACTGCCCTCGCCGGCTGTCTGGGGAGCGCGAGCCTTCCGGGCCAATCGGCCGGAAACGGGACCAACGGGAACGACCAGTCGGCGAGGACCTACCGCGTGACGGTGGCGAACCTGACGACCGGACAGCCGTTCACCCCGCCGGCGGTGGTCGCCCACCGCGCCGGCGTGGAACTGTTCGCCGTCGGCGACCCGGCGAGCGACGCCATCAGGGAACTCGCCGAGAACGGGAACCTCGGCCCGCTCGGCGAACTGGCCGAGGAGAGCGATGACGTTCGGGGCGTCACGGTCGCCGACGCGCCGCTCGTCCCCGAAGAGCTTCCGGCGAGCGAGACGTTCCCCGCGGCCGCGACGCTCGAACTGGAGACCGACGCCAGCGGCGCGTACCTCTCGTTCGTCAGCATGCTCATCGGCACGAACGACGGCTTCGCCGGCCTCGACACCGTCCCGCTCCCCGAGCGGGTCAACGAGTCGCGGTCGTACTTCGCGGCCAGCTACGACGCCGGAACCGAAGTCAACACCGAGGCGTACGCCGACATGGTCCCCCCTGCACAGGCCCTCTACGGCATCGACTCCGGCACCGAGGGGACCGGCGCGAGCGACCCGGACCTCGCCGAGGGAGGAGTCGTCACTCCCCACGCCGGCATCGTCGGCGACGGCGACCTCGACCCCGCGGTTTACGGCTGGGACGACCCCGTCGCGCTGGTTCAGGTCGAGCGACTCGACTGAGTCGGCCGAACCCCGCTTTTCGACCCGCGGCCACGTCGCTCACGGGTCACAAACGGCGTTAGAGAACGAAAGCCCGAGGCGTGGACGCCGTCGGAAGCGAACGACCGGGGGCGGTCGTCCGATGAAACCACGTAGCGTACCACGCGGCGAGTGCGGGGCCTCGACCGCGCGATGCTGTCGCAACTGCGTCTACCCGTTGTCGGAGCGTGTTGAACCGCTCTGGTGGTGTGGTGGTGGTGGGTGGGTGGGGGGCATTCGGTCGGTGAGAGACCGACGCGAACGGGAGGGTCTCTGACAACGGCGAATACCAGTTCGTTATCACCTGTCAAAGCTGTACCGGTGGTTCGGGAACTGCATCGCCGGAGACGAACCGAGCCGGATTCACCCGTGAGGCGGCGTGTCGCCGCTCGTGCAGTCGGTCACTCGTCGCCGTCCCCGAACTTCGCGTACGGGCTCCGGTGAGTGTTCCGAATCAGGTCCTCGTCGGAGACGCGGAGGCCCAACTCGTCTAACTCCTCGCCGATTCGGCTGAGGTCGTCGCCGTCGACGCCGATGGCCCGGACCATGACGTTCCGCTCGCCGGTCATCACCTCCTGTACTTCGACGACGCCGGGGACCGCGGCGGCGGCCTCGGCCAACTCCTCGCGCTCCGGAATCGGGGCCGTACAGACGATGAGCGTGTACAGCTGGTAGCCCGCGCGCTCGTAGTCCACGTCGGCGTGGTAGCCGCGGAGGACCCCGTCGGCCTCGAGCCGCTGGATGCGGTTCCGGACGGTGCTCGCCGAGGCGTCGAGTTCGTCGGCGATGTCGGTCGACGACGTGCGGCGCGCCTCCGCCTGTAACGTGTACAGTATCTGTCTGTCCAGCGCGTCGAGTTCTCGACTCGTCATTCGTCCGCCCGTCTGTCGCCCGCGACATTAACTTTCCCGGCGTTATTGTCAGAACCGCAGTTCAAACTGGATATTAATCGACTCCCGATAACTGACTACATACATCAGCGGACGGCCGATGCTTTCTAACGGGTCGAGCGCCAACGGGCGTACCACCGACACAGATGAACCCAACAGAGATTGGCATACGCCTCGTCGCGGGGGCGTTACTCATCCTCACGAACGGTTTCTTCGTCGCCATCGAGTTCGCGCTGACCCGCGCGCGGCAGTTCACCGAGTCCGAGTTCGTCGACGGCGACTCCCGACTCGAACGGGCCTGGGAGATGACCCAAGAGCTCGAACTGTATCTCACGACCTGTCAGGTCGGAATCACGGCGTCGAGCATCGCCGTCGGTATCGTCGCCGAACCCGCGCTGGCGGCGCTGTTCGAACCGCTACTCGAACCGATTTTCGCCGGGACGACGCTCGCGACCGTCGGGGCCGGCGCGCTCATCGCCTACCTGATTATCAACCTCCTGCACCTCACCCACGGCGAGCAGACGCCGACGTACCTCGGCGTCGAACGCTCCCGCATGGTCTGTCGCTACGGGGCGACGCCGCTCCACTGGTTCTACGTCGCCATCTCGCCCATCATCAAGTTCGGCGACTGGGTCGCCAAGTGGACGCTCAAGCTCTTCGGCATCGAGATGTCGGGCGCGTGGCTCGAAACCGAGACCGACGTCATCGAGTCCCGCGGCCAACTCCGCGAGCGCCTGCACTCCCTGCTCGAAGAGGGCGAACTCCCCGAGGAGCGCCGCGACGAGGTGCTCAACGCGCTCGACGTGGACGAACTCTCCATCAGCGAAATCATGATTCCCAGCGACGACATCGTCGCGCTCTCGACGGCGGCGACGCCCGGCGAGAACTTCGACCGGATTCGAAACACCCCCCACACCCGCTTCCCGCTCGTCGGCGACTCGTTCACCGACTTCCGCGGCGTCGTCTACGCGCCCTCCATCATCGACAACTTCGAGGCGCTCCGCGCCGGCGAGCGCTCGTTCGAAGAAATCGCCGCGCCGACGATGACGCTCGCCGCCGACACGAACGTCAGCGACGCGTTCGACCAGTTCCAAGCCGAAGACCAGGAACTCGCGCTCGTCTTACGAGACGGCGCGGTCGTCGGCCTCCTCACCGCGACCGACGCCCTCGAAGCGGTCATGGGCGAACTCGACGACCCGCTCGACTAACACGGCGGTCGCGGTTTCGGTCCCGTTTTTCCGGGGTTTTCCGGTCGCTAGTCGCGACTCACGACGACCGAAGTCGCCGAGTCGAGCGTGCTCGTGGTGACTCACGGGTGGCTTGGGGCGTGTCGAGTTGGTGCCTGACCGAGGAGTCGGTCTCAACAGACCCAGTACTGACTCGTTTCCGTCGACCCCCCGGGGGGTACGGGGGAATTGAGGGTCGACGGAAACGTTGATGTGAGTTCGCTATGTACAGCCGTCTACCCCCGTGAATTCGGACGGGTTTCAGACGAACCCTTGTGGGATTGAAGCTCCCGCAGTTGGGCGCTCCCCTGTTGCATGAGCGCGTTTCAGACGAACCCTTGTGGGATTGAAGCTCGCTGAAGGGGCGCAGGCCTTTCAGACTCGTCGGTTTCAGACGAACCCTTGTGGGATTGAAGCGAAGAACGATAGGTTTATGTAGATAGCCATACAATAGTTTCAGACGAACCCTTGTGGGATTGAAGCCGGCCCTCCTATCGTACCCCATGCCTGACGATAGCGGTTTCAGACGAACCCTTGTGGGATTGAAGCCTCTACTACCGCTGGGGGTGACGCGAATCGCGGAGGGTTTCAGACGAACCCTTGTGGGATTGAAGCTGTCCACAGTCGGGCGTCTCCCCGTCACTGAACAGGGTTTCAGACGAACCCTTGTGGGATTGAAGCTTGAAAAGATGGAATACGACACCCTGTCGGAGTAGAGAGTTTCAGACGAACCCTTGTGGGATTGAAGCAGTTCCGGGTGGCGACGAGGATGAGCGCGACAATCGCGTTTCAGACGAACCCTTGTGGGATTGAAGCTGGTAATCTATCTGGTCGCCAGCAGACCAGCGGGTTTCAGACGAACCCTTGTGGGATTGAAGCGAACACGAGGATTTAACCCACGATTGTATCCCGTGTCATAGTTTCAGACGAACCCTTGTGGGATTGAAGCGATTCGCGGGACGCTCTTGGCGTGTCCTTCGTGTCTCGTTTCAGACGAACCCTTGTGGGATTGAAGCACACTCCGCGACGAGATAGTGTTTTGGCATTGGGTGGTTTCAGACGAACCCTTGTGGGATTGAAGCGACCGTCGGCGTTCGGTCGGCGTAGTGCCCGGCGCGTTTCAGACGAACCCTTGTGGGATTGAAGCAAGATTAACCAGTACGGCACCGTCACGACCACGAATTGTTTCAGACGAACCCTTGTGGGATTGAAGCGGTGTACGAAGTGCCCGCCACGCGACCGCGTGTCGGTTTCAGACGAACCCTTGTGGGATTGAAGCCACGATAAAGCGGTCGAACGGAAAGAATCGCACGTCGCGTTTCAGACGAACCCTTGTGGGATTGAAGCAGATTCCCCGATTTCAGGTACAGGTCCACGTCTCCGGGTTTCAGACGAACCCTTGTGGGATTGAAGCCCAAGAGCGTCCCCAAGAGCGATAGTGACGAGACCGTTTCAGACGAACCCTTGTGGGATTGAAGCCCGGGGAGGACGCCGTTTGCGTCGGTCGCGTTGGGGTTTCAGACGAACCCTTGTGGGATTGAAGCACGGTCTGTCTCTTGGTCCCAATCCTGACGGGACTGGCGTTTCAGACGAACCCTTGTGGGATTGAAGCTTAACGTGGTTCTCTTTCCCGTGTGAGAGGTAAAATGTTTCAGACGAACCCTTGTGGGATTGAAGCCGTGGCGAGACGGCGACGTGTCGGGGGCGCAGTCCCTGTTTCAGACGAACCCTTGTGGGATTGAAGCTGGTTGAGGAGTTGGCTATGTCGGCGTCGGCCCCGGTTTCAGACGAACCCTTGTGGGATTGAAGCGCGTTGTCAAGCGAGACGTAGAGCGAGCGCGTCGAGTTTCAGACGAACCCTTGTGGGATTGAAGCCGCCCGGTGCCGTGCGTGTCTCGCCGACGCGACGCGTTTCAGACGAACCCTTGTGGGATTGAAGCATGCCGCCGATTTTGGAGCGAACTGTCCACAGTACGGTTTCAGACGAACCCTTGTGGGATTGAAGCTGGTTTCGCCCAGCCCCCGCGACGACGACGGCAACATGTTTCAGACGAACCCTTGTGGGATTGAAGCCCGAAGTTCACGGAAACGCTTGGCACGTCCACCCGGTTTCAGACGAACCCTTGTGGGATTGAAGCCTGTTTGACCTTGTCGTCGGACGCGCTCGCGGCGATGGTTTCAGACGAACCCTTGTGGGATTGAAGCCGGATTGCGTCGAACATTACACTTCGGTCGATGCCGTTTCAGACGAACCCTTGTGGGATTGAAGCTGGACAGACTACCCCCGGGGTTGACGCGGTCAAGACGGTTTCAGACGAACCCTTGTGGGATTGAAGCAACGTCAACCCCGGCAACGGCGTCCCCGACGAGCCAGTTTCAGACGAACCCTTGTGGGATTGAAGCGACCTCGTCGGATATCACACGCACCAACGTCGAGAGTTTCAGACGAACCCTTGTGGGATTGAAGCGACATCGACCCGTCGGAACTCGACTTCGACATCCGGTTTCAGACGAACCCTTGTGGGATTGAAGCGTCGACTGTGTCGCTTATCCCGGCCGAATCCGGCAAGGGTTTCAGACGAACCCTTGTGGGATTGAAGCTTGTCGTTGTCGTCGTTGTCGTCGTCGCTGCTACTGTTTCAGACGAACCCTTGTGGGATTGAAGCACCCTTGGGGTAGTCCGCCCGGAATCGCCTTCCAACCGTTTCAGACGAACCCTTGTGGGATTGAAGCCTCCCGAACCAGCGATTACTCCACCGTTTCACCACTCGTTTCAGACGAACCCTTGTGGGATTGAAGCGGCTCGGAGAGTGTGGTTGCGTAGTGCGCCCCACCGCGTTTCAGACGAACCCTTGTGGGATTGAAGCGCTGTCGATAATCGGCAGGTCGTCAGTATCTATCAGGTTTCAGACGAACCCTTGTGGGATTGAAGCGCGAAGAAATCGTAGACTGTCGCGTTTGCGCTTGTTTCAGACGAACCCTTGTGGGATTGAAGCTTGTAGGGAAGGGTCTACCATGTAGCCGTCCTCGGAGTTTCAGACGAACCCTTGTGGGATTGAAGCTATCCTGTACGACGCGGCCAGCGAGACGTTCGAAGCGTTTCAGACGAACCCTTGTGGGATTGAAGCCCGTTCGCATCGCTATCCCGCGGTACGAGCAAATCAGTTTCAGACGAACCCTTGTGGGATTGAAGCGTGCGCAGACCTCGGTCGGGCAACCAATCTGTCACGGTTTCAGACGAACCCTTGTGGGATTGAAGCTGATTGAGGACGGCGTCAGCAGCGAGTCCGGCGGTTTCAGACGAACCCTTGTGGGATTGAAGCCTCGAAGCGGTCTCGAATCTCCGCTGTCGAGAGATTGTTTCAGACGAACCCTTGTGGGATTGAAGCGCATCGCGGCTTCGACGCGGACCCGACGCTTCGTGTTTCAGACGAACCCTTGTGGGATTGAAGCAAGGACTACGCCGCCGAGCACGGCTACGACATCGCGTTTCAGACGAACCCTTGTGGGATTGAAGCCGTCGAGGGATTGCTGCTGGTCGTCGCTCATTGGGGTTTCAGACGAACCCGTGCGAGATTGAATCCCGTTCGGGAGTACAGCCATCGGTGACGCGACAGCAGAGAACACCACCGCTTCCAGTGAAAATCGAGAGACGACGTCGTGACTCGCGTTGCAGTTGTCCACGTGACGAAATCGAAGAATGCCCGGGGTGGGCTCCGAACCCACGATCTCCGCATGTCCCAGGTGCGAGGCCGGCATGACCTCGCGGGGGGCGGAGGCTTCCAAGGCGTTCCGCACCGATTGTGAAACCCTATGAGTGCGGCGCTATGTCCAGCTAAGCCACCCGGGCTCAACTTCCCGTTGTGTGCTGGTTGTATTTAAGCTTCTCATCTCCGACGACCGCGGGACGAGTCACCACGCCACTCGATTCGAGTCATCACCCGCGGATTTATGTCCCAACACCGGGTGGACACACGCATGAGCCAACCGGAGATCGTCCAGTCCGTCCTCGGAGAGGAAGACGTGGTGACCCGCGTCCACCTCGGGGGCGAGGACGAACTGTTTGTAACTCCGACGCGGACGCTCGTCTATCGGGCCGAAGGCCTCCTCTCGGACGAGTCCGTCGACGAATTCTCGCACGCCGCCGAACGACTGTCCGTCAAGGAGGGGCGACGGAAAGCGAAGATATCGCTCGACTACGGCCTCGACGGAAGCGAGACGTTCTCGCTGTCCGCGAAGCGACTCGACGACGCGCTCCAGCCAATCGTCGAGGGCGTCCTCGCGGCCGCCGGCGTGACCGACGAAGACGGCGAGCGCCTGGTTCAGGCGTTCCGATTCAGCGAGCTCACGTTCGTCATCACCGACGCGCGCGTCGTCCGGCACATCGGAAGTGCGGTCTGGGACGAAGACTACGAGTCGTACCGCTACGCCGACGTGACCGACCTCGAATTCGAGTCGGGGAGCGTCGCCACGACGGTCGTGCTCACCGTCGACGGTCGCCAAGAGCGGTTCAAGATTCCCAACGAGCAGGCGCGACTCGTCCGCGAGAAACTCGCGCGGGCGCTGTGTGACTACCACGGCGTCGGCAGTCTCGAAGAGTTCCGCGTCCAGATGGAGAAAGCGCAGGCGACCGCCGAGTCCGCCGACACGGAGCGCGACAACACCGACTTCGGCGCGGGGCCCGACCCCCTGAGCGCGAACCCCGGCGAACTCTCCGACGAGCCGGCGAACGCCACCCGCACCGAGGGCGACGCGCCCGCCGAACAGAGCCGGCGGGCCGCCCAGACGCAGTCCGTCGAGTCCGCGCCGGCGACCGGCGCGGTGGCGGAAGCGAAGGCGGCCGAGGCCGCGACGACTCAGTCGGCCACCGAATCGCCGGCCGCCGAGCCGTCGTCCGGCAACGTCGCCGACGCCGGCGACCTCGGGTTCGAGGGGTCCGGCTTCGAATCGGCCGCCGAGTCCGATTCGGCCGGGGCCACCGGTTCGGACGCCGACTACGCCGAACTCGCCGCCGAAATCGAGTCGCTCCGCGAGGTCGTCGAGGCCCAAAGCGAGCAGATTCGCCACCAGCAGGAGCTGGTCGAACAGCTCATCGAAGAACTCCGCCGCGGGCGGTAGCGCGGTCATACGCCGGCGAGAGCCAGCCAGCCTACTCCCGGCCGAGCACTTTTCTGACACACGACGAGCCGAACGGCCCGAGTTCGCCGGACTCGAACCGCACGAAGTGGCCCGTCGAGATGGACGCGCCACAGCGGCGGCAGTCGAAGTCGCCCTCGCGTTGGACGACCTGACTCTCGAACCGGACGAACGTGCCGCCGCGGTTGTGACGGATGCGGCCGCCGTCGCGCTCGATGATGCCGCGAAGCTCCGCCGCGTCGAGGATGTCGCGGGTGAGCGTCGGGTCGGTGGTGACCGTCTCGATGCGGTCGACGACCTCGGCGAGGGAGAGTTCGTCGGCTTCGAGGTGCGCGAGGAGGTCGAGCGCGAGTTCGACGCGCTCGTCGCGTGTGGGCTCGGTCACGGTTCGGGAGCCAATCGAACGGGGTCGGGCTAAAGCCCTCCGAAGCACAAAGCGTTTGGTCGCCGCGCGACGACGGACCGCAGAGCTTCCGTGCCCCGTCCGCGCCTCGCCGCCGGCCTCGCGCTCGCGGCCGTCGTCGCCGGTCTCCTGCTCGCGTCGCCAGACGCCGTCATCTCGCGCGCGGCGTGGGTCGCCGCGGACCCCGTGCGACTCGTCGTCGTCGTGAGCGCGCTCGCGGTCGTGCGCCCGCTTCTCGCGTGGCCGACGACGCTCCTCGCGCTCGTCGTCGGCTACGGTCTCGGACCGGCCGGCGTGCCGTTGGCGCTGGCGCTCATCGTTCTCACGAGCGTCCCGCCGTACCTCTTTGCGCGGCGCTACCGGGGCACCACCAGACTCGCCGCGGTCGGCGAACGGACGGTCGAACAGACGGGATCGGTGACGGGCGTGGCCGCGAGTCGTCTGTTTCCAATCCCCTCCGACGTGGTGTCGGTGGCGGCGGGCGTCGCCGACGTCCGACTCGGGGCGTTCGCGCTCGGGACCGCCGTGGGCGAACTCCCGTGGGCCGTCGCGGGCGTCATCGCCGGCGCGTCGGTCGAGACGCTCACGACGGAGTCACTGGCCGCGGCCGTCCGCCCGGAGTTCGTCGTCCTCGCCGCCGTCGCGGGCGTGTCGATGCTCGTCCCGACCGCGTACCGTCGCTATCGAGGCGAGTCCGGCGCGTAGACTGCTGAGTGCACCCAAACCGAGTGCGTGAGCGACGGCGACCTATTCTAACAGCGACTCGCCGGTCATCGCGGCCGGCTGGTCGACGTCGACGAGTTCGAGGATGGTCGGCGCGATGTCGCACAGCGAGCCGCCCTCGCGGACGGTCCGACCGCCCGAAAGCGGATGCTCGGGGTCGACTTCGGCGTGCTCGGCCTCGGCGTCGTTCTCCGCGGCGGCCTCGTCGTCGCGGTCGGCCGCGAGGTAGACGAACGGGACGGGGTTGAACGTGTGGGCCGTGTGCGGGTCGTCTTCGGTGCCCATGTCGTCGGCGTTGCCGTGGTCGGCGGTGATACAGACGTGGCCGCCGTGGGCGCGGACGCTCTCGACGAGCCGCCCGAGCTGTTCGTCGACGGCCTCGACCGCTTCGATGGCGGCCTCGTAGTCGCCGGTGTGGCCGACCATGTCGGGGTTGGCGTAGTTGAGCACCATCACGTTCGGGTCGTCGGACTCGATGATGTCGATGGCCGTGTCTGTGAGTTCCACCGCGGACATCTCGGGCTGGAGGTCGTAGGTCGGCACGTCGGGGCTCTCGACGATGTTCCGAATCTCGCCGTCGAACTCGACCTCGCGGCCGCCGTTGAGGAAGTAGGTGACGTGGGGGTACTTCTCCGATTCGGCCATGCGCAACTGCGTCATGTCCGCCTCGGCGAGCACCTCGCCGAGCGTGTCCTCGGGCTGTTCCGGCGGGTAGGCGACAGCGACGTCGAACGTCTTGTCGTACTGCGTCATCGTCGTCATGAGAATCTCCGGCGGCGTCGTCTCGAACTCCCAGACGGGCTCGATGTCGCAGAGCATCCGCACGAGCTGTCGAGCGCGGTCGGCGCGGAAGTTGAAGAAGACGACCGAGTCGCCGTCTTCGAGCGCGGGCGCGTCGTCGACGACGGTCGGCTCGACGAACTCGTCGGTGTCGCCGCGGTCGTACGACTCGGTGACGGCGTCGACGGCCGTCTCGGCGGTCCACTCCGCCTCGCGCTCGACGATGGCGTCGTAGGCGCGCTTGGTGCGCTCCCAGTTCTGGTCGCGGTCCATCGCGTAGTAGCGCCCGGAGACGGTGGCGACGCCGCCGGTCCCCTGTTCGTCGGCGACGGCTTCGAGCTCCGAGAGGTATTCCTCGCCGCCGGTGGGGCTGGTATCGCGGCCGTCGGTGAAGGCGTGGGTGACGGCCTCGACGCCGCGGTCGGCGGCGAGTTCGATGAGCGCGTGGAGGTGCTGTTGGTCGGAGTGGACGCCGCCGTCGGAGACGAGGCCCATGAGGTGGACGCGTCCGTCGTGTTCGTCGGCGTGGTCGTAGGCGGCCGTGATGGCGTCGTTCTCGAAGAACGAGCCGTCGTCGATGCTGTCACCGATGCGGGTGTACGCCTGCTTGACGACGCGGCCCGCCCCGATGTTGAGGTGACCGACCTCGCTGTTGCCCATCTGGCCGTCCGGGAGGCCGACGCGCCGGCCGTCGACGATGAGCGTCCCGAACGCGCCCGCGTCGCGGTAGCGGTCGAAGTTCGGCGTGTCCGCCGCCTTGATGGCGTCGCGGCGGTCGTGGTCGCCGAGTCCCCACCCGTCGAGGATGATGAGTGCTGCGTCCATACGTCGCCGTTCGGCGCGCCGGGGTAACTGTCCTTTGCTCCCGACATGGGGTGACAACGTGTCGCGCACGGAGATGAGAGGGCGGCGTTCGCCTCCCGACGGCGGGGATGCGCCGCCCCGCCCCGCCCCGCCCCGACGGCCTTTTCTTTCGGCGCGCCGTCCGACTCGGCGATGGGTCTGCGCGATTTCGACCTCGACGCGGCGGTCGACGACTGGGCGGAGTACTACCTCGGAAACGGGCCGAGCCTCGTCGTCTTCCTCGTCCTCAACGCCGCCGCGTTCCTCGTCGGGGTGAGCTTCTACGTCCACTCCGACCCCGCGCTTTCTGACCTGCCGACGTTCCTCTACCCGCTTTTCGGCGACTCGCCGACCGCCCTCGCGCTGATGACGCTGTCGGCCGCGACACTGCTTCCGAACCTCGGTCGCCGCGTCGCCGACGCGCCCGTCAACCGGCCGCTCGCGTACCTCCACACGCTCGCGTTCGTCTGGCTCGTCAAGTACGGCGTCTGGACGGTCGTCGCGCTCAACCTCCGACCCGACCTCTACGTCGGCTTCTCCGGGGCCGCGCTCTGGGACTACTGGGGCATCATGCTCACCCACGCGGGCTTTCTCGCGCTCGCGCTCCTCGTCCCGCGCTACGGGGCGACCACGAAGGGCGCGCTCGGATTCGCCCTCGTCCTCGCGCTCGTCAACGACGTGTTCGACTACGGCCTCGGCTACTACCCGCCGCTGAAGTACGAGGCGGGGGCGCTCCTCGCGGGCATCACCGTCGCGCTCTCGTTCCTCGCCGTGTTTCTCGCGTCGCGGGCGTTCGACCGCCTCTCGGACCCCCCGGAGACCGCCCCGTGAGCGCCCCGCGAGTCACAATCGCTAATCGCACGACGGCGCGGAGTATCACATGAGTCAGGCTTTTCCCCGCCCGCAGTCTATGACCTCGTAATGGACTCCGCGGTACTGCTCGACCTACTCGGGAACGAAAACCGCCGGCGCATCCTGCGGTTGCTCTCGCACAAACCGTGCTACGTCACCGAGATAAGCGAGTACCTCGGCGTCAGCCCCAAGGCCGTCATCGACCACCTCAGAAAGCTGGAGGACGCGGGGCTCATCGAGTCGCGCACCGACGACCAGCGGCGCAAGTACTTCCACATCTCGCGGAACCTCCGACTGGAGGTGAACGTCTCGCCGTACGGGTTCGGCGCGAAAAGCGCCTACCCGCCGAGTCCGAGCCTCGACATGGCCGGGCGCTGTCCGCACGTGACGCTCGAAGTCGAGAACGCCGGGAGCGACGACATCTCGGAGTTGGCACGCGAACTCGGGAAACTGGAGGAACTCGACAACGAACTCTCCTTGGCCCAGCGGTGGGTGCAGGGCCGAATCACCGACGTGCTCGACCGCCTCAACGACCGCCTCGGCGTCGACGCCGACAGCCGCTTTTACGCCGAGATTCTGGCCGCGCTCGCCAACGGGTCGAACACCGTCCGCGGCATCGCAAAGGACCTCAACGCGGACCCCGCGGTCGTCGACAGCGCGCTCCACCACCTCGCCGAGGGCGACCTCGTCGCCCACAACGGCGACCGCTGGCGAATCGACTGACGGCTACAGCTCCTGTGTCAGGCCCGCCCGGAGGTCGCGGCCGAAGTAGTGACCGACGAGCGCCGCGAGCCCGCCGCTCGCCGCGCCGACGCCCGCGATGGCGACGCCGTAGTCCGCGAGCAACTGCACCGCGAAGGGCGCGAACACGGCGAACAGCGTCGAGAGGACGAACGCGAGGCCGGCGGCGATTGCCCCCGCGAGCACGACCTCGGTGTAGTGTCGCTTCGACCCGACGAGGCCGAGGAGGAAGCCGGCGCCGGCGATGCCTGCGAACCGGCCGATGAAGCCGACGAGGGGAATCGCGCCGCCGACGAGGAGGCCGCCGATGGAGAGCAGGAGCGCCGCGAGGAACGCGCGCGGGGAGAACAGCCCACCGAGGCGACCGCCGCCTGACGAGTCCGGCGAACTGGTCCGCGTCGCGTCGTCGCGCTCGCGGGTCAATCCGGAGAGCACGTCGTCGACGGACTGCTCAGACTCCTTTTGGTCCGACCGTTGCATGTGTACAGGGTCGCGGGCGAGCCTGATGGCTCTTGTGCCGGTGAGTCAGCCGCGGAGACCGTTCGCGTCGGTTCGCGTCGCGTGACGGTTCGCCGCCCGGCTCGGAGCTACGCGTTGCGGCCGAGGATGAAGTACAGGACGAGTCCCAGAAGCGGCGCGAGGAAGACGACGACGGCCCAGAGGAACGCCGGGTGACTGCTGTTTCGCTTCGCGTCGCGGTACGTCCACACCACCATCCCGAGGAACAGGAGGAAAAACAGCAGGCCGATTACGAACGCGCCTGCGCCGCGCGACTGGAGGAGTATCGTGGGGAGCATACGCTGGCCGACGGTCGGCCGGATAAAATGTCTTGTGCCAGTTATGTCTGCGGAGCTAACATCCTCTGCATCACGCTCGCGAGCCGGGGATGAATCTGTGGTACTCGTGGCCAGCAATCGCACCGAACGGTGAGCGTAGCGAACCGTTCGGCATTTTTGGTCCAGATTTTTGCTCCGAGCGGGTCGCTACGCGACCCCGAGGACGAAAAAGGTGGAATGGTGGGTTTGAAGTCTGCCCCCGCGGTATCCCGCGATATGAACGCAGGGGACCGCGTCCGCGTCACCCGCGCGGACGTCACGAACGAAGGCGTGCTCATGCCGTCTTCCACCGAGGACCACCTCGTCGTCAAGCTCGACGGCGGGTACAACGTCGGCATCGCCCGCGAGGGGGCCGACGTGGACGTGCTCGAAACCGACGTGTACGACATCGAAGACGCGCAGTCCGAGGGCGACGGCACCTCAGAAATCGAGTTCGACGACGACCTCCCGACCGTCTCGCTCATCTCGACCGGCGGGACCATCGCCTCGACGGTCGACTACCGCACGGGCGCGGTGACCGCGCAGTTCGACGCCGAGGACGTGCTCCGGGCCGTCCCCGACCTCGCGGGGCGGGCGAACTACCGCGGCCGCGTCGTCGCCAACATCCTCTCGGAGAACATGACGACCGACGTGTGGGTCGACCTCGCCGAGGCCGTCGCCGAGGAAATCGAGGCCGGGGCCGACGGCGTCGTCGTCATGCACGGCACCGACACGATGCAGTTCTCCGCGTCGGCGATGTCGTTCATGCTCGACACGCCCGTACCAATCGTCTTCACGGGCAGTCAGCGCTCGGCGGACCGCCCCTCCTCTGACAACGTGATGAACGCCGTCTGCGCCGTCGAGGCCGCGAAGGCCGACGCCGCCGAGGTCATGATCTGCATGCACGCCTCGGAGTCCGACGACGCTTGTGCGCTCCACGAGGGGACGCGCGTCCGCAAGAACCACACCTCCCGGCGCGACGCGTTCGAGACCGTCGGCGCGAAGCCGCTCGGCGAGGTCGACTACGAGGCCGAGGAGGTCACGTTCCGCCGCGACTACGCCCCACGTGGGGAGGCCGACCTCGCGCTCCACGCCGACCTCGAATCCGAGGTGGAACTCGTGAAGTTCACGCCGGGGATGGACCCCGCGGCGCTCGACTACCTCGACGGGAAGGCCGGCGTCGTCATCGAGGGGACGGGCCTCGGCCACGTCCACACCGACCTCATCCCGCGGTTCGAGGAACTCGTCGAGGACGGCACGGTCGTCGCCATGACCTCGCAGTGTCTCGAAGGCCGCGTCTGCGACCGCGTCTACGACACCGGCCGCGACCTGCTCGACGCCGGCGTCGTCGAGGCGGGCGACACGCTCCCCGGCACGGCGAAGGTGAAGCTCATGTGGGCGCTCGCCAACGTCGCCGACCCGACGGGTGCGATGGGTCGGAACCTCGAAGGCGAACTGACTCAGCGCTCGGTCCCGTGGGAGTGACCTGATGGAGATTCGACCCGCGCGGCCCGAGGACTACGACGCGGTCGCCGCGTTCACCCGCGACACGTGGGCAGACCGCGGGGTGTCGGACTACCTCCCCGACATCTACCACGACTGGATTGCCCCCGGAGAGTCGGAGCAGGCGACGCTCATCGTCGATATGGGCGAGGAGACGCCCTCCGACGACGTGGCCGCCATCGCACAGGTCGTCATGCTGTCGGAATACGAGGGCTGGGCGCAGGGCATGCGCGTCGCGCCCGACTACCGCGAGCGGGGGCTCGCGACCAAACTGTCGCGCGCGCTTCTCGACTGGGCGCGCGAGCGCGGCGCGCGCCGCGTCCGCAACATGGTCCACTCGTGGAACGTCCCGAGCCTCGCCACCACCCGCACGGCCGGGTTCGACCCCGGCATCGAGTTCCGGTGGGCGATGCCCGACCCCGACTCGACCGCCGACCCGGAGGCGGCCGTCGGGGACGACGCCGACGCCGCGTGGGCCTACTGGACCGGCTGTGAGGCCCGAACCGCGCTGTCGGGGCTCGCGCTCGACCCCGCGGAGTCGTGGGCGCTCTCCGAGCTGACCCGCGAGCGCCTCCACGACGCCGCGGACGACGACCGACTGTTCGTCGTCGGCGACGACCGCGCGACCGGCTTCACCTATCGCAACCGGACCTTCTCCCGAGAATCCGACGACGAGGGCGAGGTGACGTGGGCCGAGTACGCGGTCGCCGCGTGGGACGACGCGTCGGCCTGCGGGTCGCTTTTGGACGCCGTCCGCCGCGACGCCGCTTCGGTCGGCGCGGACCGGACGCGCGTTCTGTTCCCCGAGCGCGTCGACTGGATTACCGACGCCGCACTCGCCCGAAGCGACCTCGCGGAAGAGCCGACGTTCGTCATGGAAGCCGACGTCTCCTGACGGGCGCGAAAATCGCTTTTCGACGACCGGCCGAACGCCGGTCAGTTCCAGTCGACACCGCGGACTTCGAAGCGTGCCCCGCCGAGTTCCGAGTCGCCCACGTCGAACTGCCAGCCGTGCAGGTCGGCGATTCGTCGCGCCGTCGGGAGATGCGGGGAGTCGTAGTCGACGCCGAGCAATTGGCTCACATCCGCGGTCGCCGCCGCGCGCTCTGCCGGGGACGGGTGGGGGCCGTCGTCGTCGATGTAGAACCCGCCGGCAGTCGTTCCAACGACGACGCTGAACGACGGACCGGCCGACGCGTTCCGCTCGAAGCAGGTCGTGAGCACCGCGACCAAGAACAGCCCGAACAGGTGGCCGGCGGCCGAGAGCGACCCGTCGCCGACGACCCGGAGCGAGGCGTCGCCAGCGTCGTCGAGCGAGGCGACCGCCCACGCCTCCGCGACGCGCTCGCGGAAGTCCACCGGCGCGAGGTCGATTGTGCTCGGGTGCTCGGCGATGCCGATGCCCCACTCGACGAGCGAGTCGATGCGCGAGAGGCTCTGGGAGAGCGCGACCGCGTCGTCGCCGTCGACCGCGGCGAGTCGCTCGGCGGACGCGGCGGCCGACGCGAGCTGTGCTTTGAGTTCCGAGGCGAGCACGCTGACGAGCGCCGCGAGGTGCTCGTTTTTCTCGTTGACCTGCAGTTCCGCGAGCCGCCTGTCGGTGATGTCGAAGTGGGAAACGAGCGCGAAGCTCCCGTGTCTCGGCGTGTCTACCGAGACGACGCGGAGCGCGAACCACCGATAGACCGCGGGCGAGTGACACGGGTACTCGGCGGTAAAGAGGTCGCGGTCGCCGCGGAGCACCGCGCGAATGCCGTCGGCGATGACGCCCGCGAGTTCGTCGGTCTCGCGGGCCGCGTCGCACACCGCGAGGTAGTTGATACCCGTCGAATCGGGGTCGCCCACGTAGTCGTTCGCGTCGGCGAACGCCCGCCACGCCCGGTTCGTGTAGACGATGTCGCCACGCCTGTCGAGGAGCGCAATCGTCGCCGGAAACTCCTCGAACCCCCGTTCGATGAGCGAGACGTCGTCCATCACAGCGTATACGCTGGGAATCGTTTTGACAGTTTCTACCACGCGGGTCTGAACTGCGCGTCGCGTCGCTCGCGGCGCGAAGTATCTAAAAATCGGCGTTCGACCGCCGGCGGTCGGGGTGCAATCAACCGGGCCGTCGAGAGTCGGAGGTCGGGTCGGTCGCGGTGGTCAGTCCGAGGGTGCGACTTGGGGCTTACGCTCGTTTCCCTCCGTACCCGCCATGGCGAGCACGTCGTCGAAGAAGCCGAGCGAGTCGTGGGGACCGGGGTGGGCTTCGGGGTGGTACTGACGCGTGATGACGCTCAGTTCCTCGCTGGCGAGGCCTTCCGCGGTGTCGTCGTTGACGTTGACCTGCGTCACGTCGAGTTGGTCGCCGGGGTCGGCGACGGTGTAGCCGTGGTTCTGGGTCGTCATGACGACTTTTCCGCTCCGGAGGTCGCGGACGGGCTGGTTGACGCCGCGGTGGCCGAAGGCCATCTTTTCTGTGGTGCCGCCGAGCGCGCTGGCGACGATCTGCTGGCCGAGGCAGATGCCCGCCAGCGGGACCTCGCCGGCGAACTCCTCGACGAGGTCGCGCGTCGCGGTGTAGTTCTCGGGGTCGCCGGGGCCGTTCGAGATGAAAAGCACGTCGGGGTCGAGCGCGGTCACGTCCTCGGCGTCCGCGTCGTAGGGGAGCACGTGGACCGTCGCGCCGCGCTCGACGAGGGAGTCCACGATGGAGCCCTTCGCGCCGCAGTCGACGAGCGCGACGGTGGTGTCGCCGTCGCCCTCGAACGTCGTCAGTTCGGTCGTGGTGACCTGCGCGCCGATGTCGACGTGCTCGCTCATGCCCTTGCACTGCGCGAGTTCCTCCTTTGCGTCCTCCGGAGTCACGTCCTCGCCGACGGCGATTCCGACCTTCATCGCGCCCTCCTCGCGGATGGACGTGACGAGGTCGCGCGTGTCGAGGTGGTCGACCGCCGGGACGCCCTCGTCTGCGAGCCACTCGACGACCTCTTCCGTGAACTCGCGTGCGACGGCCGCCCGAGGGTGGACCCGGTCGGACTCGAATCGCTCGGCTCGGACGCCGTAGTTCCCGATGAGGGGGTACGAGAAGGTGAGGACTTGCTCTTCGTACGAAGGGTCGGTCAGACTCTCTTCGTATCCCGTATATGCGGTTGTGAACACCAGTTCACCGCGTGTGCGCCCCGGAACACGGCCACGCGCTTCGACCACGCGTCCGTCTTCCAGCGCCAGATAGGCGTCCGACATTACGAGAAACGAACGGAACACGGGTGCATAAGTGTTGCTTTCGAAGGTGAGTTACGAAATTCGTAATCGGTAAGTCGCTGGGGTGGACACGTGGGGTATGGACGAGCTTGATCGGCGCATCCTCGATATCCTTCGACGGGACGCTCGGACCCCCAACACGGAGATTGCGGCCGAGGTCGGGACCTCCGAGGGGACAGTCAGGAACCGCGTCGAGCGGTTGGTCGAGGAGGGCGTCATCGAGCGCTTTACGATTTCGACCCGGACGGGGAACCTGAAGGCGATGATAGAGGTGACCGTCGCGGTCGACGTCGACACCAACGACGTCTCCGAGCTGATGGCCGACTGGAAGGACGTGGACTTCGTCTGGCAGGTCTCCGGCGAGGAGGACATCGTCCTCGTCGTCGACGCCGCCGACACCCGCGCCGTCAACGACCTCATCACTCGCGCCCGCGAGCACGACGACGTGAAGAGCACGAAAACCCGTCTGATTCTCGACGAGCGCCTCGGCTGACGGCCCGCCGCCGCGTGGTCCGCGGTTCGCATCGAAGCTTAGTTGACCCCCGACTCCGACGGAAGGCACATGAGCAACGCCGCGGCCGACGAGGCCACTGAAATCCACAAGAACGCATCCCAGGACGTCATCGCCGTCGACTCCGACGACAACGCGGAGGGGACGGTCAACCGACTCGACGCCCACACGGGCGACGGCATCCGCCACCGCGCCTTTACCTGCCTCGTGTTCAACGAGGAGGGCCAGATACTCCTCGCCCAGCGCGCGCCCAACAAGCGCCTGTGGGACACCTCGTGGGACGGCACCGTCGCCTCCCACCCCGTCGAGGGCCAGACCCAAGAGGAGGCCACCGAAGAGCGCCTCGAAGAGGAACTCGGCATTAGCCCCGACCAGTACTCCGACCTCCGCGTCACGGACAAGTTCGAGTACAAGCGCTACTACGAGAACGCCGGCCTCGAATGGGAGGTCTGTGCCGTCCTGAAGGTCACGCTCGAAGACACCTCGCTCGACCCCGACGAAGACGAGATTGCGGGCATGCTCTGGGCGGACTACGAGCACCTCCACGACAACCCCGAGTGGTACCGCCAACTGCGCCTCTGCCCGTGGTTCGAAATCGCCATGCGCCGTGACTTCGAGTAGGCTCACCCTCGCAGACGACGCGCGAGCTGTGATTCTCTCGCACGCCCGCGAGGGTGCCGCCCGCGACCCACCCGCGGAGGTCTGCGGCGTCCTCGCCGGCGACGGCGACGCGCGCACCGTCACCGCCGCCCACCCCGTTTCGAACGTCGCCGACGAGCCGCGGGTCGCCTACGAACTCGACCCCGAGGAGACGGTTTCGATTCTCGAAACCGTCGAGGCGGCCGGCGACGACGCGGTCGGCTTCTACCACTCGCATCCCGAGTCCGACCCCGTGCCGAGCGCGACCGACCGCGAACAGGCCTCGTGGCCGGGCTACGTCTATCTCATCTGCTCGCCCGACGGCCGGCTGACCGCCCACGAGTGGACCGGCGACGAGCTCCGCGAACTCGCCGTCGCGGTCGAGTGACTCGTCGGCCTCCCGGACCCTCGCCGGTACGCCGCGCCCGCCGGCGCGCTTCGGTGAGAATATCCTTTCCGAGTCCGCAGACGCATCCATGGAACCCGACCGCTACGACGACCTCGACGGACAGGTCGCGCTCGTCACCGGCGCGAACCGAGGCATCGGCCGCCAGATAGCCGAGAACCTCCGCGACCGCGGCGCGACGGTGTACGCGGGGTCCCGAAGCGTCACGAACGAGACGCCCGAGGGAACCGAGCGCGTCCTCCTCGACGTGACCCAAGAAGGCGACATCGAGGAGGTCGTCGACGGCGTCTTCGCCGACCAGAGCCGACTCGACATCCTCGTCAACAACGCCGGTATCGCCGAGGACGGCGAGGACATCGTCGCCGAACCGACCGAGCGAATCGACCGCACCCTCGGCGTCAACCTCCGCGGGCCGATGCTCATGTGCAAGCACGCCGTTCCCCTCCTGCTCCAGTCCGACGGCGGCCGCGTCGTCAACGTCTCCTCGGGGATGGGCGCACTCGGCGAAGAACAGTCCGGAGGGTCGCCGGCGTATCGAATCTCGAAGACCGGCCTCAACGGCCTCACGGTCTACCTCGACGGCCAGTACGGCGACGACGGTCTCATCGCCAACTCGGTGTGTCCCGGCTGGGTCCGCACCGACATGGGCGGCGAGGAGGCGAACCGGCCGGTCGAGAAGGGCGCGGAGACGCCGACGTGGCTCGCCACGTTCAAGCCCGGCGCGCCCGCGGGGAAGTTCTGGCGCGACAAGGAAGTCATCGACTGGTAAGCGACCGACTCCCCGCCGCCGCACCCTCACGTGACGCCGCCGCTCTGCTTCTCGAACGCCTCGTATTCGTCCCCGTCCAGAATCTCTCGGAAGTGCTCGACCGCCCGGTACACGTCCTCGAAGCCGACGTAGGCCGGCGCGGGAGCCATCCGGACGACGTTCGGTTGACGGAAGTCCACGACGACGCCCCGTTCCTTGAGCGCGAGGCTGACGCGGTAGGCCTCGGGGTGTTCGACCGCGACGTGGCCGCCGCGGGCCGCGGGGTCACGCGGGGTGCCGACCTCGCACTCCGGCAGTCGCTCGTCCACGAGGGCGATGAGGTAGTCCGTGAGCGCCAGCGACTTCTCGCGGAGGGCGGCCACGCCGCCGGCGTCCTCGACGACGTCGAGCGCGCCGTCGAGGGGGGCCGCGGACAGCACCGGGACCGTCCCCGACTGGAACGCGCCGGCCGACTGCGCCGGCTCGTAGGTCATCGCCATGTCGAACTGCGTCTCCTTGTCGTTGCCCCACCAGCCGGCCAGCGCGGGCGTGACGCCGAAGTGGCGCTCGTTGACGTAGAGGCCGGCGATGGAGCCGGGGCCCGCGTTGAGGTACTTGTAGTGACACCAGACGGCGAAGTCCACGCCGACCTCGGAGAGCCGGTGCGGGACCGCGCCGACCGAGTGCGCGAGGTCGAAGCCGGCCAGCGCGCCGGCCTCGTGAGCGGCTTCGGTGATGGCCTCGACGTCGAACAGTTGGCCGCTCCGGTAGAGGACCGACGGGAGAAACACCATCCCCACGTCGTCGTCGATGGCGGCGAGCACGTCCTCGGTCTCGATGGTCCGCCCGTCGCGACTCTCGACCACGCGGAGCGCCTCGTCGGGGTCGCGACCGGCCGCTCGGAGTTGCGCGCGAATCGCGTAGTGGTCCGTCGGGAAGTCGAGGTCGTCGACGACGATTTTCTCGCCGCGGGCGGGGTCGTAGAACGTCCCGACGAGCGCGTGGATGTTGACCGTCGTGGAGTTGGCGACGACGACCTCCTCGGGCTTCGCGCCGACGAGCGGCGCGAGTCGGTCGCCCAGTCGCTCGCCGTAGCTGAACCACTCGGGGTCGGCGTCGGTCCACCCGCGGATGGCGAGGTCGCGCCACTCGTCGACGACGCGGTCGAGCGCGGCTTCGGCGTCGACAGAGAGCGGGCCGAGCGAGTTGCCGTCCAGATACAGTTCGCCCTCGGGGACGAAAAAGCGGTCGCGGAGGTCCGAAAGCGGGTCCGTCGCGTCCATCTCGCGGGCGGTGTCGACGGTGAGCACGTCGGATTCGTCGGAGTCGCCGGGGTCGTCGGGTTCGGCCATACGCGCCTCGAAGCGCCCGCGCGACAAGTAGGTGCGCGGCCCGCGCTGGAACCCGAGTGGCGGGTCCGCTTATTCGGCGTCGGTCGCCGACGACTCGGCCTCGCGGGCGAGTCGCTCGTAGGCGGCCCACGAGGGGTCCACGTCGGGGTGTTCGATGCGCTCGCCGTCGACGACGACGCCCTCGCCCGCGACGACGGTGCCGGCGACGCCGACGGGGGTGCCGCGGGCGTCGAGCGCGGCGACCACGTCGTCCGTGACAGAGGGGTCCGTGGCGACGACGAGCGACCCGGCGGTGGTCGAGCGCCACGGGTCGATGCCGAGGTACTCGCAGGTCTCGCGGACGCCGGGGCGGAGCGGGACGCTCGACTCGTCGATTTCGAGTTGGACGCCCGCGCTCTCGGCGATTTCGTTGAGCGCGCCGTGGACGCCGCACTCGGTGGCGTCGTGCATGGCGTGGACGCCGCGGCCGCCGGCGGCCGAGACGGTCATCGCGTCGCGGACGGCGTCGGTCTCGTCGAGTCGGGCCTGCGCGGCGGCGAGGACGTCGGCGTCGAGGTCGGCGAAAGCGTCCGGGAACAGCGTCGTCAGGAGGCCGGTCGCCTCGACACCCGGTCCCTTCGTCACGAGCACGTCGTCGCCGGGTCGCGCGCCGTCCGGGCGGACCACGTCGTCGTGGTCGCCGACGGCGAGCGCGGTCGCGCCGCCGACCCACGGGTACGAACAGCCGGCGTAACGGGCGGTGTGTCCGGTGACGATGCTCACGCCGAGGTCGTCGGCCTCGTCGTGCATCGCTTCCCAGAGTTCGGCGAACTGGTCGTCGGTCATCTCGGGCGGGAGCGTAAAGGAGACGGCGAGATGCGAGGGGTCCAGCCCCGAGACGGCGATGTCCGAGAGGACGATGTCGATGGCGAACCGGCCCGCGCGCTCGAAGCCGAGCGCAGGGAGCACGGAGACGGGGTCGGTCGCGATGGCGACGGCGGTGCCGCCGATGTCGAGGAGGCCGAAGTCGACGCCGTGGGTCGGGCCGAGCGCCACGTCGTCGCGGGCCGCGCCCAACCGCGGGTAGATGTACTCGTCGAAGAACTCGCGGTCGACCTTTCCGAGGTCGGTCATACGCGACCTGCGGGGGCCGCGAGTAAGAACGTACTCATCCGCCGCCGGCGGGGCCGACTCGGTTGCGTTCGAGGCCCGTTCGTCGTCGCGGTCGCTCGCCGGTCGAAAGGCGGGACGGTCCCCCGTCCCTGCTCATGAAGAGACGCGGAGACGGTTCGAAGGGGCATGGAAAGTCCCACCACCGGACTGCCCGCGTCGCTTCAACCTGAACGCCGGACGTACAAGAACCTCGCTAAGTTCCCTCGATGGACCTATATAGCTCCACGAAGGCGGCGGAGAATACTGCCGCTTCGGGAAAACCGGCCGCCGACAGTCAGACCGGTCGGTGGCCCGCCTCGTCGGGGGTGTTGTTCGGCGTCCGCCACGCGTCGTCGAGGTGTTCGACGACCGCGCGGGCGACGGCGACCGGCTCCTCGTGGTGGACCCAGTGGGTCGCCTCGTCGAACGTCCTGAGGTGGCCGTCCTCGCAGAACGCGAGACTCTCGCGCGCCATCTTCGGCCGGAGGAACCTGTCTTTGCTCCCCCAGACGACGAGCGTCGGCGGTTCGACCGTCTCGGCGCGGGGACGCGGTCGCTCGCGGACGACCGCGCGGTACCAGTCCACCATCGAGCCGTAGGCCCCGGGCACCGACCACGCGGCGCGGTAGCAGTCGAGATCGGTCGCCGAGAACGTGCCGGGGAGCGCGGAGCCGGTCAGCGCCCGCTCTAGGACGGCCCAGTCGCGGACGGGGGCGACGAGTTCGGGGAGCTTCGGAAGCTGGAAGAACAGGACGTACCAGCTCCGGAGCTGTTGGGCCGGGTCGCGGCGGAGGTGGCGGGCGAACACCGCGGGATGCGGGAGGTTCATCGCGGTGACAGAGCGCACCCGGTCCGGGTGGTGGAGCGCGGTCCACCACGCCACCGCGCCGCCCCAGTCGTGGCCGACGACGTGGACCTTTTCGCGGCCGAGCGCGTCCGCGACGCCGACCACGTCGCCGGCGAGTTCGTCGATGCTGTACCACTCGACGCCCGCGGGGCGGTCGCTCAGGTTGTAGCCGCGCTGGTCGAGCGCGACGACCCGATAGCCCGCCTCGGAGAGCGGACGGAGGTAGTCCGCCCACGCGTACCAACACTCCGGGAAGCCGTGGAGGAGGACGACGAGTTCGCCGTCTTCCGGTCCGGCTTCGACCGCGTGGAGCGTGACCTCGCCCGCCTCGATGCGACGGCTCGTCGCCTCGACGGACAGCTCCACGTCGTCGCGCGACAGCCCCGATTGCTTCGCCATACCCCTCGCTACGGCGGCGAGGGACAAATGTGCCGCGGCGACGCGCGGCCGTCGTCTGCGAGAAACGAGTCGGTTCTGCGGGGCGGTAGAGCGGGGCGATGAGCGGCGGTGCGGAGCGAGGCGACTCGACGCGGACCGGACTACCCGAACAGGCGCTTTCTGATGCTCCGCGTGCGGCTCTGTTCGGCCATGAGCACCGAACACTCCACGTCGTCGACGACGTCCATGACGACGGTGCCGCTGACGAGCCGCGAGAGCAGGCCGCGCTCCGTCGCACCGACGACGAGGAGCGACGCGTCGGTCGCGTGGGACTCGATGGCCGTCTCGACGTCGCCGGTCTCGACGGTGAGCGTGGCGTCGCCGAGGCCGCGCTCGTCGGCCCACTCCCGGAGGAAGCGTTCTCCTTCGGCCGCGTCGTCGGCGACGTGGAGGAGTTCGACCTCGGCGTCGCAGAACTCCCGGAGGACCGAGGCGATGGACGCCGAGAGGTCGGAGTCCGGGCCGCCGGCGGTCGGGACGAGCACGTGCGAGGGGTCGAAGCCGCGGTCCTTCAGCACCAACACGTCGTAGGGGAGCGCGTGGGTTATCTCCTCGAACGCGCTCTCGGCGCGGCCGGGCGACCCGTGGCTGTCGGGGCCCCAGCCCATGACGACGAGGTCGGCGTTGTAGGTCTCCGCCGCGTCGAACACCTCCTCGAACGACCGGTGGGAGAGGACGGTGTGGGTCTCGATGTCCACGCCGAGTTCGTCGGCGTCGGCGCGGGCCTGTTCGAGCAGGCGGTCGGCCTCGTCGAAGTCGTACTCCTCGCGGGCCGATTCGAGGGCGGTCTGGTCCGGCACCTTCACGATGTGGACGCCGACGAGCGTCCCGTCGTTGGCCTTGGCGACCGACCCGGCCAGCGACACGAGGTCGCGCTCGCTTTCGGGGTTCGCAAGCGGGACCATGACGCGGTAGCCGCCGTCGGGTTGGACCGACGTGGCGGCCGAGACCGCGGCGTCGGGCATCTCGCTCGACCGAGAGAGCACGTACCGCGAGAGGATGCCCCGCTTGTCGGTGCGCTCGCGGGCGTAGAACAGGTACCAGACGATACCGAAGACGACGAACAGCACCGACAGCCCGATTTCGATGGGGTCGAGGAAGGCGATGAGTCCGAAGGAGAACACCGCACCGAGAATCGGCGTAATCGGGTAGAGCGGAACCGTGAACTCGGGGTCGTAGTCGGGCGCGTCTGACTCGCGCATCACGATGAGCGCGAGGTTGAGAAGCCCGTAGACGATGAGGTGGAGGGCACTCCCGGCCTTCGCCAGCACCTTGATGTCGTCGACGGCGACGAGCGAGAAGACGATGATGAAGCCCGTGACCGCGATGGAGCGGTACGGCGTCGCGAACCGCGGGTGAATCTCGTTGAGCCACGCCGTGACGAGTTTGTCGCGGCCCATGGCGAAGTTGATGCGCGACGACGCGAGGATAGAGGCGTTCGCGCTCGACGCGGTGGCGAGGAGGCCGCCGAAGATGATGAGCCCCGCCCCGAGCCCGCCGAGGCCGAGCGCGGACTCGAACGAGAGTTGCGCGACCTCGACGACGGGGTCGGCACCGGCGGCCGACAGCTCCTGCCACGGCTTGACCGACGCCATGACGATCATCAGGATGGCGTACATCGTCGTGACGATGACGACCGAGCCGACGACCGCGAGCGGGAGGTTGCGGCCGGGGTTCTTTATCTCCTCGGCGACGGTCGTGATTTTCGCGAAGCCGAGGAAGGAGACGAAGACGAGCGCCGTGCCGGGGAGCACCGCGCCGTAGCCGCCGAGTTCGCTCGGCGCGAACGGGCGGAGCGTCGTGAGGTCGGCTTCGAGGAAGCCGAGTATCGAGAAGGCGGTCAGGATGACGACGAGCGTGATGACGATGACGACCTGGAGCGCGCCGGTCTCCTTCGCGCCGACGTAGTTGACGCCGATGAACAGGAGGCCGGCGAGTATCGCGGCCACCTGCACCGCAGACAGGGAGACGACGCCGAGGCTCACCGCCGGTATCGACACGACGCTGACGAGGAAGTCACCGAAGCCGATGACGTAGAACGCCGAGGCGAACGCCAGCCCCATCCAGTTTCCCATGCCCGCGATGGAGCCGAAAAGCGGGCCGAGGGCGTGGTTGACGTAGTAGTAGCTCCCGCCGGCTTTCGGCATCGCGGTACCGAGTTCGGACGCCGACAGCGCCGTGAAAAGCGAGATGACGCCGCCGACGACGAACGAGAGCGCGACGGCCGGGCCGGCGATGCCGTACGCCTCGCGGGGGAGGACGAAGATACCCGCACCGATCATCGTTCCGACGCCGATGGTGAGCGCGGCGACGGGTCCGAGGTCTTTGGCGAGTTCCTCGTCGGTCATGTTTCACCCCCGGCATCGCCGTCGTCGTCCGCTCCGGCCGGCAAAACGACCACGGGCCGGTCGCTGTGCCGGACCAGTTGGTCGCGGACCGCGCCCGAAAACAGGTCCCACCACGAGCGACCGCCGCGCGGGGTGAAGACGATTGCCGTCGCGTCGGCGTCTTCGGCGGCGTCGAGGATGGCGTCGCCGACATCGGTCGCAAACCGGAGGTCGGTGTGGAGGTCGATACCGGCGTCGTCCGCGGCGCGGCGGGCGACCCCGAACAGTTCGTCCGCGACCTCCTCGCGCTGTTCGACGCCCGCTTTGTCCGGCGCGCCGCCCGCCTTCTCGATGACGTGGACGACGGAGGCCCGACCGCCGGCCGCGGCGATGCGCGGGAACGCGGCGGCGCAGGTGAGTTCGGCGTCGTCCGCGTTCGCGAGCGGGAGCAGGGGACGCGAGAACAGCGGCTCGACGTGGTCTGTCATCTGTCGAACCCGCGAAGTTGGGAGTGTCGGAGGCGATTCCACCCGGCGGAACGGGATTGTGCCGGGGTGCCGATGCCCGATTCACAACGTGACCGTCGGGAATTCATGTGCCGGGGTTGTGCGCCAATCGGTTTAGAAGTTCGCAAACCGGGGTACGGTGTCGAGCGATTCGGTCCCTGCGAGACGGAGCCCTCAGACGGCGGTGACCCACGCCCGGTACGCGTCGTCGCGGCCGTAGACCGCCTGAAACACGCGGTCCGCGAAGCCGGCGAGGCGGTTGGCGTCCGAGCGGGCGGTGATGCGGACGTTCGTCCCCTCGGCCTCCTCGGGGCTCTCCAACTGGTCGATGCGGAACTCGGGGAACTCCGAGAGGAGCGTCTTGAGGCGGTCGAGTTCCCCTTCGGTCACGTCCATGTTGAACGTCTGGTCGGCGAACTGAATCCACGGGCCGGGGCCCTCGCCGTCGATGTCGTCGAGGCGCTCGGCCTCGATGGTGAGAAAGGCACTGCCGCGGTCGCGGTGCGCCGACACGGCGTCGGCGAAGAGCTTCCGGCGCTCGCGGGGGGTGTCGGCCTCGAATCGAGTCATGTGGACGGATACAGCCGCGCGGTACAAAAGCGACCCGCGTCGATGCGGCGGGGGGCGGCCGCTGGACGACCGCCGGAGCGCGCCCGCACCTCAGAACAGCACGAGGACCGCGGCGAGCGCGAGCGCGCTGACGGTCAGCAGTTGCACGCCGAGGACGGCGAGCGGGGCCGTCCCCGTCCGCCGCATCGCGTCGAGTCGGACGTCGAGGCCGAGGCCGACGAACGCGAGCGCGAACAGGGCGTCGCTGGTGGTGCCGACGGTCGCGAGCGTCGCGTCCGAGAGCAGGCCGAGGTTGGCGACGGCGGCGACGGCGACGAAGCCGACGAGGAACCGCGGGACGCCGTCGAAGACGGCGCGCAGACCGGTCGCGGCCTCCTCGGCCCGACCGGCGTAGCGGACCGCGTAGGCGACGGCGACGAAGCCGAGCATGGAGTTGCGCGCGAGCTTGGTGACGGTCGCCCAGCGACCCGCCACGTCGGAGTGGGCGAAGCCGGCCGCGGTGACGGGGCCGGTGCTGAACATGCTCAGACCGGCCCAGATGCCGAACTGGCGGCCGGACAGCGGGAGCAGGTCGCCGGCGATGGGGAACACCGCGAGCGTGAGCGCGTCGAACAGGAGGACCGCGGCGACGACGTGGGCGAGCGACTCGCCGTCGGCGTCGATGGTGCCGGCGATGGCGGTGGCCGCGGAGACGCCGCAGACGCTCGCGCCCGCCGCGAGGAGCGACCCGGTCTTGTCGGCGAGGCCGAACACGCGCCCGGCGACGGCCTCGACGAGGAGGACGCCCGCGGCGACGGTGACGACGACGAGCGCGACGAGCACGGGGCCGGAGGCGACGAGTTCGTCGACGGCGATGCGAGCGCCGAGCAGGACGATACCCGTTTCGAGGAGGAGTTTCTGCGTGTCGACGCCGGGGCGCGCCCAGTCGGGGACGCCGACCGTGTTGGCGATGGCGGCCCCGAAGAAGACGCCGAGCAGGAGTGCGTTGACGCCGGGGACGACCCCGGCGACGAGGGTGGCCGCCGCCGCGAGAGCGACGAGGAGGCCGACGCCGGGGGCGAGTCGCGCGAGTCGACCGACGCCGGCGTCCGTGGCGTCCGTGTCTGCCCCGGCGCTCACGGCCCGAGCGCCGCGAGGACGGTCACGACGACGAGTCCGAGGGCGGTCGCGCGCCAGCCGCGTTCGAGCGTACACCACAATCCGTACGCGCGCTCGACGGCGGTCGCGCCGAGCGCGTCGCGCATGAGGGACGAATCGCGCATCTGTCAGTGCCACGCGGGCCGCCCCGTTGAACGTGTCGCTTCCGTCTGTGAAACCGGCAACAAAACCCTCGAATACCGCGGTGGGACGGCCGAACGAGCTGTAGGCCGACAAACAAGGAGCAACATTTTCTTGTTCCTCGGACCGTCGCCGTCGCAGAACTCAGTACGTATCTTCAACACTATATGCTCTCGCTGGATGGGGTCAGATATGGGAAAGCGCATCCTCCTGCTCGGAGCGCCGGGCGCAGGTAAGGGCACACAGTCGAAGCGACTCGCCGAGACCTACGGCGTCGAACACGTCACCACCGGCGACGCACTGCGCGCGAACAAGGACATGGAGACCGAGTACGGGACGCCCCGTTCGTTCATGGAGAAGGGCGAACTCGTCCCCGACGCGGTCGTCAACGAAATCGTCGAGGCCGCGCTGGCGGACGCCGACGGCTACGTCCTCGACGGCTACCCGCGGAACCTCTCGCAGGCGGAGTACCTCACCGAAATCACCGACCTCGACGCGGTCATCTACCTGAAAGTCGCCGAGTCCGAGCTCGTCGAACGGCTCACCGGCCGCCGCGTCTGCGACGACTGCGGCACGAACTTCCACGTGAAGTTCAACCAGCCAGAAGAGGAGGGCGTCTGCGACGACTGCGGCGGCGAACTCGTCCAGCGCGACGACGACACCGAAGAGACCGTCCGCGAGCGCCTGTCGGTGTTCGAGGAGAACACCGAACCGGTCATCGAGCACTACCGCGACGAGGGCGTCCTCGTCGAAGTCGACGGCGAACAGACCCCCGACGAGGTCTTCGAGGACATCCGGTCCGTCGTCGACGACGCGTAAGCGGGGGTTCGACGCGCGAACCGCCTCATCGACGCAGTTCGACGCGACGTTTTTCACCGACGGAACGGGAGCGCCAGCGTCGCCGCCGGCGCGCTCGCTGTCGTCCGCAGAGTAAAACCTTGATAACAGCCGGTTGCTAATGAGCCGGTAATGGCACGAATCGAATCTCGGGTGCGCGACCTCGTCGGCTCCGACGCCGACATGCGCGCCGCCGTCGAGACCGTCCTCGACCGGGCGGACGACGGAGAAGTCGAGTGGGCCGACGTTCGCGACGAGCTCACGAGCGGCCAGTGGGGTCGCCTCATCGAGAAGGGTATCCTCGTCGACGGCGACGAAGGGTTCCGGCTCGCCGACGTGGGTGAGACCCGCGCCGGCCTCGAAGACGACACGTCCGGCTCCGGCGGCTCGTCGTCCTCGTCGACCGACATCGACACCGGCGACTCCTCGTGGTCGAAGTACGACAAGGGCGCGGCCGTCGTCACGGTCGGCCTGTTCCTCGGCTACTCCGTCTCCGAGGTCCGCAACCTCATCGGCGGCGTGATGGACGTGGCGCTCGGCCCGCTCGCCGAGATGCTCCCGTTCTACGCCGTCGTGATGGTCCTCGCGCTCGCGACCGGCCTCTACTCCACGCTCCTGCAGGCGAACCTCATGGACATGGAGAAGATGGGCATGTATCAAGAGCGGATGAAGGACATCCAACAGCGGCAGAAGGACGCCAAGGAGCGCGGCGACGACGCGGAGCTCGAAAAGATTCAAGAAGAGCAGATGGAGGCGATGGGCGACCAGATGGGCATGTTCAAAGAGCAGTTCCGCCCGATGGTCTGGATTATGTTCCTCACCATCCCGGTGTTCCTCTGGATGTACTGGGCCATCGGCGTCGGCGGGAACGCCCAGCCGCACATCATCACCGGGAACATCGTGCTCCCGCTCGTCGGCACCGCCGAGTGGACGCAGGGCGTTCTCGGTCCCATGCAGGCGTGGATCGTCTGGTACTTCCTCTGCTCGATGGGCTTCACCCAGATCATCCGCAAGAGCCTGAACATCGACATGTCGCCGTCGGCGTCGTAAGCCGGTTCGGGCGACTCGAAACAACCCGATTTCTCTCTCCGTTTCCGACACTCACCAGCCGCGCGCCAACCGCGGGACGCCACCTCGTTGCGCCGCCGCGAGCTGTCCGCCCTGACCCCGTGCGAAGCCTCCGCAGGGGCCGTCGGCAACGATAACACCTTTTAGCCGACCGCACACAGCATGGATATGTTACTGACCGTCTCCGGACCACCGGGCAGCGGAAAGAGTACGACCGCCGCCGCGCTCGCCGAGGCGTTCGACCTCGAACACATAAGCGGCGGGGACATCTTCCGCGAGCTCGCCGCCGAGCGCGACATGACCGCCGTCGAGTTCAACAAACTCGCCGAGGAGGACGACCAAATCGACCGCGACCTCGACCGCCGCCTCCGCGATATCGCGCTCGACCGCGACGACGTGCTCCTCGAATCCCGACTCGCCGGCTGGCTCGCGGGCGACGCCGCCGACCTCCGCTTCTGGCTCGACGCCCCGGTGGACGTCCGCGCCGAGCGCATCGCCGACCGCGAGGACAAAGCGCCCGACATCGCCCGCGAGGAGACCACGACCCGCGAGGCGAGCGAGGCCAAGCGGTACGACGCGTACTACGACATCGACATCACGGACCTCTCTATCTACGATATCGCGCTCAACACCGCCCGCTGGGGCCCCGACGAGGTGACGGCCGTCTGCATCGCCGCGGTCGACTCCTACGACCCCGAGGCCGACGAGGGCAAATACCCGGTCGAAGGCGTCCGCTACGACTTCTGACCATGCTCCGAGACCCGCCCGAACACCGGAGCGTCGACGACCTGCTCTCGTTCGGCGTCGTCAACCTCGACAAGCCGCCGGGGCCGTCGGCCCACCAGGTCACCGGCTGGGTCCGCGACATGGCCGACGTCGACCGTGCCGCCCACTCGGGAACGCTCGACCCGAAGGTGACCGGCTGTCTGCCGACCCTCCTCGGCGACGCGACCCGCATGGCGCAGGTGTTCCTCGAAGGCTCCAAGGAGTACGTCTCCGTGCTCGAACTCCACGGGCCCGCCCCCGCCGACATCGACTCGACCGTCGCCGAGTTCGAATCGAAGCTCTACCAGAAGCCCCCGCGGAAGTCCGCCGTCTCGCGTCGCCTCCGCGTCCGCGAGGTCTACGACCTCGACCTCCTCGAAGTGAAAGACAGACAGGCGCTCCTGCGCATCCGCTGTGAGTCGGGGACGTACGTCCGAAAGCTGTGTCACGACCTCGGACTCGCGCTCGGCACCGGCGGCCACATGGGACACCTCCGCCGGACCGCGACCGACCCCTTCGACGACGCGGACCTCGTGACGCTCCACGACCTCACAGACGCCCTCGCGTTCGCCGCTGAGGGCGACGAGTCGTGGCTCCGCGACGTGGTCTCGCCCGCCGAACGGGCGCTGTCGCACCTCCCGTCGGTCACGATTGCCAACAGTGCCGCCCGCGAGGTCGCCAACGGCGCGCCCGTCTACGCCCCCGGCGTCTTCGACGTCGACGCCGACGCCGCCCGCGGCGATCTCGTCGCCTGTTTCACCGACGACGGCTCCGCGGTCTGTCTGGGCGAACTCGTCGGCGACGCCGACGCCGACTCGGGGACGGTCGTCTCGCTGGAAGCCGTGTTGGTCTGAAGCGCGACGCTACTTTCTCCGGCGCTTTCTGTCCGCGTCCGCGAGCGTCTCCGCCTGCTCGTTGACCGAGGCGACCTCCCGCTTCGCGTCCGATTTGTCGAGGTCGTAGACGTAGCGCCACGACGCCAACGGGTAGCCGTGCGACTCCTCGGGGTGGTCCGCGGCCGGTTCGGACTCGCCACCGCGGCGAATCGACCACCACCTGACGGCCGCGACGCCCACTGCGAGGAGGACGAGGAGCATCACGACGAACGGGAGCAGTCCGAGCGGGACGCTCTGGAGGGACGTGAACATGGGTTGTCATTACTTCCGAGGCGACAAAAGCGTATTCGCGGCGCAACGCCGAGGGGTCGAGAGCGTTCGAACCGCGGGACGACGGTGCGATACCGTGGCACGTCACCCCGTCGCGTCGCCGCGACGAAACGAAGGGCTTAACCGCGAGACACGCATCGCTTTGAATGCACCCCGGGACCGTGGGGTAGTGGTATCCTCTGCCGATGGGGTCGGTAGGACCTGAGTTCGACTCTCAGCGGTCCCACTCCACCTTTTTACTTCGTCGACTGTCGCTCTCCGAGCGACAGTCTCCTCGCAAAAATCTGGACCAAAAATGTCCCGTGAGGGCTCGCTTCGCTCGCCTCGCGGTGCAGTAACCAAACGGCGACGGACAAAAATCTCGTGGTGGCTCCGAGCTTGACACTATGTGACCTCCTGCTACACCCAGCAACAACTGCAAAAAATCGGCCGAGAACCGCTATTCAGGTCGAGACGGCATCGCAGGTCCAGCCGGGGTCGGTGCCCGTCCGCCGGATGAGGTCCGCGCGGCACGCCGGACAGTAGTCGGGGACCGTCGTTTCGCCCCGCGGGACATAGACGCCACCGCCGCATTCCACGCACGCATCGGCGACGACTGTGGTGCAGTCCGCACACAGGTTGAAGTCGTCAACCGTGAGGTCGCGCAGCACTTCGAGCTTTTTGTCCAGGATGTACTCGTCGATAACCGCCTGACAACTGTGGCACGGCTTCATAGCGATACAGCGTGTCAATTGAGACCGTGCCACATATACCTGTCGTCGGAGGAGTCTCTTGTCGCGGAATCTCAGTCGGAAGAGACCATCGTCGGAGACGGAAACTGTCACGTATACGCGAGAGAAGATCTAGCGCGCCCGATGCGAACGTGATTCACAGAATACGTAAGTGACTCGGCGACGAGTTAGTATTTGCTGCTGTCAGAGGCACATCGGGGGTGGCAAACGGAATCAGCCGCCCTCCACACCACCCATTCTCCTGCGTCTACTGGTCCGAGTAACGGCTCCGAAGGCCGACGTTTAGCTCCCTGCGCCCGCGTCGGCGGAGTCTCCGTACATCTCGGCGAGCATCGCGTCCGCCGCCCGGTGGACGCCCACGAGCACGGCCACGCTCGCCACGATAGTCGCGACCGACAGCGGCGTCGAGAGCAGGCCGAGCGAGACGATGAGCGTCGTCGCGCACGCCGGCGGGTGGACCGCGTCGAGTTCGACCATCGCCCACCCCGTCGCGGCGACCGAAACCGCCCCGCTCGTGACGAGTCGGAGCGTGTCCGGCGACGCGGCCGGAAGCGACGAACCGAGCGTCAGGCCGGGGGCGACGAGCGCGTAGGCCGCGAAGCCGACGACGGCACCGACGGCGTGGCCGCCGACGATGCGAGTCGAGCGGGCGCGCGCGCCGCGCCGCCGAAACGCCAGTACGAACGCCGTGGGGCCGAGGCTCGGAAAGACGAACGGCTCGCCGGTGGCCCACGCGATACCGCCGAGCGCGGCGACGAGCAGGCCGGCGGAGAGCCCCGTTTCGAGGCCGCGCCGAGACATGCGACACGCTCTGTCGGCGTCGCGTGAAAACGCTGTCTGATTCGAGTGAAGCGAGAGGAGACCGCGAGGTCGGCGGGAGGAGAGCCTAAATCCAGCCCTCTTGGGCGAGCAGTTCGCCGTTGAGGACGGAGGCGCCGGCCGCGCCGCGAATCGTGTTGTGCGCGAGGCAGTTGTACTTCACGCCGTGGTCGGTCGACTGGATGCCGCCGGCCGAAATCTGCATCCCGTCGCCGCGGTCGCGGTCGAGACGGGGCTGTGGGCGGAACTCGTCCTCGAAGACGTGGATGAGCTGTTCGGGCGCGCTCGGGAGGTCGACGCCGGGGTACTCGCGCATCGCGGCGGCGACGTCCTCGGGGGAGGCGTCGTCGGCGAGGTCGGCGAAGACGCTTTCGAGGTGGCCGTCGAGCGTCGGGATGCGGTTACACGAGGCGTTGACCTCCGCGCCGTGGAGTGCGACCTCCGCACCGTCGAACGAGCCCAGAAGCTTGCGGGACTCCGTCTCCATCTTCTCGTCTTCGCCGCCGATGTGCGGGATGGCGTTGTCGATAATCTCCATCGAGGTGACGCCGTCGTAGCCCGCGCCGGAGACGGCTTGGAGGGTCGTGACGTCGACGCGTTCGAGGCCGAACTGGTCGAGCGCGGCGAGCGTCGGGACCATCGTGATGGTCGAGCAGTTCGGGTTCTTCACGAGCGCGCCGTCCCAGCCGCGCTGGTCGCGCTGGACCTCGATGAGGTCGAGGTGCTCCGGATTGATCTCCGGAATCGTGAGCGGCACGTCGGAGGCCATGCGGTCGTTCGAGGAGTTCGACGAGACGACGTAGCCCGCCTCGAGGAACTCGGGTTCGACCTCGGCGGCGACCGACGACGGGAGCGACGAAAACAGGAGGTCGATGTCGTCGGGCACGTCCGCGGGGTCGGTGCTGCCGACTTCCATCGCGGCCACGTCGTCCGGGATGGGCGTGTTGACGCGCCACTTCGCGGCCTCGTCGTATCGCTTGCCCGCGCTCGACTCGCTCGCGGTCAGCGCCGCGAGTTCGAACGTCGGGTGGTCGTCGAGGAGTTGGATGAATCGCTGTCCGACTGCGCCGGTTGCACCGAGGATGCCGACTCGTACTGCCATTACCCGTGTCGTAGTGTGGCACACGCATAAGGCCGTTTGGATTTGAACCAGTATTCGCGGCGGATAGTGCCAGAGAAGTGTAATCTCGGCCGTTCCTTCACGGTCGAACACACAAATCGTCGTCTGTCGAAGCGGGCACCGACGTGCGTTGGTAAAACCGATAGAATAACGTGCGGTTCCCTGAAAGACTACCGCAAATGTTCAGCAAGGTTCTCGTCGCCAACCGAGGCGAGATCGCGGTGCGCGTCATGCGCGCCTGCGAGGAGTTAGGAGTCCGGACCGTCGCCGTCTACAGCGAGGCGGACAAACACGGCGGGCACGTGCGGTACGCCGACGAGGCGTACAACATCGGTCCCGCCCGCGCGGCCGATTCCTACCTCGACCACGAGTCGGTCATCGAGGCCGCGCGGAAGGCCGACGCCGACGCCATCCACCCCGGCTACGGCTTCCTCGCTGAGAACGCCGCGTTCGCCCGGAAGGTCGAGGCGTCCGAGTTCAAGTGGGTCGGCCCGTCGGCCGACGCCATGGAGCGCCTCGGGGAGAAGACGAAGGCCCGCGCGCTCATGCAGGACGCCGACGTGCCGGTCGTCCCCGGCACGACCGAGCCCGCCGACTCCGCCGACGACGTGAAGGCCGTCGCCGACGAGTTCGGCTACCCGGTCGCCATCAAGGCCGAAGGTGGCGGCGGCGGCCGCGGCCTGAAGGTCGTCCACTCCGAGGACGAGGTCGACGAGCAGTTCGAGACGGCCAAGCGCGAGGGCGAGGCGTACTTCGACAACGCCTCCGTCTACGTCGAGAAGTACCTCGAAGCGCCGCGCCACATCGAGGTGCAGATTCTCGCCGACGAGCACGGTAACGTCCGCCACCTCGGCGAGCGCGACTGCTCGCTCCAGCGCCGCCACCAGAAGGTCATCGAGGAGGCCCCGTCGCCGGCGCTGTCCGACGACCTCCGCGAGCGCATCGGCGAGGCCGCCCGTCGCGGCGTCCGGGCCGCCGACTACACCAACGCCGGCACCGTGGAGTTCCTCGTCGAGGACGGCGAGTTCTACTTCATGGAGGTCAACACGCGCATTCAGGTCGAACACACCGTCACCGAGGAAGTGACGGGCCTCGACGTGGTGAAGTGGCAACTGCGCGTCGCCGCCGGCGAGGAACTCGACTTCTCGCAAGAGGACGTGGACATCGAGGGCCACTCGATGGAGTTCCGCATCAACGCCGAAGCCCCCGAAAAGGAGTTCGCGCCCGCGACGGGCACGCTCGCGACGTACGACCCGCCGGGCGGCATCGGCGTCCGCATGGACGACGCCGTGCGTCAGGGCGACGAGATCGGCGGCGACTACGACTCGATGATTGCCAAGCTCATCGTCACCGCCTCGAACCGCGAGGAGGTCCTCGCCCGCGCCGAGCGCGCGCTCGCCGAGTTCGACATCGAGGGGCTTCGCACGGTCATCCCGTTCCATCGCCTCATGCTCACCGACGAGGCGTTCCGCGAGGGGAGCCACACGACGAAGTACCTCGACGAGGTGCTCGACCCCGACCGCATCCAGGCCGCCGTCGAGCGCTGGTCGCCCGAGGCCGTCGCCGACGATGACGACGACGACGAGGTCACGGAACGCACCTTCACCGTCGAGGTCAACGGCAAGCGCTTCGAGGTCAGCCTCGAAGAGCGCGGCGCGCCCGCCATCCCGGTCGGCGACGCCTCGGGGAAATCCAACTCCTCTGGGCCGCGAAAGCGCCGCGACGACGGCGACGACGACGACTCCCAGCAGATTATCGAGGGCGACGGCGAGTCCATCACCGCCGAGATGCAGGGGACCATCCTCTCGGTCGAAGTCGAGGAAGGCGACGAGGTCGAACCCGGCGACACCGTCTGCATCCTCGAAGCCATGAAGATGGAAAACGACGTGGTCGCCGAGCGCGGCGGCACCGTCTCGCAGGTCCTCGTCGCCGAGGGCGACAGCGTCGACATGGGCGACGTGTTGCTCGTCCTCGAATAGGCCCGAGGCCTCGGACCCGACGCTCGAACCGCGAACCTCTTTTCCCGTGCGCCGGTACCGACCTCCATGAGCGACACGCGACGCGCCCTCCTCGACGCACTCGCCGCGGGTCCCGTCTCCGGGCCCGAGCTCGCCGACCGACTGGGCGTCTCCCGCGCCGCGGTCTGGAAGCACGTCGAATCACTCCGCGACGAGGGGTTCGGCGTCGAGAGCGCCGACGACGGCTACGTCGTCACCGACGTGCCGGAGTACGGCGGCCCGGCAATCGAGTACGGCCTCGACGCCGACTACGACGTGGAGTTCCACGAGACGCTCGACTCCTCGAACGACCGCGCCCGCGAACTCGCCGCCGAGGGCGCGAGCGACGTGGTCGTCGTCGCCCGCGAGCAGACCGCCAGCCGGGGCCGGAAACGTCGGGAGTGGTCCGCGCCGGACGGCGGCGTCTGGCTGAGCCTGCTCGTCCGCCCGGACGAACCGCCGGCGTACGCCCCGCTGTACACGCTGGCGATGGCCGTCGCCGTCTGCGACGCGGCGCGCGAGGCCGGGGTTGACGCGAGCATCAAGTGGCCGAACGACGTTATCGTGAGCGAAGCGAACGATAACCCGTCGGGCGCGAAAGCGTCCGACGGTGTCTCCGCGAGCGAAGCGAGCGGAGATTCACCGGCTCACGCCGGTGGCGTTGCCACGAGCGAAGCGAGTGGCAGTTCGTCTGCGAACGCAGACGGTATTTCCGCGAGCGAAGCGAGCGGAGGTTCACCGGCTCACGCCGGTGACCGTTCGAACGACCCCGCCACGCCCGCCGACCGCGGCTACCGAAAGCTCTGCGGCGTCCTCACCGAGATGGAAGGCGAGGCCGACCGCGTCTCGTGGCTCGTCATCGGTCCCGGTGTCAACGTCAACCTCGACCCCGCGGACCTCCCCGAGGGCGCGACGAGCGTCGCCGCGGAAGCGGGCCCCGTCGAACGCCGCGTGTTCGTCCAGCGGGTGCTCGAACGCTTCGACGAACTGCGCGGCGACCTCGACGCGGTCCTCCCGGCGTGGCGCGAGCGGGCGGGCACGCTCGGAAGGCGGGTCCGCGTCCACACCGCGAGCGGCGTCATCGAGGGGGAAGCAGTCGATATCGAACACCCCGGCACGCTCGTCGTCCGGACCGACGAGGGAGAAAAACGAGTCCACGCCGGCGACTGCGAGCACCTGCGCCCGGCCGACGGCGGGCGCTAAATCCGCGACCGAACCCGCGCACCGCTGTTTCTGCCGTTCGCCGTTCCGCTACTCTCCGCCGTCGGCGGTCGCCGTCGAGTCGGCGGCGGCGTCAGCCTCCGCGGGAGAATCCGCGGGCGACTCCGGCGCGGCCTCGCCCGGCACCTCGACGGCGTGCTCGTCGGCGTCGTCGCCGCCGCCCTCGATGCGGACGGTCAGGACGGGGACTTTCGACGCGCGGACGACCTTTTCTGCGACCGACCCGAGGAGGAGCCGGTCGATGCCGCCGCGGCCGTGGGTCCCCATCACGATGAGGTCGCACTCGCCGCGCTCGGCGAACTCGACGATTTCGCGGCTCGGGGTCCCTTCGAGGACGTGCGTCTCGGCGGGGACCCCCTGCGCCTCGGCCGCGCGCTCGACTTGGTCGAGCGCCGACTCGGCGTCGGCGCGCAACATGTCGTCGAGCCCCTCCCACGACGATTCCATCGGGAGCCCCGCGAAGCTCCCCGCGTTCACCACGTACACCCCGTGGAGTTCCGCATCGTGGACGGCCGCTAACGCCGCCGCGTGGACCGCGACGCGCTCGGAGCCGGCGGAGCCGTCGATGGGAACGATGATTCGGTCGTACAACACCATGACACTTGATAACATATTCTCGGGGTCGGTAATAACCCTTTGCTACGGGAGGAGTACTGCGAGAATAGGTCTGCCCCGTACGCGCTCTGCGGCCCGTCGGGTGCAGATTCCGGAAGCGGGGGCTCGTCCGAACTCAGAGGTACACGTCTTTCACGTCCGCCTGTCCGGCCCGGCGGACGACGGCGCGGACCACGTCCTCGACGCCCGCGAGGTTGTCCGTGTCGCCGTCGAGGACCAGAAGCTTGGCGTCGCGGCCCTCCTCGACGAGGCCGTAGTTCAGCCCGGCGATTTCGGCCCCGTTGACGGTCGCCATGCGGAGGACTTCGGCGGCCGACACGTCCGCCAGCTTGGAGGTGAACTCCATCTCGCGGAACATCGAGGGGCTGTTGAGCATCACGTTGTCCGTGCCGAGCGCGACGGTGGTGCGGTCGACCAGTTCGCGAATCGGCGCGACGCCCGCGTCGGTGACGAGGTTCGACCGCGGGCAGATGACGACGGGTATCTCGCTGTCCTCGACGCGTTCGAGGTGGAGCGCCTCGGGGTGGACCATGTGGACGAGGAAGTCCGGTTCGAGGTCCAACGCGGCGTTGATGTCGTGGGCGTCGCGCTCGCCCGCGTGGATGCCGAACAGCTTTCCGGCGGCCGCCGTCGCGTTCCGGAGCGCGCCGAACTCGCCGTCCCGCGCGCCCGACGCGCCGAAGCCGTCGGCGATTTCCATCGCGTCCGCCGTCTCGCGGCCGAAGACGACCGCCTCGATGTCGCGGCCGTCGAGCGCCCGCCGGATGACGTCGACGCCCTCGACGCCTCCCTCGCGGAACTCCAGACACGCCGCCGTCCCGCCGGCCTCCATCATCCGGAGCGACCGGTGCATCGCGGCGGCTTTCTCCTCGGTGCTGGCCGCGCGGAGCAGTCGGTGTTTCAGCCCGTCCGGCGGCGCGACGAGGTCGTCGAGCGACAGCCCCTCGCCGGCCTCCTTGGCGATGGAGTCGCCGAGGTGGGTGTGGGCGTTGACGAACGCAGGCAGGATGATATCCGTCGAATCGGTCGCCGTCTCCTCGATTGCGGTTATCGTGCCCTCTTCGACGACGACCCGCCCCTCGACCGGGTCGAAGTCGCGGCCGCGGAGTATCGTACCCTCGAGTTGCATCGCTCTCGACTGCGTCTCGGCGGTGCTTGAACCTCCCGTCTCGGGACGGCGGCTACTCGAACTCGTCGAGCGTCGCGTTGAGACCGCTTCTGACCTCGGCGACGAGTGCGCCGTCCACGTCGAGGCCGAGCACGTCGGCGGCCGCGCGGCCGACCCGCTCTGTCTCCTCGCGCGGGGCGTAGACCCCGAGTCGCCACTGCTGTTCCTGTGCGGTCCGGAGCGCCTGCACGAGCGGCGACTCCCGCTCCAACTGCCGCATCTCGCCGTTGACCATCACCCGCGACGAGGACTCGGTCATCGACGGGCGCGAGGGCACGTCGAGGATGACCGACTCGGGCGACACGTCGGCGGCGTCGGCGATGTCCCGCTCGAACGCCGCGAGCGCGTCGTGTTCGGCGTCGATAATCGAGTCGGGGACGTTCGGCAACTCCGCCCAGACCGCGCGCTTGTAGAGGTCGCGGGTGGCCAGTCGCTCGGCGAACCCCCTCGTCGAGTCGGTGAGGCGGAGCGCGACGAGCAGGTCGGGGTCGTCCATCCGGCGGAGCTCCTCGGCGTCGATGTCGGGTTCGTCGAGCAGTCGCTCCGACGCGCGCCGGAGCATCGCCTTCGAGATGCGCGCGACGTGGTGCTGGTAGACGGTCGGGTTCATGAGCGCGCGGGCGAGAAGGAGCGATTCGGCGGTCTGGACGTTCCCCTCCGCGAGGACCAACTCGCCGTCGACGAACGTCAGTTCCCGAATCAGGCGCTCGTGGTCGATGGTGCCGTAGGGGACGCCGGTGTGGTGGGCGTCGCGGACGAGGTAGTCCATCCGGTCGACGTCCAACTCCCCGGAGACGAGTTGGCCGAACTCTCCGTCGCCTTCGACGAGGGCGGCGACGCGCTCGGAGTCCAACCCCTCGGCCTCCAGCGTCTCGCCGACGGTCCCGCGCGCGACGAGTTCCTCCACGTCGTCGTGGTACTTGCCGGTGTGGCGGTGGGTCACGTCCTCGATGTTGTGGCTGTAGGGACCGTGGCCGACGTCGTGGAGGAGCGCCGCGGCCTCGACGTGGGCGGCGGCGTCGCCCTCGATGCCGAGATGCGAGAGGGCGCGAGAGGCGAGGTGGTAGACGCCGAGGCTGTGCTCGAACCGCGTGTGGTTCGCCGAGGGGTAGACCAGCTGGACGGTTCCCAACTGCTTGATGTGCCGGAGGCGCTGCATCTCCGGCGTATCGAGGAGGGCTTCGGCCGCGCCCTCGACCTCGATGTGGTCGTGGACGCTGTCCTTGATGGTCGTCATGGTGGGTGAGTCGGCCGCCATCGGTGAAAAAGGGTCGGACGGCCGTGTCTCGCCGACTCTCCGCGCGCTTCAGACGGGGGTCGTCACGCGAACCGGGAGCCCGAGCACGTCCACGGCGGCCGCGGCCACCTCGTCGCGGACCGCCTCGGGCGCGTAGACGCCGAGTCGCCACTGCGTCCGCTCAGTCGACCGGAGCGCGCCCACGAGTTCGGAGGCGTCTTCGAGCCGTCGGACGACGCCGTTGACGACGACGCGCGACCGGGACTCCTTGATTCGCGGCCGCGACGGCGCGTCCACGATGACCGATTCGGGCGACACGTCGGCGGCGTCGGCGACCTCCCGCTCGGCCGTCCACGTCGCCTCGTAGTCGAGTTCGACCACGTCGGTCGGCACGGCGTCGATAGGGGCCCAGACGGCGCGCTTGTAGAGGTCGCGGCGCTCGATTCGGCGGCCGAGGTCGGGCACGCGCTCGCCGAGGGCGACGAGCAGGTCGTGGTCGGCCATCCGGACGAACTCCTCGATGGGCACGCCGTCGTCGACGAGGCGCTCGGAGGCGCGTTCGAGCATCGCGCCCGCGATGCGGGAGACGTGGTGGCGGTAGACGGTCGCGTTCATCAGCGCCCGGGCGAGAAGCAGTGATTCGGCGGTCTGGACGTTCCCCTCGGCCAACACGAGTTCGCCGTCTCGGTACCGGAGTTCGCGGACGAGGCGGCCGTGGTCGATGGTTCCGTAGGGGACGCCGGTGTGGTGGGCGTCGCGGACGAGGTAATCCATCCGGTCAACGTCCAACTCGCCCGAGACCAACTGCCCGAGGCCGCCCGCGCCGTCGACCATGTCGGCGACGCGGTCCGGGTCGAGACCGTGGTCGGTCAGGACCGCGCCGACCGCGGTCCCGTCGAGCAGGTGGTGAATCTCGTCGTGGTCGCGGCCGGTGCGCCGGCGGATGAGCTCTTCGGTCTGGTGGCCGTAGGGGCCGTGGCCGACGTCGTGGAGGAGCGCGGCGGCGCGGACGTGGGCGGCGCGGTCGCCGTCGACGCCGAGATGCGAGAGGGCTCGGGAGGCGAGGTGATAGACGCCGAGGCTGTGTTCGAACCGCGTGTGGCTCGCGGAGGGGTAGACGAGCCGGACCGTCGAGAGCTGTTTGATGTGTCGAAGCCGCTGGAACGCGGGCGTGTCGACCAGTTCGGCGGCCACGGGGTCGAGGGAGATGTAGTCGTGGACGCTGTCCTTGACGGCGGTCATGGCGGGTGTAACACGAGAGGAGTCAAATAGCCGAGCATTCGCGCCGTCGCAGGGGCGCGATAGGCGGGGTGACTCCTGTTCGGCCGCCCACAAACCGTTTCACTCGGGAGCAACGAGACGCCGACATGAGCCTCCGCTCGGCACTCGGAAACGCCATCGGCTACGCCCTCGTCGGCTTCGCGTGTCTCTCCGTGGTCTTCGCGGGGTACTGGGCCGCGATGAGCGCCCTGACCGGCGTGACCGCCGGGCGCGCGATGTTCGTCATGTCCGGCCTCGGTGCGGCCGTGACGACCGGCTTCTCGGGCTACTTCGTCAGGAAGGCGGTCGCCGGACAGGTGATGCCGTCGGAGTTCGACGTGTCGGTAGCCTATCGCGGCGGGCCCTGACGAGGGCGTCGTGGGGCTCCACGACTTATCGACATCCACCGACGACCGGCCGGCGTCTCCGGTGAAGGAACTTTCAAACGGACACTCGCCCTACGGCGCATCATGGTCACCTTCCTCGCCGGGGGTACGGGCACCCCCAAACTCCTCGACGGGGCCGCCGGGGTGTTCGACCCCGCCGAGACGACCGTCGTCGCCAACACCGGCGACGACGTGGAACTCGGCGGCCACCTCGTCTGTCCCGACGTGGACACCGTCCTCTTCGCCGGCGGCGGCGTCCTCGATACCGACCGCTGGTGGGGCATCGCCGACGACACCACCGCGACCGACGACGAACTCCACCGCCTCGCCGACGCGGCCGGGCTCGAACCCGGGCCGCGCTACCTCCCCGAGTCGGCCCAGACCGTCGGCCGCGACATCGCCCGCTGGCGGCGCTTCTCCGGCGTCGCGGAGTTCATGGAAATCGGCGACCGCGACCGCGCGGTCCACATCACCCGCACCTCGCTTCTCGACGAGGGGAACTCGCTCACCGAGGTCACACGGACGCTCGCCGACGCCTTCGACCTCGACGTGTCGCTCCTCCCGATGAGCGACGACCCCGTGGCGACGCTGATTCACACCGACGAAGGGACGATGCACTTTCAGGAGTACTGGGTCCACCGCCGCGCCGACCCCGCCGTCCGCGACGTGGAGTTCCGCGGGGCCGACGACGCCGCAGTCACCGACGAAGTCGCCGACGCCCTCGCAGAACCTGTCGTCGTCGGCCCCTCGAACCCCGTCACGAGCATCGGGCCGATGCTCGCCATCGACGGCTTCGCGGACGCCCTCGCCGACACGCCGGTCGTCGCCGTCTCGCCGTTCGTGGAGGACACCGTGTTCTCCGGCCCCGCCGCCGACCTCATGGAGGGCGTCGGCTACGACCCCTCGACCGCGGGCGTCGCCGAGGCCTACCCCTTCGCCGACGCGTTCGTCCTCGACGCGGACGACGGCACCGACCTCGACCGCCCGGTCGTTCGGACCGACACCCGAATCGACGGTCCCGACGACGCCGAGCGCGTCGCCCGCGCCGTTTCCGAGGCGCTCGCGGAGGTGTCGTGATGTTCGCCCCGCGAGTCGCCGTTTCGAGCCTCAGCGGCGAGTCCGACGCCGCGTGGGCCGAGGGCGCGGCCCCCCACGTCGGCGCGGCGTTCCTCGGCGGCGTCGCCCTCGACGAGCCCTCGCAGGCGGCGGCCCGCGACCTCGTCGCCCGCGGGCGCTCGGAGTTCCTCGCCGACGACCCGGTCGCCTTCGTGTCCGACCAACTCGATTCCCTCGCCGGGTTCGACGGCGAAGACCGCTTCGTCGCCGTCAACGTCAGAGCGACCTCGGCCGACCCGATTCGAGAGGTCGCCGCCGTCTGCGCCGACCGCGGCGCTGGCGTGGAGATAAACGCCCACTGCCGACAGGACGAACTCTGCGCCGTCGGCTGTGGCGAGACGCTCCTGCGCGATTCCGACCGACTGGCCGCGTACGTCGCCGCGGCCGCCGAGTCGGACGCGCCGGTCGGCGCGAAAGTCCGCGCCGAAATCGACGGCGTCGACCTCCCGAGCCTCGCGGTCACGCTCGCCGACGCGGGGGCCGACTGGCTCCACGTCGACGCGATGGACTCCGAAGCCGTGATTGCCGACGTGGCCGCCGCCGCGCCCGACCTCTTTCTCGTCGCCAACAACGGCGTCCGCGACCGCGAGACGGCGACCGAGTACCTCGACTGCGGGGCCGACGCGGTGAGCGTCGGGCGGCCGAGCGACAATCAGACGGTCCTCCGCCGGGTCCGAACCGCCGTGGACGACTGGTTCGCCGAACGCGGGAACGCCGCCGAGTCGGGCGACGACGGCGGGGTGTCGGCCTGATGGTCGCGCCCGTCTCGGACCGCGGGTTCGGCCCCGCGCGCCACGCCGAACTCGCGCTCCTGCTCGAAGTCGCGGGCACGCCCAAGCCGGGCAACGTCGACCGCCGGCGCGACCTCTCTGACCTGCACTTCGAACACTTCCTCACGGGCGCGGTCGGCTCCGCGGCCGGTCTCGAACTGGCCGAATCGGGCGCGTCGGTCGGCGAGGCGTTCGAGGCGGCGGTCGCCGGGATGAGCCGACAGGGCGGCGGCAACACCCAGTTCGGCTGTCTCCTGCTTCTCGTGCCGCTCGTCCGGGCCGCCGCGGACGACGACCGCGACCTCACTCCCGCGGGCGCGACCGACGTGGCCGAATCGACCACCGTCGCCGACGCGGTCGGGTTCTACCGCGCGTTCGAACACGTCGACGTGGCCGTCGGCGACGTGCCCGAGGACGCCCCGGACCTCGACGTTCGGCGCGGCGGCGACGCCGCCGAGGCGCTCCGAGAGCGCGGAGTCACGCTCTCCGACGTGATGGACCTGAGCGCCGACCGCGACGCCAACGCCCGCGAGTGGACCGGCGGCTTCGCCCGGACCTTCCGCGCGGCCGAGGCCATCCTCGCCGACGACGGCCCCGTCACCGACCGCGTCGCTCGCGCGTTTCTCGACCTGCTCGCGGAGGAACCGGACACGCTCGTGGCGACGAATCACGGCGAGGCCGTCGCCCGCGACGTGATGGCCCGCGCGGCCGACATCTCGGACCCCGACGAGGCCGAGGAACTGGCCGAGGCGTTCGTCGCCGAGGGCATCAACCCCGGGACGACCGCCGACATCGCCTGCGCGGCGACGTTCGTCGCGCTGGAGCGGGGGGTGCCGCTGTGAGCGACGAGCGCGAATCCGGCCCCGACAGCGCGGTTGACTGGCCCGTCGAACTCCGCGGCGTCACCGAGACGGTCGTCGCCACGCTCGGGCCGAACGACCGGTGGAACTTCGCGGCGCTCGGCGTCCACGCGCCGGAGGCCGGCGACGCTCCCGCCGGCGTGTCTTCCGGGTCGCCACCGCCGGCGACCGCGACGACGTGGGGCAACACCCGGACCCGTCGGAACTTCCATCGACAGGGCGGCGGTGTCGTCCAGTTCGTCTCCGACCCGCGGGCGTTCGTCGAGGCCGCGATGACCATCTACGAGCGGGAGTCGCCGGTCCTCGACTCGGCCGACGCGTGGGCCGAAGTCGAGGCAACCGCGGTCGATTCCGGCGAGGACGGCGGGACCGAGTGGGAGGAATGGGAACTCCGGCCCGTCGATGCCGCGGTCGAGCAACGCCGACCGTTCACCATCAACCGCGGCTTCGGCGCGGTCGTCGACGCGACGGTGGCGGCCTCGCGCCTCGACGTGCCGGCGTTCGACACCGACGACCTGCTGGACCGACTCGACTACTTCGCCGAGACGGTCGAGAAATGCGGCGGGAACAGAGAGCGCGAGGCGTTCGAACGAATCGACGAGTTGACGGGCTGGCGCGAGCGGGCGGCCGCGAGACGGAACGAATCGTTTTAGTGTTCGTCCGGGGAATCTTCCGACATGGCAATCAAGCCCAAGTACGTCAAGCAGCTTGGTAACATCCTGCTGGAGCGATACCCGCAGGCGTTCAACACGGACTTCGAGACGAACAAGGACAGCGTCGAGGAACTGACCACGGTCGAGTCGAAGGGCGTCCGCAACCGCATCGCCGGCTACATCACGCGCAAGAAGGGCGGCCAGGGCGCGTAAGTTCGAGTCAGTCGATTCTCTCTGCGAACACATCTTCTCCAGCCCGCGCGGAGCGGCCGCGCCGGTCCGCTCGCGTCCGGGAGCCGCGGGCGCGTGGCCCCGCACGCGTCGGTTCCCAGTACACTATACCCGAACGAACCCCTCCCGAGGGCTTTCGACCGGTCCGGAGGAAGCGTTTAGGCCGCCCTCCCGCGACGTACCGGCATGCGCGTCATCGGTCACCGCGGCTGTCCCGCCCTCGCCCCCGAGAACACGCTCGCCGCCTTCGAGGCGGCCGCAACGCGACTCGACTGGGTCGAACTCGACGTTCGGCGCTGTGGTTCCGGCGAACTCGTCGTCTTCCACGACGAGACGCTTGACCGCCTGACCGGCGCGCCCGGCCGCGTCGCCGACACGAGTCTCGCGGAGTTGCAGGCACTCACGGTCGGCGACTCCGAGGAGTCGGTTCCGACGCTCGCCGCGGTGTTCGACGTCCTCCCGGACCGCGTCGCGGTCAACGTCGAACTGAAAGAAAGCGGCCTCGCCGCCGACCTCGCGGCCGTCGTCGCCGACGCGGGAAACGAGATACTCGTCTCGTCGTTCGACGCCGAGGCGCTCCGCGAGGTGCGCGAGGCGAGCGCGCTCCCGGTCGCGTTCCTCTTCGCGGCCGACTGGGCGGAGTCGCTGGCGGTCGCCGCCGACCTCGACTGCGCGGCCGTCCACCCGCACTACGACCTGCTCTCGTCGGCGCGGGTCGAGGAGGCGCACGACCGCGGCTTCGAGGTCAACGCGTGGACGGTCCCCGACCGCGAAGTCGCGCGGCGACTCCGGGAGTACGGCGTGGATGGCGTCGTCGTCGACGACCCGGGAGTCGCGGGGTAAACGACGGGCCACCGACTGCCGGCTACTGACTGCCAACTACCGAGACCGAGCGCCCCCGCGAAACGCTTGAAACGCCGTCTGGTCCCGTTTCACACCGAGCGCGAGCGAGACGAGGGCGACGACGATGCAGACCCCGACGACGGCAGTCGAGAGCGCGCTATCGGGAATGTAGCCGTTTGCCATCCCGAGTTCGACGCAGGACCCGACGAAGACGGCGGCGAGCGCCGCGGAGACGAAGTCGGGTTCGCGCTCGTCGGCGTAGTGTACTGCGACCGCGACGGCGGCGAACCCGGCGAGGACGGCGTTGAGAAACAGCCAGACGAGCGCGGATTGGACCATATTGGACCGACTGACGCCGGGCGAGAATGTAAGCGTTCTGTCGTGAAACCGCAGACCTCCGATTTAGAACCGGTCGACGCGGCCAGAGGCGGCCCACGCGTCGGTCGGCGCGCCGGAGGGGACGCGGCGGCCACAGCCCGTGACCGATTCGAGGCGGCCGGCGTACCGCCAGCGCTTTTCGTTCCACGTCTCCTCGTCGTCGTCTGCGGCCGCGGCGGCCGCGGCGACCGACTGGTCGTGGAGGTGCGCGCCGACGGCGGCGGCGATGGCGGCGGCCTCCTCGGCGTCGGCGTCGTCCGGAATCGACAGCCCAGACAGCAGTTCGCCGCTCATAGCGGGATGTTGCCGTGTTTCTTATCGGGTTGGGACTTGCGCTTGGAGTTCAGCATCCGAAGGTCCGAGATGAGCCGCTCGCGGGTCTCGCCGGGTTCGATGACGTCGTCGATGAAGCCGCGGTCCGCGGCGGTGTAGGGGTTGGCGAACTCCTCGCGGTACTCCTCGATGAGTTCGTCGCGGCGGGCGTCGGGGTCGTCCGCGGCGTCGAGTTCGTCGCGGTAGAGGATGTTGACCGCGCCCTGCGGGCCCATCACGGCGATTTCGGCGGTCGGCCACGCGTAGTTCACGTCCGCGCCGAGGTGTTTCGAGGCCATCACGTCGTACGCGCCGCCGTAGGCCTTGCGCGTGATGACGGTCATGAGGGGGACCGTCGCCTCGGAGTAGGCATAGAGGAGCTTCGCGCCGTGGCGGATGATGCCGTTGTGTTCCTGGTCGGTGCCGGGCAGGAAGCCGGGCACGTCCACGAACGAGAGGATGGGGATGTTGAAGGAGTCGCAAAAGCGGATGAAGCGCGCGCCCTTCTCGGAGGCCTCGATGTTGAGGGTGCCGGCGTTCACGCGGGGCTGGTTTGCGACGATGCCGACCGAGCGGCCGTCGAGGCGACCGAAGCCGACGACGATGTTCTTCGCGAAGTCCTCTTGGACGCCGAAGAAGGAGCCCTCGTCGAGGACGCCGTCGAGCACGTCGTGGATGTCGTAGGGCTTGCGCGGCTGGTCGGGCACGACCTCGGCGAGGTCGTCGTCGACGCGCTCGGGGTCGTCCCACGGCTCAACGCGCGGCGGGTCCTCGACGTTGTTCTGCGGGAGGTACGAAAGCAGGTGGCGGATGTCGTCGAGCGCCTGTTCCTCGGTGTCGGTGGCGAAGTGGGCGACCCCGCTTGTCGAGGTGTGGGTCGTCGCGCCGCCGAGTTCGTCGAAGGTGACCTCCTCGCCGGTGACCGTCTTGATGACGTCCGGGCCGGTGATGAACATGTGGCTCGTGTCGCGGACCATGAAGGTGAAGTCCGTCAGCGCGGGGGAGTACACCGCGCCGCCCGCGCAGGGGCCCATGATGGCCGAAATCTGCGGGATGACGCCCGACGCCTCGGTGTTGCGGCGGAAGATTTCGCCGAAGCCGCCGAGCGACTGGACTCCCTCCTGAATCCGCGCGCCCGCGGAGTCGTTGAGGCCGACGACGGGCGCGCCGACCTCCATCGCCTTGTCCATCACCTTACAGACCTTCTCGGCGAACACCTCGCCGAGCGAGCCGCCGAAGACGGTGAAGTCGTGGGCGAAGACGAAGACGGTTCGGCCGTCGACCTCGCCGTAGCCGGTGATGACGCCGTCGCCGGGGAGCTTCGTCTCCTCCATGCCGAACTTGTGGTTTCGGTGGGTCCGGAACTGGTCGAACTCGCGGAAGGTGCCGTCGTCGAGGAAGTAGTCGATGCGCTCGCGGGCGGTCATCTTGCCCTTGTCGTGCTGGGAGGCGATTCGGTCCTCGCCGCCGCCCTTCAGGGCTTCCTCGCGCTTCTCGCGGAGTTCGTCGATCCGGTCTTCCATCGTCATGCCAGACCACCTTCGCTCATTGAAACATCGGTCCGCAGTCCTCGGTCAAAGGAGTTCCGCAATCCGGCAACCCTTACTTCGACAGTTGTCGAATAATAGATGGAACAATAATCACAGTTACGCCGCGGTGCGGGTCACTCCTCGCGGTCGCGTCAGTCGAAAACGGAGGAAACAGCGGAAACGGCGTCGAGTCACCGCCCGAACGCGGGGGGGTCGCCGCTCAGACGACCGAGTCGGGCTGTCGAAGCCCGAAGAAGGCGGCGGCGGACGCGACGACGGCGACGGCGACGGTCGGCCAGAAGCCGATGGTCGTGTCCACGCCGAAGTGCGTGAGGAGCGTGAACACGAGGAACAGCGGGAGGACGACGCCGACGGCGAAGAGCCACGGCGTGCCGAGGGACTTCCCGAAGTCGCCCGCGCCCGCGGCGAACTCTTCGAGCGCCTCGCGGCCCATGACCCAGCCGACGAACAGGAGGAACGCGGCGAGGCCGGCGGTCAGGAGGACGTTCACGAGCGGCCCGGCGACGAAGCCGAAGACGGCCGGGTTGAACGCGCAGACGGTCCCGGTGACGGCGACGAACGCGGTCATCCCGGACACGGCGCGTCCGCGGGAGACGCCGTACTCGTCGACGAGGAACGCGACGGGGATTTCGAGCATGCTGATGGAACTCGACAGCGCCGCGAGCGTCACGACGGCGAAGAACGCGGTGGCGATGAGCGTCCCCGCGGGGAGTTGCGAGAACGCTCCGGCGAGGCCGACGAACAGCGCGCCCGGCCCGGTGCCGGTCTCGGTCGGGTTGATGCCCTGCGAGAACAGAAGCGGGAAGACGACGAGGCCGGTGATGACGCCGACCGCCGTGTTGAGGATGGCGATGGCGCTCCCGTCGAAGGGAAGCGAGCGGTCCTCGCCGAGGTACGAGGAGTACGTTATCATCGTGCCCGCGCCGAGCGAGAGGGTGAAAAGCGCCTGTCCGGCGGCGGGACCGAGGATGGCGAAGAAGTTCTCGGAGATGACCGAGGGGTCGAACCGGAGGAAGAAGGCGTAGCCCGCGGCCGCGTTGGGCTGGGTCGCGGCCCAGCCGGCGAGCCCGACGAGGAGCACGAGCACGGCGGGCATCATGACCTTCGTGCCGAGTTCGATGCCCTTGCGGACGCCCGCGAAGACGATGAGCGCGGTCAGGCCGAGAAACAGGAGATGGTAGAGCGCCGCGTCGACGCCGGCGGAGACGCCCCCGAAGTACTGGCCCGGATTCGTGAAGTACGCGGGACTCCCGCCGACGACCGCGGCCCCGCTTTCGAGGAGATAGCGGAGAATCCACCCGCCGACGACGCTGTAAAACGAGAGCAACGAGATGCCGGTGACGACCGAGAACGCGCCGACGATACCCCACTTGTTCGACCCCGAGAGGTCCCGGAGCGCGCCGACCGGCGACTTCTTCGCGCGGCGGCCGATGACGAACTCGCCGAGCAGTCCGGGGACGCCGACGAGGAGGACGATGCCGAGGTACACGACGAGGAACGCGCTACCGCCGTTTTCTGCGGTCTGCCACGGGAACCGCCAGATGTTCCCGAGGCCGACCGCGCTACCGACGGCCGCGAGGATGAACCCGAGCCGTGTTGCCCATGTTTCTCGTGTCATTGCCACCCATTGCCAGTCCACCGGTAAAAGGGCTTTCGGACCGACGATACGTCATCGGAGAAATTTAACGGTTTTGAGTGGTCTACGCGTGAAAATTGCCGTTGAATAGTCGGAGAATACGCGTCGCTACCGATGATTCCTAACCGCTCGAAAAGCGGGACCGTCAGCCGCCTCAGAGGGGCGGGATGATAGCCGGGCTCTCGCCGAGGAACAGCGTCTGGAGGCCGAGGGCGAGCGTCGCCACGACGGCGACGATAACGAGCGTGCGGGCGAGCCAGAGCCACGTCAGGCCGACGCCCTCGCCGAGTCCGCTCCCCTTCATCAGTTCGTCGATGGCGGGCGCGCCGTAGACCCACGCCGCGAAGACGAGGATGCCGAGGACCGAAAGCGGGAGGAGAAGTTGGTAGGCGAGCGTGTCGAACCAGCCGAGCCACGCGGTGTCGATGGCCGAGGGGACGCCGAGCAGGAAGATGACGCCGCCGAGGCCGACGGCCATCTGCGGGCGGGACACGTCGTAGTTGTCGATGGCCCACGAGACGACGACTTCGAGCAGGCTAATCGCCGACGAGAGCGCCGCGATGAGCACGACCGCGAAGAAGACGAGGCCGACTATCTGGCCGCCGGGGATGTCGCCGAACGCGCCGGCGACGCTGATGAACACCGCGCCCGCCCCGCTCGTGTTGGGGTCGATGCCCTGCGCGAACAGGAGCGGGAGGACGACGAGCCCGGCGAGGATGCCGACGAAGCTGTTCAGGAAGACGATGGTGATACCGTCGCCGAACAGGCTCTGGTCGCCGTCGATGTAGGAGGCGTAGGTAATCATCGCGCCCATGCCGAGCGACAGCGAGAAGAACGCCTGGCCGACGGCGAAGGGGACGATTTCGGCGAAGTTCTCCGACAGCGCGTTGAAGTCGGGCGAGAGGAAGTACGCGTAGCCCGCCGACGCGCCGGGGAGCGTGAAGGCGAAGACGGCGAGCGCGCCGAGGATGACGACGATGCTCGGCACCATCAGCTTCGTCGCCTTCTCGATGCCGTCTTCGATGCCCGCGGCGACGATGCCGACGACGAGCGCCATGAAGACGGCGTGGAGCGCGAGCGCGTCCATCCCGGCGGACACCTGACCGAAGTACTCCGCGGGGGCGGCGAAGTACGCGCCCGTCAGGCTCCCGCCGATGTACCGGAGGACCCAGCCGCCGACGACGCTGTAGTACGACAGAATCCAGAAGCCGGTGAACAGGCCGACGGCACCGACGACGCGCCACTCCTTGTAGCCGAGTTTCTCGAAGGCGCTGATGGTGTTCAGGTTGGCTTTGCGTCCGATGACGAACTCGGCGAGGATGGCCGGGAGGCCGATGCCGAGCGCCGCGACGAGGTAGACGATCAGGAAGGAGGCGCCGCCGAACTCGGCGGTCTTGAACGGGAACTGCCAGATGTTCCCGAGGCCGACCGCACTGCCGACGGCCGCGAGGATGAACCCTGCCCTGGTTGCCCACGTTTCACGTTCGGTCATGTCTATCACCCTGTTGCCGATGTGGGCCTGATAAATGACGCGGTATGCCGTCGCATATCGGAGCGAAAATCAACATAATTCTCCAATCACCCGTAGTCTGTGTCGCGTTCGTCCGAATTTAGCCCCTAAGTATCCTCATTTTTCTAACGAGTGTCGTGTTCGTGAATCCCTTGCGCACCGTGTAAAAATTCGTGCGCACCGAAACGAATGTCATACCTTCTCGTGGCGAATGTTGCCACGAGTCAGGCGGCTCAGGCCTCGCCGTACACCGGGACGGCCGCGCCGCTCGTCACGGGAGTCGCGTCCGAACAGAGCGCGAGAACGGTTCGGGCGATTTCCTCGGGTTTCACCCACGCGTCGAAGTCGGCGTCGGCCATCATCTCGCGGTTCATCGGCGTGTCGATGACGCTCGGCATGACCGCGTTCGCGCGCACGACCCCGCGGTTCTCCTCGGCGATGGTTTCGGTGAGCAGGCGCACGCCGGCTTTCGACGCCCGGTAGACGCCGTCGCCCTCACCGCCCTCCAGCGACGAGCGGGCCGAGACGCTCACGACGGAGCCCTCGGTCTCGCGGAGATGCGGAACCGCGTGTTTCGACGCGAGGAACATCGTCTTGAGGTTCACGTCGAACAGGAAGTCGAAGGTGTCCGCGTCCGTCTCGTCGATGGGCGTCCCGCCGCGCCACGTCCCGGCGATGTTGGCGAGGTGGTCGAGGCGGCCGAAGTCGGAGACGACCGCATCGACGATACGCGCCACGTCGTCCTCGTCGGTGAAGTCGCCCTCGTAGAACCGAACCTCCTCGGACTCGAAGAAGCCGTCCTCGTCGTCGGGTTCGACCACGTCCGCGGCCGCGACCGACGCGCCCGCTTCGTAGAACGCGCGGGCGACCGCGCCGCCGAGCGCGCCGCTCGCACCGGTCACGAGGGCTACGGTTCCGTCGAAGTCGAATACCACGTCCATGTCCGTGCGGTACGTGCGCACGGAACATAATTCGGTCGCGGCTGTGCGCCCGCCGGCGACCGGCCGCCACCGACCGCAGTAGTGCGGGGAGACGGCCCGTCAGGGCGTGATGACCAACTTGCCGAGGAAGCTGTCTTCCATGACGGCGCGGTGGGCCTCGGCGGCCTCGTCGAGGTCGTAGGTCCGCGCCACGTCGATTTCGAACTCGCCCGCGCCCATCTGGCCGGCGAGTTCGCGGAGGGGCGCGGAGAGGTCGGGCGTGTTGAACATGCTCATCATCGTCAGCGAGAGGTCCTTCCCCCGGGCCGACGACGACAGGTCGAAGCCGACTTCGGGGTCGTTCTCGCCGATGCCGACGATGCGACCGCCGTGGGCGGCCACATCGGCGTCGAACTGGAGGTAGTCGTCCAGCCGGTGGTCGAGCGTCAGGTCCACGCCGTCACCTGTCGCGGCCTCCAAGACGGCGTCGGCGAGGTCGTCGCGGTCGTAGTCGAGGACCACGTCCGCGCCGAGTTCGGCCACCCGGTCGTGGTAGTCGGGCGCGGCGGTGGCGATGACGCGGGCCCCGGACGCCGCGGCGAGTTGGACCGCGGCGTGGCCGACGCCGCCGGAGCCGCCGTGAATCAGCACCGTGTCGCCCAGTTGCATCCGGCCGTGGTCGACGAGGGCGCGCCACGCGGTGACGCCGGCGACGCCCGCGCCGCCGGCCGCGACGAGGTCCACGTCGTCCGAGAGGACGGCCAGCCGGTCGGTCGGGACGGCCGCGAACTCGGCGTAGCCGCCGTAGTGGTCCTTGCCGATGCCGGTGCCGACGACGTGGTCGCCCTCCCCGAATCCCGTCACGTCGGCCCCGACCGCCGCGACCGTTCCGGCCACGTCGACGCCGGGAATCATCGGCATCGCAAACGGCTGGTACGAGCCCTCGCGGAAGTACGTGTCCACCGGGTTGACGCCCGCGGCCGCGACTTCGACGAGGACCTCGCCCGCCGCTGGTTCGGGCGTGTCGATGTCGTCTACTTGGAGCACGTCGCGTCCGCCGTGGTCGTGGAATCTGACAGCGCGCATAGTTACACAGAAGTTCTTATCCTATTACGTATTTTCCCTACACCATGGACCGAAACCTCGCGCCGTGGCAGAAACGAGGCGGTCCGATGTACCTCTCTGAGAAACAACTCTTGAGCCGGCTAGTAGAGCGTGGGGTTTCCACGCCCGAGGACCTCGCGGAGGACCGGTTTCGAGAGAACGTAATTCGGCTTCAATGCCGCTTGCTCGCCCGTGTAGGGGCAGTCGTGGAAGTCGCTGAAGATACATTCGAAGCGACCGCATCTGGCGAGGCCGTCTTCGCCGAGGAGGGTTGTTCTCCCTGGTTCTCTGGGGAGGATCTCGTCATCGATGAGGGACTCTGTGTCTCCGACTGGCGTCTCACCGACTTTTCGAAGTTAGACCCGACAGACATCAAGCAGATTAACCTCCAGTTCTTCAGAGATCCGGAGAACGACTATCGAATCCTCAACGAGTCGCCAACATACACCCAACAAAAGATTCTCGGAGCTACCGATTGGAAACTAAACCGCTTGCTCCGCGAGTTCCCACGGACAGAATCACTCTCACAGCAGTGCGCGCATTGGATGCGTGCGTTCGCTGGGATTCACACGTTTCCGGATGCGAACCACCGAACAGGCATGGCCTCTTTGTACGGTTTACTGAAGCAGAACGATGTCGATTTCCCCGACGAGGAGTGGCCCGGAGATCACATCGAGCGTGCCGTACTCCATTCAAAAATAATCCGCGGCCTCCACTCAGATGTGAAATACAATTCCCTGTGGCTGAAAGACGAACTATACGTTAGCTGGCATCGCTACTTCCGAAATTTCCTCTTGGACTGCGAGAACCGCCTGCCGATGAAGCCGACGCTCGAACAGTTACGAAGCGTAATCAATCACGGCCGGGAAAACGGATTTTAGCTTAGACTCGGTCCTCGGCGACCTCGCCGGGGGAACCCATCGCCACGTACTTATCGTGGTTCTTCTCGATGTTCTTGCTGATTAGATCCAGCGTATCTGGGTTCATCTCTGTGTACCATAGAGGGTTGCATATATCCAAAAGTGTTTTCCTATCCAGAGCTTCGGGTTCATTTGACCCTACGCGTACCGTTCAGCCCTCATAGAACGCATATATGCAAAACGAGTTATCTATTAGGAGAATCTGACACCGTCGACCCTGAACGTAGATGAATGGGATTTAAGCGCGTGCCTTCCCCTCCCACGCATGGTAATGAAGCTTCACGAATACCAGGCGAAGGACATCTTCGCAGAGGCTGGGATTCCGGTGCCAGAGTCCCGTCTCGCGTCGTCGGTAGAGGAGGTCATGGAGGCGGTCGAGGAGATCGGATACCCCGCCGCCATCAAGGCGCAGGTACACGTCGGTGGGCGTGGCAAGGCCGGTGGCATCAAAATCGCCACGAACGAAGACGAGGCTCGACAGGCCGCAGAGGACATCCTCGGGATGGACCTCAAGGGCTACACGGTCGACCGAGTGCTCGTCGAGGCCGGCGTCGACTTCGAGAACGAACTGTACGTCGGCGTCACGATGGACCGAAGCGAGGGCAAGCCCGTCGCGATGGTCTCGACGGAGGGTGGCGTCAACATCGAGGAAGTCGCAGAAGAGAACCCGGACGCAATCGCCCGCGAGCACATCGACCCCGCGTTCGGCCTGCACCCCTATCAGGCCCGGAAGGTCGTCTTCGAGGCGGGTATCCCCCGCGACGTCGCCTTCGACGTCGCCTCGTTCCTCACGACGCTGTACGACCTCTACGAGTCGAACGACGCGTCGGACATCGAAATCAACCCCGTCATGATAACGTCCGACCGCGACATCGTCGCCGCGGACGCCGTCATGAACATCGACGACGACGCCCTGTTCCGTCACGACGACCTCGCGGCGATGGAAGAAGACGCCTACGAGAACGACCTCGAAGCCAAGGCCGGCGAGTACGGCTTCGACTACGTCCGCCTGTCGGGTAACGTCGGCATCATCGGCAACGGCGCCGGGCTCGTCATGACGACGCTCGACCTCGTGGACTACTTCGGCGGCGAACCCGCTAACTTCCTCGACATCGGCGGCGGCGCGAAGGCCGAGCGCGTGGCGAACGCGCTGGACATGGTGTTCTCCGACGAGAACGTCGACTCCGTCGTGTTCAACATCTTCGGCGGCATCACCCGCGGCGACGAGGTCGCCAAGGGTATCAACGAGGCGCTGGAGAGCTTCGACGAGATTCCCAAGCCGGTCGTCGTCCGCCTCGCGGGCACGAACGCCGAGGAGGGCATGGAGATTCTGAACACGGACCTCGTACAGGTCGAGGGGACGCTGGAGGACGCCGTCCAGCGTGCCGTCAAGAACGCACAGGAGGTGTCCCAATGAGCATTTTCGTCGACGACGACACGCGAGTGGTTGTACAGGGTATCACGGGTGGCGAAGGCAAGTTCCACACCCGCCAGATGGTCGAATACGGCACGAACGTCGTCGCCGGGACCTCCCCCGGAAAGGGCGGTCAGGACGTCGACGGCATCCCCGTCTACGACACCGTCGAAGAGGCGGTCGACGAGGAAGACGCCAACGCCTCGGTCGTGTTCGTCCCGCCGGCGTTCGCCGGTGACGCCATCTTCGAGGCGCTCGACACGGACCTCGACCTCGTCGTCGCCATCACCGAGGGCGTCCCGACGCAGGACATGGCCAAGGTGAACAAGCGCCTGTCGGAGACCGACACGCGCCTCATCGGCCCCAACTGCCCGGGCATCATCACGCCCGGCGAGTCCAAGCTCGGCATCCTCCCCGGCAACATCTTCGAGGAGGGGAACGTCGGCCTCGTCTCCCGCTCCGGCACCCTCACCTACCAGGTCGTCTCGAACCTGACCGAGCGCGGCATCGGCCAGACCACCGCCATCGGCATCGGCGGCGACCCCATCATCGGCACCTCGTTCGTCGACGCCCTCGAAGCGTTCGAGAACGACCCCGACACGCACGCGGTCGTCATGTGCGGCGAAATCGGCGGCGAGGACGAAGAGCAGGCCGCGAAGTTCATCGCGGAGAACATGGACACGCCCGTCGCCGGCTTCATCGCCGGCCGCACGGCACCGCCGGGCAAGCGCATGGGTCACGCCGGCGCTATCGTCTCCGGGTCGGGCACGGGCACCGCGGAGTCCAAGATTTCCGCCCTCAACGACGCGGGCGTCCCCGTCGGCGACACCCCCAACGAGGTCGCCGACCACATCGAAGACTTCCTCTAAGCCCGCCCGAAGCGGCTTTCCGTTTTCTTCGATTCTTTTTTGCGCCCTATCGCAACGCCGCCCCGCACAGCCCACAGCGCCCGCCGTCGGTCGCGTTCGGCGCGCCGCACTCCCGGCAGACCGCCGTCCGCCGACGCGACTTCTCCCGTGCGGACCGCAGGAACGTCGTCGGGTCGAGCGCCGTGCCGGTCGGCCCGTCTTTCTCGTCGACCCTGTCGAGGACGCGCTCGACGAGGTCGTCCTCGCGCATGGCGTCGAGCAGTCTGACGAACCCGACGAACAACAGCGACGGCGCGACGATGCAGAAGCCCGCCACGAGCAGGCGGAACTCGGTTTCCATGTGAACCGCTAGCTTCCAACAGACGTATGATTGACGCTCGGGTCGGTACGGTCCGGTCCGGCCCACCCGGCGCGTATTCCGTGCCCGGCGGTGTCTGTTCGGCCGTCGCCGCGGCGACTTATTATCTCGTTTGATACTCGAAGGCACGGATTTATGCACCGCATTCGGGTCGGTACGGTAATGGCCGAGAATCTCGTTTTGGAGGCCGAATCACGGCTTCCTGATGCGATTACGGAGAGCTACATGCGGCGGCTCGTCGCCGCGATGCTACTCGTCTCAGTCCTCGTCGCCGGCGTCGGAGCCGTCCAGTATCAACAGACGGCATCCACGATAGACGAGAACGCCCGCGCCGACCTCCTCACCGAGGCCGAACGCGAGGCCCTGCAGGTGGACACGTGGTTCGACGAGCGCGAACGCCTCGCCACCATCGTCGCGGACGACCCCGCCGCCGGGAGCACGCTCGACGGCCGTTCTTCGGCGACCCTGACGGCCGCGAAAGCGGACATGCCCGCGGACGTGGCGGCGCTCCACTTCGTCGACACCGAGACGACGACCGTCGTCGGCTCCTCCGAGGAGGGCGCGGTCGGGACGACGCTGTTCGAAAGCGGGTCGCTTCCGCTCCCCGCGAGCGCCGACCTCTCGGACGACGGCGTCGAGCGGACCACGGTCTACGTCGAAGACGGCGTCGCCTACATGGGCTTTGTCGCGCCGCTTCCGTCCATCGAACCCCGCGCAATCGTCCTCGTCGCCGAGGCGTCCTCGCTCGGGGCCGCGCTCGACGGCAACCGCATCGACGGCGGCTTCACCCAGCTCGTGACGACCGACGGGAACGTCCTCTACGACGGCGGCGGCGGCCGGTCGAACGTCGCCTATCCCGCGGCCGAGGCGTCCGAACTCGACGCCGCCTTCGCCGGCGAGACGGGCGTCGCCCGCCTCGCCCCGGTCGAGGGCTTCGTCTCCTCGCCGCACGTCGTCGCGCACGTCCCCGTCTCCGGCGGCGTGCTCCTCCTGCACGCCCCCGCGAGCCACGTCTTCGCCCTCTCCCGCAGCGTCGGCCTCCAGATTGCGACGCTGCTGGCGCTCTCGATACTCGGCTTCGTCGCCTTCGCGCTCATCGTCCGCGGCAACACCGCGCTCCCGCTCGTCGACCTCGCGTCGACCGTCGCCGCGCTCCGCGACGGCGACCTCGACGTCGACCTCGAAACCGACCGGAGAGACGAGTTCGGACAGGTCGTCCGCGGTATCGGCAACCTCCGGGACGACCTCCGCGACCAGCGGACCGACGCCCGGACCTACAGCGAGGCGATGACCCGCGCGGCCGACGGCGACCTCCGCGTGCGCCTCCCGACCGACTCCGAGAGCCGCGACATGGCGACCGTCGCCGCCGCGTACAACGAGATGATGGACGACATCGAACAGACCGTCGGCACGGTCAAGACCTTCGGCGAGGACGTGGCGACGCTCGCCGACCGCGTGGCCGACCGCGCCGACGACGTGTCCGCCGCGAGCGAGGAGGTGTCGGCGTCGGTCCAGCAGATTTCTGAGGGCGCGAGCGAGCAGACCGACAGCCTCGTCGCCGCCGCCGACGAGATTAACGACCTCTCGGCGTCCATCCAGCAGATCGCCTCGTCGGCCGACGAACTCGTCCGGCTCACCGAGGAGGCAGAGGCGCGCTCGCTGGACGGCCAGACCGCCGCCACCGACGCCCTCGACGACATCGGCGCCGTGCGCGCCGAGACGGAGGCGACCGTGGGGGAGGTCCGCGAACTCGACGACCGCCTCGCCCAAATCGAGGAAATCGTCGAGGTCATCACCGACATCGCCGAACAGACCGATATCCTCGCGCTCAACGCGAACATCGAAGCCGCCCGCGCGGGCGAGGCCGGCGAGGGGTTCGCCGTCGTCTCCAACGAGGTCAAACAGCTCGCACAGGAGACGAAGTCCTCGGCGGGCGACATCGAGTCGCTCGTCGCCGAAATCGAGAGCCAGCGCGACGCCGTCGTCTCCCGCATCGAGCGCATGCAGGCGCAGGTCGAAGAGAGCGCCACCTCGGTCGACGAGGCGCTTTCCTCCTTCGACGGCATCGTCGAGCGCGTCGAGGAGACGACCGCGAGCGTCCACGAGATTTCGGACGCCACGGGCAGTCAGGCCGACTCCTCCCAAGAGGTGCTCTCGATGACCGACGAAATCGCGGGTATCTCCGAGGAGACCGCCGCCGAGGCCGAGAACGTCTCCGCGACCGCCGAAGAACAGAGCGCCGCGCTCGTGGACGTCAACGGTGACGTGCGCGAGCTCTCGTCGCACGTGAGCCACCTCGACGACCTCCTCGACGCGTTCGAGGTCGACGGCGGCGACGTGGCCGCGACCGTCGACGACGTGCTCGGCGAGGATGCGACGACAGGAACCGACCCGGACCGGACCCGCGCCGCATCCGAGTCGCGACCCGAGCGAGAGCCCTCGCCCGCGGACGACTGAGATGCGCGTCGACGACATCATGACCGAGGAGGTTGCGACCGTCGAACTGGGGTCGAGCGTCGCCGACTGCGCGCGAACCATGCTCCGCGGGGGCGCGGGGAGCGTCGTCGTGATGGCCGACGGCGGTCCCGCGGGCATCGTCACCGAGTCGGACGCGCTCCGCGCCGGCGTGGCGAGCGGGAAGCCGCTGTCCGCGGTCCCGACCCGCGCGGTCATGTCGAGTCCCATCAAGTGGGTCCGACCGGACTCCACGACGCGCGTGGCCGCCGAGAAGATGCGCGACCGAGGGGTGAAAAAGCTCGTCGTCGTCGACGGCTCGGAGATGGTCGGCATCGTGACCGCCACGGACATCGCCTTCCATCTCTCGGACGTGGCCCGCGGCGTCGGCCAGATGATAGAACTCAAGGACAAATGGGAGTCGGACCGCCGGTTCCGCTGACCGCCGCCCGCCGGTCGCCGGGCGTTCCACGCCGATTGCTATCACGAACCAAATCGGCGAAGCGTTGATAACGACGTCTCGCTTCTAGTCGCGACGAGTGTACGACCGTCTCGCGTCGATTCGTCCCCGCGTCAGGTCCGGCCTCGAACGAGCGTTCGCGGCGGACCACACACCTCACGAGGTGGCCGCCAGCTTCGCGTTCGGCGTCTTCTTCGTGGCCATGCCGACCGCAGGGACCGCCCTCGCGCTGTTCGCCCTCATCGGCTACTTCGTCGAGCGGGCGAGCCGACTCGCGCTCGTCGCCACGCTCGTGGTGTTCAACCCGCCCGTCAAGTGGGCGGTCTACGGCGCGAGCTTCTGGCTCGGCTCGCACCTGCTCGGCCCGGTTCCGGGGGCCTCGGTCGCAGACGTGTCGCTCAGCGCCGGTCTCGATATCCTGTTTCGACAGCTCGTCGGCAACACGATTCTCGCCGTCGCCCTCGCCGTCGTCGGCTACGCGGTGACGCTCCAACTGGCGCGTCTGCACCACCGGCGACAGCGGTCGGCGTCGCCGGCGGGGGCCGCCGAGAGTCGAAGCGACGACGCCCGACCCGACGTGCCGTCGTGACTACCGCTGTGACTGCTCTTCTCTGCCCTCCTCGAACGCCCGGAGCGACTGGATGAGCTTGTAGCCCAGATAGACGACCGCGAGCGGGATGAGGAGCAACAGCGCCAGAATAACGAGTTCCGGACCACCGGGAATCTGCAGGAGGGTCATGGGCGGAGTTCGCGGGGGGAAAACATAGTGGTTGGGTGGGACACATCCCGTGAACCGTCACAGCATCAGGACCATTCAGGTCACAATGTATGTGTCCGTCAAGAGAGGATACCTGACGACATCATCACAGAACACAGTTGCACTACGAATCCAGAGATTATGAATAGTATACCGTATACGCCATCAACTGTGTCATTTAGTGTTTCAGTACGAAAGTACCTGTCTGGGTTCCCAAACCCAACAACAATAAACAAACCATACGTCCAATAGATGCCATGGATAAGACCCCGTGCAAGGATAACTGACCCAACAACAGAAAATGTGATTCCAATTGGTTGCAAGGCGGAAAATAGTAGACAGAAATTAACACCGATTAATACCAGAAATGCGACCAATACCTTGTTATATTTTCGACCTCTCCTATCGAAAGACTCGATAATTTGGCTTTTGACCTTTGTAATCTCTCCTTGAATCTTTCTTTCCTGTTTTTTAGCTCCGCTTCCTCTGCTGTTCCATTTTTGACATTCGTACGTAGGTCGTCAGTAAGGTAAGTGACAATCTCTGATTCCAGTTCCTCGTCCGAGATGTATTCGAGGATATATGTGACTATTCTCAAGTATGTCATCGTTGTGTAGTGAATGATGGGCCTGCATAAATGTCAGCTAATGAATAGAGAATCCATTGCGAATCACTATACCAAGATTCACAGAGATATTGCAGGAAACATCTCTGCAGTATACTATCTGTGAAGGTCTCATTAAAGTGAACTTCCATTCACACGAGGCTTCGCCTCGGTGTTCGGGGAGTTCTCGAAGAAGCGAAATGGGTTGGGGCGGATTCGAACCGCCGGCCTGCTCCGTGTGAAGGAGCCGTCATAACCTGGCTAGACCACCAACCCGGCTACGACTCTGATTTCCCGCGCCGCCAATTAAGACTTACGTTGTGCCCCGATTCGGGGGGCGCGAACACGCCTACTCGGGTCGCCGCACGCGACGGCGAACCCGCCCGGCGGCCCGGCGACTCCGCGTCGCCGCCCGGCGCGCGCCGTACTCGACGCGCTCCCGTCGCGTCTGCGGCGTCGGCTCCGGTTCGTCCTCGACCTCGCGCCCGAGCGCCGCCATGAGGCGGCGACGGAGCGGTGCCGTCTCCTCGTCGAGTCCCGCGTACAGGTGCTCGAACCCCCGTCGGAAGTAGTACCGCGCGTCGGTGAAATGTCGGTTCATACCTCCGGATAGTCCCGCGGACGAGAAAACGGTTATGTCGCGCGGTACCGATTGTCACATGTCTGAGAAAGAGCGATACACTTTAGTAATTCTTAGGCATACCTAAAACTGGGAACGCAGGCCACACTTGGTGGTCGGTCCCAGCGTCTGGCCCCATCCGGGACGGCGATACCGTGGGCACGATTCGTCCGTCCTGGTCCCACTATCCTCGCGAGCGACCGCGTCGACCCCGGCGGGCGCTCGGAGTCAGTACGTCGGCGACTCCTCGGGCACGCCGTCGCGTTTGTTGACCAGTCGCGCGAAGACGAAAAGCGCGTCCGAGAGGCGGTTGAGATACGCGACGACCTCCTCGTTGACGGGTTCTTCGGCCGCCAGCGAGACCACGCGGCGCTCGGCCCGCCGGGACACCGCGCGGGCGTGGTGGAGTTTGGCCCCCGTCTCGCTCCCGCCGGGGAGGATAAACGACGTCAGCGGGTCGAGTTCCTCGTCGGCCTCGTCAATCCACGCTTCGAGTTCGTCCACGTGGTCGGCGGCTATCTGGGGGTCGTCCTCGTCGGGGCCGGGGTTGGCGAGGTCGGCCTGCACGATGTGGAGATGGTTCTGGACGGCTTCGAGCACGTCGTCCACGTCGTCGTGGCCTGTCGGGCGCACGGTGCCGACCAGCGCGTTCACCTCGTCGACCGTTCCGTAGGCCTCGATGCGGTGGCTCGTCTTCGACACGCGGGTCATGTCCCGCAGGTCGGTCATCCCCTCGTCGCCGCGGCCGGTGTATATCTTCATGCCAGCGTCTGGTCGACGTACCGGAGGATGTTCTCGCTCTCGGCCATCGTCACGCCGCGGTCGCCGTCGACGAGGACCGGAACGCCGCGCTGGCCGCTCACGCGCTTGACCTCGTTTCGGTCCGAGTGGAGCGCGTCGACCCACTGCGTCTCGTAGTCGACACCCGCCTCCGAGAGCGCGTCGTGGACCTTCTCGCAGTACGGACAACCGTCGAGCGCGTAGAGTTCGATTCCCATGTCGGGCCGTTGGGCGCGCCGGCCCAAAGAGATTTGCACGCCGGTGGGTCCGAGCGCCGCGCACTCCTGTTCAGCGGCATCGTCGTCGGTGCCCCGTGAGCCGTTGCGGCTCGCCACTTGTTTTAGACTCGTCTAATTTAAACCTTAGAGTAACACATCTATATAATGCGTTGTCTCTATCTAGCATAGTAATGAACGCGAATCCAGATTCGGCCGGTACCAAACTCTCTCGGCGGTCGGTCGTCGCGGCCGGTTCCGGTCTGTTGACGGCCGGGCTCGCCGGTTGTCTCGGCGGTGGCGGCGGAGCGGGAGGCGGAACCGACGGCTCGAACACCGGCTCGAACGACGCCTCCGGCGGGTCCGAGTCGGAAGGCGGCCCCGTCGTGGTCGCCTCGTTCTTCAGTTTCTACGACTTCGCGCGGGAGGTCGCGGCCGACACCCCGGTGACCCTGAAGAACCTCATCCCGACCGGGCTTCACGGTCACGGCTGGGAACCCGATGCGAGCGTCACGCGGGACATCATCGAGGCCGACGCGTTCGTCCACGTCGGCGAGGACTTCCAGCCGTGGGCCGACCGCGCCATCCAGACGCTGAAGGACGACGGCGTGGACACCCAACTCATCAACGTCCGCGAGGGCGTCGAACTCGTGGAACTCGCCGCGAGCCTCGACCGCGACGAGGAGGGCGTCGGCGAGGGCCGCGGGAAGGACCCCCACTTCTGGCTCGACCCGCGGCGCGCCAAGACCGCCGTGGACAACATCACGGAGGGGCTGGTCGAACTCGCCCCCGAGCACGAGGAGACGTTCCGCGACAACGCCGACGCGTACAAAACCGACGTGCTCGACCGCATCGACCGGGACTATCAGGACATCTTCGACCGGGCGTCGCGCAAGGTCGTCCAGTTGGCGGCCCACAACGCCTTCCAGTACATCGGCGTCCGCTACGGCGTCGAGATGCGCCCGCTCGTCGTCAACCTCGCCGCCAGCGGCGACGTGAAGCCCTCGGACATCACCGAGGCCAAGCGCGTCATCGAGGACAACGACATCAGGTACATCGGCGCGGGCGTCTTCGAGACGCGCCGCCCCGCGAAACAGCTCATCGCCGAGACGCCCGTCGAGGCGTACTTCCCCGTCACCCCGTACGCGGGCGTCCGCGAGGACTGGGTGGAAAACGACTGGGGCTACGAGGAAATCGCCGACAACATCAACATGCCGACGTTCGAGGTCGTCCTCGGCAACAAGTCACCCGAGGAAGTCGGCCCCGACGGCTGGGCCGACGAATGGAGGAACTTCGAATGAGCGCCCTCCGCAACGGCGAGTCCGCGGAAACCGCTGAGTCCGCCGACACCGGCGTCGCCGACGCCGCCGCCGATGACGGCCGCGGCTCGTCCGACCCCCTCGTCGAACTCGCGGACGTCGAGTTCGGCTACACCGCGACGCCCGTCGTGGAGGACATCTCGCTCCGCATCGACCCCGGCGAGTACGTCGCCATCGTCGGGCCGAACGGCTCCGGCAAGTCGACGCTGATGAAGCTCATCCTCGGCCTGCTCCGTCCCGACGAGGGGTCTGCACGGCTGTTCGGCGAGCCCTCCCACGCCTTCGACGACGGGGCGCGCATCGGATACGTCGCCCAGCACGCCAGCGCCTCCAAGGAGATGCCCATCACCGTCCGCGAGGTCGTGAAGATGGGTCGGTTTCCCCACGTCGGCTTCGGCCGACTCTCCGCCGAGGACCACCGCATCGTCGACGAGGCGCTCGCCACGGTCGGGATGTCCGAGTTCGCCGACCGCCGGGTGACGAAGCTCTCGGGCGGCCAGCGCCAGCGCGCCTTCATCGCCCGCGCGCTCGCCGGCGAGGCCGACCTGCTCGTCTTGGACGAGCCGACCGTCGGCGTCGACGCCGAGTCGGTCGACGCCTTCTACGACCTGCTCGAAGCGCTCAACGACGAGGGCATCACGGTTCTCCTCATCGAACACGACCTCGGCGCGGTCACCGACCACGCCCGGCGCGTCGTCTGTCTCAACCGCGAGGTCTACTTCGACGGCCCGACCGACGAGTTCGTCGAGAGCGACGCGCTCGCGCGGGCGTTCGGCACGGCGGCCTCCTTCGCGGGCGGTTCGGGCGGTGGTCGCGCGTGATTCCCCTCGAACTGTTGGTCGCGCTCCAAGCGGGGCCGTTAGACGCCGTCCTCGCGCCGGTCTACTGGGTCCTCGCGCTGTGGTCCGACCTGCTTTTCGCCGTCGGCGACGCGACCGGACTCGGTTTCCTCGACTACGCGTTCATGCACCGCGCCATCCTCGTCGGCCTCTGCATCGGCGTGATGGCCCCGCTCATCGGGACGTTCCTCGTCCACCGCCAGCTCGCGCTCATCGGCGACGCGCTCGCCCACACCGCCTTCGCCGGGGTCGCCGTCGGCCTCTTTCTCAACGGCGTGTTCAGCCTCGGCGTCTCGCCGTATCTGACCGCCGTCGTCGTCGCCGTCATCGCGGCGCTCCTCATCGAACTCATCTCCGAGGCGACCGACGCCTACAACGACGTGTCGATGGCAATCGTGCTCTCGACCGGGTTCGCGCTGGGGACCGTCCTCATCAGCCTCAACGCGGGCGGCCTCGCGGTCGGAATCAACCAGTACCTCTTCGGCAACCTCTCGACCGTCTCGGCGGAGAACGCCGCCATCCTGCTCGTGCTGTTCGCCGTCATCGTCGGCACCGTCGCGCTCACGCGCAACCAACTGCTCTACGTGACGTTCGACGAGACGGCCGCCGCCGTCTCGGGCATCTCGGTCACGTGGTACAACCGCGTGATGGTCATGCTGACCGCGCTGGTCGTCGTCGGCGCGATGCAGATCATGGGCGTCATCCTCGTCGCCGCCATGCTCGTCGTCCCCGTCGCGGGCGCGGCGCAGGTCTCCCGAAGCTTCTCGGAGTCGCTTTTGGTCTCCGTCGTGCTCGCCGAACTCGCCGTCCTCCTCGGCATCGGCGCGTCCTACTACGGCGAGGCGACCGCCGGCGGCGTCATCGTTCTCGTCGCGGTCGGCATCTACGTGGTCTCCGTCGCTATCGGGAAAGTGCAGGCGCGCGCCGGAGAGGACGCGGCCGCAGAACTGGGGAGCATCGAGTCTTCCGACCCGTAACGTCCCTCGCGCGTTTCGCCCCGTGTGTCTTCCCGGCGGTCCCGATGCGTTTCACGGCTCGTATCGGCCGATTCGACCGAGTGCGTCTCGGAACGCGCACCAGCCCACGCCGAGTCCGAGGAGTGCCGTCGCGGCGACGGCGACCGTCACGGCCGTCGAGCGCGATATCGAGCCGGTTTCGACGGCGGCGGTCGCGGCAATAGCCGGCATTCCGACGAGCGCGACGACCACGGAGAACGCGGAGAGCGCGCCGAGCGGTGGGAGCGCGACGCCGCGCGAGCGAGTCGTCGAGTCCGTCGGCGAGAGCCGAAGACCGGCCGCGAGCGACACGACGGGCGCTGTCGCACCCAGAATAGACCCCACGAGCGCGACACCGACACAGACCACCGGGGAAGCGCCGACCCAGAGCGCGGCTCCCAGCCCGGCTCCCGCCGAAATCGCAGTCCCCGGAATGGCCGCCGACAGCACGTAGCCCGTCGCGATTCGCTCGCGCCCGTGGGGTGCCGTGAGCGTGAGCGGGAGCGCGGTTCCTTCGGTTCCGAGCGGGTCGAGCGTCACTCCCGCACCTGTCGCCACCGCGACGTAGGTCGCGACGACGGCCGGGAGCGCGGTCGGGAACGTCTCGACGACCACGAGTCCCACCCCCGCGGTGGCACCGACGACGATGCCGCTGAACAGGAGTGCGCGGGGCTCGCGCCACAGTCGGAGCCACACGACGCGAGCGACGGCGGCCGTCGGCCGCGAGGTGATGCGGGCGACGAGGCGGCCACCGGCGACCCGCAGTCGGGTTACGATTGCCGGTTCGTCCCGCGTCGACCCCGCTTTGCGACCGTCTGCCCGTTGGTATTCGGTTATCCGGCGGGCCGTCGCGATACCGAGCCACCACGCGACCGGCGTCCCGAGGAGAGCGGCGACCGCGCGACGCTCGGAGACACCGACGCCCGCGCCGACGAGCGCGAGGTCGGCGTACCAACCGACAGGGAGCCGACCCAGGAGCGCGAAGGACGACCGGGTTCGAACGAACGTAACGCCCACGAGCGTGACCACCACCGCGCCGAAGAGGAGCCGGTGTCGTCGCACTCGCGGATAGTGACGAAACACCGCTTGGACCCCCAGCGCGACCGGGAACGTCACTGCACCGACCGTCGTGACCAGCGCGACGACGGCGAGGAACGCACTCCCGGCCGTCGTCGGTGACGCCGCACCGATGGCGAACGCGACGCCGCCGGCGGCACCCACGACCCCGACGAATCGGCCGGCGAACGCGAACTGGTCGAGTAGTTCCGCGGTGAAAAACGCCGTCGGGGAGAGCGCGAGACGACGGTGGTCCGTCAGCTCGTCGTCTGTTCGCCGAGCCGTTCGCACGAGCACGCCGTAGCAGGTCGCGACTGCCAAGAGTCCGGACAGCCCCCGCGCGGTGCCGACCACGCCGGAACCGCCTCCGTCCGCAACGGCGACGCCGGCGGCGTACGCGCCCGGGTCGCTCCAGACCGCCTCGTAGCCGGGGACCGGGAGCCGGCCGACGACCGCGAGGAGCGCGAACGAGACGGCGGCGAGAGAGAGCACAGACACCATCGGTCGGTCGCGTGCTCGCCGGACCCCGCGGACCGCGCGGACGCGAACGACGTGTCCGACCTGTCGAGCTATCGCCACCACCAATCACTCGCTCCGGTCGTTCGTCATCTCTAAGAACGCGGATTCGAGCCCCCCTGACTCGCCGCCGCGCTGTGCTTCGCGTTTCACCGCGTCTAGCGGTCCCTCGGTGACGAGCCGTCCGTCCTGAACGACGCCGACTCGGTCCGCGAGCGCCTCGACGACGGTGAGCAGGTGCGACGAGAGGAACACGGTGGTCTCGTCGTCGGCCAGGTCTTCGATGACGCGGCGCATCGTCCGCGCGGACCGCGGGTCCAGCCCGGACGTCGGCTCGTCGAGAAACACGACGTCGGGGTCGTGCAACAGTATCTGAACGAGGCCGACGCGCTTTCGCATCCCGCGAGAGTACTCCCCGAGGCGGCGGTCGGCGTCGTCGGTCAGGTCGAACCGGTCCAGAAGCGCCGAAGCCCGCTCGCGTGTCGTCTCGGCCGGGAGGTCCCGGATGCCGCCCGCGTACTGCAACTGCTCGCGCGCGGTGAGCTCGTCGTACAGCGGCGGCACGTCCGGCAGAAACCCGATTCGACTCGTCACCGACGCCCTGTCTTCGATGGACGCCCCGGCGACGCGCGCGCGACCGCTCGTCGGCGCCGTCAGCGTCGTGAGCATGCGCATCGTCGTCGTCTTCCCCGCGCCGTTCGGACCGAGGAACCCGTAGACGCTCCCGGACTCCACTCGGAGCGAGAGCCCCGCGACTGCGACGGTGTCGCCGTACTCCTTCCGGAGCGACTCGGTCTCGATTGCTAGCGGCACATCATGTTCACCAAGTGTCACGATATTCAACCTGTCTCCTCGCCCGCGCTCAGTCCGACTGGCTCCCTTGGACGTTCCCGGTCGGGTCCCACAGGAGGTCGACCGCTCCCCCGACGCCGAGAAGAACCAACAGCACCGGGAGGTCCGTCGGCGCGCCGACCGCGTAGGCGGTGACGCCGACGACGCCGAGCGGGACCACAACGAGACGCTCGACGTTCGGAATCCGGTGGAACAACAGCACCGTCAGCGCGGCCCCCGTCAACGAGGCGAGGAGCAGCACTTGTACGGGGTCGTGACCGCGGACGGCGGCCCGGACGGTTAGCCCACCCCAGACGAGGGTGAGGAGGGAAAACACCAGTACGCGGGGGCGCTCGGTGATGCGGGAGGACACGGTCGATGACTGTGTCCGAAACTGTATAATACTTTGACAGACGGCCCGGCGACTCCGGTCCGTCGCGGCCTCGGAGTTCGACGGGGCGGACACGGCCTCCTGAGCGGACAGACGAGCGGGGTGCCGACGAAAAACCGAATTTCATATCGCGATATTTGATTTATTGAACCCGTCACAGCGCCCGCGAACCAATATCTTCAACAACGACTACCACGGATTCGACCCCATGAGCGACCTCGAAATCGAACGCGAGTGCCCGGCCTGCGGCAACGACACGTTCTACCTCGCCGCCAGCATGGAGATTCACCTCGGCAAGAAGACGAAGTGGCACTGCACGGAGTGCGACTACGGCTACATCCACATCACGGACGACATCGAGACGTACGCGAAGGCCGAAGCGTAACCGCGAAAAAGGATTTCTCTCGTTATTCGTCGTCGCCGAGCGCCCGCCACGAGAGCCGCGGGTTCCGCGCGGCGGACACCTGGTCGATGCGGCGGGCGCTGGTCTTCGAGGGCGCGGTTTCGAGCGCCTCGTCGGAGTCGGCGTACGCCGCGTTGAAGGCGTGCGCGAGGTCGTCGAGCGACGCCTTGTCCTCGACTTCCGTCGGTTCCGTGAGCATCGCCTGCGAGACGAGTTCGGGCCACTTCGTCGTCGGCGGGTGGACGCCGTAGTCGAGCATCCGCTTTGCCACGTCGGCGGCGTCGCGGTCGCCCGAGGTCGCCGCGAACTCGTGGTGGAACGGCCCGTAGGGGACTTCGAGGTCTATCTGCGAGGCGAGGTAGTTGGCGTTGAGGACGGCCTTCGCGCTGGCGTCCGCGAGGCCCGCGTCGCCGAGGCGGGCGATGTAGGCGTACGCCTTCACGAGGACGAGCCAGTTGCCGGCGAAGCCGTGGACCTTGCCGATAGAGGACTCGGGTTCGTACTGCTCGTAGCCGGCGGCCGTCTCGCGGACCATCGGACTCGGGAGAAACTCGGCGAGCTCGTCGACCACGCCGACCGGGCCGGCACCGGGGCCGCCGCCGCCGTGGGGCGTGGCGAACGTCTTGTGGACGTTGTAGTGCATGATGTCGAAGCCCATGTCGCCGGGGCGGGCGCGGCCGAGCAACGCGTTGAGGTTCGCGCCGTCGTAGTACAGCAGACCGCCCGCGTCGTGGACCAACTCGGCGATATCGACGATGTCGCGTTCGAACAGCCCGAGCGTGTTGGGGTTCGTGAGCATGAGCGCGGCCGTCTCCTCGGAGACGGCGGCGTCCAGCGCCTCCATGTCGACGCGGCCGTCGTCGTCCGAGGGGAGTTCGACCACGTCGTAACCGGCCATCGCGGCCGACGCGAAGTTCGTCCCGTGGGCCGACGAGGGGATGATAATCTCCGAGCGGTCGTCGCCGCGGGACTCGTGGTAGGCCTTGGCGACGAGGATGCCCGTGAACTCGCCCGCGGCGCCCGCCGGGGGCTGGAGCGTCACGGCGTCCATGCCGCCGATGTCGGCGAGGTACTCCTGTAAGCCGTGCAGGAGGCCGAGCGTCCCCTGAATCGTCCGGTCGGAGCGGTCGGGGTGGACTCCCGCGTTGGGGTCCGCGGCCACGTCCTCCGTGAACGAGGGGTTGTACTTCATCGTACACGACCCGAGCGGGTACGGCCCGAGTTCGACGCTGTAGTTCATCTGCGACAGCCGCGTGTAGTGGCGCGCCAGTTGCGGCTCCGACAGCGCCGGGAGCGTCAGTTCGTCGCGGGTCAGGTCGTCGGGGAGGACGCCCTCGGAATCGACTTCGACGGTCGTGCTGTCCTTTTCGGATAAGAGCGGTTCGTACTCGTCGTCGCGGCTGAATCGGGCTTGGTCGAAGTTCATCAGATGACCTCCTCGAAGGCCGCGACCAGTCCGTCCGCGGCGTCGGCGTTCGCGTCGGTGATACAGACCTGCAGGTGGTGGTCGGTGAGGGCGTGGACCGCGAAGCCGCGGCCCGCGAGGTCGTTCGTGATGGCGGGCGCGGGCTGGTCCGTCCGGACGACGAACTCGCGGAAGTGGTGGCGGTCGTACAGCGGCGCTTTGACGCCCGAAAGCTCGTCCAGCCGGGCGGCGAGGTCGCGGGCGTCGGTGACGGCCCGCTCGGCGAGGTCGACGAGGCGGTCGGGGCCGAGCCACGCCATGTGCATGGCCGTTCGGAGCGCGACCCACGCCTGATTCGTACAGATGTTCGAGGTCGCGCGCTCCTTGCGGATGTGCTGTTCGCGGGTCTGGAGCGTCAGCGTGAACGCCCGCATGTCCGCGCTGTCCTCGGAGACGCCGACGAGGCGGCCGGGGACCTGCCGGAGGTACTCCTCGCGGGTGGCGAAGATGCCGAGTCCCATGCCGTAGGCCGTTCCGAGGCCGAGCGCGCCGGCCTCGCCGACGACCACGTCGGCACCGACGCTCGCGGGCTCTTCGAGGAGCGCGAGCGCGACGAGGTCGCTTCCGAGACAGAACAGCGCGTCGTTGTCGTGGGCGAGGTCGCCGATGTCGGCGAGTCGCTCTTCGATGACGCCGCGGACCGTCGGAGTCTCGGCGTACACCATCGCGGTCTCGTCGTCGACGAGGTCGGCGAGGGCCTTGACGTCGACCGCGCCGTCGGCCATCGGGTACTCGCCGATTTCCATCTCCGCGCCGTCGAGGTAGTTTTCGAGGACGCCGAGGCGACCCTCGTGGAGGTGTTCGGGGACGAGCACGCGGTGGCCGCTCGCGCCGCGACGGAGGCGGTTCGCGAGGAGCGCGGCCTCGGCGAGCGCCGTCGCGGCGTCGTACATCGAGCAGTTGGCGACCGGGAGCCCGGTCAGTTCGACCAGCATCGACTGGTACTCGAACAGCACCTGCAGGAAGCCCTGCGCGATTTCGGGCTGGTACTGCGTGTACGAGGTGAGGAACTCCGAGCGCCGCGAGAGGTCGTCGACCAAAGCCGGCACGTAGTGGGCGTGGTGGCCGCGGCCGAGGAACTCCGTCAGCTCCTCGTTTCGCGAAAACAGGTCGGCCATGGCGTTCCTGAGTTCCTGTTCGTCGGCGCTGTCGACGCCGAACTCGCCGTCGAAGCGGACCTCGTCGGGGATGTCGAAGAGGTCTTCCGCGCTGTCGACGCCGACGGCGTCCAGCATCGCTTCCTCGTCGGCGTCGGTGTGTGGGGCGTACGGGCTTCCGACCCGCCGTCCGTTTCCAGCCGTCATCTCACTCCGTCTGCTCGCGGTACTCCTCGGGGGAGAGGAGGTCGTCGAACTCGCTCGCGTCGGCCGGCTCGACTTCGAGCATCCAGCCGTCGCCGTAGGGGTCGTCGTTGAGGAGTTCCGGGGCGTCGAACAGCTCCTCGTTGACGGCCGTGACCGTGCCCGAGACGGGGGCGTACAGGTCCGAGACGGCCTTGATGCTCTCGACCACGCCGAACTCCTCGCCGGCGGCGAGTTCGTCGCCCTCGGCGGGGAGTTCGACGAAGACGACGTCGCCCAGTTCGTCCTGTGCGAAGTCGGAGATGCCGATGCGGACGGCGTCGCCCTCGGTGGTGGTCCATTCGTGCGATTCCAGGTACTTCCGGTCGTCGGGGATTTCGAACATTGTCAGTTGATGAAGGGGGGTGTCACGATTACTGCGCGCTTCTCGCGGCCGCGGACGAGCACCGAAATCTCGGTCTCGTCGTCGGCGTACTCGACGGGGACGTAGCCGAGGCCGATGGGCTCCGACAGGGTCGGGCTCATCGTCCCGCTCGTCACGACGCCGATGACCTCGCCGTCCGCGTCGGCGATGTCGTAGCCGTGTCGCGGGACGCCGCGGTCGAGGAGCGTGAAGCCGACGAACGTCTCCTCGACGCCGGCCTCGCGCTGTCGTTCGAGGGCGTCGCGGCCCACGAACTCGGTGTCGAGGTCGACGACGAAGCCGATGCCGGCCTCGTAGGGGGTCCGGGGCTCCGTCTCGGGGTCGAAGTCCTGTCCCGAGAGCAGATAGCCCATCTCCATGCGGAGCGTGTCGCGGGAGCCGAGTCCGCAGGGGGTCGCGTCGAGCGCCGCCCAGACGGTCTCGGCGTCGTCCCACGGGCAGAGGACCTCGAAGCCGTCCTCGCCGGTGTAGCCCGTCCGAGCCACCCAGCACCCGACGCCCGCCACGTCGGCGAACGTCGCCTGGAACTTCGAGAGGTCGCCGAGGGCCGCGTCGGGCGCGGCGTCGGTGACCGAACCGAGGGCGTCGGGGCCTTGTACCGCGAACATCGCCCACTCCTCGGTCACGTCCTCGACGGTGGCGTCGAGGTCCCACTCGTCGCGGAACGAGGTCCACCGGTCGTACATCTCCTCGTCGTGGCCCGCGTTCGGGATGAAGAGATAGACCCGCTCGTCGCGGTCGGGGAGTCGGTAGACGACGGTGTCGTCGACGATGACGCCCTCGTCGTTCACGATGGCCGAGTACTGCGAGTCACCCGGTTCGAGGGCCGTCACGTCGTTCGTCGTCAGGCGTTGCATCAGCGCGGTCGCGTCCGGGCCGGACACCTCGAGTTCGCTCATGTGCGAAACGTCGAAGATGCCGGCCGACTCGCGGACGGCCGCGTGTTCGGCCTTGATGGAGTCGTACTCCACAGGCATGTCCCATCCGCCGAACTCGGTGAACGTCGCCCCGGCGTCCGCGTGGACGTCGTACAACGGCGGCTTGCGAAGGCCCATACACGCCCCTGCGAACTGCGATAAGTAATGCTTTGGTATCTGTTCGCTCGGTGTGGCCACAATCTTGCATTAATTTGGGTTCTGTCACGGGGTAAAACACCACGAACCCGCAACCTGTTGGCGAAATATGCCGTCTGAGTGTGGCACCGACCGGGGCGGCGGCGAGAGTGATAAACCGATTATTGCGATACCGAATTCGAATCTCTGCGCGTGCGTCGGGACACGGCTCGCTACCGCGTCTCGTCCAGCAGATGGGCTCGCGCGTCCGAGACGGTCAGCGGAACGTCGTCAGCGTCGAGTATCCCCTCGAACAACTGCACCGTCGCCGGCGGCCGGAGACCGTTCTCCCTCAGCAGGGTGGTGTCCGTCAGCACGTCTCGAACAGAACCGTCCGCGGCTATCGACCCCTCCTGCCCGACGACGAGTACTCGGTCGGCAATCTCGGGCACGACGTCCACAGACGGCGTGAACAGCACCACAGTCCCCTCGTGGCCGGTTACCAGACCCAGAATGCGTTCCCGGTAGCCGGCGTCGACAGCGCCGAACGGCTCGTCGAGGAGGAGCACCTCCGGCTCGAACGCGAGGACGCTCGCGACCGCCGCCCGCTGTTTCTCGCCCCCAGACAGACGGAACGGCGGGCGGTCCAGCAGGGACTCTAACCCGAGTTCGGCCGCGAGGTGCGCGACCCGCTGTGTCGCCGTCCGCCGTGACATCCCGAGCTGGGCCGGCCCGTATTCGATGTCCTCGCGGACGGTCGTATTGAACAGGTAGTCGTCGGGGTCCTGCAGGAGCACGCCGAGGCGGTCCCTGACGGCTTCGGCGTCCGCCGTCTCGCCGAAGTACTCGACCGCGCCGGCCGTCGGCTCGACGAGTCCGCCGAGCACGAGTTGTAGCGTGCTCTTGCCCGACCCGTTCGCACCGACGACGGCGACTCGCTCGCCCGCCTCGATTGTGACCGTCGCGTCCCGGAGCGCCGTCGTTCCGTCCGGGTACTCGTGTGTCAGGCCCCGCGCTTCGATCACAGGCCCCATCGAATCACCCCCGAGCCGACGACTGCGACGACCGCGAGCGCGACCAGCGCGTAGTCGCCCCCGTCGACGGCCCGCGACCGGCTGTACGGTGACGGCGGTCGGGAGCCGCCGCGGGCCCGCATCCCGCGGCCGACCCGTTCGCCGCGGTCGAGGGTCCGCAACAGGAACGTCCCGACGAGCCGTTTCGCGTCGCGCCACCCGTCGCGAAGACTCGACTGGCCGGTCGTGCGACTGTTCCGCGCGAGAACGAGTCGCTGTAACTCGTCGAAAAACAGGAACAGGTACCGGTAGGTGACGGCGACGACCCACACGAGCGCGACCGGGACGCGCAGTTCCCGCATGGCCGCGACCACCGACGAGAACGGCGTCGTCATCACGATGAGCGACAGAAGCGCGACGCCGACGCCGACGCGGAGCGTGAACAGCACGACGTACGCGACGCCGCCGTCAGTGACGGCGAACCCGAACGCCCGCACGAGCGCGTCCCCGGGGAGCAGTACGGCTTGCGGAACGACGATAACGGCGGAGACGAGCGGCACGACCGCCGAGCGTGCGAGCAACTGTCGGAGCGGAACGGCCGACAGCCTCGCCAGGAGGACGGTCACGACACCGAAACAGAGGGCGACCGCGACGGTTCGCGTGAGCATCACCGCCAGCGCGAGGCCAGCGACCGAACACAGGGAGACGCGAGGGTCCCGTCGCTGGAGAAAGCCGTCGGACGAGGCCACCTGTTCGGCCGTGAAGACGGCCCGAAGCGCCCCCGTGATAGATCCGACCGAGCGGCCGACGACGCCGGTCACTGTTCGAGGAGGCGACCGACCCCGACTGCGACCGCCAGCGTGGCCCCCGTCCCGACGACCGCCGAGACGAGCGTTCCGAGCGGCGAACTGAGCCCCGGCACGGAGTAGTCCGGGAGCAGTCCGGGGGAGATGGGTTCGGCCGCGTCGGCCGCCCCGGTCTCTTCGGCGGCGTTTTCGAGCGGTTCTGCGTACCCGACGACGCCGGACGCCCAGCCGAACACGGGAGCCAAGACGACGAGCACGAGCAGTCCGAAGAGCGCCCGCCGGCCCCACGAATCAGACACGAGCGCGTTCACAGCCCAACCTCCGGGGAAAGCGAGTCGTCGTCGAATCGCCCGAGGACGAGGTCCGGCCGAGCGTCCGCGACGTAGCCGTAGACCGCGGCCGTAATCGCGCCCTCGACGAGACCCAAAAGCGCGTGGCCGACGACCATGATTACCACGGTCGCGTTCAGTTCGTAGGCGAACGCCGACGAGAGGCCGACGCCGACGCCGACGACCAGCGCCGAGACGGTAATCGCCCCCCACCCGGCGACGAACGAACCGCCGGTTTCGTGAACCCCTCGGAGCGCTCGGAAGAGGGCGTAGCCGACGAGGACGTCGACGACGGCCATCGCAAAGAGGTTCGCACCGAGCGCGATGATGCCGCCGTCGCCGAACACGAGCGCCTGTATCGTCACGACGGCGGTCATTGCGAGGACGCCGAGATACGGTCCGAGGAGGATACCGGCGAACGCCCCGCCGACGAAATGAGCGCTCGTCCCGCCCGGAATCGGCCAGTTCAGCATCTGCGCGGCGAAGATGCCCGCCGCGACGACGCCGAGAAGCGGCGTTCGCTCGTCGCCGAGTTCGCCGCGGGCGCGTCTGACCGCGATACCGATTACGATGCCGGAGCCGAGCCAGAAGAGACCCGCCACCCAGGGGTCGAGAAAGCCGTCCGGAATGTGCATTCGTATCACACGTGTGATTCGGTCGAGCAATAATACTTTTCTTCCAAATCGTAATACTGGTCGGTGTGATGTCGATTCGGAACCGTCACTGCCAACGACTAAACGCTTGGTGCGAAAAGGCGAGAGTATGAGCCAGGACGTCGACCGGATGAGCGTCACGCTCCCGCCGAGTCTGCTTTCCGAACTCGACGACGTGGTCGCCGACGGCGAGTACGACAGCCGCTCGGAGGCGACCAGAGACGCGCTTCGCGCGTTCGTCACGGAGTTCAATCAACAGACGGGGCTCTCCGGGAGCCTCAGCGGAACCGTCGTCGTCCTCTACGAGCACGACCACAGCGGCGTGAGCGAGGAGATGACCGAACTGCAACACGACTTCACCGAGACCATCATCGCGGTCCATCACGTCCACCTCGGCGACCACCTCTGTCTGGAGTCTATCGCCGTCGACGGGACGGGCGAGCGAATCGAGGAGTTGCTCTCTCGGATTCGACCGCTGAAGGGCGTCCATCAGGTCAAACTCACCGTCGTCGAAGCGGACCGGTAGCGGACGAGCCGAGCGATTTTGGCGACCTTCCGGGGAGCTTCGGGTGACGCGCTCACCAGCGCCCGACCGAGAGCGCGTTCGGGACGAGTGCGGAGCGCTTAGTCGTCCGCGGTGGCGGGCGCGGGCGGCGTCTCCGGTTCCGGGCGCGCTTCGACTTGCTCGGCCGCCGGCGACCACGTCAGTGCTTCCTCGTAGTGGAACGCGCGGTGGTCCTGCGTCGGGTCGACGACCGTCAGCGAGAGCCAGTCGTTGTCGAGCAGTTCGGTCAGATCCTCGTGGTCGGCCAGCACGTCGGTGACGCGGTCGACCGGCGCGTGGATAATCGTCGAGAGGCGGAGCGGCTGGTGGTACGGCCTGTCGTCGGCGGCCATCAGCGACTGGAGGGGGAGGCCGGTCATCAGGTCGCCGCCGTTGCCCTGATAGACGCCGACGTTGCCGACGGGGTTCTGGGTCACCTTCGACCCGCTCCCGTAGACGGCGTTGTCGACCGTCGAGAAGTAGTACTGCATGTTAATCCACTGGGTGACGACCATCGGGCCCGTGAGAATCGCTTCGAGGGCGTCGCCGTCGGGGTCCGTCGAGTGGTCGTAGGAGTGGAGGAACGCGCGCCCGTCGAGGTCGAGGTCGCTCGTCAGTTCGCGCGGGCCGATGACGAAACCGGCGTTGCCGGCCAGCCCCCACTCGGGGCGCGTCTCGGCCCAGTCGGCGGCGCGGCGCTCCGCCTCGCCGACGGCCGCGGAGCCGTCTGCGCCCGTCCGTTCTGCGGCCGCGTGCTCGCGGGCGACCGCGAGGTCCGCGCGCAACTGGTCGAGGTCGTCGGCGTGGCTCTCGGGCACGTCGCCGTCGTACAGTTCGATTTCGTCGGTCGTCGTGTTGTGCTGGCCGGCGACGAACACCGTGTCCTCGGGGATGTCGAACCCGCGGTCGCGGAGTTCGGCTTTGACCGTCTCGTCGTTGCAGATAGCCGCGAGGACGCGAGCGTTCGGGCCGCCGGGGTTACCGGCGCAGGCCCCGCAGTCCAGACTCGAATCGTAGGGGTTGTTCGCCGTCTCGCTGGCGTGGCCGGCGAACACGACGAGCCGGCCGAACTCCTCCCAGCCCATCAGCCCGAAGGCGTTCGCGGCGTACTCGACTTTCTCCTCGTCGGTCAGCCCCACCGGGAGGTCGCCGGCGTAGGAGTGCTGGTGGTGGACGACTTGGTCGCAGAACTCGTGGTTGTCGGGGACCGCGTCGTCGGCGCTCCCGAGCAGGTCGGCGACGCGGCCGGGGACGAGCGTGCGGGCCGCGAGGGCCACCCCGTAGCCGCTCCCCGCGCTCTCGACGAAGCCGAAAGCGGTCGCGGGGTTGGTCTTCAGCGCCTCGATGGCCTCGCCCGCCGCCTCGCGGAAGCGCGACCAGCGGTCGTGGGTCGCCTCCGCCTCGCCGCCGGTCGGCACCTCGGAGACGCGGTGTTGCGGGTCGACAATCGGGGGACAGGCGTCGACCGCCACCTCGGCGTCGTACCCGCGGTACTCCATCGGGACGCCGAAGAAGCCGGCGTAGCCGTGGGTCTCGTAGTCGCCGGTGTCCTCGATGTGCCGGCGGATGACCTCCGAGCGCGTGTCGATACAGAAGACCAGTTGCGCGTCCGGGCGACCCGCGGTGTCTCCGTTTTCGAGCGCCTCGCTCTCGGCGGCGACGCGGTCGACGACCTCGTCGCGGTAGCTCGCCTCCCACGCGGTCAGGAACGCCTCGGCGAGTTCGTCGGTCGCCTCGGCCTCGTCGCTCTTCGACGCGGTCGACGGCGCGACGTCGACGCCGAACGCGTCGAGGAGCGCGAGGCGGGCCGCGAGGTAGCCGACGAGCGAAATCGGGTACGCGGACTGCCATTCGCCGCCGTCGGCGGCGCGTTGCTTGATGAAGCCGGTCCAGCCGGGGAGCGCGGCGAGTTGCTCTTCGAATATCGGCACCCACTGGCTCTCGGGGTACGGCGCTACCGCGGACTCGATGGCCTCGACCGGCGACTCGGGCAGGTCGGCGACGAGACCGTCGTCGGGAATCCGGCCGTCGTGAGGGGCCATCGACCGGAAGGCGCTGTAGAAGCCGTCCTCGCGGTCCGGCATCGGCCAATGTGCCTGCCCCTCGTCGAGGAACGCCGACAGCCACTTCGTCAGCACGCGGTCGACCCGCGCGGCATCGGCGTCGGTCCCGGCGTCTGGGTGGCCCGACTCGTCGGCGGCGGCCATGCGCTCCAGCAGGACCTCGGGTTCGCCCTCGTAGCCGCGCTCGGCCAGTTCCGCGTCGAGAACCGCGGGGTCGATTTGGCCCCCTTCGAGGGCGGCTTCGAACGTCTCGGGGGTCGGATAGCCGCGGCCGCCGATGAGGTCTGCGGCCTGCGTGACCGCCTCGCTGAACGGCATGTCCTCGAAGCCCGAAAGCGGGTTGGCCGTCACGAACGAGTGGACCGGCCAGACCGAGCCGACGGTGGTCGCGGCTTTGTCGATGCTGTCTTCGATGCTGTGTTCAGTACTCATTGTGGTCCTCCGTGGCGGTCAGCATGGTGCTGGACGCGGGTTGGCTCGCGTTCAACAGCGCGACGTAGAGGCGGCGACTCCGCTCGTGGACGCCGAGTTCTATCGCGACGTAGACGACGAGGAAGACGCCGGCGACGAGCGCGTGGAGCGCGCTCAGTTCGGCGGGTGCCTCGACGACCGGCAGTCCGGACAGCACGCTCGAAATTCCCCGATAGACGAGGGCGTACACGGTGATGGCAGGAAGGAAGACCAGCGGGACCGCGCCGTAGCGGACCGTCGAGGGGAGCGCGGCGCGCGCGACGACGTTGCGGGCCGCGTGTAGCGTGGTGAGCACGACGAACGCCACGAGCAGGAGCCCGCTGTCGAGGTGCGTCCCCTTCCCGGTGAGCGCCGCGAACAGCGCGCCGCCGGCCAGTCCGGTCGCCACGATGACCGCGGAACCAACGGCCCCGGTCCCGTGGTCCTCGTGGTCGCTCGGGGCCGTCCGCTCGACCGCGCCGCCCGCGCTGAGGAAGTGGTACGCCTTGTAGAAGCCGTGCAGGATGAGGTGGGTAATCGCGGCCCCGAAGAAGCCGAGGCCAGCCTGCATAATCATAAAGCCCATCTGCCCGATGGTCGAACAGCCGAGCTCGCTCTTGACGTCCGACTGGACGTTCTTGAGCAGTTTTCCGACGAGGGCGCTCGTCGCGCCGACCGCCACGATACCGAGCATGAGCGTGGCGTCGAGGGTCACGACCGGGGCGAACCGGAGCAGGAGGATGCCGCCGGCGTTGACGAACCCGGCGTGCATCAGCGCCGAGGCGGGCGTCGGCGCGGTCATCGACGAGAGGAGCCAGCCGTGGAACGGGACGAGCGCGGACTGAATCATCGCCGCGAGCACGAGCGCGACGACGGCGACGAGCCACGCCGGGCCGCCGAGTCCGTCGGCGTTCGCGGCGATTCCCGAGACCGTCGTCGCGCCGGTCGCCCACCACAGCGCCGCGAGCGCGACGCCGAGGAACGCGCTACTGGCGAGGAAGTACCTGCGGGCGACGCTCGCGGCGGCCTGCGCCTGCGGCCAGCCGTCGACGACGCCGATGAGGTTCGCCATCGCGAGTCCCATCGCGAGCCAGAATAGCCAGAACAGCGCGAGGTGGTCGGCCGCGACGAGACCCATCACGGCCACCGTGAAGCCGAACACGGTCGCGAAGAACTCCGTCTCGTGGGCGGAACCGGCCATGTAGCGGCGCGAGTAGCTGTGGACGATGCCGCTGAAGAACGTCACGACAACCCACAGAAGCACGGTCAGGCCGTCGACGGCGACGACGCCGGGGACCTCCCACGCGCCCCCGAGTCGGACTCGGGCGAAGAGCACGGCGACGCTCGCGGCGAACAGCGTCCACACGAGCCGCGTTAGTGCAACGGGCGCGAGCGGCGAGTCCGCCGCCGCGTCCGGGAGTGCTCCGACCGTCGGGTTCGAGCTGTGTCCTGACATCGTTCGATTCGTCGTTGACCAGTTCGGTCACCGGGACGGCATCCCGGTCGGATACTGGTCGCCCTTACGCCTATCCGAGAACAGATTGTCTATTAAATCTATCTACATTCACAAACCGTTCGCAAATTAGCCATTATAGAACATTATAGTTTCGCGGCGTCGACTCTCGACTCTCAGAGTCGATTCCGCGTAGAACAGTTCGCTCGAGGCCTGATACCCGGTGAAGCGGCGCGAGCGAACGAATCGAGTGCGCCGGCCCGACGGCTGTCGCCCCGCCGCGGCGACCGGCGACTGCGGTCGCTCGCCTGTCTCGGTGACCGATTCGTGAACGGCTCGTTCGTCGGTGGATGCCGCGCGCGCCCGGTCAGGAGTCGTTCTCGGCGTGCCGCTCGGAGTCGAACTCGCCGAACGGCGTCGTCTCGTGCGTGCGGACGAGGACTTCGTCGGCGACGGTGACGCCCATGTCGAGAAGCTCCTGCGCGATGGACGTGATGTCGTCGTCCGTCTCGCAGACGGCGGTCACGAGGAGGTTCTGCTCGCCGGTGACCAGTTCCTGGACCGCCACGACGCCGTCCATCTCCAGAATCTCGGGGACGAGTTCGCCCCGCTTGGGAATCGAGGCGGTGCAGTACAGCAACATCCGGAGCGGATAGCCCGACTTCTGATAGTCGACGCTCGCGCTGTAGCCTTTGACCACGCCTTCGGATTCGAGCCGCTGGATGCGCTTGCGGACGGTGCTGTCCGAGGTCCCCGTTCGCTTTGCGATGTCCCCAGACGACATGTTCCGGGCGTCCTCCTGGAGTGCGTATAGAATCGCCCTGTCCACGTCGTCGATGTCCTCGCGGGCCATACCACTACCTCCGCGAGGAGCACACTTTAGCCTTTGATATCGCGCGGACGCCCTCTCGCGTCTCGACCTCGGCGGTAGATTTATTACCCAAACGATAGAATTAGTTACTATGATTGTTGTAAAGGACAACGCCGATACGTCTCACGCTCACGAGCAGTCCGTTCGCCGCACGGCCACCTTCGCCGACATGGCCGCCGCGATGCGTCAGTTCTGAGCCGTCGGCTTCCGCTTCGATTCCCCGCTCGGCTCTCGCTCGGTTCGCCCGACGGCGTCGCAACGTGACGGCGTTCCTGAGTTTTCGCGTTTCCTGATAACCCGTTTCCGCGACCCGTCTGAGCCGGCGCGAGACGCGCTTCGCCCCGGGAAAACGGATTTACCTTTGGGTGTCATATTTTACCAAACTGGGCGACACCGCCCTGATACCCATGGCAGACAAACCACACCAGAACCTGGCCATCATCGGACACGTCGACCACGGGAAGTCCACCCTCGTCGGCCGGCTTCTGTTCGAGACAGGTAGCGTCCCGGAACACATCATCGAACAGCACCGCGAGGAGGCGGCGTCCAAGGGGAAGTCGGGCTTCGAGTTCGCCTACGTCATGGACAACCTCGCCGAGGAGCGCGAGCGCGGCGTCACCATCGACATCGCCCACCAGCGCTTCGACACGGACAAGTACTACTTCACCATCGTCGACACGCCCGGTCACCGCGACTTCGTCAAGAACATGATTACGGGCGCGTCGCAGGCCGACCACGCGATTCTCGTCGTCGCCGCCGACGACGGCGTCGCGCCGCAGACCCGCGAGCACGTCTTCCTCGCCCGAACCCTCGGCATCGAGGAGCTCATCATCGCGGTCAACAAGATGGACGTCGTCGACTACAGCGAGGACTCCTACAAGCAGGTCAAAGAGGAGGTCCAACAGCTCCTGAACCAGGTGCGGTTCAACTCCGACGACGCCGGCTTCATTCCCATCTCGGCGTTCGAGGGCGACAACATCGCCGAGCCCTCGGAGAACATGCCGTGGTTCGACGGGCCGACCGTCCTAGAAGCCCTGAACAACCTCCCCGAGCCGTCGCCGCCGACCGACGCCCCGCTTCGCGTCCCGATTCAGGACGTGTACACCATCTCCGGCATCGGGACGGTCCCGGTCGGCCGCGTCGAGACGGGCATCCTCAAGACCGGCGACAACGTCCGGTTCATGCCCTCCGACGCCGGCGGCGAGGTGAAGACCATCGAGATGCACCACGAGGAGGTCCCGGAGGCCGGCCCCGGCGACAACGTCGGCTTCAACGTCCGCGGCGTCGGCAAAGACGACATCCGCCGCGGCGACGTCTGCGGCCCGGCCGACGACCCGCCGTCGGTCGCCAAGACGTTCAAGGCGCAGATCGTCGTGATGCAACACCCCTCGGTCATCACCGCCGGCTACACGCCGGTCATCCACGCGCACACGGCGCAGGTGGCCTGCACGTTCGAGTCCATAGACCAGAAGCTCGACCCCGCGTCGGGCGAGGTCGCAGAGGAGAACCCGGACTTCATCAAGGCCGGCGACGCCGCCGTCGTCACGCTCCGGCCGCAGAAGCCGCTCAGCATCGAACCGTCGTCAGAAATCGCCGAACTCGGGAGCTTCGCCATCCGCGACATGGGACAGACCATCGCGGCCGGCAAAGTGCTCGAAGTCAACGAGTAGCGCCCGGTCCCGACCTCGGATTTTTTCGCGTCACCGCCGCGACAGCGACAGCGTCGTCTCCGCTCTCACCCGGTTACGGGCGGCGCAGGAGCGGCGCGCGAGCGTTCGTCGCGTCCGGCGTCACTCGTCAGCGCCGGGGTAGAGCGCCGACACCTGCCAGACGTTCGCGCGGACGCCGGCCCTGACGATGTCCATCCGCACGCGGTCGCCGGCGTGGTGGTTCGCGAGGTAGTCGCGGAAGTTGCTGTTCTCGTAGGAGGTGACGTGGTACGTCGAGCCGTTGTCGCCGCGGAGCGTCGCCGCACCGTGGTCGTTAACCTCGTTTACGATTGTAAATGTATTCGGACTATTTCTGGACGCTGTCTCGGACATACACGACTATACGTTAATTAGGCACATAAAACCCGCCACTGCGTTTAGTAAATCATTATAAACTACTCCGTGATTGTCTCTCGGGCGGGACTGTCCGCTCGCCGTCTGTCGGTTCTCCGAGAATGGCCCGCGTCCGGTGGTCGATTCGGCGGGCCGTGCGCCGGCTGTTGGGTCGTGACCGACGTGGGACGTGACGCGACACGGCCGCGCTGTCGAGCGCGGGTGGGTCGTCGAAACGAACTGTGTCGCGTAAGTACGGCTTCTCGAATCGGGGACGGGGCGCAGTCAACCTAGGGAGTAGAGCTAGTTAACCGAATGGCTTGATATATCCGGTCTCATTAGTCACCCGCGTCGCCGCGGACCCCGCGACGAACGTCGACGTAGTAGTCGCGGAGCACGTTCCGACCGATTCGAAGCGGCGTCTCCGGTCCCATCTCCTCGTCGAGCACCGCGGTCACGGTCCGCCGCTCGCCCGCGAGTTCGACCACGATGTCCACCCGCGGGGGCGCGCCGTCTTCGACCGCGGCCGACGGTTCGGTGCCGAGGTCCGCCGCCAAGTCGGGAGCGATTCGAGTCATCGACGCCGCGGTGTCGATGCGGGCGAGCACCTCTTTCGACCCGCTGATTCCGGTGACGGTCACGCGCTCGGCGTGGCCGACGACCGGAACCCGCTCGTCGCGGACCCGCGAGGGAGCGTCCGCGGGCGGCGTTCCGTCGAGGTCGCGACCGAGGCGCTCGACGAGCGCCGAGTCGACGCGCCCGCCGGCCCGCTCGATTGCGAGGCCGGCGATGGCCGCCGCGGGCGACCGCCCGGTGGCGCGGAACAGCCCGCGGAACCCCGCGGTCGGGTTGACTTCGAGGACGAGCCAGCCGCCGTCGCTCTCGATGAGGTCGACGCCGGCGTAATCGAGACCGAGCGTTCGCGTCGCTCGGAGCGCCGCCCCCGCGGCCCCCTGCGGGAGGTCCTCGGTCGCGTCCTCCACGTCGCCGCCGAGCGCGACGTTCGTCCGCCAGTCGCCCGCCGGGGCGTAGCGGTACATCGCGCCGACGACCTCGTCGTCGACGACGTAGATTCGGAGGTCGCGGTGGCGCTCGCTCGCGTCGACGTACTGCTGGACGAACGCCCGGCGGCCGTCGACGGTCGCCGAGACGGCCCGGTCGTGGTCGACCAGCCACGTCCCCCCGCCGTTGGTCCCGATTGCGGTCTTGTAGACGACCGGCGTCCCGAACCCGTCGCGCGCGGCGTTCAACTTGGCGTCCGCCGTCGCCATGTACGTGTGTGGCACCGGGATGCCCGCGGCGGCCAGCCTGCTCGACGTCGCGTGTTTGTGGACGGCGACGAGGACGCTCCGCGGGTCGTTGAGCACGGGCCGAACCGCGGCGTAGCAACTGGCGATAGAGAGGTCTTCGAGCGGGCTCGTCGATTTCGACAGCAGGAGTCGGTTGACCACCACGTCGACGTCGGGGTCCAGCGCGACGCCCGCCCGCGACACGTCGATGCCGACCGCCTCCTCGTGGAGCCAGACGGCCTCGTGACCGAGCGCCGTGACCGCGTTGCTGATGGCTTTCGTCTCCCTGCTGTCGTGGAACCCCAGAATCCCTACGGTGACCGTCTGTGCATCCCCACCCATGGGTGAGCTACGCGTCCCGGTCGTATCAGCGCATCGCGAGGTCTCGGGAAACGAGACTGTGCGGCCGCGCGACGCGTCGCGGGCGAGGGGACCCCGGTGAGACTCCCTCGAAATTTATAAACCCGAAACCGGGCGAGGAGATGTATGGACCTCCTGCGGCGGTTGGTCGGCCCCGACGGGCTTCCCTCGGGCCGAGTGGCGCTCTTCGTGGACGGGCCGAACGTCCTCCGCGACGAGTTCGACGTGGACTTAGACGACATCCGGGCGGCGGCGCGCTCCCTCGGCGACCAGTTGAGCGCGGCGCGGCTCTACCTCGACGAGCACGCCACGCCGGGGCTGATTCAGGCCGCGGAGGCGCGCGGGTTCGAGGTCGTCGTCACGAGCGGCGACGTGGACGTGAAGCTCGCGGTCGACCTCACGCGCTACGCCGTCGAGGGCCGCGCCGACGTCATCGCGGTCGCCTCGCGGGACACCGACTTCAAGCCCGCCTTGGAGACGGCCAACGCCTACGGCCTGCGGACGGTCGCCATCGCGCCGGGGAGCTACGGCCGCTCGGACGCGCTCCAGAACGCGGCGACCCACGCGATGACGCTCGACGACCTCGACGACGGCGACGACTGAGCCGACACCGACGTCGAACCGCCCCGCCTCGCACCGCGCCGACCGCGAACGGTTCGCTTTTTCCTCCCCCGACCGACCACTCGCCCATGCAGGAGTTCGACACGCCGGTCGTGGACAACCACCTCCACCTCGACCCGGACCACGGGCGCGGACTGGAGGCGGTGAAGGATTTCGCCCGGAGCGGCGGCACGCACCTCCTCGTCGTCAACAAGCCCTCGTGGCTCCTCGGCCACGAGGTCGAAACCGGCGAGGACTTCCGCCCGGTCTTCGAGACGACCGTCGAGGTCGTCCGCGAGGCCTCCGAGATTCTTCCCGGGCGCGCGTGGCCGGTGCTCGGCGTCCACCCCGGCCTCGTCTCGAAGCTCGTCGACGACCGCGGCTACGACCCCGAGGCCGCCCGCGACCTGATGTGCGCGGGTCTCGACACCGCCGCCGAGTTCGTCCGCGAGGGCGACGCGCTCGCGCTCAAGTCCGGCCGCCCGCACTACGAGGTCACCGACGCGGTCTGGGAGGCCTCGAACGCCGTCCTCAGACACGGCCTCGACCTCGTCGCGGACTGCGACTGCGCGCTCCAACTCCACACGGAGTCGACGACCGACCTCTCGGACGTGGCCGAGTGGGCCGACGAACGCGGCGTCCCGGGCGAGCGCGTGATCAAACACTACGCGCAGGGCCACCTGACCGGCGGCACGCCGAGCGTCATGAGCGACAAGGACCGCCTCGAAGACGCCGCCGAGCGGGGCGAGCCCTTCCTCATGGAGACCGACTTCATCGACGACCCCGACCGCCCCGGCGCGGTGATGGGGCCGAAGACCGTCCCCCGGCGCGTCGACTGGCTCCTCGACGAGGGCCGCGACGCCGCCGTCCGAAACGCGCACGTCGAGACGCCCGCGTCGGTCTACGGCGTCGACACCGAGGCGACGCTCGACCGATAGCCGGCGACGCGACGCGGCCCCAGAGACCGGCGCACGAGCCGAATCGCGCCGTCTCCTCCCACGTCGTCGTCTCACACGGTCACAAGCAGGATAAGAAAGGCATTTGAGTCCGGCACGGGAGGTTGTAGGTATGACCGAGGCCGAGGAACGATACTACTCGCCGGAACGCTGGCAGAACTGGTTGACGCGCGTCGAAGAAGAGGACTTAGACCTCGAAAGCGAGGAGACCGGCCGTCTCCTGATGAACATCCAGAACGACGCGGCCATCGCCATCGCCAAGATTCTGACCGCCTACGACGACGACACGCTGGGCGAAGAGGAGGCGCTCGACGAGCTCTCGACCGTCCACGACATCGTCATGGCCGAACCCGAGTTCGAGACGGAGAACGAGGAGGCCGAAATCCTCGTCGGGAGCGTCCAGACGAGCCTCTCGTGTGCCTTCTTCGCCGCCGAGGAGTTCATCGTCGCCGGCCCCGCCGAACTCGAAGACGACATGGACGCCTACATCCGCGCCGCCGCCGACGCCGAGGCCGCAGACGACCTCGACAGCGCGCTCGGCTACATCGTCCAGGTCGGCACCCGCGTCATCGACGGCGAGGACCTCGACATCGAAGTTCTCGACGAACTCGAATTCGGACTCGTCACCGAGTGGGTCAACGGCCTCGACAGCCTCCAGAGCGGCCTCTCTGAGCCCGAGGTCGTCGAAGAAGAAGACTGAATCCGGCCTCTCGCGGTTTGACTGCTGTAGGAGTCTTTTTCCCGTTCGGATATCTTCACGTCATATGGACTTTCGGGGGGACGAGAGAGCGGTCACTGTCCAAATCGGCGCAGTCCTGCTGTTCGGTATCATCATCATCTCGATGTCGATGTACCAAGCGACCGTCGTCCCCAACCAGAACGAACAGGTCGAGTTTCTCCACAACCAAGAGGTTCACGACCAGTTCGAATCGCTTCGCGGTGCCATCATCGAAAGCTCGTCGGAGACGACCGCCCGTCCGTCGACGGTGTCGCTGGGGACTCGGTATCCGAGCCGGACGCTGTTCGTCAATCCCGGCCCCGTCTCGGGGACGTTGCAGACGCGGGAACTCGGAAGTCTCACCCTCACGAACGTCGAGACGGGGGAAGCCGAGACGAGCGACTACGTGAACGGCGGTCTCACGTACGAGACAAAGTCGCTCGAATACCGGCCGAACTACAACGTTCTGCAGTCGCCCCCGACGACGGTGTACGAAAACACCGTCGCGTACAACCGGTTCGAGACCGGCTACTCCGGGACGCTCAACGACAAGCAATCACTCATCAGCGGCCGGACGATTTCGCTCGTCGTCCTCCAAGGGAACTACTCGGAAAACGGCGTCGGCTCCGCGACTGTCGACGCGCAGGCGATTAGCCCCGCCACGCGGACCGTCTCGGTGACCGGGAACGCGTCGGGGAACGTGACCATCAGCGTGCCGACGGAACTATCCGTGGACGAGTGGCGTGACCTTCTCGCAGAGGGGAACGACGACTACGTCCACAGCGTGGACCGTTCCGGCGACAGCGTCGTAATCGAGATGCAAGGGGAGGAAGGTGGCGAGCCCGTGACGTACGACCTCCGCGTCGGAGCGGTCGGCGTCGGTTCGGGCGTCGACGACCCGCCGGCGCATTACCTGACGGTCGTCGACGGAGCCTCGCCTCGAAGCATCGGGTCGGGAGACACCGAGACACTCACTTTCGAAGTCCGGGACCAATACAACAACCCCGTCTCCGGAGTCTCAGTGAACTTCTCTGCGAGCGGGAGTTCGGCCTCAATCGACCCGGAGAGGCCGACGACCGACTCGGAGGGGCGAATTCGAGTGACAGTGACGGGCGACTCGGCGGGGACCGCCGAGGTGCTCGGCAGTTTCGACGACGCGACGTTCAATCCGAGTACGCGGCAGGACGCGGGCGTCGAAATCACCGTTTCGAGCGGGGAGGCCACCGAGAGTGGCGTCGCCGGACTCCTCTATGAGAACGACGCAGTCGCCCGCGACGGCGACGACGACGACTTCTTCTCGACGCCCGGTGGCGTCGAGTTCTCGCTTCGGAACGTCGGCTCCGACTCCGTCGAACTCCTGAACGTCGTGATCAACCCGCACGACGACAGCATCGATGGACTCTCAGACCGGGTCGACGGCGGGAACGACGACCCCGGCGAGACAGAGCTGTACGTCGAGTCGCCGAGCGGCGACGCCCTCGTCGACTACCAGATTACCCGGAACGAGTACGTCGACGTGCCCGAAGACGGGCTCGCAATCGATATCGACGAGAGCGGTGACATCGGCGGATCGAACCCCGTCGTCGGCAGCGGCGAGTCCGCGCGGTTCTACGTGTACGAGTTCTACGACGGCGACACGAACGTCGACATGACCGGCGAGTGGCTCTCTGTTCGCGTGACCTACCGCCTCCCGTCGGGCCTCGTCGACGCCAAGACGTTCTCGTTCGAAGCTAACGCCCAGCCGGAAGGCGGTGTGAACGCTCCGCCGACTCCCCGGACGACGGGTCCGTACAGCGTCCCCGAAGGCGAGTCGATACAGCTCGATGGCTCGGGGAGTTCGGACAGCGACGGGTCGATTACCAGCTACAGTTGGTCCATCACTGACGACCCGACGGGACAGGCGAGTCTGTCGAATCCCAGTTCCGCACAACCGACGTTCAACGCGCCCGACAGCGTTTCGGGGGACACCGACGTGACCGTCGAGTTGACGGTCACCGACGACGACGGGGAGACGAGCACGAGAACGACGACTGTGACTGTCACGGATAGCACGCCGTCCCCGCAGCCGTCCATCTCGATGCGGGTCGACGACCTTACCGACATCCGCACGAACAACCCTGACTTCGTCGTCTCCTACGATATCGGAGAGACGAACGCCTCGTTCGAGCGGGTCGAAGTCGAGATGGATTCGACGCAGGGTTCCGCGTTCGATTCCGAACAGCAGACGGCGGCACGAGGGAGCGTTCGGCTGCAGCCCGGATACGGAGCGGAACAGACGTTCGAAGTCACGGTTGACGTGATTTACGATGGACCGAACGGCGAGTACGTCGAGAGCTCCCAGACCGTGACCGACGTGGCCGACGCGCGGAACCGGAACGAAAACGCCGACCTGTCGCTCGGAAGTAGCGCATCCATCAACTCTCTCAACATCGAAGATCAGACAAACACTGGACAAAACGAAGTCAGGTACCGCGCAGACTACGCTGTCTCGACCGGCGACTTTAGTCGGGTCGAACTGGTGGCGCTCAACCTCAACGGCAACGGGGCGACGGACACGACCCAACGGACCGACCGGAACCGTAATAACGTGGAGATTATCAGGTCCGACGGCGCGCAGACTGACTACCGAGTCGGAATACTGGTGTACGACAACACGGGTGCCGTCGTCGACATCCAGACGGTCGACGACGTCGCGGACGGCACTGACCCCTAGTTCGACAACCGACGTAACTCCCCATCGACAAAACCTTATCCCTCGGTTCTGTAGCATCGACCATGACTTCCGTCGGCATCGACGCCATGGAGATTTGGACGGGCAAACTCGTGTTAGACCTCCCCAACACCTTCGCGCCGGTGAAGGGCGAAGACCCGGAGAAGTACACGAAGGGTCTGGGTCTCCACACGTCGTCGTTCCCGGACGTGTACGAGGACATCGTCACGATGGGGGCGAACGCCGCCAAGAAACTGATGGACCGAAAGGGTCTCACGCCCGCGGACATCGGCCGTATCGACGTGGCGACCGAGTCCGCGTTCGACAACTCCAAGCCGGTGTCGACGTACATCGCCGGCTGTCTCGAACAGGTGTACGACGGCGACTTCCGCCACGCCAACAAGGGCGAGCGCAAGTTCGCCTGCATCGCCGGCACCCAGAGCCTCGACGACGCCTACAACTGGATTAAGGCGGGTCGGAATCGCGGGCGCGCGGCGCTCGTCATCGCCACCGACACCGCCCTCTACGAGCGCGGCGACCCCGGCGAGGCGACGCAGGGCGCGGGCGCGGTCGCGATGCTCATCGACGAGGACCCGGACCTCGTCGAACTCTCGACCGAGCAGGGCTACGGCAGTATGGACGAGACGGACTTCCTCAAGCCGAACCAGCAGTTCCCCTCCGTGGACGGCAAGCGCTCCATGCAGGTGTATCTCGCTCGGATGCGCGAGGCGCTCGAAGACTACGAGAGCGTCGCGGGTCGCACCCACCCCGACCTGTTCGAGTACATCCCGTTCCACACGCCGTTCCCCGGCATGGTCCGGAAGGCGGCGCTTCTGGGCTTCCGTCACATGACCCGCGACACCGACATCGAAGACGACCTCGAAGCCGAGATCGGTCGCCAGCCCCGCGAGGCGGACTTCGAGACGTGGGACGACTACGAGGAGGCCATCCGCGGCTACATGGACGAGCTGAAGACGACCGAGCAGTACCGCGACTGGTACGGCCGCGTCATCGAGCCGACGCTCGACATCTCCAGCCGCGTCGGCAACTGGTACACCGGCTCGGTCCACATCGCCCGACTGTCGGCGCTCATCGCCGCCGCGGACGAAGGAAAGGAGATGACCGGCAAGCAACTGCTCGTCGGCTCCTACGGCTCCGGCGCGCAGGCGGAAATCCACGCCGAGACGGTCCAAGAGACGTGGCTCGACGAAATCGAGGCCGTGGACGTCGACGACCAGCTCGCGGCCCGCACCGAGATTTCCTTCGACGACTACGAGCTCATCCACGACGTGCACAACCACGAAAAGGAAATCGAGGTCGAGGAGTTCACCCAACCCGAAGCCGAGTTCGTCTTCACGGGCTGGGGTCGGATGAACGAGCGCCGCTACGAATACGTCGAATAACAGACCGACGGCACGGCCGGGCGACGTGTGAGCGCCCGCGTTCGCGCCGGGTCGTCAGAACGAGCGGGCTTGGTCCGGCAGTATCGACCACGAATCCGCCGGGTCCGCCCCTCGGTCGTCGTAGAACTTTCTGCCGATATAGTCGTCGCTCACGCTCCCGAGTATCGTGTTGTACAGGTCGGTGGCCGACTCGTAGGTCTCGGATCCGAGCGGGGCGAGGATGGTCTCGACGGTTTCGGCGTCGTCGACGCTCGGCGCGGCCACCTCGATGTCGCCGGCGCGTTCCAGCACGCGCTCGGTCGTGACCGGGTACTCGAACGCCGTTTCGAGGTGCGAGTGCAGGGCGCGAATGTCCATGGACGGACATCGTCGCGGCCGCCCTTCGGCTTTTTTCTCCTTCTGTCGGACACTCTGGACATTCGAACCGAACGAGCGGACCTGTCCGAATCGAGGGGTCCGAAAAAGCGGGAGACGGCGGCGAGCTCAGGGAAGCTTCCGCAGGTCTTCGAGCATCTCGTCTAAGTCGCGGTCGGTCACGGCGAGAGCGAAGCCGTCGATGGTGGCGAGCGCGGGCGCGTGCTCCCAGAGGTCGTCCTCCGTGAGACCGTGGAGGACGACGGCGTTCGGCGTCGGCGTGACGACGCGCATGGCGACGAGCGGCGACTCGCCGCGGGTGACGCCGGTGAAGACGAGCGCTCGACTGGTCGACTGGCCGTAGAGTCGGTAGAACTCCTCCGAAGAGAGCCGCGTGATGGCCTGAATGCTGTTGATCACGGTGTGGCCGCTGATGCGGTCTTGGTCGCCGTCGACGATGGGGGTCGCGCCGATGGCGTCGTAGAAGCTGTCCAGCGGAATCGACGTGGGGTACTCCCGGAGGTCCTGGACGATGTCGCTCTCGAAGCCGGCCGAGAGGACGCGGGCGTACTGCCGGATGCGACTGCCGCCGCGGGCCTCGTCGATGTCGAGGAGCGCTTCGACCATCCGGCGGATGACGCCGATACCGGGGCTCTCGCGGCGGCCGCTCTCGTAGTCGGAGACGACCGACGACGACACGTCCAACTGCTCGGCGAGCGCCGTCTGGGAGATGTCGAAGTCGGTCCGCCACTTGCGGAGCGTCGCGCCGGGGTCGTCCGAGAGGGTAATCTCGCCCGCGATGCGGCGGGCGAGGTCGTCGCGCGGTGCCGCGGTCATCGCGAACACCTCGGTCCGGCGGACGAGTGAGTCATGGGACAACCTGCGTGAGTATCCCGCAAAAGGATGTCGAAAGTGGTAGTCGTCGCGTGACGAACCCCGTGGGAACCCTGAAGGTCGTCGGCCGACCACTACGCGGTATGCCATCGACCCTCGTCCACGTCGCGGTCGGCGGACTCGTCGGTGCCGCCCTCCTCGGTCGCTGGTTCGACGCCCGGTCGGTCGGCGTCGCGCTCGTCGCCGCCGCGGTCCCCGACCTCGATTCGTTCACCAGCACGCTCCTGCCGGGGAGCCACCGCGCGCTCCTCCACACGCTGTTGCTCCCGCTCGCGCTCGCCGCGCTCGTGGTCTACGACACGCGGATTCGGGACCCCGAGCGCTCCGCGATTCGCGGTCGCTGGGGGGACCGTGGGGTCGCAGTCGCGTGGGTGGGCATCGCGGCGCTCCTCTGCGGCGGCGTCTTCCCCGACCTGTTCACCAACGGCGTCAACGCTTTCTACCCGCTTCACGACGCGTTCTACTCGATTAGCGGGCGCGCCGAGTGGTCGAGCACGCGCGGGTTCGTCCAGACGTTCGTCGAGCTACGGCCCGCGTCGCCGCCGCCGACGACGGAGACGCTCCACTACAGCACTGTAGTCGACCCGTCGCCGGGCGCGGAACCCGAGAACGTCGAGCGAATCGCCCCGCTCGCCTCGTCCGGACTGGAACTGATGCTCGTCGTCCTCGGGGCGGGTGTGGTCGGCGGGCGACTCCTGTCGGAGCGGCTTCGCGGCTCCTCGGAGTGAGCCGGGAACGCGGCCGCGACTCCGAGCGTTCATAACCGATGGCAACGCACTCGCGTGCATGAGCGAGACACCGGACGGCGTCGAGGTGCGGCCGTACGAACCGGGCGACGCGGCCGCGTTCTGGGAACTGAAACGCGGGTTCGAACTCGGCATCGGCGAGGGGACCGGCGGCGACGACAAGCTGTCGACGTACGAGGCGAAACTCACCGACGACTACCGCGAGCGATACCTCTCGTGGGTCGAGCGCTGTGCGACCGACGACCCCGGGTGCGTCGTCGTCGCGGAGGCGTCGTCGGACGGTGGCGAGGGCGGCGAGGGCGGCGAGGGCGGCGACGACGGCACCAGCGACGGTCGCGACGGCGCGGACACGACGCTCGTCGGCTACGCCTTCGCGCTCCCCGAGGAGATGACGTTCATCTGGGACGCCGCCGTGCTCAACGAGCTATTCCTCGACGCCGACTACCGCGGCACGGGCGTCGCAGACGAACTCATGGCGGCCGTGTTGGACCACGCGCGCTCGCAGGACCTCCCTCTGGACCGAATCGTCCTCGACGTGGACGAGGCGAACGGTCGGGCGCGGGCGTTCTACGAGCGCTACGGCTTCGACCACTGGGGCGAACTCGTCGCGCGCGACCTCTGAGGTCGGGAAACCGAGGAACCGGAGAACCGAGCGAGCGGACGCCAGTGACTACCGGAGCGCCGTGGCCGCGACGCCGCCGACGGTACCGAGAACGGCGGGGTAGGCGACGCCCGCGAGGAGCGCGGACGTGACCGGGTCGGGACTGATAGCCGCGTCGCCGACGCTGACGGTGAACAGTGCGATACCCGCGAGCGCGAAGACGAGGTAGCCGACGGTGGTTCCCACGCCGGCCAGCGCGCCTTCCCGCGGCGAGGACGCGCCGCTGACGACGGCCGCGAGCGCGCCCGCGGCGAGGAGCGCGACCACGGGCACGACGTAGAGCACCGGCGAGAACGCCTCGACGTTCTCGATGAGGTTCGCGCTGGAGGTCGTTCCGAACAGGCCGGGGAACCGCGTCGTCACGCCGTGGGCGCTCATGAACACCCAGCCGACGACCTTCCACGTCGAGATGTCGGAGCCGAGGGCTTCGAGCACCTGACTGGCCGTCGAGTTCTCGATGGTCGAGGAGGACAGCAGGTACGTCACGAGGTAGCCGAACAGGGCCGCTCCGAGACCGGCGACGCCGCCGCCGCCGACCGACCGAAGCGTCGATGGTGTGGAACCGGGCGTCGATTCAGGTGTCGTTGACATCGTGTCGGAAGCGATTGTCGCTCTCCCCTAAATGTCTCGTGGCCGCCGTGCGTGGGTGTCTCGCGGTACGATGTGGCAGATGAGGGGTCCACATCGCGACCCACGTCCACGGCGGTCTGAAGGGCGGCCGCGTCGTCGCCGGCGCGGTTCCCGGTGCGGTCCCGGGTGGCGAATACGGACGGCTCAGCGAACGTCGTCGGGGTCGGCGTCCCAACGGAACTCGGCGTCGTAGTCGCCGCCGGTCGTCGCCAGCCAGTCCTCGCGGGAGACGCTGTAGCGGAGTTCATCGGTCGGGTCGCCGTCGATGACGATGCTGTTTGGCTCGCGGCCGTCGAGGCCGCCGCCGAGCGCCGCCATGTACTTCTCTATCGCTCGCTTGGATTTCTCGTTCGACACGACGTGCGACACCGAGACGACTTCGAGGTCCAGCGCGTCGAACGCGAGCGCCGCCAGCGCCGCGGCGCGCTCACCCGAGTACCCGCGGCCCCAGTAGCGCGGGCGGAGCCACAGCCCGAGTTCTCCGACGCGTCGGTCCCACTCGGTGTGGAGGCCACCGAACCCGGCAATCTCGCCTGCGCCCGCTTCGCCGTCGCGCGGGATAATCGCGTAGTCGGCGCTCTCGGCGTCGGTCCAACTCGACTCCCCGCGGTCGAGGAACTCCTTCGTCACTTTCGGCGTCTCGTGGCGCGACCACGGCATGTACCGGGTCACGTCGTCCATCTCGGGGGCCGAACACAGGTCGTACGCCTCGTGGACGCCGACGTGCTTCGGGCGGCGGGCGACCAAGCGGAGCCGCGGCGTCTCGACGGCCGCGGGGTAGAGGTCGCTCACTCGCGGCCCTCCCAGCGGAACTCGGCGTCGTAGTCGCCGCCGGTGGCGTCTTCCCACTGTTCGCGGGTCACGGACCAACCGCGAACGTCGCGCGGCGTCCCGTCGGCGTCGACGGTCTCGTTGGGAAACAGACCGTCTTCCCGCCCGCCGAAGCGGTCGGTGTACTTCTCGATGGCGCGACACGACGCCTCGTTTTCGGGCATGGCGTACGCGAGCGCGACGTCGAGGTCGAGCACATCGAAGACGGCGGCGAAGAAGGCGGCCGCCCGCTCGCCGGAGTAGCCGCGGCCCCAGAACTCCGCGCGGAGCCATATGCCGAAGACGGCCCGGCGCTTGTCCCACTCGGGGTTGAAGCCGGCGGTGCCCGCGAACTCGCCCGCGCCGTCCTCGCCGTCACGGGGGAAGACGGCGTAAATGGCGTTTTCGGCCGATTCGTGGCCCTTTTCGGCCTGTTCGATGAACTCCAGCGTCTCCTTGGGCGTCTCGTGGGGGTTCCACGTGACGAACTCGGTCTCCTCCTCGATGGTGTCCGACCGCGAGGCGGCGAAGTGGTCGTAGGCGTCCAACGGGTCGACGACCGCCCGCGACAGGGCCCGGAGCCTGAGCCGCGGGGTCACGATTTCGTCGGGGAACATGGGACGGAGTCCACTCGGAGGGCGCTAATAAGTTTTCTGACTATTGACATATGTCAACGTGATGCACGACCTGACTGGCCACGGCTCTCGGATCGGTCGGATTCGAACACGTTCCGGGCGCACACACCTTCTCCCGCGCGAGAACCCGGAGATGCGTATTTGTGTCGGGAGCGCGTCTAGCGGGGACGGAACGGAGTGCAACGAGATGGACTGGGAGCGAACGGTGGGCGGCTACGCGCTCGTCATGGGAGCCGTGACGCTCGTCATCTGGGCGTTGACCGTCGACGGCGGCCCGGTGATGGAGCCGCGGACCGACCCGTTTTCGCTGTTCGCGTCGCTCGTGTTGGGCGGGCTGACCGGCGTGTCGCTTCTGGTGGCGGGTGCGGGACTCGTCCGACGGCAGTTGTGGGCGCGCCCGCTCAGTCTCGTGGCCTTCGGCCTGCTTTTCGCCGGCGTCATCGACAGCGCCGGCTACTACGCCGCAGTCGGACGAGTCGGCGTCGTCGTGGCGCTGTTCGTTGTCTGTCTCGCCACGCTCGCGGCGCTCGGGTGGTCCCTCGTCGACGCCCGGAACCGGGCGCGGCGGGCGGCGTGGTGAGTCGGCGTCTGCGTCGGTGAGTCGCCCCGGTAGTTCGGGCGCTTCCGGCGGAGCGTCCGGCCGGCGCGCGGCGCTCCGCAACCACTAAACGCGCCTCGGTCCTCCTTCCGGTAATGGTAGACTGGACGGAGAAGTACCGCCCATCGACGCTCTCCGAGGTCCGCGGCAACAACAAGGCCCGCGACGCCCTCGCGGAGTGGGCCGAGACGTGGGACGACCACCGGGAGGCGGTCGTCGTCCACGGGAGCCCAGGCATCGGAAAGACCTCCGCGGCCCACGCGCTCGCCGCCGACATGGGCTGGGAGACGGTCGAGTTGAACGCGTCGGACCAGCGGACCGGCGACGTCATCGAGCGCTTCGCCGGCCGCGCCGCGAAGAACGCGACGCTCGCCGGCTCGTCGACGGGCACGTCCACCCGGCAGTTGGTCATCCTCGACGAGGCCGACAACATCCACGGCAACTACGACCGCGGCGGGGCCAGCGCCGTCACCCGCCTCGTCAAGTCGTCGAGCCAGCCCATCGTCCTCATCGCCAACGAGTTCTACGACATGAGCCGCGGGCTCCGGAACGCCTGTCAGGAAATCGAGTTCCGCGACGTGTCCGCCCGCTCTATCGTCCCCGTCCTCCGCGACATCTGCCGCAAGGAGGGACTGGAGTTCGAGTCCGACGCGCTCGACCGCATCGCCGAGATGAACAGCGGCGACCTTCGCTCGGCCGTCAACGACCTGCAGGCCATCGCCGAGGGCCGCGAGGAAATCACCGAGGAGGACGTCGTCATGGGCGACCGCGACCGCTCTGTCGGCCTGTTCGAGTTCCTCGACGCCGTCCTCAAAGAGGAGTCCGCACAGGACGCGCTGTACACCGCCTACGACGTGGACGAGACGCCCGACGACCTCACGAAGTGGGTCGAGGACAAGGTGTCGCTCGTCTACGAACCCGACGAACTCGCCCGCGCCTACGACTTCCTCGCCAACGCCGACCGCTGGCTCGGCCGCGTGCGCGCCACGCAGAACTACTCCTACTGGCGCTACGCGACCGACAACCTCGCCGCCGGCGTCGCGGCCTCCCGCGACCGGACCCGCGGCGGGTGGACCCGCTACGGCGGCGCGCCCTACCGCTCGACCCGCGACAAGACCCGCGACACCGTCGTCCGGAAAATCGCGCAGAATGGCGGCTTCAGCATGGCGACCGCCCGCCGCGAGGTCCTCCCGTACCTCTCGGCTATCACCCACCACTGCAAGCCCCGCGAACTGACCGTCGCCATGGCCGCCTACTACGAGTTCGACGAGTCCCACGTCTCTTTCGTCACCGGGAGCGGCGAGACGACGAACAAGGTCCAGTCCATCGTCGAGGACGCCGGCGAACTCCGCGAGGAACTGGTCGAGGAACACGCCGGCGGCGCGTTCGCCGGGATGGAAGACGTGTCCGTCGAGGGCGACGCGGCGGCCGCCGACGGCGACGAGGGCTCCGACGACGTGCTCGACCGCGACGCCGACGCCGACGACGCGGCCGAGAGCGACGAGGACGACGCCTCGACCGACGACGGGCAGTCCGGGCTCGACGACTTCTTCTGAGCGGGACCGTCCGCCGCGTTCCAGCCGCGTTCCCGCCGCGTTTCTGTCGCGCCGCCGCCCGAGAGTAACGCCACGCGGGGCTTTTTGGGGCCGCCCGACGAACCGCGCGTATGAGAGCCGCAGTCCTCCGCGAACACGGTGAACCGCTCGACGTGACCGAAGTCCCCGACCCGACGTGCGACCCCGACGGCGTCGTCGTCGAAGTCGAGGCCTGCGGCATCTGCCGGAGCGACTGGCACTCGTGGATGGGTCACGGCGAGTGGGCCGACGACGCGGTCCCCGCCGGCCAGATTCTCGGCCACGAGCCCGCCGGCCGCGTCGTCGAGGTCGGCGACCGCGTCGAGACGATTCGGGAGGGCGACCGCGTCGCCCTGCCGTTCAACCTCGCCTGCGGCTCGTGCGGCTACTGCCAGACCGGCCACGGCAACGTCTGCACGGGCGACCACCCGCACGCCCTCGGCTTCGAACCGTCCGCGCAGGGCGCGTTCGCGGAGTTGGTCCATCTCCCGTCCGCCGATTACAACGCGATTCAGCTCCCCGAGGATGTTTCCCCGACCGACGTGGCCGCGCTCGGCTGTCGGTTCATGACGGCCTACAACGCCCTCGACGCCCGCGCCGGCCTCCGCGCGGGCCAGTGGGTCGCCGTCCACGGCTGTGGCGGTGTCGGCCTGTCGGCGATTCAGGTGGCGAACGTCCTCGGCGCGCGCGTCGTCGCGGTCGACGTGCGCGAGTCCGCGCTCGACGCCGCGGCCGACCTCGGCGCTGACGCCGTCGTCGACGGCTCCGCGGAGGACCCGGTGGACGCCATCCGGGGGCTGACCGACGGCGGGGCGCACGTCTCGCTCGACGCGCTTGGCGTCGCCGAGACCTGCCGGAACTCGGTTCGGTCGGTCCGGCCTCGGGGCGCACACGTCCAGGTCGGCCTGACGACCGAGGCCGAACAGGGGAACGTGTCGCTTCCGACCGACTGGATGACGAGACACGAGGTGTCGTTCCTCGGCGCGCGCGGGATGCCGCCGACGAACGCGGACGACCTGCTCTCGCTGCTCGCGTCGGACGCGGTCGACCCCGGCTCGCTCGTGACGAAGACCGTCTCGCTCGACGAGGTACCCGAGCGACTAGCCGCGATGACCGACTACGACACCGTCGGCGTCGAAGTGATGGTTCCGTAAAAGCGGAGTCGGCGGTTCGGACGCTCGTTGGCTCGTTGCCGGCTCAGGGCGTCGGCGTCGGCGTTCGACGCTCCTCGGACGGCTCGTCGTCCGCGAGGCCGCGCCAGACGACCTCGCCGCAGTCGGGACAGTCGAGTCGGACCGTCCGGCCGTCGCGCGTCCGCTCGGGCCACGCGTCGATGCCGGCGGCGCGGCCGCAGGTCTGACAGAAGAGGACGGCCTTGGTGCGTTCGCTATCGGGCGGTTCGTGACTGAATTCACGGGGAGCGTAGTTCATGCCGCAGGAAGCGGCGTTTCGGGGGATAAGCTTGTTGGAAGATTCCGGGTGTGTGCCCGGCTACCCCGTCTCAGAGGAGCTTCGAGAGGAACTGCTTGCCGCGGTCGGTCTTCGGGTTCTCGAAGAACACCTCGGGCGGCGAGTCCTCGACGACGCGGCCGTCGGCCATGAGGACGATTCGGTCGCCGACCTCGCGGGCGAACCCCATCTCGTGGGTGACGACGAGCATCGTCATGCCCTCGTCGGCGAGGTCGTGCATCACGTCGAGCACCTCCCCGACGAGTTCGGGGTCGAGCGCGCTCGTGACCTCGTCGAACAGCATCACGTGGGGGTCCATGGCGAGCGCGCGGGCGATGGCGACGCGCTGTTGCTGGCCGCCAGACAGTTGGTTCGGATAGGAGTTCGACTGCGCGCCGAGGCCGACCCGGTCGAGCAGTTCGTCGGCGCGCCGCGTGGCGTCTCCCTCTTTGAGGCCCTTGACCTTCGTCGGCGCGAGCGTCACGTTCTCCCGCGCCGTCTTGTGCGGAAAGAGGTTAAAGCTCTGGAACACCATGCCGATGCGCTGTCGCAGGCGATTGATGTCCGCGTCCTCCGCAGAGATGGACTGGCCTTCGAGTCGAATCTCGCCGTCTTGAATCTCTTCGAGGCGGTTCGCACAGCGGAGGAGCGTCGATTTCCCGGACCCCGAGGGGCCGATGACGACGCACACTTCGCCCTCTTCGACGTCGAGGTCGACGTCCTTCAGGACGTGCGTCTCGCCGAAGTACTTGTCCACCTCGTCGAATTCGAGGAGGCTCATCGGCGGTCACCTCCCCAGTCGGAGCGGGCTTCGAGGTAACTGACGATTTTACCGAGCGGAATCGTAATCATGAGGTAGGCGATGGCGACGAGGAGGATGGGCGTCCACGGGTCGAACGTGGTCGAGTTGACGTTGCGGAACGCGCTGATGAGCTCCGGGATGGCGATGACCGTCAGGAGCGAGGTGTCCTTCACGAGGATGACCTGGTCGTTGCCGATTGCGGCGAGCGCGTTGCGCCACGCCTGCGGGAGGACGACCTCGCGCATGCCCTGCACGTAAGACATCCCGAGCGAGCGGGCGGCCTCCATCTGGCCCTCCGGGACGGCGTCGATACCGCCGCGGACGGCCTCGCCGACGTAGGCGGCGTGGTTGAGCGTCAGTCCGATAATCGCGGTCGGAATCGCCCAGTTGGAGATGGGGAACTGCCCCGGCGGCCAGAACGCCGGAATCCCGACGTAGATGACGAGCAACTGGAACAGAAGCGGCGTCCCGCGGAAGAACTCGACGTAGGCGGTCGCGACGGTGTTCGTGAACCTCGTGTTCGACACCCGACCGAGTCCGACGAAGACGCCCGCGGTGACGGAAAACAGACTCCCGACGAGGACGATACCGAGCACTCGCAGGAACGCGTTGACGAACTGCGGGTGGATAATCTCGACGAGGAGTTCGAAATCGACCTGGGTGAAGATAATCGCCGCGATGAACCCGCCGACTCCGAGCGTGAATAGTCCCGCGATGGCCGCGCCCAGTCGCCTGAGCGTTTTGTCGTTCAAGAACTGCTCTTGGTACTCACCGTCACCGGTTCGTCCCTCGGAGTAGGATTCAGCCATTGGTAGTGTTTCTCACAGTGGTGGGATAAAAAACGCGTCCTGGTTCGGCTTATCCCGAGAAGTACTCCGAGTAAATCTCGTCGTACGTGCCGTTGTCGCGGATGGTCTGGAGCGCGCCGTTGACCTCCTCGCGCAGGTCGTCGTCGTCCTGCCGGAAGCCGATGCCGTACTCCTCGACGGTGAGGGTGAGGTACGGCGGGGCGTTCTCCTTGCCCTGTTCCTCGGCGGCACCGGGACCTTCGAGGAACCGGACGTTGTCGCTCTGGTCGACGAAGGCGGCGTTGACGGTGTTGTCGTTGACGACCGCGCTGACCTGGTTGTTCCGGAGCGCGTCGAACGCGCCGGTCACCTGGTCGTAGCTCTGAATCGTCAGGTCGCCGTCGAACTCCTCTTTGAGGCTGGTCGCGGCGCTCTCGCCGGTCGTCCCCTTCTGGACGCCCACCGTGACACCCTGGAGGTCCTCCTTCGAGGAGATATCACTGCTGTTGAGGACGATGACCGTCTGGTAGGCGGTGAAGTACGGGTCCGAGAAGTCGATCTGCTCCGCGCGGTCCTCGGTGATGGTCATCGCGGACATGATGACGCGGAAGTTCCCGTTGTTGAGCGAGGGGATGATGCTGTCGAAGCTCGTCTTCTGGAACTCGTGTTCGTAGCCGAGTTCGCCGAAGACCGCCTCGGCGATGTCGACGTCGAAGCCGACGAGTTCGCCCTCGGTCGTCTCGTACTCGAACGGCCGGTACGGGATGTCCGAGCCGATGGTAATCGTCTCGCTACTACTGCCGCCGCCGCCGAGACAGCCGGCCAGCGTGAACGCGGCCGCGGCCCCGGCGGAGCCTTTCAGAAAGGTGCGACGTTCCATAACAGCCATCAGGTAGCACAGCCCCGTATAACACTTCTTCGGTCCGTTCGTCAATTCGTTCCGATATTGACGAAAAATATCCGGGAATTGTGTGGATGGGTGAGATATATCTCTAACCGTGAAACGGATTCGCCATATCGTCGTTTTATCGGAGTAGTATGCAACTCGAATCGCGAAAGTTGTTGATATTGCCGATAGTTATCTCATTTCTTGTATTTTAGTTGTTAAACGGAGTTCCTCCCCAACCCGAGGTCACGCTCCGCCGTCAGTCGGCGTCGTTCGTCGCGCCGGCCTGCGGTATCGGGAGGCCGTCGCGGACGAGGACCGCCGCGCCGACGACGAGGACGAGCGCGAGGACCGTCCCGCCGAGGTGGGCGAGTTCGAGCGCCGGCCCGTACACCTGTCGACCGGCGATGAGGAGCGCGACGACCACGACGCTCGCGGGCGCGGTGACGAATCTGAGCCGGTCGTAGGCGTCCGCCCGCGGGCCGTGAGCGGCGTTCGCCCAGAGAGTGACCGCGACGAGCGCGGCGTAGGTCGTGAGGCCGACGACGTAGTAGACGGCCTGCGTCGTCGGGCCGAAGGAGACGAACGCGTGGGGCGCGAGGACGAGCATGACGGGCGCGCCGACGAGCGCCAGTCTGACCGCGTCGGCGATGCGGGGGATGCCGCGGTCGGCGAGCCCCCACGCGGCGGCGGCGACGACGGCGGTGAAGATGGAGGTCGCGACCACGTAGTGGGCGGTGAGGATGACCCACTCGTACTCGGTGACGGTGAGCGCCCCGAGGACGATTTGGAACGGGAGGATGACCGTGGCGACGACGAGCGCGTAGCGGACCCCTTTCGCGACGCCCTCGCGCCACGCCTGCACGGTCGTTCCGAGGATGAGGAAGCCGGTGAGCATGGCGACGAGGCGGTGGAACCATTCGAGGAAACTGCCCCAGTTGGCCGGGAACAGCCCGAGGAAGCCGTCGCAGAACGGCCAGCGGCCGGCGCAGGTGAGCCCAGCGCCCGCGGCGGCGGTGTACACGCCGAGGACCATCAGGACGCCGGTCATCGCGGCGGCCCCCGCGAGGAGGCGGCGAAGCCGAGGTGTCATACGCGTGGGTCAGAACCGCGCGAACTTATACATGGCGAGGAGAATACCCGTGCCTAAAGGCGCGGGATGAATCCGTCAACCCCTCCACTAACCACGTTCGATAGCACGCCCGGATATTCCACGCCCGCTCGTTACTTTTAATATACTAATCCTCATAAGTATTTATGAACATAGTCAGATGCTGGAGACAACCCGCACCTATCGAGCGACAATCGTCAATCACTCGCAAGTGAGTGACGACCTTGATGACTGCGGACACTCCGCGTCGAAACTGTGGAACGTCGCCCGCTACCACATCCAGCAAGAATGGAACGATACCGGCGAGATTCCGTCTGAAGCCGACCTCAAGCGCGAATTAAAAGACCACGAACGATATAGTGACCTCCATTCTCAGTCAAGTCAGCGCGTTCTCGAAGAACTCGCTGAGTCGTTCACCGGTTGGTTCAAAAAGCGCAAGAACGGCGACACAGATGCGAATCCGCCCGGCTACCGAAAGCGAGGTGACAACCACCCACGCTCCACCGTGACGTGGAAGCAGCACGGCATCAAACACGACACCTCGAAGAATAGGCTCCGTCTCAGCAAGGGGTTCAACCTCAAAAGCCACCGTTCGGACTTCATCCTCTGCGAGTACGAGACGCGTCCAGACGTGACCGTAGAGAACATCCAGCAAGTGCGAGCCGTGTGGAACGGCGACAGATGGGAACTGCACCTCGTCTGCAAGGTCGAAATCCCCGTCGAGGACGCTCCCGGCGATAACACCGCCGGTATCGATCTCGGCATCAAGAACTACCTCGCCATCGCTTACGACGACGGTGAGGCGGAGTTGTATTCGGGGAACGTGCTGAAACAGGACAAACACTACTTCACCCGTGACGAGTACGATACTGAAGGCGAGAACGGGCCGTCACGTCGTGCGCTTCGCGCTCGCCAGAAGCTCTCGCGTCGGAAAGACCACTTCCTGCACGCACTCTCCAAGCACATCGTCGAGCAGTGTATCGACCACGAGGTCGGTCGTATCGCCGTCGGTGACTTGAGCGATATTCGAGAGGACGAAAATGGTGACTCTCGGAATTGGGGTACACGTAGAAATAAGAAACTCCACGGCTGGGAGTTCGACCGGTTCACTCGTCTGCTCGAATACAAGGCCGAAGAACACGGGATTCTCGTAGACCGCAAGAGTGAGCGAGATACGTCAAAGACGTGTTCGTGCTGTGGGCGGAAGCGTGAGGCGAACCGCGTGGAGCGTGGGTTGTACGTCTGTGAGTCGTGCGGTGTGACGATGAACGCGGACGTGAACGGTGCGGTGAACATTCGCAGAAAGATAACTCAGAATCCTCCGACGGAGGATATGAGTAACGGTCGTTTGGCACGGCCAGTAGCCTACCTGTTCACTCAAACCTCGGGGCGTTTTGCACCGAGCGAGCAGGCGGGTTGCAAACCCTAATATCCCAACTGCGGTCGGGATTCCCGCGTCTTTAGGCACGGGAGGATGTCAAATCTCGTCGGTATGGTCCTCGAAGGCGTCGTCGTGAGGGTGGTCGCTCGCGCGGGTAACATGCCCCATCCGAGCCGTCCCATTCAAGTCGATTCGGCTGGACGCGCGAACATGGACGAGCGACTCGACTCCCGAGCGGACCGACTCGATGGCTACCTCGACGACAACGGCCTCGAAGCGGTCTGGTTCGCCCGACCGAACTCCTTCGCGTGGCTCCTCGGCGGCGACAACGTCGTCGACCGCGACTCGTCGCTTGGCGTCGCCGCCGCCGGCTACGACGGCGACGAGTTCCACGTCGTGACGGACAACATCGAAGCGACCCGCCTGCTCCACGAAGAAGTCCCCCACGAGGACGTTCGCGTCCACCGCTTCCAGTGGTACGAGGGCTCGCTGGCGTCCGGCGTCGAGTCGGTCTCACCGACTCCCGCCGCCGCCGACTTCGACGTGCCCGGCTTCGCGGACGTGGACGCCGCGGCCGTCCGCCAGCCGCTCTCCGACGCCGACATCGAGGCCTACCGCGAACTCGGCCGCGACGCGGCGAGCGCGGTCGAGCGGGTCTGCCGCGAACTCGCGCCGGGCGACACCGAACACGAGGTCGCCTCCGGCCTGAAGGTCACGCTCAGCGCGATGGGCATCGAAGCGCCGGTGGTACTCGTCGGCGGCGGGCGGCGCGCCCAGAAGTACCGCCACTACACGCCCAAGCAGGAGGAACTCGGCGATTACGCCCTCGTCTCGGTGACGGCCCAGCGCGGCGGCCTCTACGCGAGTTGCACGCGGACCGTCGCGTTCGACGCGCCCGAGTGGCTCGAAACCCGTCACGAGGGCGCGATGCGGGTCGAGACCGAGGCGCTGGCGGCGACCCGGAAGGCGGCCGCAGAGGGCGGCACCGCCGGCGACGTGTTCGACGCCATCCGCGACGCCTACGACGCGGTCGGCGAGTCCGAGGAGTGGCTGAACCACCATCAGGGCGGCGCGGCCGGGTTCGCCGGCCGGGAGTGGTTCGCCGCGCCCGACGCCGACGACGAGGTCCGCGCGCCGATGGGCTACGCCTACAACCCGACCATTCAGGGCGCAAAGAGCGAGGACACCGCGCTCGTCACCGACGAGGGCGTCGAGCCGCTGACCGCGACCGGCCGCTGGCCGACCCGGACCGTGACCGACGCCGACGAGACGGTCGAACTCGAACGGCCGGAAATTCTTCACATCGAAACGGAGTAATTTTTCGAGCGGAGCGGCGTCGGTTCGCCGTTCCGACCTCGCCGCCGTCCGCCGAAGGTTCGACCATTGTCGAAGTCAAAATTCGACGTTGTTGAATAGCTTTTTGCCCCCTGCGCGAGGAGGTGTGGTTCATGGGACTGGACGACGACTCACGGGAATATCACAGACAGGATCCGCCCGGAAAAATCGAAATCGCGACGACGAAGCCGACGAACACCCAACGCGACCTGAGTCTGGCGTACTCGCCGGGCGTGGCCGCGCCGTGTCTCGACATCGCCGACGACGAAGACGCCGCCTACGAGTACACGGCGAAAGGTAACCTCGTCGGCGTCGTCTCCAACGGCTCGGCGGTGCTCGGTCTCGGCGACATCGGCGCGCAGGCGTCGAAGCCGGTGATGGAGGGCAAGGGCGTGCTGTTCAAGCGCTTCGCCGACATCGACGTGTTCGACATCGAACTCGACATCACGAACGTGGACGACTTCGTGGCGGCGACGAAGGCGATGGAGCCGACGTTCGGCGGCATCAACTTGGAGGACATCAAGGCCCCAGAGTGCTTCGAAATCGAACGACAGCTCCGCGAACAGATGGACATCCCCGTGTTCCACGACGACCAGCACGGCACGGCCATCATCTCCGGCGCGGCGCTTCTGAACGCCGCCGACGTCACCGATAAAGACCTCGACGACCTCGATATCGTCTTCTCCGGGGCGGGCGCGTCCGCGCTCGCGACGGCGCGGTTCTACGTCTCTCTCGGCGCGAAAAAGGAGAACATCACGATGTGCGACTCCTCGGGCATCATCACCGAGTCGCGCGTCGAGGCAGGCGACGTCAACAAGTACAAAGCCGAGTTCGCACAGCCGGTCGACGAGGGGTCGCTGTCGGACGCGATGGAGGGCGCGGACGTGTTCGCCGGCCTCTCGGTCGGCGGCATCGTCAGTCAGGAGATGGTGCGGTCGATGGCCGACGACCCAATCATCTTCGCCATGGCGAACCCCGACCCCGAAATCGCCTACGAGGACGCGAAAGCGGCCCGCGAGGACACGGTCATCATGGCCACGGGGCGCTCGGACTACCCGAATCAGGTGAACAACGTCCTCGGCTTTCCGTTCATCTTCCGCGGCGCGCTCGACGTGCGCGCGACCGAAATCAACGAGGCGATGAAGCGCGCGGCCGCCGAGGCGCTCGCCGAACTCGCCCGGCAGGACGTGCCCGACGCGGTCGTCAAGGCCTACGGCGACCACCCGCTTCAGTTCGGCCCCGACTACGTCATCCCCAAGCCGCTGGACCCCCGCGTGCTGTTCGAGGTCGCCCCCGCGGTCGCGCAGGCGGCGATGACCTCCGGCGCGGCCCGCGAGCGCCTCGACATGAACGCCTACCGCGAGCGCCTCGAAGCCCGCCTCGGGAAGTCCCGCGAGATGATGCGTGTCGTCCTCAACAAGGCGAAGTCGAACCCCAAGCGGGTCGCCCTCGCGGAGGGCGAAGACGAGAAGATGATTCGCGCCGCCTACCAGATGCAGGAGGAGGGCATCGCCGAGCCCATCCTCGTCGGGAAGACGACGACGATACTGCGGAAGGCCGAGGAGTTGGGCCTCGACTTCGACCCGACCATCGCCAACCCCCGCGACGGCGAGTGGGACCACTACGTCGACCGCCTCTACGAACTTCGACAGCGCAAGGGCGTCACGAAGTCCGAGGCCGAGGAACTCGTCCGCCGCGACTCGAACTACTTCGCCAGCGTGATGGTCGAAGTCGGCGACGCCGACGCGATGCTGACGGGGCTGACCCACCACTACCCGTCGGCGCTCCGCCCGCCGCTCCAGATTATCGGCACCGCCGCCGACGCCAACTACGCGGCCGGCGTCTACATGATGACGTTCAAGAACCGCGTCGTCTTCTGCGCCGACACCACGGTCAACCTCGACCCCGACGAGGAGATTCTCGCGGAGATTACGAAGCACACCGCGGACCTCGCCCGCCAGTTCAACGTCGAACCCCGCGCGGCGTTGCTCTCGTACTCCAACTTCGGGAGCGTCACGAACGAGGGGACGCGCAAGCCCCGCGACGCCGCGGCGCTCCTGCAGGACGACCCCGACGTGGACTTCCCGGTCGACGGCGAGATGCAGGCCGACACCGCCCTCGTCGAGGACATCCTCGAAGGCACCTACGACTTCGCTGAACTCGACGAGCCGGCGAACCTGCTCGTGTTCCCGAACCTCGAAGCGGGCAACATCGGCTACAAGCTCCTCCAGCGCCTCGGCGGCGCGGAGGCCATCGGCCCGATGCTCGTCGGCATGGACAAACCGGTTCACGTCCTCCAGCGCGGCGACGAGGTCAAAGACATCGTGAATCTGGCGGCGACGGCGGTCGTGGACGCACAGGAAGAGTAACGCCCCCGAGCGAAGCGAGGGCTTTTTGGTCCAGCTTTTTCCGGAGAGGGTGAGCGGAGCGAACCCGAACGGAAAAAAGGTGGTCGTTGGAGCTGGCGGCGACGGCGGTCGTGGACGCACAGGAAGAGTAACGGACCCGAGCGAAGCGAGGGATTTTTGGTCCAGCTTTTTCCGGAGAGGGTGAGCGGAGCGAACCCGAACGGAAAAAAGGTGGTCGTTGGAGCTGGCGGCGACGGCGGTCGTGGACGCGCAGGAAGAAGAGTAACTCACAGTCCGTCTCGGTTTTTCTTCGAGTCCTCTACCCGAACTCGACCCACGCGACGGCGACGCCCAGCCCGACCGCCGGCGGGGCCGCGTAGAGCGCGAGCGTCGTCGAATCCGGCGGCGAGAAGCACGCGGCGAAGGCGACGAGACAGAGGAGCGACAGCCCTCTCGTCCGCCCGGCGAGGCGCCGCGAGAGCGCGCCGGCGCGGCGTAATCCGAGCAGGAGCGGGGCGACGGCCGCGCCGCCGCCGACCGCGACCGGGAAGAACAGTTCGAGTTCGAGCGCCGACTGGCGGGAGTCGGCCGCGACGCGGCCCCATTCGACCAGCAGGTCGGCGAGGCCCGGCGCGAACTGCCGCGCGGCGACCGTTCCGACGAGGAAGCCCGCGGCGGCGAGCGCGAGCCACCCCGAGGCGGCGCGGAGGTCGACCGCGGGGTCGCGGTCGGCGAGGGAGAGGAGCGAGACGCCGGCGGCGAGAGCGCCGCCGAGCGCGCCCAGTTCGAGCCGGACGATGAAAGTCGGGTCGCCGACTCCGACGACAGCTGTCGAAACACCGGAGGTCGGAGAGACGCCGGCAGTCGGCGGGAGTCCGTCGGTCGGTGAGAGGAGTCCTGGGTCGCGGACGGCGGCGAAGACGAAGACGGCCGTCAAGAGGGCGGTGACGACGAGTCGGCGCGTATGGCGGCGCGCGGTCGCACCGAGCGGCGAGAGTCCGCGTCGCCGCGGGTCGAACGCGTCGGCGGTCTCCGTGGGGTCCATACGTCCGGCGTCGCCGCTCCGCGTTGTCAACTTTTTGACGGTGGAGTGACCGGCCGGAGACGGGACGGCCGCCCGATGGTTGCGGCCCGGGAACGACGCCTCGGTGGGACTGCTCGCGCTCGGCGGCCCGCGCGATGGGCGGGGCAAACGGGTACGGGTCTCAGACGCCTCGCGCTCAGTCGCTCGCGCGCCCTTCGAACCGCGAGGGCGGGAGGTAGCTCACGTCCGTGCCGGAGTCGGCTTCGAACTCCGGGGGGTCGGGGAGCACACAGCGGTCGGCGCGCCGGTTGACGTGTTCGTACTCGCTCGGCGCGTTCGCCAGCGGGTGCGCGGGGTTCTCGCGGCTGTCGATTCGCGCGGCGCGAAGCTCTCCGAACCCGGCGATTCGGGCCTGAATCCCCCGCCAGTGGTGTTCGCTTCCGGCGGGAACGACGATTCGCTTCGGCGACTTCCAGTCGGGGTGGTCGCCGGCGAGAACGGCGTTGTTGACGTTCGCGGCGAGGTCGTCGTGGTCGACGAGGACGCCAACGCGAGCGCCCGGCGGCGCGCGATGGGCGAGCACGTCCAGTCCGAGATGCAGTGCGCGATACTCCGAGACGTTGTTGTCCGGCGGGACGTCAGGGAGTGCGATACGGGCGACTCGCTCGCCGTCGCGGGTCTCTATCACTGCACCGAGTCCACCGCCGTTCGGGCGGTACGACCCGTCCGTCGCGACGTAGAAGTGCCGTTGGTGCGTGCGCGGCGGGTGTGCGATGTGAGGCGTCGGCGACTCGTCGAACAAGTCCCGAAGTGTGGGACGGCCGGTCACGGCCATACGAACGTCTCGGAGATGGGACGTAATAAACGTACCCCGTATTCGGGGGGCGGGTCGGGAACCTGCGCCCGGGCCGTAGCGAAACGTTCACGCCCCCACCGGGCGCACCATCGCTGTGACACGGTACCGAAACGTCGGTCTGTTCGTCGTCCTCGCCGCCGTCTGGGGGTCCGCGTTTATGGCCATCAAAGCCGGGCTGGAGTTCTTCCCGCCGGTGCTGTTCGCGGCGCTCCGGTACGACGTGGCGGGGGTCGTAATGCTCGCCTACGCGCTGTACGCCACCGACTCGCCGCTCCCGCGCGGCAGGGCCGAGTGGACCGAAGTCGCCATCGGCGCGGTGTTCCTCATCGCCGCGTACCACGCGCTTCTGTTTATCGGTGAGACCGACCCCGCCGTGACGAGCGCCGCCGCGGCCGTCATCGTGAGCCTCAGCCCGGTGCTCACCACCGGATTCGCGCGACTCCTGCTCCCGAGCGAGCGGCTGACCGCGCTCGGCGTGGTCGGTCTCCTCCTCGGCCTCGTCGGCGTCGCGGTCCTCTCGGAGCTCGACCCGGGCAACCTCCTCGCCGGCGGCACGGTCGCGAAACTCCTCATCTTCGGTGCGGCCGCCGCGTTCGCCCTCGGCTCCGTCCTGACCCGTCGGGTCGACTCCGAGATGCCCATCGAGACGATGGAGGCGTGGTCGATGCTCCTCGGCGCGGGGCTGATGCACGTCGCGTCCGTCGGGCTCGGCGAGCGCGTCGGCTCGGTCGTTCTCAACGCCCAGTCCGTCGCCGCGCTCGCGTATCTCTCACTCGCGGCGAGCGCGCTCGGCTTCCTCATCTACTTCGACCTGCTCGCGCGGGTCGGTCCCATCGAAATCAACCTCGTCTCGTACGTCGCACCCGTCTTCGCGGCGCTCGCCGGCTGGGCGTTCCTGAGCGAGGTCCCCACCTCGTCCACGGTCGGCGGGTTCGCGCTCATCTTCCTCGGGTTCGTCCTCCTGAAGCGTGGGGCGATTCGGCGCGAACTCCGCTATCGGTTCGGCGACGGAACCGGCGCGACCGACTGACGCACGCGGCCATACGCGGCTACGCGTCTGTCGTGTCCGTCGCGTCCGTCGCGTCCGCCCGCTCGACCGACTCCACTTCTCCGACCATCGTCCAGCCGTCCTCGCCGGGGCGCTGTCGACCGACGACGACGGCGTCGTTGTTCTCCGTCGTCGCGAACCGATAGACCGCGCCGTCGCCGTTGAGTCGGCCTTCGGCCTGAAAATCGGTCTGGAAGAACTCCGCGCTGTCCAGCGTGAACGTGCCGTCTATCTCCTCGCCGACGACGAGGCGCATGGCGTTCGGGTGGATGTTGTACATGCGCTTTGCGACGCGATTGAGGTCGGGCATACCCCGACAGTTGCGCTCGCGGGCTAAATCCCTGCGGGAGCGACGGCGACCGAATCACTCGCCAGACCGCGGACGACGTGTCGAGTTACCGACTGTATCGAGCGCCACGTTCGCATCGGAGAAAACCCGCGGAAATTCAGGGTTCGACGACCGTTCAAGAACGCGTGACTATCCCGTGAATAAAAGAGTTAGATGCGATTATGAAGTATTAGATGGGCGTTCGTCTAGCGATGAAACTTCACATTTACCTGATAGTCGCAGGTAAACGAGTATGAAACGAGTCGAATTCTCGCACCTAATTATGACCCCTCCGCTCCATGTCGTAGTCGTAGGTGCCCCCCAACCAATGTCGAACTCCCCATCTACGGTCCCCCGTGAACGCCTCTCCCAACTCCGCGAGCTCCTAACGGAAGAACAGTCGCTTCGCTTCGGCTTCGAACTCGTCGCCGCACCGCTTCGGTTCGTCGGCTTCTGGGCCGCAGTCGCCCTCCCGTTCCTGTATCTTCCCCTGCTGTTCGGCGGCCTCGAAGCGAGCGAGTTCACCGTCTTCGGCGCGCTTCTCGCGCTCAACGCGCTCGCGCTCGTAGTCGGCCACAACTACGCTCGGTCGTAGACGACGCGGTCGTGTAGTCGCGCGCCCACGGCTCACACCGGCGCGACCTGCGTTTTCCTCCACTCCCGCGCCCGACGTCCTCTCGTTCTCCCGTCTTTCTTCCCTCCCCCTCAGCTTCCGGCGCACCTCCATCGCGCCTCAACCGCACCTCCCGCGATTTTCACACGTCTCTCGGACTCTGTGCGTTCGCCCGCCCACCCACGCACGTCCCTCATTTTCGACCGTCGGGAATCGAGTCGCTTTAGCGCGGTCCGGTCTTCGGAGTCGGTATGTCGCTCGCGATGGTTCCACTCGGACGGACGGGAACGACGGTCTCCGAACTCGCGTTCGGGACGTGGCGGTTCGGTCGGCAGAACGACGACGGCGAGGTCGAAGTCGGCCGCGACCGCGCCCACGACCTGCTCGACGCGTACGCCGCCGCCGGCGGGAACTTCATCGACACCGCCGACATGTACGGCGACGGCGCGAGCGAGCGGTACATCGGCGAATGGCTCGGTGAACGCGACCGCGAGGACTTCGTCGTCGCGTCGAAAATCTTCTGGCCCACGCGCGAGGACGCCAACGGCCGCGGGCTGAACCGGAAACATCTCCGCCGCCAGATGGACCGCATCCTCGACCGCCTCGGCACCGACTACGTCGACCTGCTGTACATCCATCGGTGGGACGACGAGACGCCGGTCGAGGAGTTCATGCGGACGCTCGACGGCTTCGTCCGCGACGGCAAGGTGAACTACCTCGGCACCTCGACGCTCGAACCCAACGCCTGGAAGGTCGTCAAGGCGAACGAACTCGCCGACAAGCGCGGTTACGAGCCGTTCAAAGTCGCCCAGCCGCGGTACAACGCCGTCAACCGCGAAATCGAGGGCAACTACCTCGACATGTGCGCCGACTACGACATCGGCGTCGTCCCGTGGTCGCCGCTTGCCGGCGGCTTTCTCACGGGCAAGTACGCCCGCGACGAGCGCCCGCCCGCGGACTCCCGCGCGGCGAACGACCAGCGGTTCGCCGACTCGTATCTCACGCCGTCGAACTTCGACGCGCTCGAACGGGTCGAGGAGGTCGCCGAGGCGGTCGGCGCGTCGCCCGCGCAGGTCAGCCTCGCGTGGCTCATGCATCACCCGCAGGTCACCGCGCCGATTGTCGGCGCGCGCACGGTCGACCAACTCGGCGAGAACGTCGCGGCCGCGGACATCGACCTCACACCCGACCAGTTCGAACGAATCTCGGTCGCCAAGCGTCACGTGTCCGCCTAACGCGTTCGTCGCCGCGGCCCCGAACCGTCAGGTGTAGGTGTCGCCGGCGGGTATCGGCGCGTATGACCGACGACGCGTTCGACGCCGACGCCTACGTCTCCGAACTCCGGGCGAAACGCGAGGAGAAAGACGACTTCTTCGGGTCGCACCCGCAGTCGCCGATTCCGCCGGAGAAGCGCGACGACTTCGACGGCCTCGACTACTTCGACCCCGACCCCGACTACCGCGTGACCGCGTCGGTCGAGACGCACGCCGACCCCGAGCCGGTGACGATGGGCACCTCGACGGACGGCGAGGTCCGGTATCTCCGCGTCGCCACGTTCCACTTCGAACTCCGCGACACCGACCTCTCCCTCGGCGCGTACCGCCAGGAACACGACGACTCGCCGACGCTTTTCGTCCCCTTCCGCGACAAGACGACGGGCCAGCAGACCTACAACGGCGGTCGGTACATGGAACTCACGCCCGACGCGCCCCTCGACGAGTTAGACGAGGTCGTCGTCGACTTCAACCTCGCGTACAACCCGTTTTGCGCGTTCACCGAGGCCTTCGAATGCCCGCTTCCGCCGGAGGAGAACTGGCTCGACGTGGTCGTCCCCGCCGGCGAACGGGACTACGAGTAACCCCGAGCAAAAGCGCAAGTTCCATATCGGACGCTTCCGGAGAGACCGACATGGGACTGCTCAGTTCGAAGAAAGCCGTCATCGGGATGGCGCTGATGATCGTCGGGACGCTCGCGATGCTGCCGGGAACGCTACCGAACTCCGCACAGGTGATGTCCTACGCGGTCGTTGTCGGTGCCGGTGCGCTCACCCTCGGAACGTGGCTGGTCGGCACGTCCGAGGACGGCCGCCCGGTCTGAGACCGGCGCATCCCCCGTTGTAACGGCGAAGAACCGTCTGTTCTCGGCGACGGCGTAGTTCGTCTGTCTGAGCGCGCGTCAGCGACGCGGCCGGACACGTCCGCGGAAGCGAAGTACCCGCGGCTCGCGGAGTCGGTCGGTCAGAAGAAAACGATACCGCGAAGGCTGTGTTGTGTTTAGGCGTCGGGACCGGACCAGCTCTGGAGGGTGGCGGAGTTACTGCCACTCTCGGAGGTCCAGATGACTCGAACAGTCGCGGTCGAGAGGTCGTCGGTGGTCTGCTCGACGACCGTCACTTGGCTCCCGGCGGTGATATCCGTCTCCGAATCCGAAGAGATGGACTCCCACGTGCCGGTCGTCCCGCTCGCCCCGGCGAGTTCGGTTCCCGTGGAGTCGTTAAGGGCGACCGACGAGGTGATGTTGACCTGCGCGGCGTCGATGGAAGACCCGCTCTCGTGGGTGACCGTGAGGGCGGTGCCGTTGTAGTCGAACCCGAAGCTCGCCTGCGGGGCGGTGTCGCCGACCTGGTCACCGAGACCGAGGACGAACGTCCCGATAACGGCCGCGAGAATCACCGTGATGGCGACCATGAGGATGACGCCGATGACCGGCGATACCGCGTCGTCCTCGGCGAGGAGTTGTTTGAAATTCATCTATCCGTTGTAGGTCCACTGCTGGAGCGTGGAGGACGTGCTTCCGCTCTGCGAGTTCCAGACGACGCGAACCGTGTCGCCGTCAGCGAATCCGCCGGAGTTGTTTACAACGGCGGACCCACCTGCGGAGATCGGGTCGGAGCCACCGTAACTGGTCCAGTTATTACCGTCATTGGAGAAGTTGCCGGTTACAGTGACCTGGTTCGCGGCAATCTGCTCGCCGCTCTCGTGGGTGATAGTCAGGTTGTCGGTGCCGTCGTAATCGAAGCTAAAGCTCGCCTGCGGGGCGGTCTCGCTGACTTGGTCGCCGAGTCCGAGGACGAACGTCCCGATGACGGCCGCGAGGATGACTGTGATCGCCACCATCAGGATAACCCCGATGACGGGACTGACTGCACGGTCTTCCGTGAAGAGATGTTTGAGTTGCATGCGTTATGTCCGACACCCGGACGGTATCAGCTCGCCGAAGACACCGGTGGCGCGTCGCTGTCGCGCGACCAGCATCCCTGCCCGGCACCCGTCGCGGTGTGTCCACCCGACCGGTATCTCCGGGATAACTTAAATCTACGTGCCAGATTAATGTGTTATTTCACCCCGTGATTTAGGCATTAATATAGTGTTTATATTGTGTTTAAGTCTCTAACTACCCTCTGCGAGAGACGATTTTTGAAAAATATTTGATGTGTCTCGGCGCTCCCCTCGATTCCGACGGGCTCATGCGACGGTTTCGAACGTGTCGTGAGACGGATAGTACGGACTTCCGGAGAGGACAAAAGAACAGAGCGGAAGAGAGACGGGACCGCGACTGCGGGGAGTTACCGCCCCGCGTTCAGCACTCGGACCAGCCGCAGTTCTGACAGGTCTTACAGCCCTCGGAGTAGTAGAGGTCCATCTCGCCGCACTCGGGACACTCGGGACTCTCGCCCGCCGCGAGCAGGTCCGCGACGGCGTCGTTGTCGGAGCCGTCGTCGACGGCGACGCCGCCGTCGGTGTCGGCGTCCTCGGCCGCGGCGGCTTCGGCTTCGACCTCGGTCAGGTTCTGCTGTTGCGGGTATCCCTTGTCGATGTCGCCGTCGAGGTACCGCCGCATGGCGGTCCCGATGGCGTCCGGGATGGAGTTGATCTGCTCGCCTTTGTCCCAGGCGACCTTCGGGCTCCGGATGCCCTTCAGTTCGTTCGCAATCTCCTCGGGGTCGACGCCCGAGCGGAGCGACGTCGAGACGGTCTTGGCGAGCGCCTCGGTGAAGGAGGCGGTGAAGCCGCCGGAGTTGCCGATGTTGGCGAACAGCTCGAACGGCTCGCCGTGTTCGTCCTCGTTGATGTTGACGTAGAGCTTCCCGTAGCCGGTGTCGATGCGCTGGGTGACGCCGTACAGCACGTCCGGGCGGGGGCGCTTTTTGCCCACGTCGCTCGGGGAGTCGGCGAAGGCGAGTTCGAGTTCGCTCCCGATGAGGTCCGAGACCTCTTCGGATTCGAGGAACGCCTCCACGTCGCCGAACACGTCGCGAATCTGCGAGACGATGGCCTCGGCGGCCTCTTCGTCGTCGGAGAACTCGGTGTTCTTCGCGCGCGTGGTGAGCACCTGCTTCGAGCGGGTGCCGTCGCGGTAGACGGTGACGCCCTTGCCGCCGTGGTCGTAGATGTAGCGGTAGACCTCGTCCATGTCCTCCTTCGAGGCGCTGTTCGGGAAGTTACAGGTCTTCGAGATGGCGGAGTCGACGCCACTCTGGAGAGCGCACTGGACGCCCGCGTGCTCGATGCCCGCGAGGTCGGAGGTCACGACGAACAGCTCGGAGATGGCGTCCGGAACCGTCGACAGCGAGGCGAGTCCGTCGAACTGGTTGCTCGCCATCTGCTCCTGTGCCTCCTCCTTCACGGCCTCGACGTCGATGTCGTTGGCCTCCAGCACGCGGAGGAAGTAGTCGTCGAACTCGACGAGCATCTCGTCGCCCTGCACGTCGTCGGAGACGTTCTTGTAGTAGGCGACGTTGTAGATGGGCTCACAGCCGCCGGTGGTGTTCGACACCATCGACGTGGTACCCGTCGGGGCGATGGTCGTCGTGTTGTGGTTGCGGATGGGGTAGCCGTCTTCCCAGTCGTCGGCGTCCTCGCCGGTGTGGTGTTCGAACCACTCGCGGTACTCGGTCGGGTTCGCGTACTTGGAGTCTTCCCACGCCTCGAACGGGCCGCGCTCTGCGGCGAGTTCGTGGGAGGCCCGCTTGGACCCGTGGTTGATGTGGGTCATGAGCTGCTGGGCGATTTCGTTGCCCTCGTCGGAGCCGTAGCGGACGCCGAGCTGGATGTACAGCTGGGCGAGACCCATGATGCCGAGACCGATCTTGCGGAGTTCGCGGACCTTCTCCTCGATTTTCTCGACCGGGAAGTCCGACATCGTGACGACGTTTTCGAGGAAGCGCGTGCCGCTTTCGATGCGGTGGTCGAACTCCTCCCAGTCGACGGCGTCTTCGAGGAACGCCTCGGTCGCGGCCTCCAGCGAGTCGTACTCGTCGCCGTGGGCGTCGTACCAGACGCGCCAGTCGGGCGAATCCTCGGCGACGAGCGTCGAGAGGTTGATGTGGCCGAGGTTACACGCCTCGTACTCCTCCAGCGGCTGTTCGCCGCAGGGGTTGGTCGCGAGAATCTGGTGGTCGGGGTGCTTTTCGACGTCGAAGGAGTGCTGTTTGTTCGCGCGTTCGAGATAGACGACGCCGGGTTCGCCGTTCTCCCACGCGCCCTCGATAATCTGGTCCCAGAGTTCCTTCGCGGGGACCGAAAGCACCTCGCCGACCTCGACGTGCTCGCCGAGACCGAACATGTCGTAGATTTCCTTCGTCTGGGGCGTGGCGACGTGCGGTTCCTCGGTTCGGGGGTTCGTGAAGACGAACTCCTCGTCGTTGTACAGCGCCTCCATGAAGCCGTCGGTGATGCCGACGGAGATGTTGAAGTTCGAGAGGTGGCCCTCGACGGCGTTGCGGAGGTGTTTGGGGACGCGGCCGTCCTCGTCGATGAGTTCGCGCGCCTCGTCGAGCGCGTCGACGAACTTGGTGTGGGTGAAGTCGTCGGGGTCGTTCAGGCGGAGCGTGTGCGCGAGCGATACGTCCTTGTTCTTCGCGTGGAGGAACTGGATGACGTCGGGGTGGCTGACGCGCATGACGCCCATCTGCGCGCCGCGGCGCGCGCCGCCCTGCGCGATGGTCTCGCACATCTGGTCGAACGTCCGCATGAACGTGATGGGGCCGGAGGCGATGCCGCCGGTCGAGCCGACCGCGTCGCCGTAGGGGCGGAGCTTCCAGAAGGCGTAGCCCATGCCGCCGCCGGACTGGAACACCTCGGCGGCCTCCTTGGCCGTCTGATGGATGTCGGTGATGTCGTCGCCGGGGGAGTCGACGAAACAGGCCGAAAGCTGTTGGAGTTCGTCGCCGGCGTTCATGAGCGTCGGCGAGTTCGGCATGAAGGAGAGCTGTTCCATCAGCTCCTCGAACGTCTCGCGCTTCTCGACGACGACGTCGCGTACCTCCTCGGGGAGTTCGGGGACGAGGGTGTCGTAGGCGAACTTGTTGACGTTGTACACCGAAAGCGTCGCCTCGGCCTCGTCGTCGTCGGCCGTGACGCCCGTGCCGAAGACCTCCGCGGCGAGTTCGTCGCGGCGCGGGTGGTCCGGCTTGATGAGGTCGGGGGTGACCGTGAGTTCGATGTCGCGCTTTTCGGCCTCGAAGACGGCCTCGGCGAGCGCGATGTTCTTCGCAACGCGGGGGAACAGGTCCTCCTGCGTCTCGACGAGGTCGCCGTCGGCGTCCTTGCGGAGGTAGCGGGCGGGGAGAATGTTGTTGTAGGCGTTGCCCGTCATCCGCGCTTCGAGGGTCTCGCCTTCGGTCCGCTTGACCGGAAGCACGAGTTCGTCCGTCGAGAGGTTCGCGTCGCTCATCTTACTGTCCCTCCCGCCCGAGCCGCGTTCGGGCGAGGTCGCGTCGATAGTGTCCGGAAATTCCGCTCATTGGTGACGATATTGGTGTGTGTTGCGTGGTTGGTTAAGGGCTTCGAACTCGGAGGTCCGACCGCCGAACGTATCAGTTTTAGTGCAATTACGCCGACGGCCGGCGACCGGGTCCGAACTGCACGGATTCATAGGACGGGCGGAAACCACATAACCGTAGGTAGAGCGGAGCGGAAGTGAAATAGCGACGCGGGAAATCGCAAGACATAGCGGTGATATCCAGTAGAACGTGAGGGGGGAGACGGAACGTCTGAAACCGTCACATGGTGAACTGTCCCGCATCACCGGAGAGGATATAAAGGAACCCCGGACAGTCGACAGCCACATAACTATCAGAATTCGTATGTACGGATTTCGCAGTCGATCAGGGGTGCCGAAATCGGTCGTTTCGGCGGGAGAACCGGGCCGGAACCGCGCGACGAGACCGCCCACAAGCTTATCCGCTCTACGGGTGTCATATCGGGGTATGGTACTGACTCCCCTCGCGCTCACCCCGTTACAGCTCGGCGGCCTGCTCTCCGGGCCGCTCGGTCAGATGCTCGTGGTGCTCGCGGCCGTCGCCGTCGTCATCCTCGTCGGCCGGCTGTTCCTCAAAGTCGCGTGGCGACTGGTCACCATCGCCGCCATCGTCGTGGGCGCGCTGTTGTTGCTCTCGTTTTTCGGCATCAACGTCCTGTAACCGCGGGAGAACAGGCTCCGGACCGCGACCACGCGAAGGCCGCGGAGAAGCCGCGGTCGCGGTCGAACCGACGTGCCGACGTACTGACGTGGCTGACGCGCCCTCGATTCAGGCCACGTCGAAGCCGGCGACCGACGCGAGGAAGTTTCTGACGACGCCGTGTCCGGACCCCGTGAGCACGCTCTCGGGGTGGAACTGGACGCATTCGATGGGGTACTCGCGGTGGCGGACGCCCATCACGAGCGCCTCGCCGTCGTGGTCGGTCGTCGCCGAGACGTCGAAGCAGTCGGGGACCTCCGTGGCGACGAGCGAGTGGTAGCGCCCGGCCGGGAAGCCGTCTTCGAGGCCGGCGAAGACGCCCTCACCGTCGTGGTCGACCGGGAACGCCTTGCCGTGAATCGGCTCCGGCGCGTGGCCGATGGTGCCGCCGTAGGCGTACACGGCGGCTTCGAGGCCGAGGCAGACGCCGAGAGTCGGAATCTCGGGCGACAGCTCCGTGAGCACGTCGTTGGTCACGCCCACGTCGCGGTCGTTCTTCGGGTGGCCCGGTCCCGGCGAGACGACGATTGCGTCGGGGTCGAGGTCGCGTATCTCGTCGAGCGAGGCGGTGTTCTTCCGCACTTCGATGTCGAGCGGTTCGCCCTCGACGGTCTGTTCTGAGAAGTACTCCACGAGGTTGTACGTGAACGAATCGAAGTTGTCGACGACGACGAGTCGAATCATTGCGACGCCTCCTCGGTCCCGTACTCGATGCGGCGGACGGCGTCGAGCACCCCGCCCATCTTCTGTTCTGTCTCCTCGTACTCCGCGGTCGGGTCGGAGTCGGCGACGATGCCGGCCCCCGCACGGACGGTGATGACGTCTTCCGAGCCGCCGGAGTCGACTGTCGCGGTCCGGATGACGATTGCCATGTCGGCGTCGCCGGTCCACGAGTAGTAGCCGACGCCGCCGCCGTAGACGCCGCGGGGCTCGTCTTCGAGGTCGTCGATAATCTCCATCGCGCGGACCTTCGGCGCGCCCGTGAGCGTCCCCGCGGGGAACGTCGCGCGGGTGGCGTCGAAGGCGTCCGAGTCGGGGTCGAGCGTCCCCGAGACGGTCGATTCGATGTGCTGGACGTGGCTGTATTTGATGATGCTCATGAAGTCCTCGACGCGGACGCTCCCGGGGGTCGAGACCCGGCGCACGTCGTTGCGGCCGAGGTCGACGAGCATCGTGTGCTCGGCGCGCTCTTTCGCGTCCGCGAGGAGTTCGCCGGCGAGGCGGCGGTCTTCGACCGGGCCGGAGCCGCGCTGGCACGTCCCCGCGATGGGGTTGACGACGACGCGGTCGCCCCGAACGGAGACGAGTGTCTCGGGGCTCGCGCCGACGACGCGCCGGTCGCCGTGCCGGAGTAAGTACATGTACGGCGAGGGGTTCACCTCGCGCAGGGAGGCGTACAGACCGACCGGGTCCACCTGTCCGCGGAGTTTTCGGGTGCGCGAGATGACGCCCTGATAGATGTCGCCGTCGCGGACGTGTTCTTTCGTCTTCCTGACCGCGGCCTCGTAGTCCTCGCGGGAGCCGGCGTCCTCGCCGGTCCGCTCGAAGCCGCCGGGCGAGGGGTCGGCCGCCGCCCGGAGCTTCTCGACGACGCGCTCGGCCTCGGCGACGACGCCGTCGTACACCTCGCCGGGGTCGTCGTCGGGCGAGACGACGGGGGTACAGACGAGGCGGACGGCGTCCTCGCGGTGGTCGAACGAGAGGGTGCGCGTCGTGAGGACGAACTCGGCGTCCGGGTCGTCGGTGTCGGGGCGGTCGCGGCCGACCTCGTCGAGCCAGAGGTCGTAGACGGCCTCGTAGGCGAGGAAGCCGACCAGCCCGCCGGTGAGCGTCTGCCGGTCCGTCTCGGGGAAGTTGACGCGCGGGAGATCCGGGAGCGCGCCGCGCAGGGAGTCGAGCACGTCGCCGTCGCCCGCGCCGACGAACGCCGCGGCGGGGCCGCCGAGGTCGGTCACGTCGACGCCGTCGGGGCCGACCGTCACGACCGCTTCCGGGTCGTAGCCGACGAACGAAAAGCGCGCGTGGGAGTCCGCGGCCGTCGCGGGCGCGGAGAACGCGCCCTGCGGGTTGCTGGAGGAGACCTTCTCGGCGCTCTCCAAGAGGAAGCCGTAGTCGCTCCGGTCGGCGAGCGTCGTGTACGCGGCCAGCGGGTCCACGGACACGTCGAGGTCGGAAACGAGGTGCGTCACGACCTGTTCGTCCGCGTCGCCGACGAGGTCGACGAACGCCTCGCGGTCGGTGTCGGGGGCCGTCACGCGACGACCTCCTCGTGGTCGCCGGACGCTCCGCGGGCCGCTTTCGCCGCGGCGACGAAGGCGCGGACCGCGTCGTGGTCCTTGACGCCGCCGGACGACTCGACGCCGCTCGCGACGTCGACGCCGTAGGGTTCGACCGTGCGAACCGCCTCGGCGACGTTGTCGGGCGTCAGCCCTCCCGCGAGCACCACGGGGACATCGACCGCGTCGACGAGTTCGCGCGAGGCGTCCCAGTCGTGGGTCTCGCCGGTGCCGCCCGCGCCCGAGGCGGAGGGCGTGTCGACGAGGACGGCGTCGACGACGGGCGCGACAGCGCGTGCGCGGTCGAGGTCGGTCGCGTCGACGACGGGGACGACGCGGACGCCGGTCGCGCGGAGCGAGTCGAGGTCGTCGGCCGCGAAGTCGCCGTGGAGTTGGAGCACGTCGGGGCCGACTTCGCGCGCGAGGTCGCGGGCGTGGTCGATGGAGTCGGGCATGGTCACGAGGACGGTCGTGAGGAACGGCGGCGCGGCGGCGAACAGTTCGCGGGCGCGCTCGCGAGGAATCTCGCGGGGCGTGTCCACGGGCACGTCGCAGATGGCGCCGACCGCGTCGGCACCGGCCGCCTCGACGGCGGCGAGGTCGGCCTCGTTGGTGACGCCGCACACTTTGACGCGGGTCATCTCACGCCTCCCGGAGCGCGTCGAGTTTGGCTTTCGCGGCGCCGGACTCGATGGCGTCGCGGGCGACTTCGACGCCCTCCTCCAGCGAGTCCGCGAGGTCGGCGACGTAGACGGCCGCGCCGGCGTTGGCGAGGATGAGGTCGCGCTTCGGCCCGGTCACGTCGCCGGTGAGGATGCCTTCGAGGTCGTCGGCGTTCTCCTGCGGCGTGCCGCCGGCGACCGCCTCGATAGGGGCCTGTTCGAGGTCGAGGTCGGCGGGCGTGAGGGTGTACTCGGTGATTTCGTCGCCGTCGATTTCGGCCACCGTCGTCGCGTCGTGGAGCGCGATTTCGTCCATGCCGGAGCCGTGGACGACGAGGGCGCGCTCGACGGGCATGTGCGACAGCGACTCGGCGATGAGCGGGACGAGGTCGGCGTCGTAGACGCCGAGAACCTGCGCGTCGGCCCCGGCGGGGTTCGTCAGCGGCCCGAGGACGTTGAAGATGGTCCGCATGCCGAGTTCCTTCCGCGGGCCGATGACGGCCTTCATCGCGGGGTGGAACACGGGCGCGAGCATGAAGCCGACGCCGTTGTCCTCGATACAGGCTTCGACGGACTCGGGGTCGGCCTCGACGTTCACGCCGGCGACCTCCAGCACGTCGGCGCTCCCAGAAGACGAAGAGACGGAGTAGTTGCCGTGCTTGGCCACCGCCGCGCCCGCGCCGGCCGCGACGAGCGCGCTCGTGGTCGAGACGTTGATGGTGTTGTAGTCGTCGCCGCCGGTGCCGCAGGTGTCGACGAGCGGGCCGCGGTCGGGTTCGATGGTCAGGGCGGCGTCGCGCATCCCCTGCGCGAACCCCGCGATTTCGGCCTCGGTCTCGCCTTTCGACCGGAGCGCGGCGAGGAGCGCGCCGATTTGCGCCTCGGTCGCGTCCTCGAAGACCGCCCGCGCGGCGTCGCGCGCCTCCTCGATAGTCAGGTCCGCACCGCCGGTCACACGTTCGATATAATCCTGCATTGGTAATCACCGATGTACTTCTTCGGGTTATGATGTACAAATTCGTACATCGGCTTAAGCGTGTCGGGCTGGCGAAAATCGCCGCCATCGGGCGGTCGCCGCTCGGGGCGAATCGACCGCGACGGACGGCGGGACCGCGCTGTGGCCCGAATCGCCGCACGTAGTCCGATTCGAAAGCTTAAATTGTAACCCCGGACAACGGAGAGATGCGTCCGAACGGGCGCGGGAAGCTCCGTAACCGGGTTGGTGGTCTAGTCTGGTTATGACACCTCCTTGACATGGAGGAGGCCGGCAGTTCAAATCTGCCCCAACCCACTCCTCTTCCCGCGTTTCGGCGTTCGGCGATGTTCGCAACACACCGGGTTGGTGGTCTAGTCTGGTTATGACACCTCCTTGACATGGAGGAGGCCGGCAGTTCAAATCTGCCCCAACCCATTTTCTGATTCCTCGCAACGACGAGCGACAGCGGGGAGTCCGTGGAATCGAAAGTGGTGACGGCGGATTCGAACCGCGGTCGCTCACGCCGTTCGCTCCCTGCTTCGAATCCGCCGTAAGCCATCCACTCAATTCCTTCGTGGAGAGTAGTTAACCACTAGACGGCATCGTGTTGTTCCCCCTTCTACGAGTCGTAAGGTTGGGGTCAGTCCTATCCAAACCACGGACGTGACCGACTTCATTTCGGAGTAATAGGACAAATAACTAGCGTCTTTTTCCATATTCTCTAGCTGATTCTGAATTCTGCGGACGACGGCTGTAGAGACAATATAGTGTAACTGCTTGATTCTGTACCGACCTTACTGAAGTATCCGTTCAGTGAGGTTGCCGAATACCGATAAGGTGAACAAGAATACTACTACAAGATAGATCAATAGTGATACAAATCCGATTATAAGGTGCGTTATCTCCGCTTTCCCAAACGAATTAACCAATAGCGCAGTAGATGTGCCACCAATCACAAGTATACCTCCAGTTGCCGGTATATTCCACCCATCAGAATTCGCTACCGGCCATCCAACTGCGAATACTATTGATACCCAGTACAATAGTGTCGGTATCCAAGACATATAGCTGTTAAAAATATTATTTCCCGATAAATCGATCACCCAAATTTTGCGTCTGCTTCTCCCCCAGTCGTTGAGGGTGCAAGAGATAGACCCACGGCACCGCCAGCGATTAGCCCTATTATAGCCAATATTATGGGTATTAAATCGATTGAGATTCCAATTAAAAGTAAGACTAACGCCCCTGCGATTGCCCCACCCGCTGTCCAGATGAGGTTATCTTGCCTCATTGTATGAATTGCATCATGTTCTGGTACACGGTCTTCGTATCTTCAGCTCCTCCTTTGAGGTCTATAGCTCTGTTATTTGACATTTCTAATCGGAGAACCCCCTTTTTCCTAACAGTTCCCCGTTCTTCGAAGTCCGTTTTTTCGATGTTCTCAAGATTCCAGCTCTGAACGTCGTCTTTGCTTCTAACCAGACCACGTTCCATGTATAATATAAACCGGTCATTGGTGACGTAGACGTGGTACTCGTCACCGCCGTATTTGAACGTCTCATCAGTACTGAACTGTACTTCCTCGCTCGGCATGATATGGTCTGACAAGGCCATACATGACAGAAATTCATCCAGTCCCACTTATAAGTTAGGGTGGTTGCAGACAGATCAGTAGTGATGGAACCCGTCTGTATTCGAGAATTTGTCTGTGGGAGAGTTGTCCAAAAGGTTTTGCAGATGCATCAATCTCCCCTGCATCCTGCTCAAGACCCTCAACCTCTTGTTCTATCGCGTCTGTCGGTGCGCTCATCAACCACAAACCAGAGGTGGATCAGAGAGAGGTTAGCATCGACTGACAGATCAAATCCTGAATCTCATGGTGATAATCGAACAAACCACGAAAAACAGAATTCGACCCTCTACGCGATATCGTCCAGCGAGACGGCGCTCCCGCGGTCGACCGTAATCCACGAGGTGGTCAACTCCTCCGACTTCGGGGAGAAGACCGTCAGTTCGGTCGGGTTATCCGGGTCGTCGTAGATGCATTCGAGGTCGAACACGGGTGCGTCCGCCAGTTCGCCGGAACTGTGGGGTGCGGCCGTACTCATCAGATGGAGACGTCCGTCTTGCAACTCGCACACAGCGCGTCGCCGACCGCCTCCGTCGGGACCGTGGTCCCGCATCGAGGGCACCGAGAACGGGTGCGCGAGTACTCCGTGTACGGTGCAATCCGCGAATTCTCGTTGGATTCGCTCATACACGACCAAATACGACACGGGTACAAGAAGTTTTGGATATTGTGAGTGTGATTCCTCATATTCGGGCCCGAATGTCACGCCAATACCGATTGTGATTCGCACTACTCAACGTCAGGAGCTAATCGATACCCGAGTGGGAAGTCTGGAATGGGGGTTCGGGGCGGTTCCCGAGACCGTCGCCGACGGGACACCGTCCCGGTTTCGAAACGCTCAGTCGCTCCCGTCACTCAAACTGTCAAGACGTTCGAATAAACGAGAGACTACCCCGTTAGCTTCGGCGACTTACTCGCTTTTCTGACAGTTAAGGAATAGCGTCTCGCGTGAAATGTCGTGTGTCGTGAACTGTTGCGAGAAAATCGGTCAAGAGGCCACCAGTATCGGAATCAGAGACAGAATAACCGTCTACACCGTCAGGTAAACTGACAGCCCGCGCGCGAAACTATTGAAACTATCTCGTCACCTTTTGCCGGCGGCGTCGGTAGATTGTCATTGCAGACACATGAGTACACGAACACGTATCGCCGGCGTCCTCGTCGTCGTCGCTCTCGTCGCGGCGGCGGCGACGGGGACCGGACTGGCGGCGGTCGACACACAGCAGGCACAGGTAGAACAACCGACCCAGACACAGACACAAACGCAGACGCAGACACAGACGCAGTACTGTACGTATCCGAGCAACGGGACCTACGAATCGTTCGGGGTGAGCAACCTCTCCGCGCCGTCCGACGTCGAACCCGGCGAGGAGGTGACGGTGTCGGCGGACATCACCAACCCGAACGACGTGCCGATGATTCAGTGCGTCGAGTTCCGACTCGAAGGCGACGTGGTCGTCCGAACCGGCTGGGCGCTGAACCCGAACGAGACGGAGACCATCGCGTTCGACGTCAACACGACGGGTCTCGAAGACGGGACGTACATCCACGGTATCGAGACGCGCGACTTCGGCGAGCTGACGACGCTCACCGTGGGCGAACAGCCCGAACCCGAGGAGCCGAACGCGACGCTCCAGTTCGACGACCAGGAGTCCGACGGCAGTAACGTGACCGTCGCGAGCGCGAACCTCTCCGAAGGTGGCTACATCGCCATCCTCGACGAGAACGGCTCGGTCATCGGCGCGACCGACTACCTCGAACCCGGTGACCAGGAGAACGTCACCGTGCCGCTCCTCGAACCGCTGAACGAGAGCGCCAACCTGACCGCGCAGGCGCATCTCGACACCAACGACAACCAGACGCTCGACTTCCTCACGTCTAACGGAACCGAAGACGGTCCGTACACGATGAACGGCACGCCCGTCACCGACGACGCGGTCGTGACAGTCGCCGAGGAGCCGACGAACGGAACCGACGAGCCGAACGCGACGCTCCAGTTCGACGACCAGGAGTCCGACGGGAGTAACGTGACTGTCGCGAGCGCGAACCTCTCCGAGGGCGGCTACATCGCCATCCTCGACGAGAACGGTTCAGTCGTCGGCGCGACCGACTACCTCGAATCCGGTCCGCAGGAGAACGTCACCGTGCCGCTTCTCGAACCGCTGAACGAGAACGAGAGCGTGAACCTCACGGCGCAGGCGCACCTCGACACCAACGACAACCAGACGCTCGACTTCCTCACCTCCAACGGGACTGAGGACGGTCCGTACACGGTGAACGGGACGCCCGTCACCGACGACGCAGTCGTGACTGTCGGTGAGGAACCGACGACGGAGGAACCGACTACTGACGAACCGGAGACAACGACGACCGACGAGCCAGAGACCACGACTACTGACGAACCAGAGACCACGACCGACGAACCGGAGACCACGACTACTGACGAACCAGAGACCACGACCGACGAACCGGAGACCACGACTACTGACGAACCAGAGACCACGACCGACGAACCGGAGACCACGACTACTGACGAACCGGAGACCACGACCGACGAACCGGAGACAACGACCACTGACGACGAGACAACGACCACTGACGACGAAACGACTACTGACGAACCGATGAGTGAGACTCCGCCACCGACGGAGACGCCCATCCACAACGAAACGGAGAACTGAACCGCCGACTACCGGCCGACTCGGACCCACCACCGGGTCGGCTCGGAGCTATTTTTGACGGCGAGCGCCGGCCCGACCGGCCGACCGAACTCAGCGACCGAGCGCCGCGAGCAGGCCGTCGGGAACGCTGAGGAAGCCGAACCATATCAAAAGCACCACGAGCGCGGTGTACCCGATGGAGATGGCGAAGTCCTTGGCGAATCGCCGGCGGGTGTACGGGTGTGATTCGGCCGATACCGCGTCGACCGCGCCCTTGTGGAGCAACACGAACCCGACCACGTTCGTCAGCCAGTAGCCCGCGACGACCCCCGGGAGAAACCAGCTTCGGGAGATGAGGCTCACCGCGACGCCGAACGCGTAGGCCAGCGGGAGGTTGACCACGAGGTCGTTCCACCACGAAAGCGGAGACAGAATGAACCCGATGGCGGCCAGAATCCCGCCTTTCACGCGCCGCCGTTCCATCCCACTAGATGGACGGCCAGTAACATCAGTATTGTGAGCAGATAACATACCGCGTGCTGGGAATCATGCCGGGGCGCGTCAGTCCGTCGTCTCGCGTCCGTCGCCGACGAGCGTGTCAACGAGCGTCGTGAGGTCGGGGACGGTGAGGTCGGGTTCCGGCCCGAACGGTTCCCACGGCGAGTCCTTGCGGTCGACCCAGACGCCCTGCATTCCGGCGTGTTGCGCCCCCATCACGTCGAACCAGCCGGCGGTCGAGTGGGCGATTTCGTCGATGGGCGTCCCGGTTCGGGCGGCCGCGTGGCGGTAGAGCTCCGCGTCGGGTTTGAACACCCCGACCTCGTCGGCGCTGACGACGCCGTCGAGGAGGTCGCGGATGTCGGCGTGGTCGACCATCGAATCGAGCATCTCGGGGTTCCCGTTGGAGACGACGTAGCAGTCGTAGCCGGCGTCGCGGAGGCGGCCGACCGCGTCGCGCACGTCGTCGAACACGTCGAGTTCGTGATAGACCGAGAGGATCTCGTCGCGCTCGCTCGCCGGGACCGACACGTCGTGGGCGTCCAGCGCGTACTGGAGCGCCGCGCGGTTGACCTCGTAGAAGGGCTCGTACTCGTCGATTTGGTTGCCGACGAACGTGTATTCGAGCGACCGCGACCGCCACAGCTTCGAGACGGGTTCGGGGTCGGCGACGCGCTCGGCGAGCGCCTTCTCGGCGGCGTCGACGTCGACGAGGGTGCTGTACGAGTCGAACGTGACCGTCGAGACGCGGTCGGGGTCGAACGACATACGCGGCCCTACGGCGGCGCGGGTGTTAACGATACGGCGGTCGCGCGGACGCGACGGGAAAAAGACCGAAAGAATGGGTCGGCGCTCCTGACGAGCGCGGCGGCGGGTCGGCGTCCTCAGCGCTCACCCCCGTCTTCCCAGAGGGTCACGAGGATGACCACGTCCTGCATGTCGAAGGCCGGACTGTCCGTGTCGGTCGTTCCGAGTTCGAACAGGAAGATGGCCTGGTTGTCGGCGAGGTCCATGGTGCGCCCGTCGTCGCTGATGTAGGGGGCGACGAACTCGGCGGCGTCGTCCTGTCCGTTGTAGCCCCGTATCCTCGGGACCCGGTCGCCGTCGCGGAGGACTGCGACCTGTCGGTGGTCGACCGACGAGTCGGCCGTGACGTAGCCGTCGGTGGCGGCGACGATGGAGAGCGTGTCACCGGAGTCGCCAGTCACGCTGAACGAGTGGGACCGGCGGTCGTTCACGTTGTCCCAGTCCGCGGAGTGGTGCGACTCGCCGTCGACGACGAAGGTGACGGAGACGGGGACATCGTGCCACCCGTCCGAGATGGCGCTCCCGAGCAGTTTGAACTCCCCCGTGAAGTCGTCCGACGGGACGACCTCGCCGTCGTCGATGCTGAAGTCGTCTTCGGGCTCCGGCGTCGACGGGGTGGTGTTTCTGACCTCGTAGGTCTCGCCCGTCCCGCGGACTTCCAGCGGGAGGGTGACCGTCGCGCCGGGGCCGGACGCCCCGTCGAGGGTGACGGTGACCGAGTCGTGTTCGATATCGGTCACGTCGTCGGGCGCGGTGTACGTGAAGCTCGCGCGGCCGGACTCGTCGGTGACGGCGGTCGCCCCGGCGGTCGGGGCGACGGTGCCGCCGAGCGGGGTCGACGGGCTGACGGTCAGCGTCGCGCCCGCGGCGGGCGCGCCGTAGCGGTCGAACGCGCGGACAGTGAGCGTCTCGCGGCCGCCCGAGGGGACCGCGGCGTCCTCGCCTTCGACCGCGATGGCGTAGGCGGCGGGGTCGGGTTCGACGGCCTCGCCGACGCCGAGGCGGGCGACGCGGAAGTCGTAGCGGACGCCCGCGTCGAGTTCGATAGTGACGACCGCGTGGTCGCCGCTGGCGACGTGGGAGACGACCCGCGCGTGGGGTTCCTCGGCCATGAGGTCGACCCACGCGTCCTCCGAGAGGTAGGTCGGCACCGAGATGCGAACCGGGTCGGTGGCGTTGTACACCGGGAGCGACTCCGAGCGCACGGAGATGGGCGCGAGCGCCACGGTGTCGCCGGCGGTCGTGTGGCCGTCGAGGTCGCCCTCGAAGAACACGAGCGTGACGGTCGTGCCGCGGACGAGCGACTGGCGGTGGACGACGGGGTTCCCGTCGGTTTCGAGGTACGAGACGCCGCTTTCGAGAACCATCCGCGCCTGGTCGCGCTCGGCGTAGTTGGCCTCGTAGACGATGGCACCGGTCTCGTAGGTGCGGGTCGTGCCGTCCCAGAACACCGCTTCGGGACCGACCGCGGAGACGCCCGTGACCGTCACGGCGTCCGCGCCGTCGACCCGGAAGGTCCCGGCGCTGTCGGGCGGCGAGACCACGAGGTACCGCTCGGGGTACGACACGTCCGAGTCGACCGCGACGCGACTGCCGGACTCGGCGCCGGAGGCGCGGAAGACCTGCGAGTCGAGCGACGCGAGGTCGGTCGAGACGCTGGCGCTGTGGTCGGCCTCGTCGCCGGCGGTCCAGACGGGCGTGCCCGCGAGTTGGACCACCGCGATGACCGACACGACCAGCCCGAACGCGAAGACCAACCCGAGGATTTCCGAGACGCCGCGGGAGTCGAGAGAGAGGCGAGACACGGCTCAGACCTCCTTCTCGGGCGCGTTCAGTTCGGGCGTGTCCTCGTTTTCGATAGAGGAGTCGGGCAGGTAGATGCGGACCGCCGCGGTGATGGTCACGTCGTCCTCGGCGGAGATGGCGGCCTCGCGGCCGCTGACCATCCCGCCGTCGGAGGTTATCACCACGTCCGTCTTGGTCGAGGCGATGTTCGCGCCGACGACGAAGACGTTGCCCTCGGCGTCGACGACGATATCGCCGTCGCCGAGCATGACCACGCCGTTGAGGTTGACCCCGCCGCGCGCGGAGACGACGTCGAGCGCGCCGTTGTCCTTGACCCCCGAGAGGCCGGCTCCGGCGAGGTCGACGCCGTCCGTGCCGTCGATGCGGATGTCGCCCTTCCCGCTGATGTCGGCGCTCCGGGCGCTGACGAAGCCGTCCGTCGAGACGATGCGGAGGCTGTTGCTGTCCTGTGCGACCGTCACCCCGGCGTTGTCGAGGTCGACGTCGCCGCCGGCCTCGATGGAGAGGCCGGCTTTGCTTCCCTGCGTGACCGACGCGCCCGAGAGGTCGATTTCGTCGCCCGCGGTCACGGTGATGTCCTTCCCCGACACCGAGGTGACGCTGACGCCGATCGCGGCCAGCGAGCCGCTTCCGGCGTCGACGTCGACCCGGCTGTTCGAGCCGGTGGCGACGACGTCGACGTGGAGCGAGACCCCGTCGCCCGCGAGGGTGATGTCGCGGTCGGAGACGATGGTCCCGGTGCTCGGCGGGACGACGAGCCGGTCGGTACCGGCGTCGTATTTCACGTCGCCGCCCGTGCCGGTGTCGTTGACGCGGTAGTCCGCGCCGTCGAACTCGCCGTTGCCGTCCACGTCGGCGTAGACGAAGCCGGGGTCGTCGACGGCGGCCACGAGCCCGCGGAGCGGGTCGGTGACGCCGCCCTCGCGGAGCTGTACGTCGAAGGTCACGCGGTCGACGGTCGCGCCCGCGGCGTCCTCGACGACCACGTCGAACTCGTCGTTGACGACGCCGTCGATGCTCCCGGTCGCGGTGTAGACGAACGTCGCGCGGCCGTCCGAATCGGTGACGGTCGAGACGGTGTCGGTGTCGCGCGCGACGACCCGCCCGCTTTCGGCGGTCAGGCCGGGACTGGCCTTGACGACCGCGTTGGGGACGGGGTTGTTCTGCGCGTCGCGGACCTCGACGACGGCGCGGTGGGTCGCGCCCGGCGGGACGACGGCGTTGTCGCCCTCGACGTCGACGATGTAGGCGGGCGCTTGGAGCGCGCCGGGGGTGTCGATGCCGACCCGCGAGAGACGCAGGTCGTAGGTCTTGCCGGGCGCGAGTTCGACCGTCAGCGTGTTGTAGTCGGTGCCGGTCGCGTAGGCGATAGAGCGGACGTTGGGTTCGTCGGCCAGCAGGTCGCGCCACGTGTCTTCGGAGAGCCGAGTGGGGACCGAGATGGTGATGGGCGTGCCCGCGTCGGTGACCGTGATGTAGTCGGTGCCGGCGCTCAGGGGGACGACGCCGAAGGTGGTCGCCTCGCTCGTCGCGGTGTCGATGTCGCCTTCGAGGAAGACGAGAGAGACCTTGGTGCCGTCGACGAGCGACTGGGTCGCGCCGACCTCGCTCCCCGCGTAGGCGGTGTACTGCGCGGTCCCCTCGTGGACGAGCGAGGGCTCGCTCTGGAGGTACCGGTAGTCGGGGCGGTAGACGAACTGCTGGGTGTCGAACGCGTGTTCGGAGCCGTCCCAGTAGGTGCCAGTCTCGCCGGTCGCGACCGCCCCGGAGATGCGGGCCGTCGCGGGGTCGGTCGTCCGGAGGCTTCCGGAGCCGGCGGCGGGCGAGACGAACAGCGCGCGGGTCGGGTAGTCGACGCCGGCGTCGAGGGTCGCGCGGGTCTGCCGGCCGTCGACGGCCTTCGCGACGCTCTCGTCGAACGCGGCGAAGTCGGTCTCGGCGGCCGTGAGGTGTTCGAACTCGGTCTGTTGGTTCCACGCGGGGACCGCCGAGACCTGCACCATCGCGACGAGCGAGACGACGAGCGCGAACGCGAGCATCGTGCCGAGGATGGCCGAGGCCCCGCGGCGGTCACCGCGGAGGTGCGAGCCGCGGCGGGCCGCGCCCGCGACGAGCCCGCGCAGTACGTGCCTGAGGGGCGAGTGTGTGTATTGGGTGTTGTTGGGAGTGTTGTGAGTCATGGCCTTACACCAGTGCGAAGGCGACGAGCGCCAGCGCGGACAGTCCGAGGGCGTACTTCAGCCCGCTGAGGGCGCTGTTGTCGGCGAGTTTGCCGGCGAGGAGCCCGCTTCCGACCGCCTGAATCAGCGCGGAGTGGAAGAACACCACGTGGAAGTTCGCCAGCGGGACGGAGCCGATACCGATGGGGAGCGCCTGCCCGTTCGACGCCGTCGTGGGCGCGGTCATCTCGGCGAGCGGGGCGAGGTAGCTCGCGCCGAGCATCAGGATGACGAACAGGTAGACGAAGTACCCGATGACGACGATGGCGATGTACGAGCCCATCGCGCGACGGCGGGACTTCTCCAGTTTGTAGCGGTTGCGGGTGTCTTCGGCGGCGACGCTGAGGACGCGCGAGAGGTCGCCGCTGGTGCGGCCGCCGCTGGCGATGAGCCGGATGACCCGCGAGAGTTGCGGGACGTTGAGCCGGGTGGCGAACGCCATGAGCGCCGCGTGGGCGTCGTGGTTCCAGCGGATGTCGTTGCGGAGCGCGCGGAGTTCGTCCGCGAGCGCGCCGTTCGACCAGCGGGAGACGAGCGCGAGCGACTCGACCAGCGAGATGCCCATCTGGTTGGCGCTCGACAGCAGGTTCAGCGTGTCGGGGAAGCGCCGTTCGAGGGTGCGCTCGCGGCGGGTCCGAAGCTCGTGGAACACCGTCAGCGGGACCGCCACGATGGCGAACGGGAGGACCACGAACCAGACCGTCGTGTTGTACGGGTCGGCGAGCATGGCGTCGAGGCTCGGCGTCGCGAGGCCGAGCGCGTAGACGGCGACGACCGACAGGAGCGCGACGGGCACCGTGAAGGCCGCCGAGAGGTACGGCTGGCGGCGCATGATGTCGAGCGGGTCGCCGATGAGCGTCCGAAGCTCGTACACCGCGTTTTCGAGGCGGTAGTCGTCGAGTCGCTCGTCGACGAAGCCGCCGTCGGAGGCGATTCCGTCGCTTCCCCAGCGGGCCTCGCGGGCGCGCTGGACCTCGCGGCGCATCGCGCCGAGGAAGTCGACCGCGACCGTCCGAATCTCTTCGAGGACGGTCACGTCGTGTTTCGTCCGGACCGTGTCCTGGGTGTACGGCGAGGAGAGCACGTCCACGAGGAGTAAGAACAGCCCCATCCCGAGCGGGAAGATGAGGTAGTTCAGCGCGTACAGCTGGACGAGCGTGTCGCCGCCGAGGAAGCTGATGACCATCAGGGTGACGATGAGCAAGAGCGGCGCGGCGACGAACGCGGCGACGAACACCTCCGAGAGCATCGACAGCGTCTCGATGAAGTCCTCCTGTTCGTCGCGGGCCTCTTCGAGGTAGGTCGCGGACTCGCGGTCGAGGAAGGCGGTCACGTCGCCGCCGGAGTCGAGGACCGACAGCAAGTCGTCGAGGAACTGCTCGAAGTTGATCGAGGGCGTCAGGTTCCGGGAGTTGCGGAGCGCCGTGAACAGGTCGTTACCGAACAGGTCCATGTCGCGGGCGATCATCTCGAACTCGCGGGACACCTCGCCGTAGTCGGGCGCGTCGGCGACCGAGCGGATGACTTCGAGGAAGCTCATCCCGCCGTGGCTGAGCGCGTACATGTAGACGATGGCGTGCGGGAGCAGGATGTCGATGCTCCGGCCGCGCATCTCGGCGCGGCTCTTGGGGAGGTAGTACCGGGCGTAGTAGGTCCCGGCGGCCGCTAACCCGCCGACGAGGCCGACGAGGGCCACGCCGAGGATGGGCACCTTGTAGGGGGAAAGCGGGGCGACGTATCGCGCCGCGATGCCGAGGCTAACGGGGCTCGACGCGTTGGCCAGCACGCCCGTGCGGGCGAGGACGAACGTGAGCGCGAGCCCGACGAGCGAGCCGAACGCCGCGGTGACGGCCGCCAGCTTAATCGACTGGGTGAGATACAGGTCGTAGGTCGTGCCCACGCGGGTCTGGTTCAGCCAGCGCTGGAGGTCGCGGTGGCCCGCCGGGTGGCGCTTGAAGTACGTGCGGACGTAGCCGTAGCGCTGGCGGAGTCGCTCGACCTCCTCGGGCGACTCGTCGAAGTGTTCGCGCGGGAAGTACTGCTCGACCTCGTAGTCGGGCAGGGGAACCGACGCCGACGAGTCAGCGGGCATCGTCGGCCTCCCGGTCGTCGTCGTCGGTCACGGATTCGGAGTCGTCGGTTTCGTCGGCGTCCGAGGCGTCCGAGGCGTCATCGGCCGGCGCGGGGCCGGCCTCCGCGACATCGTCGAACTCGACGGCGTCTGCGACGACAGCGGAATCGGCTTCCGCGTCGTCTGCGCCGGCATCAGCGTCGTCGCTTTCGGCGGCGGGCGCGGGTTCGGGGGCGGCCTCCGCCTTGGCGGCGTCGGGCGTTTCGTCGCCGTCAGCGTCGTCGTCTAACTCGATGTCGAACAGGTCAGCGAGGAGCCGCTCGGTCTCGGGCGAGACCTCGATTTCGTCGTCGTCGAGGTCGTCGGCCGGGGCGTCAGCCTCGTCGGCCGCGTCGTCGTCGTGTTCGTCGGCCTCGTCGTCGACGGAGACCAGCGAGGTCTCGGCGTAGACGTGCGCGAGGAGGCCCTCGCGGTCGCGCTCGAAGCGGCGAATCATCGCGGAGACCGTCAGGTAGTCGTCGACGCCCGAGGCGGCGATGTACCGGAGCACGTCGGCGCGGATGTCGAGTTCGTACTTGAGGTCGGCCTTCGTCCAGCCGCGCTCGGCGGCGATTTCGTCGAGGACGACGGAGTCGCCGACGCGCTCGTGGGCGTCGTTTTCGGGGTTGCGCTTGAACACGTCGCGGAGTTCGACCTCGCCGTCGTCGTCGACGCCGGCGATTTCGGTGACGGCGATGTTCCGGCGGGTCCGGTCGCCGTCGAGGTGAATCTGCTTTTGGACCGAGATGATGTCGAGGTCCGAGAGCATCTGGGCGGGCACGCCGAGGGGCTCGTTGCGCATGCGGTGGACCACGCCCTCCGAGGAGTCTGCGTGGAACGTCGTGTACGCGGTGTGGCCCGTGGCGATGGAGTGGAAGAACGTCAGGGCGACGCGCTCTTCTGTGCGAATCTCGCCGACCAGCAGGTACTCGGGGCGCTGTCGGAGCGCGGCCTGCAGGAGCGCGTACATCGACACCTCGCCGCGGCCGTCGGCAGTGAACGTGTCGCGGGTGACCGACTGAATCCAGTTGTCGTGCGGGAGGGTGATTTCGCGGGTGTCCTCGATGGAGACGACCTTCGCGTGGCCGGGGACGAAGAAGGACACCGCGTTCATCGAGGTGGTCTTCCCGGAGCCCGTGCCGCCCGCGAAGATGAGAGAGCGGTTGTTCTCGATGGCGAGCCAGAAGTACGCCATCTGCTCGACGCTGAAGGTGTTCCAGCGCACGAGGTCGACCGGCGACAGCGGCACGTCCGAGAACTTCCGGATGGTGAAGTTCGACCCGCGGGTGGCGATGTCAGAGCCGAGGGTCAACTGGACGCGAGAGCCGTCCGGGAGGCTCGCGTCCACGAGCGGGTCGGAGACGGTGACCTGCTTGCCCGCGCGTTGCGCGAGGCGGATGGTGAACGACGAGAGGTCGCCGTCGTCGAAGACGACGTTCGTCGGCACGTCCCGGTAGACGCTGTGGAAGACGTAGACGGGCACGTCGTCGCCGTCACAGGAGATGTCTTCGATGCCGGGGTCGCGCATCACGGGGTCGATGCGGCCGAAGTGGATGAAGTCCCGAAGCAGGAAGTAAAACAGCTTCCAGAGCGACCCCTCTTCGACCGTCGCGGCGTGTTCGGAGATTATCTCGCGGGCCTCCTCGTCGAAGACGTCCTCGCGGTCGCCGTCGGCGTCGAGGTCGCGGTACAGCAGGCTGTTGCGCAGAATCTTCGTCAGGTCCTCGCGCACGAAGTCCTCGAAGGGGTCGAGGCGCGGCTCGCTCACGTGGTACCGGTGTTCGCGCTTCTCGTGGTCGTACAGGATGGAGACGAACGCGAAGGGCTTGTTCACCCAGTAGTGTTCGACGGCCTCGACGCCGTCGAGGAACGCGAAGTCGAAGAACTTGTCTTCGATGAACGCCTCGGAGGGCGCGGGCGCGAACGCCGTCTCGTCGTCGATGGCGGCGAAGAACGCCTTCACCTCGCGGAGGACGGCCTCCCGGAGCGTCTCCGGGCGGTCTTCGTCCGTCTCGTCTTCGACGAGGTCGTCGGCGGGGCCGTACTCGATGCGGTCCGACGCGGGGACCGGAAGCTCACTCGCGCGGGCGGCCATCGCCTGCGGACCGGTCGTGGGGACCAGTTCGGCGGTGCCACCGTCTGCTCGGAACGATTCTTCGCCATCGCGGCGGTCAGTCTGGGAGTTCTTGTCAGGAGACGCCATTCTCTGGAAATACTGAACGGTAGGAACGGCTGTAAGTATGGAGCGACTAGATGTTCGAAATCGGCAGGTTAGGCCGGGACTACCGCCGAATACAGGGATATAACTGGGTCGCGTTCGGCGGGGGAGTTAGACCGGAACGCTCCCGAGATGACCCGGCGAGGGCTGACAACCGACTGAGAGTACTGCCCCTCGCGGCCGGCGTCCCCGGCCGACGCGTCGGCGAGAAACGGCGACATTCAGCGGAATTGGAGTGTTAACAATAGACATAGGCCGTCTGCCGGCGGAATTCGCCCCTTCAGCCCCGTCGTGGCCTTGCGATTTCGGTCCTTCCTAGCGGGTGGAAACGGGACGAACCTTCAAGAGACGAGGCGTTGTATGTAAGGATGTATTATGGATATTGCTGATATCGCCACTCCTGATTTCATCGAGGTCGACGTTGACGAGCGATTAGGCAAAGTCCGCTCCATCTTCGAGCGGGAAAACCCTAAGGGCATCATCGTTCAGGACGACGGCGAGTACGCGGGCGTCATCGGTGAGAAACAGCTCATCAACTCGCACGTCGAAGACAACACCAAAGCGGCCGCGCTGACGAAGGCCGTCCCCAAGATAGACCGTCACGAGAACGTGCGCGAGGTCGCGCGCATGCTCGTCGAGGGCGACACGAAGGTCGCGCCGGTCTACGAGGGCGAAAAACAGTACGGCATCATCACGCAGGACGCCATCCTCGAAGCCGTCCTCGACAACCTCGACGCGCTGACCGTCGAGCAGATTTACACCGACGACGTGGTCACCGTCGGCGAGCGCGACCACCTCGGGCAGGCCATCAACCGCCTCCGCGAACACGGCGTCTCGCGGTTGCCGGTCGTCAACGACGAGGGCCGCCTCGAAGGTATCCTGACCACCTACGACCTCGTCGAGTTCATGGTGCGCGACGAGGGTCGGCAGGGCAAACAGGACCGCCGCGGCGACACCGACCGGATGCTCGACCTCCCGGTCTACGACCTGATGACCAGCCCGGCGCGCACGGCGACGCCCGAAGAGAGCGTGCGCGACGCGGTCGCGCGCATGCTGGAACACAACATCGCCGGGCTGGTCGTCACGCCCGCCGACGACGACGGCGAGGTCCTCGGCGTGGTGACCAAGACCGACGTGCTCCGCGCGCTCACCTACACCGAAGAAGAGCAGATGGACGTGCAGGTCACGAACATCGGCCTCCTCGAAACGCTGAGCCGCGCCGACATCAACTCGGCTATCACCGAGGTCGCGGACAAGTACCAGCGGATGAGCGTGCTTCACGCTCACGTCCGCTTCCACGAGCACAAGGAGAAACTCCGCGGCACGCCGCTCATCCAGTGCCAGATTCGGCTCCGCACGAGCCACGGCCAACTGGCCGGAAGCGGCGAGGGCTACGGCGCCGAACACGCGTTCCACGTCGCCCTCGACAAGCTCGAACGCAACGTGCTCGAAGTCAAGGGCTTCGAGGCCGACGAGCGCTACCGCGGCCAGCTCCTCCGGAAGCTCAACGACCTGTAACGCAGTCGCCCGGGGCTCACCGGCGCGCCCGAGAGGAAACACGAACTGAAGACAGGAGCGGGATTCGACCGGGCCGTCAGCCCGGCCGCGTCGACCTTTTTCTACACGTCCGCCGCGGAGAGCCCGCGGTCCGTTATCTTGAACGTCGCCGTCTCCCCGGCGGGTTTCGCGCGGTGTTTCTCCAGCGTCGCCCGGCGGTTGCCGCCGCGGAAGCGGTCGAGGCGGACGACGGTGCCGGTCCAGTGTTCGAGGGTGTGGCCGCCGAGCGCGCGCGTCCGGTCGGTGTCGGGGTCGGCGTACACCTGGTTCGTCAGGACGACCGCGAGGTCGTGTTTGCGCGCGAGCGACAGCAGGTGCGTGACCTGCCGTGCCACCCGGCGAAGCGCCTCGCCGCCGTCGCCCTCGGCGGTCCGTTCCAGCCGGTAGAAGCCGGTCGCCGAATCGAGGACGATGAGGTCGGCGCTGGCGGCGAACTCCTCGGCGTCGCGGACGGCCTGTTCTTGGTCCTCGAAGTCGTACGCCTCGCTTATCATCAGCCGCGAGGTCACAGACTCCACGTCCTCGGGGGCGACCGCCTCCGCGAGTTGCTGGAAGCGGTCGACCGACAGGCCCTCGGTGTCGATGTAGACGACGGTGCCGCCCGCGGCGGCGACCCGGACCGCCGCCGAGAGCGCGACGTTCGTCTTGCCGGCCGCGGAGGGACCGTACACCTGCGTGACGGTGCCGCGTTCGAACCCGCCGTCGAGGAGGTCGTCGAGCGCGTCACAGCCGGTGGAGACTGACTCTGTCACGTCAGGTGGTGGGCGCCACCGGCCGAAAAAGACCCCGGTCGCCGCGGACGGCCTCGGACGCACTCGCGGTCGCGCGACCGCCCGCCGCCTCGACGCCGACCCGCGGCCGCCACGGCGACTCGCGCACGACGCTTTATTCGTCGCCGCCGCCAAGGGACCCCCGTGATAGTCGTCGCCACCGCCGATTTCGACCTCTACCACGAGGCCGTGTCCGAACTGCGGAGCCGAGGAGTCGCCTTTACGACCGTCGAGCCGGGCGACCCCCTGCCCGAACGGGCGGAGGTCCTCCTCACCGGCCCCGACGACGACCTCGGCGGCACGGGCTCCGACGGGAACGTGACCCGCGTGACCGCGACGGGCGACGACGTGCGCCGCGCCGTCGACGAGGCGCTCGCGAGCCTCCGCGGCGACGGCGGACAGACCGTCGTCGGCGTCGACCCCGGAACCAGACCGGGCGTCGCGGTCCTCTCCGGCGAGACGGTCGTCGCCGCGTTCCACGTCCCGCTTTCGGACGCCGTCGAGGTCATCCGAGAGGAGACCGACGACGCGGTCGACCCCGTGGTCCGCATCGGCGACGGCGCGCGCTTACAGGGCGCGAAGCTCATCAACGAACTCGACGGCGTCGCGGTCGAACTCGTCGACGAAACCGGGACGACGCCCTACCTCGGCACCGGAGCGCGCGGGATGGGCGACGTGCTCGCCGCGGTGAACATCGCTCGTCGGGACGGCGAGCGCATCGAGTCCCGCGAGATAGAACCGACCGAGGGCGAGCTCACGCGCATCAAGGCGCGCTCGCGGGAGGCGTCCGAGGACAACCGCACCATCGACGAGGCGCTCGCCCGGCGCGTCGCCGACGGCGAGCTGAGCATCGACGAGGCGCTGGACGAACACCGCTCGCGCGAGGAGTGAGTGTCGGCGGCGGCGGTTTCGACGCCGTTAACGGCCGCCTAACGTGGCGCTCCGCGACCGTCTGAGGGTGCCCGCGCTTCGAGTGGTCGGGCCGAAAAGAACGCTCGTAACGCGACTCTCGGTTTATGGGACGCGCCGTGCCCGAATCATACCTACGTTCCACCGACGCGTATCGCATGTCGCATGAGCACATCACGCAACCCTACGGTCGGGCGACGGACGTATCTGAAGGCACTCGGCGTCGGTGCGCTCTCGGTCGGCGCGTTCGCCGCGCCCGCGGCGGCGCACCGCGGGGCGCTCCAGCGCGAAATCGCGTCGGTCCGGGCGGCCACGTCGAAGTACGCCGACGTTCGGAAGGCCATCGAAGACGGCTACGTCCTCGAAAGTCCGTTCATCCCGGGCATGGGCTACCACTACGTGAACCACGACTACGTCATCGAGAACTACGACGACGAGGTCGACCTCACGAAACCCGCCGCGCTCGTCTACGGGAAAAACGAGGGCAACGGCAGGGAAACGCTCGTCCTCGGCGCGGCCGAGTACCTGTTCGACGAGATAGAGGCGTACGCCGGCCCGTTCCCGGACCTGTTCCACGGCGACGGCGACGACGGCATGTGGGGCTTCGCCGGCGGCCACTGGGGCCTCCACGCGTGGGTCCACGTGAACAACCCCGACGGGACGTTCGCGCCGTTCAACTCCCGACCGCAGTTCAACGAGAAGTGACCTGACGGGGCGGCCGCGAACGGTTTTTTCGGCGAAGCGTCTCGGGCGAAGAGCCCCGCGAACCGCTCACTCGGCGTCGTCCGACGCCACCGCGTCGACGGCGCGGCGCATGACCTCGCGGACCGGCAGGCCCGTCTCGTTCGCCACCGCCAGCGCGTCGTCGTACTCGGCGCTTCGGTCGTAGACGACGCCGTCGGCGTCGCTTCCGACCTTCACGCTCACCTCGTAGTCGTCGCCGTCGACGTCGAGCGTCGCCGTCTCGAACTCGCGGCGGGCGGTCCAGCGGTGGCCCGCGCCGTGCTCGCGGATTCCGAGCGTGCCCGTTTCGACCGCGAGGCGGTAGGCGACGCGCTCGGCGTCTTCCGGCCTGACGACGACCTTGACGAGGTGACCTGGGCGGGATTTCTTCATCGTCGTCGGGACGATGGTCACGTCGCGCGCGCCGGCGTCCTTCAGGGTCTCCTGAAGCCCGCCGAGGACCTCGGGCGTAGCGTCGTCGAGGTTCGTTTCGAGGACGGTAATCTCGTCGCGGACGAGCCGCGAGCCGCCGTCGCCGACGACCGCGCGGAGGACGTTCGGACGGTCCGAAAAGTCCCAGCCGCCGGCCCCGTAGCCGGACGACTCGACCGACATCGACGGGAGCGACTCGACGCCCTCGGCGAGGTGCGCGAGGATGGCCGCGCCCGTGGGGGTGAGCAGTTCGGCCTCGACGGGGCCGCCGCGGACCGACCAGCCGGCCGCCGCGGTGATGTTGACCACGGCGGGCGCGGGGACCGGGTAGGTCCCGTGGCTCATCTCGGTCTCGCCGCCGCCGACGGCGACCGGGCCGGTGACGACGCGGTCGACGCCGAGGTCCTCCAGGAGGAGACAGACCCCGACCACGTCGGCGATGGCGTCGTCCGCGCCGACCTCGTGGAAGTGCGTCGCGTCGAGGTCCGTGCCGTGGACCTCGGCTTCCGCCTCGCCGAGCACGCGGAAGATGGCCGTCGCGTCCTCGACGACGCCCGCGGGCAAGCCCATCGACTCGACGAGGTCGACCACCTCGGGGTAGGTCCGGTGCGGGCCGTGGCCCTCGGCGTGGGTGTGGTCGTGTGAATGGTCGTGGTCGTGTGAATGGTCGTGGTCGTGGGAGTGTGCGTGGTCGTGGGAGTGTGCGTGGTCGTGGGCGTGGTCGTGGTGACGGTACTGGTGTTGGTTGCTGTGCTCGTCTTCGTCGTCACCGTCAGCGTCGTCGGAGTCTCCCCCGTCGTCGCCGTCGCCGCTCTCGGGTTCGGGCTGGCGTCGGTGGTCGTCGCCGTGGCCCTCGCCGCGGGGTTCGCCCCCGTCGGCCTCCGCGAGGAGCACGTCCACCTTGGTCGCGAGGATGCCGTTTTTGTCGACCTCGTGGACGCGGTAGGTCACGTCGAGAGCGTCTTCGACGGGCGAGAGGACGGACGGGTCGGCACCGGCGGCGACGAGCGCGCCGAGGAGCATGTCGCCGCTGGCACCCATCCGGCCGTCGAACGCGAGGAGTCGCATGCGTGAACCGTCGTGTTCGAGCGTAAAAACGCCAGCCATCGACGCGCCGTCCCCTGTCCAGTCGGTAGGGATTAGTAGCCGCCCGCCCTACGGTGTGCTAGGCTGTAACCACGAGAGGACGGTGCCCCGGTCAGACCGGGGAAGGACTTATCCGATGGCCTCTCACAGGTATCAGCATCCCCGCGAGGTAATCATGAACGAAGTCCAACTCGAAGTGGCGAAAGCGTACCCGAACGACTCGGGGCGCGGCATCGCCCGTCTTGATCCGGACACCTTGCTCCATCTCAAGCTCTCGCCGGGAGACATCATCGAGATCGAGGGAGGAAAAACGACCGCCGCGAAGGTGTGGCGGGCAGACCGGCAGGACTGGAACACGGATACGGTCCGCATCGACGGGTTCACGCGGCAGAACGCCGACGTGGGCATCGGCGAGCGGGTCACCATCCGCAAGGCAGAGGCCACGAAGGCCGACAAACTCGTGCTTGCGCCGCCGGAGGAGGCGAGCGTGCAGTTCGGGTCCGACGCGGCCGGCATGGTCAAACGGCAGATTCTCAAGCGGCCCGTGGTCGAACGCGACATCGTCCCGGTGATGTCGAGCACGAACCACCCGTTTATGCGGTCGCCCGGACAGGCGATTCCGCTCATCGCCGTCGAGACGAAGCCCGACGGCGTCGTCCTCGTCACCGAGGACACCGACGTCGAACTCCGCGAGGAGCCCATCTCGGGCTTCGAGAAGGCCGGCGGCGGCATCACCTACGAGGACATTGGCGGCCTGACCAACGAGATTCAGCGCGTCCGCGAGATGGTCGAACTGCCGATGAAACACCCCCAGATATTCAAGAAGCTGGGCATCGAGCCCCCGCAGGGGGTGTTGCTTCACGGGCCGCCGGGCACCGGGAAGACGCTTCTCGCCCGCGCGGTCGCCAACGAGACTTCGGCGAGTTTCTTCTCTATCGCGGGGCCGGAAATCATCTCGAAGTACTACGGCGAGTCCGAACAACAGCTCCGCGAGATATTCGAGGACGCCAAAGAGGAGTCGCCGAGCATCATCTTCATCGACGAGCTCGACTCCATCGCGCCCAAGCGCGAGGACGTGACTGGCGAGGTCGAACGCCGCGTCGTCGCCCAACTCTTGACGATGATGGACGGGCTCGAAGCCCGCGGACAGGTCATCGTCATCGCGGCGACGAACCGCGTCGACTCGGTGGACCCCGCGCTCCGCCGCCCCGGTCGGTTCGACCGCGAAATCGAAATCGGCGTGCCCGACGAGGAGGGCCGCAAGGAAATCCTCCAGATTCACACCCGCGGGATGCCGCTTTCGGACGACGTGGACCTCGACGACCTCGCCGACGACACCCACGGTTTCGTCGGCGCGGACATCGAGGCGCTGACCAAGGAGGCCGCGATGAAGGCGCTCCGACGCTACCTCCCCGAGATCGACCTCGACAGGGAGGACATCCCGCCGAGCCTCATCGACCGCATGGTCGTCAAGAACGACGACTTCGGCGGCGCGCTCGGCGAGGTCGAACCCTCGGCGATGCGCGAGGTGCTCGTCGAGATTCCGAAGGTCACGTGGAACGACGTCGGCGGGCTCGAAGGGCCGAAACAGAAGGTCCAAGAGAGCGTCGAGTGGCCGCTGACCACGCCCGAGAAGTTCCAGCGGATGGGCATCGAGGCCCCGAAGGGCGTGCTCCTCTACGGGCCGCCCGGCACGGGGAAGACCCTGATAGCGAAGGCCGTCGCCAACGAGACGAACGCGAACTTCATCTCGGTGCGCGGCCCGCAGCTGCTGTCGAAGTGGGTCGGCGAGTCGGAGAAGGCGATTCGGCAGACGTTCCGCAAGGCTCGGCAGGTCTCGCCGACCATCATCTTCTTCGACGAGCTCGACGCGCTCGCCCCGGCCCGCGGCAACGACATGGGTAACAACGTCTCCGAGCGCGTCGTCAACCAGCTCCTGACGGAGTTGGACGGCCTCGAAGACGCGGGCAACGTCATGGTCATCGCGGCGACCAACCGCCCGGACATGATCGACCCCGCGCTCATCCGCTCGGGCCGGTTCGACCGCCTCGTGCTCATCGGCCAGCCCGCAGAGGAGGGCCGCGAGCAGATTCTCGACATCCACACGCAACAGAGCCCGCTCGCGCCCGACGTGAGCCTCCGCGAAATCGCGGAGATAACCGACGGCTACGTCGGCTCCGACCTCGAATCCATCTGCCGCGAGGCGGCCATCGAGGCGCTCCGCGAGGACTCCGACGCCGAGGAAATCGAGATGCGCCACTTCCGCAAGGCGATGGAGTCGGTCCGCCCGACCATCACCGAGGAACTGATGCGCTACTACGAGGACATCCAAGACCAGTTCAAAGGCGGCTCCCGCGAGGGGCTGTCGCCCGACACCCGCGACGGCGGCCGCATCGGCTTCCAGTAAGCCGGACGGTCGGCGCTCTGCGGTCGTGTCTTTCTCTCGTTTTTCGAAGAAGCGAGCGACGCGTCACTGACGCGTCGGCGTGAGACGCCCGCTCAGAACAGCAGTGAGTCGTCGTTGTCTATCATGTAGAGCGTCCGCGCCGCGACGTTGACGGCGTGGTCGCCGATGCGTTCGAGGTCGCGCACCGTAAGCAGGAGTCGGCGCACGTCCACGAGGGCGCTTTCGGGGTCGAGGTCGCCGTCGCCCTCGAAGTCGTCGCCGGTCATGAGGTCGCGGACGATGCTCTCCGAGGCGGCGTCGCACATCGCGTCGAGGTCGTCGTCGCGCTCGGCCACGGAGCGACAGAGGTCGGTGTCTTCGGTCTCGTAGGCGTCCATCGCCTGGTCGACCATATCGAGGGCGGCGTCGCCGATGCGGCGGATGTCGACCTCCGCGTACACGTCGTTTTCGGCGTCGATGGCGTACTGCGCGAGGTTGGTCGCGAGGTCGCCGATGCGTTCGAGGTCGGTGATAATCTTGAACGACGCCGCGATGAACCGCAGGTCGCCAGCGACCGGCTGTTGGAGCGCCAGCAGGTCGATGCAGTCCTGTTCTAAGTCGAGGTAGATGCGGTTTATCTCGTGGTCTCCCTCGATGACTTCCTGTGCCTTCCGCTCGTCTTTGTCTTCGAGCGCGTCGAGGGCGAACCGGACCCGTTCGGCGGCGAGTTCGCTGAGATACAACACGTCCTCTTCGAGCTGATTGAGGCGAGACTGGTACGTGTTTCTGGCCATACGTGACGTTCCGACAGGCGAAGTGAAATTCCTTGTGATGGTTCCGGTGGTCGAGTCGGCGGTACGTCCCGAACGACCGTGTCGAATGCGCGACGGCGGGGCGCGGGCGTCGCTCCGGGGGCGCGAATCGAACGGCTCGCAGAAGCGACCCGAGAGCGCGCGAGCGCGGACGAGGACTATCCGAACTTGCCGGTGATGTAGTCTTCGACGCGCTGGCTCTCGGGGTTCTCGAAGATTTTCTGGGTGTCGTCGAACTCGACGAGTTCGCCGCCGGTGAGGAAGACGGCGGTCTTGTCGGAGATGCGCGCCGCCTGTTGCATGTTGTGCGTGACGATGACGACCGTGTAGTCCTCGGCGAGCTCTTCGACGAGGTCTTCGATCTGGGAGGTCGCCACGGGGTCGAGCGCCGACGCCGGCTCGTCCATGAGGAGCACCTCGGGGTCGGTGGCGATGGCGCGGGCGATACAGAGGCGCTGTTGTTGGCCGCCGGAGAGGTCGAGTCCGGACTCGTGGAGGCGGTCTTTCACCTCGTCCCAGAGGGCGGCGCGCTTGAGCGACTCCTCGACGACCTCGTCGTAGTCGGCGTCGATGCCCTGAATCTTCAGGCCGTAGACGACGTTCTCGTAGATGCTCTTCGGGAACGGGTTCGGCTTCTGGAACACCATGCCGACGCGGCGGCGGAGAGCGACGGGGTCGACGTCGTCGTCGTAGACGTTCTTGCCGCGGAGCGTGAGCCGACCCTCGACGCGGGCGACGTCGATGAGGTCGTTCATGCGGTTGATACAGCGAAGGAACGTGGACTTCCCACAGCCGGAGGGACCGATCATGGCGGTCACGCTGTTTTCGGGGATATCCATCGTGATGTCGGTGAGCGCGTGGTCGTCACCGTACCAGACGTTGATGTTCTCCGAGCTGATGACGGTCTCGGCGTCCCGACTCACCGAGTTCGCCGACGCAGAGAGCCCGTCGCTCACGTCGGTTTCGACGAGCATCTCGTCGTTCGTCGGGTCCTCTGTTCCGTTCATGGCTTGCTGTTCTCCCTCGGGTGCTTTGTCTCTTTGGCTCATTGGTAACGTTCAGTTTCCACTTTCGAACTTGTTGCGCAGGACGATGGCGATGGAGTTCATCGCGAGGAGGACCGCCAGGAGGACGACGACGCCCGCCGGGACGGCCTTCGTGTAGAAGTCCTCGCTGGCGAACAGGCTGGACCACGCGTACACCTGCAGGGGCATCGCGCTCACCTTCGAGGTGAGCTCGGTCGGCAGGGTGAAAAGGACGTTCGGCGCGCCGATCATGATGAGCGGCGCGGTCTCGCCGATGGCGCGGCCGAGCGCGAGGATGGTCCCGGTCAGGATGCCGGGGAACGCCTCCGGGAGGACGACGTTCTTCACGGTCTGCCAGCGCGTCGCGCCCATGCCGTAGGACGCCTGCCGCATATCGCTGGGGACCGAGCGAATCGCCTCGCGCGAGGAGATGATGACGATGGGCAAGATAAGGAGCGCGAGCGTCGCGCCGCCGATGATGACCGTTCCCGTGGGCTGGCCGAGATAGGTGACGAACACGCCGAGCCCGAGCAGGCCGTAGACGACCGAGGGGACGCCGGCGAGGTTCGAGATGTTAACGTCGATAAACCGGGTGAAGGCGTTGTCGGGGGCGTACTCTTCGAGGTACACCGCCGCGCCGACGCCGAGCGGGAACGAGAGGGCGGCGACCGTCGCCATCAGCAGGATGGAGCCGCCGATAGCCGGGTAGAGACCGGCGTTCTCCGCGGACCCGCTGTGGGCGCTCGTGAGGAACTGCCAGTCGACCCACGACTGCGGGCCGGCGAAGCCGAGCGCGTCGACCGCGGCCGCGCCGACGAGCGAGCCGCCGATGACGACGGCCGCGAGCAGGAGGCCGATTCGCTCCCGTTCGCGGGTGACCGCCGCGCCCCCGGCGTAGGCCACCGTGGGAACGAACGCGACCGACGTGACGACGGCGGCGGCGTTCGCGTCGACGCCCAGTGCCGGGCCGACGACGGCCGCGAGACCGGTCAGGAGGAGCGCGGACGCGCCCGCCGCGAGGCCGGCCGTGGTGTCTTCGCGGATTCGAGCGACGTACTGGCCGACGACGACCGCGGCCACGCCGCCGAGGACGAGCGTCAGAATCATCCAGTCGGCGGGGACCACGGGAAGTTGGCGGACGATTTCGGGGATACTGTGGAAGTAGCCCGGAATGCCGACGAGCGAGAGGACGAACGCGGCCCCGGTCGCGGCGACGCGGAGGGTGAACGGAATCTGCTGTTCGTACTTCGTCAGGACGACGACGAGCGCCGCCGGCACGAGGAGGCCGACGACGTACGAGAGGCCGGTCAGCGGCGGGATGATGTCGACGAAGACGATTGCCACGCCGCCGCTGAACAGCAGGGAGACGGCGAGCATCCCGACGACCATGCCGCCGAGTTTGAGCGCCGGCACGTTGCGCCGGGCGAGGTAACCGCCGACGACCGCCGTGGGGACGACGAGCGTCAGGAAGAAGGTGAGATGCCAGCCGAGGTCGGCGGTGAGCGGGCGAATCGCGTCGTTTGCGACGTAGACGAGGAGGACGGCGAGCGTGACGATGCCGAACATCGTCGCGGCCAAAAGCAGGTACCGGAAGATGGTTCCGGTGGTTCGACTGACCTGTCCGAAGCCGTCGATGTAGCCGGAGTCGGTGTCGGTCGCCATCTCAGTAGGCCTCCCGGTAGCGCCGCGAGACGTAGTCGCTGATAACGTTCATGATGAGTGTGATGACAAAGAGCACGAGGCCGATGGCGAACAGACTGCGGTAGGCCAGCCCGCCGCCGGTGATGTCACCGGTGAGAAGCTGGACCATCGCGGCGGTCATGGGCAGCGCGCCTTCGAGGTACGACGCGGGGTTCAGCGGGTTGAGGAACTTCGCCTGCGCGCCCGCGGCGACGGTGACGGCCATCGTCTCGCCGATGGCGCGCGAGATTGCGAGGATGAACGAAGAGAAGATGCCGGACAGCGCGGCGGGAACGACGATGCCGGTCGACACGTCGAACTTCGTCGCGCCCATGCCGTAGCCCGCCTGCCGGAGTTCGTCGGGGACGGCGGACATCGCGTCCTCGCTGATGGAGGCGACCATCGGGATGATCATGATGCCGACGACGATGCTCGCAGACAGCATGTTGAACGTCCCGATGTCGGGGAAGACGACTTCCAGCGCCGGGGTGATGTAGATGAGCGCGAAGAAGCCGTAGACGACGGTCGGGACGCCCGCGAGGATTTCCAGCGCGGGCTTGAGAACCGACCGAGCCTGCGCGCTCGCGTACTCGCTGAGGTAGATGGCGGTCGCGACGCCGAGCGGGAGCGCGATGACGGCCGACCCGATAGTGACCATCAGCGTCGCCGACACGAGCGCCAGCACGCCGAACTCTTGGCTGTGTATCTGCCACGTGGTTCCGGTGAGGAAGTCGACGATAGACGCCGTCTCTCCCGTCACTCCCATCAGCGAGGCTGTCAGCGTGAAGAACTTGGACGCCTCCGTGATGAGGAGCCCGACGATACTGAGGGTCGTCACGACGGACAGCGCCGCGCACAGGAAGAAGAACGACCGCGTCAGTAGCTCACGCGGCGCGTTCTCCGTGTTCCGCGTGAGGTCGGTTTCGAGGTCATCTGTGCTCATTGGTTGGATTGAATCGTGGTGTATGAAAAAGCGCTTCGTTAGCTGATTCTGTCGAGAAAGCGGCTAGTTAGCTTCCTCGATGGCGGCGTTGAGGGTGTCGAGCATCTCCTGTTGCTCGTCCTCGCCGAGCGGGACGTAGCCGACCTCGTCGGCGACGATTTCGCGGCTGGTGGAGTTCTCCATCCAGTAGCGGGCGAACTCGGCGATGTGGTCCTCCGCGAGCGACTCGCGGGCGAGGTAGGTAAACAGCGGGCGGGAAAGCGGGTTGTACTTGCCGGACAGCGCCGTGTCGAGCGACGGTTCGACGAACTCGCCGGCGTCGTTCTCGATGGGGACCGCCTGCACGGAGTCGGTGCTCTCGCTGTAGTACGCGAAACCGAGATAGCCAATCGCGTACTCGGAGCCCTGGACGCCCTGGATGATGGTGCGGTCCTGCTCGGTCGCGGAGTAGTCCTGGCGGTGGCCCGGGCCGTCCTCGCCGATGATGGCCTCGATGAAGTAGTCGTAGGTACCGGAGGCGTCGGTGGGACCGTAAATCTCGATTTCCTCGTCGGGCCACTCGGAGTTGACGTCCGCCCACGTCGTCGGGGCCGACTCGGCCGAGAAGATGGTCTGGAGCTGTTCGGTGGTGAGGCCCTCGCCGATGAAGTCGTTGTCGTTGTTGACGACGACCGTCAGGGCGTCGGTGGCGACTTTGAGTTCGACGGGCGTCACGTCGTTGCTCGCGCACTGTTCTTCCTCGTCGGGCTGAATCGGGCGCGAGGCGTTGTTGAAGTCGGTCTGGCCCGTACAGAAGTAGTTCGCGAAGCCGCCACCGGAGCCGGTGGACTGGAGGTTGATGTTGACCTCGGAGTGCTCACTCTGGAAGCGCTCGCCCATCGCGGTCGCGAGCGGGAACACCGTCGAGGAACCGGCGATGTCGATGGTTCCCGAGAGCTCGTTGCTCCCGTCGCCCGACGAGTCTGTTCCCTCGGAGTCGCCGCCGGAGTCGCCGCCGGAATCGCCGCCGGAGTCTCCACCGGAGTCGCCGGTGTTGTTCTCCGTACACCCGGCGAGTCCAGCGAGACCGGTCGCGCCCGAGGCAATCAGGAACTTACGCCGCGAAAGAACGCTGTCCGAGTTACGCGTCATCGATTTTGAGGAGCCGATTTTTGCGTAAATACCCTGCTATGACGACTATATAGTGATACATTCCGGTATGTCCCCAACGAATGGTAACGTGTGACAAGAACGGGTCGAAACCGGCGAAAACAGACGATTACCCCATCATAGGCCGTTTCGTGTGCGAACTTTCTCCGATATGTCAGGAAATTCGGGGCTCGCGGGCCGACGGACACGGCGCGAGATGACTACTGAGTGAGCGTCGTTTCGCCTCCGAACCGTCACGAGTCGCGTTCGGTCACGTCCACCACATAAAAACTGAGCTCGATATATAGAGATAGACAGTTTTATTGTGTATTGAGGACCACCCACGGACATGGTCGAAACCCGAAAGGTGCAGGTGACGGGCGGTTCCACCTACACCGTCTCGATTCCTAAAGACTGGGCGACGGACAACGGCGTCTCGGCGGGGAGCGAAGTCGAGTTCTACCCGGAGGGCGACTCGCTGTTCTTGACGCCCCGCTCGGAAGAAGAACGCACCGAGGGCACCCTCGACATCGCGACCCTCGAAGGCGACGAGCTCACGCGCGCCGTCATGACGATGTACGTGAGCGGGTTCGACATCATCGCCCTGGAGAGTTCGCGCATCACGACCGACCAGCGCCGGACCATCCGCGAGGCGACCCAGAGCCTCGTCGGCCTCGAAGTGCTCGAAGAGACGCGCGACCGGGTCGTCATCCGGGACCTGCTCGACTCCTCCGAGCTCTCCATCCACAACGCGGTCACCCGGATGCGGCTCATCTCGCTTTCGATGCTCGAAGACGCCATCGCGGCCATCGCCGAGCAGGACGACGACATGGCCCGCGACGTCATCCAGCGCGACGACGACGTCGACCGCCTCTGGATGGTCGTCTCCCGCATCTTCCGGGCGACGCTCCGGACCCCGAAGGCCGCCGAGGAACTCGGTCTCCCCCGCGAAATCTGCTTCGACTACCAGTCCGCCGCCCGGCAACTGGAGCGCATCGGCGACCACGCGACCAAAATCGCCCACCTCTCTTTGAACTTCGAGGAGCCGGTCGACGACGAAATCGTCGAGGCGATTCAGGCGCTGTTCGAGGAGGCGAAGGCCGTCGTCAACGGCGGGATGGACGCGCTGTTCGCCGAGGAGAGCGACGAGGCGAGCCGCCTCGCCAACGAGTCCCGCGAGGCCGTTCAGGCCATCGACGCGAGCGCCCGCGGCATCGACGAACTCCTCCGGGACCTCGACCCGGCGCGCGCGCAACTGCTCGGCCTCATCGTCGACTCCGTCTCGCGGAGCGCCGACTACGGCGGTAACATCGCCGAGACGGCGCTTCAGAAGGCCGCGCCGACGCCCTGACGCCCTGACCGGCCGACCCGCCGGTCGGTCCGTCGCGCGGTTCGATTCGGTATCGTCCAGTCTCGTTTTCGACTTCGACCACACACCCCCGCGAGCGACGGCCGCGGGGCTCACGGGGATAAACAGTCGGACCGCGCCGAAACGACGACGCGGGGAGAGAACTTACTCTTCGTCGACGACGACGGCGTTGACCTGTCCGTCCTGACCGGGGCGGGAGGTGACGCGGGCGCGGCCGGCGCTTGTGTCGATGATGGAGCCCTTCGTGATGATGTTCCGGCGGGCGTAGTTGACGTTCGACGGGTTGTCGACGACGCCTTCGATGTCGGCCTGCGTCACGTCGGCACCGTCTGCGACCTGCGCGACGTTCGTCGAGAGGGCGCGGAGCTTCTCGTTGTTCCCGCGGGAGTCGATAATCTGGAACCGGGGCTCGCCGACCGTCGTGGCGGCGGGTTCGCGGCCCAGCTGGTAGCGCTTCTTGTTTCGGGACGGCTTGCGCCGACCGCCGGTCCGCTTCCGCTTGGAGCGTCCTTGGTCCTTCATACGGGGTAAAAACCTCGGTGACTACTTGAATCGCTCGAATCGGTGCTCGGCGGAGACGGGTGCCACCACGTCTCTCGGAGGCGATGGCAACGCAAACCGTTTAGTTCGCCCGCGCCCGCCGTCGAACCGATGAGTCTCGACGTCACCGTCGCCGTCCCCTTCCGGCAACACGGCTCGACCCGCCTCGGCGAAGGCGAGTTCGTCGTCGCCCTGTCGCTCGACCGCGACTGGTTCTCCCCGGACCAGGCCAAGCGCCTCATCGACCTCGCGGCGGGCCGCGGCCTCGTCGAACGCGACGACGGCGAGGTTGTCGCGACGTTCGACCCCGCCGAGGTGCAGATACCCGAGGAGTTCGAACCCGACGCCTCCGTCCTCCGCGAGCAGTCGGCGTTCGAGCAGATTCTCGACGCCTGCGTCGCCGCCGGCGTCGAAAAGCAGGCCGCCGTCGCCGGCATCAACGAGCGGCAGTCGCGGCTCGGGATCACCGCCGAGGCCGCCGCGGTCCTCTTCGCTCGCGCGAACGACGTGAACGTCGACGACGCGGCCGAGAAGGCAACGCGCTCGCTGGCCGAGTAGCGCCCAATCTCTCTTTTCCGCCTTCCGCCCGCCGCGAAGCGACACCCCGAAACCGTCCGGGCGCGAACGCCCGGCATGGTCGTCGATTCGCTCTCCGACGGGACACGCATCGCCCAACTGCTCGCCTCGGAGGTCACGGGCCACGAGGACGCCTTCTCGGTTCTCTCCGTCGTCGACGCCGACGCCGACGTGGAACCGACCGACGACGGCGCGCTCGCCTACGCGGTCGCCGCCGACGGCGAGCGCGTCGCCGAGGTGTACGTCCAGCCCGACCGCGCCCGCGTCGAGTTCATCGCCCACCCCGACGTGACCGCCGACGCCGCGTCCGAAGCGGGGCTTCGCGTGCGCCCGAAGGCGGTCCGCCCGCCGCGGACGCTCGTGTTCGTCGAGGACGGCGCGCAGGTGAAGTGGACGCTCCCGGCGTTCCGCGCGCTGGTCGCGGCGCTCGACGCCGGGGACCGCGAGGAATAGAGGAGAGAGCCGGCCGTCGCGCGACCGGTTCAGAGGTCCGCGACGAGTTCCGGAAGCGCCGTCGGCAGGTCGTCGTGGTGGATGTGCGCGACCGCCCGCGGGTCGGGGTCGTCACAGCCCTTCCCGAGCACCTGCACCGGGAGCATCCCGGCGTCGTGCGCGCCGGCGATGTCGTGGTGGACGCTGTCGCCGACGTAGACGGTCTCGTCGGGCGCGGTTCCGAGGCTGTCGAGCAGGGCCTCGAACGCCCGCTCGTCCGGCTTGCCGGCGGGGAGCGCGCCCGTCACGAGGGCCGTATCGAAGTGGTCGCGCCACCCGAGTTTGTCGATTTTCGCCTCCTGGGCCACGACCGGCCCGTTGGTGAGGAGGCCGACGCGGTAGGTCGTCCGCAGGCCGGCGAGCATCGCCTCGACGCCCTCGACGGGGACGACCGCGTCGGTGATTCGCTCTCTGTACGCCGTCGCGACGCGCTCCGGGTCGACGGGGGAGCCGTGCTCGTCGAGGAGGGCCTCGAAGATGGGCGCGCGGGTCTCGCGCGTGAGGTTCTCTTGGTGTGCCCGGAGATACGCCTCTCGGGTCAGCGGGGGCGCGCCCGCCGCCGCCGCCGCCTCCGAGAGAATCGTCTCGCGGTCCCGCGTCGGCACCGCGAGTGTGTAGTCGAGGTCGAACCCGACCGCGCTGACTGACATCGTCGGTGAAGCGTTGGCAACGGAGCGGTATGAGCGTGCCGGGACCTGTCGAGGGGACGAGCCGTCCCGCGCCTGCTCGCGTCGGCCCCGTCGGGGTGGCTCCCACCGACGACGACAACCACTATACTTGTCGGCGACGACGGCGAGGTATGACCCTCGACCCCGTCCACGTGGACGACATCGCGTCCATGGCGAGCACCATCGCGGACTCGGTCGACGACGCCGACTACGACGACCTCGCGCGGACGGTCTGGGAGTCGTGGCTCGACCCCCTCGAATCGCCCGACGGGGGACCCCCAATCGTCGAACCGCTCGGCGAAAAACAGCTCCACGCCGCGGACATCGACGACGTGGCGCTCACGGAGTCGCCGTTTCCGACCGTCCACGGCCTCGACTCGGGGACCATCAACCCGACGACGTTCAAAAACGGGCTCGTCCTCGACGTGGCCCACGCCGCGATGGCCGCCGAACCCTCTGACCTCGACCTCCACCGCCACCGCTCTATCGTCATGGCGGCGCACACCCACGACCCGGTTCCCTTCTTCGACACCGACGAGTGGCTCCACTCCGACGAGGGCTACGGCCGGCGGCGCGTGCTGAGCGTCCCGCGGGTCAACCGCTACGCCGAGGGCGTCGTCCACGCGCTCGCGCTCTACCTCGCCGAGAGCGCCCACGCGCTCGAACACGCCGACGCCGTCGCCGACCTCCTCATCCTCGACGGGCCGGTGTACCCGAAGGAACTCCTGAACTGGCGCGACCGCGACGCCGAACTGAAGGACCTCGCGCGCGACGCGAAGCCGAAGGCCGTCGTGGAGAACTACGTCCGACTCGTCGAGCGCTTCGTCGAGCGCGGCGTCCCCCTCGCCGGCTTCGTGAAGAACCCCGGCGCGAAACACGTCGTCCGCACGGTCAGGAAACAGCTCGACGGGACAGACGCCGGCCGGCGGCCGTGGGTCGACGACGCCGCCTTCTTCGTCAACCTGCTCGAACGCCGGGAGGGCCCCGACGGCGACGAGCGCCGCACCGACGAACTCACGTTCACGAGCTGGTTCGCCTCGCGCGGCGGGTCGGACCGCCAACTGAGCGCCGAGGGCGAGGCGTTCGGCATCGAGCGCAACCTCGACCCCGAAGCGTACACGGTGACGTTCTTCGTGCTGTACGACCCCCGAACCGACGTGTGCTACCGGGTCGAAGCGCCCTACGCGTTCACGAAGGACCCGGAGACCCGGGCGGATCTAATGCACCACGTCGTCCGCGACGTGGCCGCCACGCGCGGGCCGCCGCTGGCGGTCGAGAAGGCGGACGAACTCGCGCGGGTGAGCATCGGCGAGAAGGCCGCGCTCAGGCGCAAACTCTCCGAGAAACTCGACTCGGACCCGATGAAGAGCTACGACAACATCCGCTGGGTCGACGCCGACGAGTGAGGCCCTCTCGCGAGAGGGCGCAAAACGAGTCGGTGGCTGGCCTCAGCGCGACGCGTCCGACGCGTCGCCCTCGGGAGAGCCCTCGTCGGCGGAGCGGCCCGCCGCGTCCGACTGTTCGTCCTCCGGCGTCCCCTCCTCTTCGGGTCGGACGACCTCGACCCGCACGTCGTCGGCGGGGACGCCGACCCGCGCGAACTGCGTCCTGACGTGTTCTTTCGCCGCCGACAGCGCCTGCTCGCGGGTGTCGAAGCCGCGGGGAAGCGGCGTGTCGAAGGCGACGCGAATCGTCCGCCCGTCGATTTCGGTCTCCGAGCCGCCGCTTTCGACCTCGTAGAACTCGTCGCAGACCCAGACGTAGGGGGCGTCCTCGTTCGGCGCGCCGCGGTAGGTCGGCGCTTGCTCCCCCCGTTCGAATATCGTGCCGGTGAGTGCCGTGCCGCCGCCGTGACCGCGGACCAATAACATAGCCGGGCTAGGGGCGCGACACGGAAAAGTCGTACGCGACGGCCCGAGACCGCGGGATACGGGACCGCCCGACACGGGACCGAGCGCCGTCGCCGACGCGTGGCTTTTTACTCGCCGCCCGCAAGCGTTGGAACATGACCGACCTGGGGGACTTCAGCGACTTCGCCGGCGACGACCCCGACGACTCGTCGGACGCGGGTCAAGAGGACCGAGGAGCCGAAGCCGCCGGAAACGGGCGCTCCGAACCCGCCTCGGAGGGCGAGAGCGCGACCGCCGCGAGTTCGGCCGACGGGGACAGCGTCGACGGCGACGGTGTCGAAACCGACCGCGACGGCCGCGACGAACGCCGCGGCGGCGGTTCGACCGATACGACCAGCGCGGCCGGCGCGACCGACGACGCGGACGACCTGCAGTTCGACGAGTACGACGCCGACCCCGTCGGCGACGAGCGGGGCGTCGGCGCGATTGCGGTCTCGCCGGGCCTGCGCGTGTCGGAGGACCCAGACCGGACGGCGCTCCGGGCGTTCGTGACCGCGGGCAACCGCGAGCGCGTCCGCCTCGGGAAGTACCTCGTCGTCCCCTACCCCGACGACGAACTGCTGTTCTGCCGCATCGTCGGCCTGGAGTACGCCCAGGAGTTTCAGGCCGACGACGCGACGGAGATTCACGCCCGCCGGGCCATGCGCCGCCCGGCCGACGAGTTCGAGGAGCGCGATTTCAAGTTCATGTCCGAACTCGAACCCATCGCCGTCCTGTTTTCCGACCGCGGCGAACTCAAGCGTCGGATGGTCGACCGCGTGCCGAAACCGCAGGCGACGGTCGGCGAGGCCACCGACGCGACCCAGATTAAGACCGGCCTGAAGATACCCGAGGCGGGCGTCTTCCTCGGCCACCTCTCGGTCGGCGGCGAGAAGGTCCGGACCGCGGCCCGGCCGCCGACCATCGACTACCGACTGAAAGACGACTACACCGACGGCGACCCGCTCGTGTTCCGCCACACGCTCGTCGCCGGCGGCACCGGGTCGGGCAAGACCCACGCCTCGAAGAACATCCTGCGGCAGTACCTCTCGGGGGAGCGGAGCTACGAGATGGACGACGGCCGCGAGGTCGAGACCGCGGTCGTCCAGTTCGACCCGCAGGACGAGTACGCCCAGATGCACGACGACAACCCGGACATGGACGCCGAGACGGCCCGACGCTACGAGCGCGAGGGCGTCGCCCACGGCGGCCACGACGACACCGTCGCGCTCGTCCCCAAGATGGCCGGGTCGTCGTATCCGGGCGCGAACCACCGCGCCGAGCAGTTGGAGTTCACCATTCCCTTCTCGATGGCGCGGGACCTCCCGTGGCTCGTCGCCGGGAGTAGTCTCAACGACAACCAGTACCCGGCGCTCGTCGAGCTCCTGAACCGCTTCTTCCGGAACTACGGCGACTCGGGGACGTACAAGCAGTTCCTCCGGTTCCTCGACGACCCGGCGCTGAAAGAGGAGCTCCACGAGTCGGGGCGGGTCCACGAGGCGACCTTCGACGCGGTGAAGCGTCGGGTCCGCGGCGTCCCGAGCGGCGTGTTCGATCAGGACGCCCGCCCGATAACCGAACTCGACCACCAGCTCGTCCGCCCGGGCGGGCTGACGGTCGTGCCGACCTACCACCTCTCGTCGAGCCGGGCGAAAGAGCTGTTCGTCCTCGCGGTGTCGGCGCTTCTCATCGACGACAAGCTCTCGAACGACCCGTCGAGCGACCGCATCAAGGAGACGCCGGTCGTCCTCGGGATGGACGAGGCGCACAACTTCCTCACCGACGCCGACTCGGTGCAGGCGCGGAAGGTCATCCAGAAGTTCACCGAGGCGGCCAAACAGGGCCGAAAGGAGCGCCTCGGGCTGTTTCTCATCACGCAGGACCCACAGGACATCGCCGACCCGGTGTTCAAGCAGGTGAACACGAAGGTCGTGCTCAACCTCGGCGACGAGGACGCCATCAAGAGCGTCAACATCCCGCCGAACCTCGAAGACAAGGTGCCGTACATGGAGAAAGGGCAGATGGTCGTCTACTCGCCCGACAACTCGGAACCCGTCGAACTGACGGGGCTTTCGACCTGCGTGACGCGACACGGCGACTGACGGCCGCGACGCGGCGCGCCGACCGCAGTTCATCCGGGTCGGGGTGCCCCCGACCCGGCGCGCTCGCCGGGCGGCTTTTTAGCGGTCGGCCGAGTAGTCCGCGACATGGCCGAACACGTGCTCGTTCCGACCGACGGGTCGCCGCAGTCGGTCGCCGCGGTTCGCTTCGCGGCCTCGGAGTGGCCCGCCGCCGAACTCACGCTCTTGAACGTCATCAACCCCGCCGACGCCGACTACAGAGAGCGGGCGCTCAGCGGCTCCGAAGAGTGGTTCCAAGCGGAGAAACGAAAGGCGAGAGAGACGTTCGCCGAGGTGAAAGCCGAGGTCGGAATCGTCGACGCCGACAGGGCGGTGACCGACCGCATCGAAGTCGGCAGTCCCCAGAAGGTCATCGTCGAGGTGCTGGGCGGCGACGACGCCGACTACGACCACGTCGTGATGGGGAGCCACGGCCGGACCGGCGTCTCGCGCATCCTGCTCGGGAGCGTCGCGGAGGAGGTCCTCCGGCGGTCGCCCGTGCCGGTGACCATCGTCAGATAGGTTCGGAGCGATTCGAGAGCGGACGACTCGTCGGAGACAGGCTACCTCGCAATCTCGAACGTCTCTCGGAGCGTCGCGTCCTCACGTTCGCCGATGTCGCGAAGCGTCTCGAACGTGCGGTCGATATCGTCGGTCGTGGTTCGGTGGCTACAGATGGACAATCGAAGGACCGTCCTGTCGTGTATCGACGTCGTCATGACGAACGCGACGTCGCTGAGTTGGATTTCGTCTGCGATTCGCTGGTTGAGCGCGTCGAGGTACTCATCGACTGCGTCGTGGACGTTTGCATCCGCCGCGGCGGCCATCTGGAGGTCCGGTGGGGCGTACTGGAACGAGTACAGGTACAGGTTCGGTTCGTGGAGTGCCACGAAGTCGTCGGCGTCGCGGACGCGGGCGTCGAGGTGCGCCGTACACTGAACAGTCTGTGAGAGACGCGCCCGGTATCCTTCGACACCGAGGTGTTTCACACTCATCCACACCTTCAGCGCCCGGAAGCCACGCGACATCTGCGGGCCGAGTTCGTAGTAATCCAGTCCCTCGTAGGGGGTTCGAGCTGTCCCCTCCAGGTAGGAGGCGTGCATCGCGAACGACCGTTCCATCGCCGAGGGGTCACGCACGAGGACACAGCCGCACTCGTAGGGGATTGACAGCCACTTGTGTGGGTCCAGCGTGACCGAGTCCGCGCGGTCCAATCCGGCGTACTGCGGGCGCTTCTCGGGGAGCATCGCGCCGACTGCCCCGCACGCACCGTCGGCGTGGAACCAGATATCGCGTGCTTCGCAGACGTCAGCAATCGCCTCCAGCGGGTCGATTGCGCCGACGTTGATGGACCCGACCTGCGCGACGACGCAGAACGGCACGTCGCCGTCGGCCTCGTCACGGTCGAGTCGCTCGGCGAGGGCGTCCACATCCATCGTGAAATCGTCGTGACTCGGAACGAGTCGAACCGCGTCCGCGCCGAGGCCGAGGAGTTCTGCGACTCGGTAGATAGACGAATGCCCCTCGTGGTCGGACATGTATATCGTGAATCGCCCCGGGCGGTCGTCCGCTTGGAGGCCGCGAGATTTCGTATCGTACCCCGCCGTCGAACGGAGGCCAGTGAGAATCCCCGTCAGGTTCGCCATCGTTCCTCCGCTCGTGAACAGGCCACCGCAGTCGGTGGGATAGCCGATCATCTCGGCGACCCACTCGATAGTCTGCCGTTCGATTTCGGTCGCCGCCGGTGCCGGTTTCCACCCGCCGGCGTTCACGTTGACCGAGGCGGCGAGCGCGTCCGCGAGGACGCCCATCGTCGTCCCGGAGCCCATGACGTACCCGAAGTACCGCGGCGAACCCACGTGCGTCGAGTTCGGGAGAATCCGCTCCGGCCACGCGTCCAGAATCTCGCGTGGAGGTTGTCCCCTCTCTGGCAGTGGTTCGTCGAACACCGACTCGACCACGGACTGCGGTTTGCCCGGAAAGACCGGCAGTTCGTCTACGTGTTCGAAGTACTCCGCGATGATGTCGACCGTCCGATAGCCGAGGTCGCGAAACTCGTCGGGGTCGAAGTCAGATGGGTGGGCGTCTGCTGTGGCGACCATGCTAGACAAACGCACTCACGTACGATAGCCGTATCTCGTTGTGTCGGTTCGCCGGCACCAGTAACACGAGTGTAACCTGATGAAATGACTGGAACGAGAACTGCGAACACACCGGAATCGGCCGATTCACCCGGATTACAACGCCCTATCTGTACGCCGTCCGTCCCGGGAATCGATGGAGTTCACAGAGGTCGTGACGACCCGCCGTTCGATTCACGAGTACGCCGACGAGTCGATCGGCGACGAGACCCTCCGGACGATTTTCGAGAACGCCGTACAGGCCCCGTCGAGCTACAACCTCCAGCCGTGGGAGTTCGTCGTACTGCGCGAAGACGAAACCCAACAACTGCTCCGCGAGGCGGCCTACGACCAGGAACACGTCACCGGAGCCGCCGCGTCCGTCATCGTGCTCGGCAACAAGGACCCCGAGGCGCACGCCGAGACCGTCGCCGACGACATGCTGGAGAAGGGCTACCTGCCCAACGAGGAGGTCCGCGACGGCATCCTCGAAAACATCGCCGGCATGGCCAACCTCCCCGAACAGGAGCGCCGCGTCTGGACCGTCCGCTCGACGTCGCTGGTCGCCATGTCGCTCATGTACGCCGCGTGGGACGAGGGCGTGGCCTCCTGTCCCGTCGGCGGCTTCGACGCCGACGCCGTCCTCGACGCGTTCGACATCGACGGCGAGCGCTACGAGCCCGTGATGCTCCTGACGATGGGCATCCCCGCCGACGACGCCGGCGAGTTGCGGGCGGAGCGCAAATACCGCCGCCCGGTCGACGAAGTCGTTCACTTCGAAGGCTTCGAGGAGCAGTCGGCGGAGCCCGCGCCCGCGGACGACTGAGCTATCGACGCCGACGACGCTTCCGACGATACTTCCAACGACGCTTTTTTCTTCGCCGCGGAGGCGCGTGTCCGAGGCTGACGCCGCCGGAACGTAGAACGCAGAACGCGGGGTCAGAAGATGTTCGCCTGCTGGTAGACGCTGAGGCCCTCGTTCGTGAGTTCGTAGGGCTTGGTCTCCCGGGAGTGGTTCGCGTCGCGTATCTTCTGAATCTCGATTGCGAGCCGGGTCTCCCGGAAGTCGTCGCCGCGGACGTACTGGAGGACGAACACGGCGTCCGAGAGGTACTCGACGATGCCGTGTCGGGAGACGTAGGGGGTCGACTGGTCCGCCTCGGAGGTGAGCATCGTCGTCACGCCGGCGTCTTTCAGCGACCGCGTGAAGTTGAACACCTCGCTTCGGCGCTTCGAGGGGTGGTCGTACATCATCTCCAGAAGCGAGACGGAGTCGAGGACGAGCCGGTCGGCACCGAACTCCTCGACCAGCCGCGGGAGGTCGTTGCGGATGCTCGACAGGCTGTTAGCCATCTCGACGGGGTCGAGGTCCACGACGGCCAACCGGCCGTCGGCCTCGTGTTTCGAGAACTCCCACCCCTTCTCGTCGGCCGTGTCGAGGATGCGCTCGCGGCTCTCTTCGAGCGTGATGTAGACGCCGCTCCCGCCGTCATCGAGCGCCTTCCGGAGGAACTGCAGGCCGAACGTCGTCTTGCCGGTCCCGGCGCTCCCGATGGCCACCATGAGCGACCGCTCGGGGACGCCGCCGAGAATCATGTCGTCGAGCCCCTCGATGCCGATGTCGATGCGGTCGATGTCGGAGTCGAACTCCTCGTCGTCGAACGTCGGCGGGTCCGACCCCTCCGGGCCGGGGGCGAACCCGAAGTCGTCGCCGGGCGACTCGCCGCCGAACCCGCCGCCCGCGTCGGGCGTCGGCGCGTTCTCGAACGCACTGGCGAAGTCGGTCGAAAACGGGTCGTCGTCTGTCGGGTCGTCGTCTGTCGGGTCGTCGTCGCCCGCACCCCCGCCGAACGGGTCGTCGTCGAACGACAGCGGTTCGCCCTCGTCTTCGGCCGTGTCTGTCGCTTCGGGCCCTCCGCGTTCGGTCTCGGAGTCGGGTCCCACCAACACCGACGCGTCCGGCGAGTCCGAGTCCGTGTTCGTGTTCGAGTCCGGGTCGGTGTCCGTGTCCGAGTCCGCGGCCCCACCGTGACCCGCCGACCCATCGGTCTCGCTGTCGTCGCTCTGCTCGCGTTCGTCCGGGTCCGCGTCGTCTGCGTCGGTCTCGCTGTCGTCGCGGTCGCGGAGCGCCCGCTCGAACCAGTCGTCGTCGTCACTCACGGGAGCCACCACCGAACGACAGCGCGGCCGGCGTCCGTGCCTGCCATCACCTCATGGTGGGCAGGCGTCGTGATGAACGTTTCCCGTGCGCGCCGGGTGAAGCGCGCGAGGCATCGAGACGAACCGAGACCGGGCGACGTGACGGTGGGCTTTTGCCCGGGGACGCCAAACCGCGGGGCATGAAGGTCGGCATCGTCGCACAGAAGGGCAACAGCCGGGCCGCGTATCTCGCCGCGGACGCGAGCGAGGCGCTCGCCGAGGTCGACGCCGAGGCGGTCGTCGACGCGGCGACCGCCGAGGAGTTGGGCGTCGAGGGCGTCCCCGTCGAGTCGTTCGACTCCTGTGACCTCGTGGTGAGCATCGGCGGCGACGGGACGTTTCTCTACGCCGCCCGCGGTGCCGACGGCGTCCCCATTCTCGGCGTGAACCTCGGCGAGGTCGGCTTCCTGAACGCCGTCTCGCCCGACGACGCCATCGACGAGGTGTTGGCCGAGGTGGCCGCGTTCCGCGAGGGGGGCCAGTCGGTTCGAGAGGTGCCCCGCATCGTCGCCACGGGCGACGACTGGGAGATGGACCCGTCGATGAACGAGGTCGTCGTCCACGGCCCGCGACGGGGTCACGGCGGCGGTGCGAGCTTGGAAGTCCGCGTGAACGGCTCGCTGTACTCCGGGAGCCACGCCGACGGCGTGCTCGTCACGACGCCCGCGGGGAGTTCCGCCTACAACCTCAGCGAGGGCGGCCCGCTCGTCCACCCCGGCGTCGAGGGGCTCGTCGTCACCGAGATGGCGGCCGACGAGGGGATGCCGCCGCTCGTCGTCCCGCTGGACGCCGCCGTGACAGTCACCGTCACCGACGCGGCGTCGGCGGTCGTCGTCGGCGACGGCCGGACCCGTCGGACGGTGTCGCCACCGACGGAGATTCGCATCGAGCGGTCCGACTCGCCGGTTCGGCTCGCCGGGCCGACCTCCGACTTCTTCGAGGCGCTCGGCAAACTCGACTGAACGCCACCGCTAACTACTCCGCGAGTTCTCGCTCTCGTTCTTGGTCGCCCTCGCCGCCCGCGGCCTCGGCCCGAGGGAGCGGCGTCCAGTCGATATCGACCACGTTGTCCGCCCGGTCGCGGAGTCCGGTACGGGAGACGACCTCGAACGTCCGGTTTTCCGTCTCGCGGGTGAAAAGGGAGTGCGCGAGGACGTTCGCCACGTCGGCGCGGGGGATGCTCCCGCGGACGGAGTCGCCGCCCTCGCCGACGACCACGTCGGCGGTCGCGGGGGCGTCGGTGAGCGCGCCGGGCCTGACAATCGTGTGGTCGAGCGGCGCGTCCCGGAGTCGGGTTTCGCTTCGTTCCTTCGCCGAGAGGACGCCCGACGCGGTGAGAATCGCGCGGAGCGACAGCGGGAGTCCGCCCTTCGAGTCGCCGACGCCGATAGAGGACATGAGGACGAACCGCTGTGCGCCGGAGGCGGTCGCGGCGTCCACGAGGTTCACGACGCCCGCGCCGTCGACGAGGTCGCCGCGGATGGTTTCCAGTCCGGCGGAGACGCCGACCGCGGAGACGACGGCGTCGGCGTCGAGGACCGCCCGGCGGGCGTCGTCGGGGTCGAGGAGGTCGCCGACGACGACCTCGTCCGCGCCGCGCGCTCTGAGGTCGGGTTCGGCGTCGGCGTCGCGGGTCAGCGCCCTGACGACGAGGGGCGTCTCGGCCAGCGCGTCGAGGACGTGTCGGCCCGTCCGACCCGTCGCACCGGCGAGGAGGACGCGACCGCGATTGCGTGCCATACCCGCGCATGGGGGCGCGGCTCAATAACCTTCGGGAACGCGTCAAAAGTCCGGGTCGGCGGCGGTCACCGGCCGGGAGAACGGAGAATCGGGTCGGCGGCGAGTCGAATGTCGCGCGCCGTTCTGGCTCCTTACTGGCCCCAGTTGGCGACGACGCGCGGGCGCTCGCCGACCGGGAGGACGTCGATGTCCTCGTCGGCCGCGCCGCGCGCTTCGAGGGCCGCCTTCGCGGAGGCGTACGTCGAGAAGTAGCTGACCTCCTCTTCGACGCAGTCGATGAGCGTGTCGCGGTCGCGGGAGACGACGAAGTCGAAGTCGCCCTCGCGGAGCATCGTGAGGAAGTCGTCGACGTCCTCGGGCGTGAGCACCTCGTAGTACTCGCCGAAGGCGTCGAGAAGTTCCTGTCCGGCCTCGCTGTCGGCGTCGGGGAACTCGGGGTCAGCGAGGTCGACGTAGACGGTGCCGCCGGCCGGAATCGGGTCGTTCGCGGCCGACTGGGCCTTCTCGTAGGCCTTGCCGAACGTGGTCGCGGTGCCCATGACCTCGCCCGTGGACTTCATCTCCGGGCCGAGACGCGGGTCCGAACCCGGCAGGCGGTCGAACGGGAGGACGACCTCCTTGACCGACACCTGCTCGGGAATCTGCTCGCTCACGCCGAGGTCGGCAATCGAGTTGCCGGCCATGACCTTCGCCGCGAGCTTGGCGATTGGGACGCCCGTCGCCTTCGAGACGAACGGGACGGTCCGGGACGACCGCGGGTTGGCTTCGAGGACGTACACGTCGTTCGAGCCGCCCTCGTTTTTCTTGACCGCGAGTTGGACGTTCATCAGGCCGACCGTGTCGAGGGCGCTGGCGATGTCCTCCGTGACTTCGCGGACGCGGGCCATCGTCTCGTCGTCGAGCGAGCGCGGCGGAATCATACACGCGGAGTCGCCGGAGTGGACGCCCGCGGCCTCGACGTGTTCCATCACGCCGCCGATGAGGACGTCTTCGCCGTCGGAGACGGCGTCCACGTCGAGTTCGACGCCGTCGGCGAGGAACTCGTCGATGAGGATGGGCTTGTCGGGGGAGACGCGGACGGCCTCCTCGATGTACTCCTTGAGGTCCTCGTCGGAGTGGACGATTTCCATCGCGCGGCCGCCGAGGACGTACGACGGGCGGACCAACACGGGGTAGCCGAGGTCGTTGGCGAGGTCGAGCGCCTCTTTCTCGCTCGTCGCGGAGCCGCCTTCGGGCTGGAGGATGCCGAGGTCGTCCATCAGGCGGTTGAAGCGGTCGCGGTCCTCGGCGAGGTCCATCGCGTCGATGGTCGTGCCGAGAATCTCGCAGTCGACACCGCGGCGGTCGAGTTCGGATTCGAGCGGGTGGCCGATGTTGACCGAGGTCTGCCCGCCGAACTGGAGCATGACGCCGTCGGCGTCGATGGCCTCGATGACGTCGGCGACCTCTTCTGCCGTGATTGGCTCGAAAAAGAGGCCGTCGGAGGTGTCGTAGTCGGTCGACACCGTCTCGGGGTTGTTGTTGACGACGTGCGCGTCGATGCCCATGTCGCGGAGCGCCTGCACCGCGTGGACCGAACAGTAGTCGAACTCGACGCCCTGCCCGATGCGGATGGGGCCGCCGCCGACGACGACGACGCTCTCCATGTCGCGGTCGACGCGGAGTTCGTTACCCGCCGAGTCGCCCTCGAAGGGGCCGCGGAAGAACTCGGGCTTGCGCGCGGAGTAGTAGTACGGCGTCTGCGCGGCGAACTCGCCGGCGCAGGTGTCGACCTGTTTGTAGGTGCGGCCGGGGACGTTCTGTTCGACCTCGCCGACGCTCGTGCCGGTCGCCGCGGCGATGCTGGCGTTGGTGTGGCCGGCGGAGGCGGCGGCGGCGAAGTCGCCCTCGGAGGCGGCCTCGACCGCCTCGACGACGCGGCCGAAGCGCTCGACGTACCACTCGTGGATGTCGGTCAGTTCGACCACGTCCTCCGTGGTGTAGCCGCGCTCGAACGCCTCGAAGATGGCGTACGGACGGTCGGGCGTCGGCGTTTCGAGGTAGTCGGCTTCGAGCTCCTCGTCGGACACCTCGTCCCAGTCGGCGGCGGGGTCGTACTCGGACGACCGAAGCGCCTTCAGAAGCGACTCCTCGAAAGTGCGCCCGATGGACATCGCCTCGCCGGTGGACTTCATGGCCGTCGAGAGCTCGAAGTCAACGTCGGTGAACTTGTCCTTGGGCCACCGCGGCACCTTCGTGACCACGTAGTCGATTGCGGGCTCGAAGGCGGCGGTGGTCTCGCCGGTGATTTCGTTGGTAATCTCGTGGAGGCGCTTGCCGAGGGCGACCTTCGCCGTGACGCGGGCGATGGGGTAGCCGGTCGCCTTCGAGGCGAGCGCCGACGACCGCGAGACGCGCGGGTTCACTTCGACGACGCGGTACTCGCCGCCGGGGGTGCCGTCGTCGTGCCACGCGAACTGGATGTTACAGCCGCCCTGAATGCCGAGTTCGCGGATGACTCCGAGCGCGGCGTCGCGCATCTCCTGGTGGCCCTCGTCGGGGATGACCTGCGAGGGCGTGACGACGGTGGACTCGCCGGTGTGAATCCCCATCGGGTCGATGTTCTCCATGTTGCAGATGATGATACACGAGTCGTCGGCGTCGCGCATCACCTCGTATTCGAGTTCGACCCAGCCGGAGATGGACTCCGTGATGAGGACTTCGCTGTTGCGCGAGAGGCGCAGGCCCTTGCGGACGCGGGAGACGAGTTCGTCCATCTCGTGGACGACGCCCGACCCGGAGCCGCCGAGCGTGTACGTCGTCCGCGAGATTACCGGCAGGCCGCCGACGGCGTCGACGGAGTCTTCGACGCGCTCTTCGAGGGCTTCTTCGGTGATGTTCTCGACCGCCTCGCCTTCCTCCAGCGAGATGGTCGTCGACTTCGGGACGGGCTGGCCGATTTTCTCCATGCGCTGGCGGAACAGGTCGCGGTCCTCCGTCGCGTAGATGGTGTCTAGCGGCGTGCCCATGATGTCCACGTCGAACTCCTCTAAGACGCCCTCCTCCGCGAGTTCGGCCGTGACGTTGAGGCCGGTCTGCCCGCCAAGTCCGGCGATGACGCCGTCGGGGCGCTCGCGCTCGATAATCTCGGAGATGGCCTCGGTCGTGATGGGCTCGATGTAGACCTTGTCGGCCATCTCGGGGTCGGTCATGATGGTCGCGGGGTTCGAGTTGACGAGGACAACTCGCGCGCCTTCCTCTCGGAGCGCGCGGCAGGCCTGCGCGCCGGAGTAGTCGAATTCCGCCGCCTGTCCGATCTGGATCGGGCCGCTTCCGATGAGCAGAATCGTCCGGTCCTCTGTGGTTTCCTGAGACCCGGTCGAAGTGTCCTCGTCAGTCATCGTCGGAATCCAATCCGCACATCGTAATAAGTCCGGCGAAAAATTACGAGGTCCGAAACTCGATTGCGAATTTCGAAAAGCTCGCCGAACGACCGTGTCGCGGCCGGGGAAGGCTTTTGAGGGGTATCTGAGTAGCGGCTACGCATGCCCGCGGTATTCACCACACCGCCGCCGCTCGACGCCGGGAGCCGGGTGGCGGTCGTCGCGCCGTCGCGGCCCATCGACGAATCGCATTTGGACCGTGCGTGCGCGCGACTCCGCGACGTGTTCTCGCTCGACCCGGTCGTCTTCGAGTCGGCCCGGCGCGACTGGGAGTGGCTCCGGGACAACCCGGCGGCGCGGGCGGCGGACGTGATGGAGGCCTTCGAGGACCCGTCGATACGCGGCGTCATCGCGGTCACCGGCGGCGACGACCAACTGCGGGTGCTCCCGCATCTCGACCCGACCAGACTGACCGCGTCGCCGACGCGGTTCTTCGGCTTCAGCGACAACGACAACCTCCGGCTGTTCCTCTGGAACCACGGCGTCGTGAGCTACGGCGCGACGCTCCACCCGACGCTCACCGTGGACCCGGAGTTGTACCCGTACGTCGAGCGCTACCTCCGGCGGGCGTTCTTCGAGCGCTCCATCGGCGTCGTCGAACCCGCGCCCGAGTGGACCGACGACTGGTTCGACTTCGACACCGAAGCACCGCGGGAGTGGCGCGACAATCCGGGTCGGACGTGGCGGGGCGACGAGCGCGTGACCGGGCGACTCTGGGGCGGCAACTTCAGCGTCGTGAAGTGGCACCTCCAGACGGGGCGTTACCTCCCCGACCCCGACGACCTCGAGGGCGCGGTGCTCGCGCTCGAAACCTCGGAGGACGTGCCGCTCCCGCGCGAGGTCCGCTACACCCTGCGGGCGATGGGCGAACGCGGGCTGTTAGAACGCTTCGACGGCCTCCTGATGGGTCGGCCGCGGACGTACTCGCCCGGGCTAGAGTGGGAGCCGCCGGCCGACTACGGCGCACAGCTTCGCGCGGAGGTGCTGTCGGTCCTCGACGCGTACAACCCCGACGCGACGGCGGTGTTCGACGTGGAGTTCGGCCACGCCGACCCGGCGGTGCCGCTCCCGCTCGGCGCGAAGGCGACGCTGGACCCGGCGGTCGGCCGGCTTCGAATCGACTGAAAAGCGGGGCGTTCCCGCCCGGGCGCTACATGTACGGTTCGGGGTCGAGGTCGCGCTGGGCGCGGTACTGGTCGACGAACTCGCTCACGTCGAACTGGAGCATCTTCGACTCGAACTCCGAGACGACGTCGTCGTCGTCGGCGTGGCTGACGGCGTGTTCCATGAGTTCCACGACGAGTTCGACGATGATCTCGTGGAGCCTTCGAGAATCGAAATCGGTCACCCAGACGATGCCCGCGCCGAGTTCGCCGTCCTCCGAGACGTCCTCGGAGACGACGGCCTCGGGGAACTCCTCCAAGACGATACCCATGAGGTGGGCCGTCCCGAACTCGGGCATGTCGTCGCTCGTGGTCTCGATGGTCTCCTGCAGGATTTCGACGAGGAACTCCGGGAGGAAGCGGTCGGGCGGGTGGACGTCCATGACGACGGCGTGGCTGTCGCCGCACGGACAGTCGAACTCCCGTTTGCCCAAGTCGAGTTCCCGGACGCGCTTCGTCTCGCCGCAGGGGAGGTCCAAGACGGCCCCGCGGCCGCCGGGAACGCTCGGTTCAGACATACCCGTGGGTTGCGGTTCTCGCCGTTTAAACGTCGCGTTCTTCGGAATCGGCGCGCGCAGAACGAGATGACACGGAAGGTCAGTCGCGGTCGGTCGGTCCGTCGTACTGTCGGCGAAAAACGGCGGCGGCTCGATGCGAAACGCGCGGCGGGCGTCCCCTCAGCGACGGCCCGAGACGTAGACGATGGGGCCGACGATGAGGAGCGTGATGCCGAGGAACATGTAGTGCGGCTTGCCCAGCGTCACCGGGGTCAGAAGGAAGATGAGCCCGAACAGCGTGGCGTTGATGCCGAGGACGTGCCGGGACTTCAGCGGTAGGGTTCCGACCGTCGACAGGATGAACACGAGCAACAGCGCCTGCCCGATGTTGTAGTCGAGCAGGAAGGTGTCTACGAGCTGAAGGGGAAGCATCTTGTTTTCTCGGTCGGTTCGAATCGACTATCAAAGTTCCGTTATTCTCGTTGGAAACCGGCGGTCGAACCCCCGGATATTGGGGCCGCCGGGGGGTCGGTGCGGTCCCGACGCGCGGCGAACACCGCTGTCGACGCGGGGTGACGGCCGGCGCGCGGCGGCGGACTACCCGGACGGGCCGGTGATGTCGAGCGGCCGAAGCCACCCGTACCAGACGATAAAGACCATCCCCGCGTAGCCGAGCGTGAACACGAGCATCCCGAGGCCGTTGTAGCCGGCCTCGCCGAGCAGGCGGCGCGCCACCCCCGGGAGGACGATGCCGAGCGTCACGACCGCCGCGAGAAGGAGGTTCCCCCGCGACAGAAACGACTGCTTCGTCTCGCTCATGAGCGCCACTCGGGGCCGAGGTGACGTGAATCGCACGGTTCTGAGAGCGACCCCGAACCCCGGTCCCGACGCGCCCGAATCGCTCGACTGCGCGCCCGCGGCACCGAAAACCTATATCGTCCCCCGACGCACCGCGGGTATGCATCTCCGTCCCCTGCCCGAGGAGCACCGCGAGACGTACCGCGAGTTCCTCAACTACGCCTTCCGCCCCGAGAACGGCCCCGACTGGTCGAACGAGCGACTGCCCGACCCGGAGAACCACCGCCCGCGGGGGTTCTACGACGCCCCGCCCGACGCGGCTGTCGAGGACCCCGACGCGGCCGACCTCCGGACGGTCTGTGCCTTCTACGACTTCACGGCTCGCGTCCGCGGCGAGTGGCACCCGCTCCCCGGTATCTCGGCGGTCGCGTCACCCCCGGAGGCGCGCCGACAGGGCCACGTCGCCGCGATGCTCGACGACCTCCTCGCGGAGTTCCGCGACACCGGTCGGTACCTCTCGGCGCTCTGGCCGTTCGAGTACGCCTTCTACCGCCGGTTCGGCTGGGCGACCGCGAACAACTACGCGAAGACGACGGTGCCGCCCGACGAACTCGGGGCGGTCGCCGCCGACCCGGCCGGGGAGTTCGTCCGACTCGACGCCGACGACTGGGAACGGGTCAAAGACGTGTACGCGGCCGCGGCGACCGAGGACCTCGCAGTAGACCGAAGCGAGGGCTGGATTCGCCACCGGCTGTTCCGCGGGTGGGAAGACGACCCGTTCGTCTACGGCTGGGAGCGAGACGGCGACCTCCGCGGCTACGTCGTCTATGCCGTGACCGGCGACCGGGAGTCGCGGACGCTGTCCGTGAGCGAACTCGTTGCCGTCGACGCCGAGGCCCGCGCTCAGCTGTTTCGGTTCCTGCGGGACCACGACTCACAGGTCGACGAGGTCGTCCTCTCGTCGGAACGCGAATCGACCCGGCTCATCGACGACCTGACCGACCCGCGGGCGGCGACGGTCGAACTCAAGCCCGGCCCGATGGTCCGCATCGTGGACGTGCCGGCGGCCCTCGAAGCCGTCACGTTCCCCGCCGACGCCGCCTGTGACCTCGTCCTCGCGGTCGAAGACGGCCGATGCGACTGGAACAACGGCCCGTTCAGCCTCGTCGTCACCGACGGCACGGCGAGCGTCGAATCGGTCGGCCGCGACGCCGACCCCGACGCGACCGTCGAAATCGGGGCGCTCTCGCAACTCCTCGTCGGCGCGCGGGCCGTCGAGGCGCTCGCCCGCACCGACCGACTCTCGGTCGCTGATGCGGAGGCGGCCGACGCCCTCGCCTCGGTGTTCACAGAGCGGGACCGCTACCTGCGCGAGGGGTTCTGAGCGAGCGGAGCGTCGAGCCCGCCACCCGACCGGGTCGGGTTTTTTCTCACCGGCCGCCGAAGTCCGGGCGTGGCATCAGTTCCGATTCTCGTCGGATTCACAGTCGCCGGCGCGATTCTCGCGTGGAAGGGCGGCGACATGCTCGTGCAGGCCTCGGACCGTTTGGGCGCGTACTACGGGCTTCCCGCCATCGTGCAGGGGGCCATCATCGCCGCCGTCGGGTCGAGTTTCCCCGAGCTATCGAGCATCGTCATCGCCACGCTCCGGTACCAGTCGTTCGACATCGGCGTCGGCGCGGTCGTCGGCTCCGCCGTCTACAACATCCTCATCATCCCGGCGGTGTCGGCGCTCGTCGGTGAGGGCCAGCGGCTCGCGTCGAACCGCGACCTCGTCTACAAGGAAGCGCAGTTCTACCTGCTTTCCATCGCCGTCCTCGTGCTCACCTTCTCGCTCGCGGTCATCTACAGCCCCGTCGCCGACACCGCGGGCCTCGACGGGTTCGTCACGCGCTCGCTGGCGCTCATCCCGCTCGGGCTGTACGGGCTGTATCTGTTCATGCAGTACCACGACACGCTGGAGCACCGCGCGGGACTCACCGCCGTCGTCAACGACGTGAGCCCGGCCCGCGAGTGGCTCGCGCTCGTCGGGTCGCTCGCGGTCATCCTCGTCGGGGCCGAACTGCTCGTCCGCGCGGCGGTCGGCCTCGGCGACGCCTTCGGCACGTCGCCGTTCCTCTGGGGGCTGACGGTCGTCGCCGCCGGTACGAGCCTGCCGGACACGTTCGTCAGCGTCGCGGCCGCACGGCAGGGCAACGCGCCGATGAGCCTCGCCAACGTCTTCGGGAGCAACGTCTTCGCGCTCCTCGTCGCCCTCCCGGTCGGCATCCTCGTCGCCGGTGGCGCGGTCATCAACTTCGAGGAGGTCGTGCCGATGATGAGTTTCCTCACGGGCGCGTCGGTCGTCTTCTTCGCCGTCCTCCGGACCGAGATGGCACTGACGCGCGGCGAGTCGTACGTCCTTCTCGGGACCTACGCGCTGTTCGTCGCGTGGCTGGTCGCAGAAAGCCTCGGCGTGACGAGCGTCCTCGGCTGAGAGGCCGACCGGTCGCGAGCGCGACCGCCGCGACGTCGGCTCAGTCCGGCGGTTCGACCCAGACCGGCCCCGCCCACGCGGTCCCGGGGAACTCGCAGTCACGCGGGACCTGCGTGACCCGGAGATAGTACGCGTCGGCCGCCGAGCGCCGGTCGTCGTCCCAGACCGTTCCCTCGACCGGGTCGTCGTCGGTCCACGAGACGGTCGCCGTGTACGCCGAAAGCGGCGCGTCGGGGTCCGAGGTAATCGCGTGCGACCGCCACGTCTCGCCGTTTTTGACGACCTCGACGCGTTCGAGCGGGGCGGTCCCCGCGACCTCAACTTCGACCTTGCGGGGCTCGTCGCGGGCATCGAGGCGGAGTGAACTGTCGTTCTCGCCGGGTTCGACGCCGCCGACTGAGAGGGACGCGAGGATGCGGTGCGGCTGGGTCGTCCCGTAGACGCGGCGACTTCGGAGGCTCTCGAACACCGCCTCGCGGGTGAGTTCGGGCGCGCGGAACGCCGAGAGACCGCCCGGGTAGCTCCGCTCGTTCCAGACGCGCCAGATGCTCGACCAGCCGACGCCGTCGTCGACCCACTCGCGGAGCGAGGGAAGGTGCGGGTCGGCGTGGATGAGCGAGTGGCCGGGGTGCGGGCCGTGGTAGTCCGCGCCCGCGACGAGACCGACTCGGTGGCCCATCGAGAGCGCGTCGCGGACGAAGTGACCCGGCTCGTCGGCCTCGCCGCGGCCCATCGCCAGCGGGAACGGGTTCCCCTCGTCGCCCGGGAGTTCGCCGGACCCCCACTGCGAGTACACCTCGACGAGCGGCGCGAGTTCGTCGTCGTACTCGACGGCCGAGAAATCGAACGGATACATGCGCTCGGTCGGGTGGTGCGGAATCGTCACGACCCGCGAGTCGCGGGTCGACTCGAACTCGCGGAGTCGGCTCCAGAGCTTCTCGTAGGTGTCGGTCGTCCCGCCGCGGGAGTCCAGAAGGACGGCGTCGTCGGCGTCCTCGAAGTAGACGTTGACGTGGCCGCCGCAGTTGGGCTGTTTCGTCCACTCGTAGCCGACGAGCGTCACGAACTCGCCGGGGTCGTTGAACCGCTCGGCGACGCGGCGCGAGCGGTCGAAGTACCACCCGTGCATGAGGGCGCGCTGGAGCGACGGCGGGATGAAAAACCCCATCGTGTCGTGGTCGGTGTAGGCGACTACGTCGAGGTCCATCGCGTCACGGCCGAACCGATAGCCCTTCCGCAGGCTCCCCGTCCCGTCCGAGAGCCGCGAGTGCAGGTGGATGTCGCCCCAGTAGACGCGCTCGTCGGGGGGGTCGGCGGAGACGGAAACGGGGTTCGAGACGTACCGCTCATCGAAGCCGGGCCGCGAGAAGGTCAGGTAGTGGACGCCGGGCGTCTCGAAGGAGACGGCGTCGGCGAGTCTGACGTACCCCTCGTCGTCGCCGGCGAGGGAGACGCGGTCGGGATACGTCGCGTTATCGTCGGTCGCAGACACCCGCAGGTCGCCGTCGTACGCGCCGTGAAGCCGCTCGTACTCGTCCCACACCTGCACCGTGAGGCCGAGAGATTCACCGACGGCGACGGTCGACGGGAGGACCGCGTGGACGCGGTCGAGCGAGCCGGTTCGACTGCGCAACAGGTCGCGGACTGACGGCCGCCGCTCGGCGAACACGCGCATCGTCTCCGCGAACTTCCCGAGGGTTCCGGGGGGTTCGGCGTCGAACACGTAAGGGAGTACGAACGCGTCGCTAAAGAAGGACGAGGCCGACGGGAGTCGGATATCGAAGCCACTCTCGGGAGCAGTCGCTCAGAAAACGGAAAACGGACTCGCCGCGGAAAGGGCAGTCGCGGCGAGCGAGGTTGATGACGACTGCACGCGCAGTCGGGGGGTCGGGGGCGGTCCGAATCCTGTTAGTCGCCGGGCGTGTTACCGCGCTGGTACCGGCCGACCATCTTCCACATCGCCGCGTCGAGGTCCTCGCCGTCGGCGGCGGACTCAATCTGGCGGTACAGGTGTTCGGAGACGTCGATGGTTGGCATCACCAACACGTATGGCGTGTACGGATTTAATACTACTGGGATACAGAACTGAGTAAATTTATCCGAGGCCGCGGGACCTCGAATCGAGAAATCGGAGGACAGCGCCGCCGCTCTGGCTCGTGAGACGGTTGTCTCCGAGAGAAACTCGGATTGGAAGACGTGACAGAAATCGGAATGTTCGCTACTGCCGCGCCTGCCGGAGCGACGCGCCGTCGAAGCGCTTCAACGCGAGTTCGCCCGCTTCGAGCGGGTCGACGGGCGTGTCGTGTTCGTCGTCCATGTGTTCCATCACGAGAACGCCGACGCTCTCGCGGGAGTCGGCCGTGGAGGTGTGGCCGCACCCGTACAGACAGGTGAGTTCGTATTCCATGTTATTTGGTACCACAATCTATCGCGTGATATAGCTTTCTCTGTATTCGCTCGTTCGACCAGTCATGTGCCGGTAAATGCAGACGATTCTGTGCAAATAGGGCCGGAATTGAGCTGAATAAGCAGGTATTTGGGTCAGACATTAGTGATTCTCTGTGCCGAGACAGTCGCCGCTCGGTCGGCGGAGTCGAGGCTTCGTCGCTGATTCGTCCCGACGGCACGAACGACAGACCGAACGTTCTCTCGGTCAGTGGTATCCGCAGAAGTTGGGTGGCCGGGGAGTTTGAGCCCCTGACACGCGTCGGCAACGAATCGTTATCGACGCGAGTGGGCCAACGCGGATTTGAACCGCGGGCCTCCCGGTTATCAGCCGAGCGCTCAACCTGACTGAGCTATTGGCCCAGGTAAGCGCATTCACTCGTTGTGCGCTGTTGATTTTAAGACTTTCTTTTCGGAGGCGCGTTGGTGCGTGTTAGTGAATGTCGTCGCTGTCGGTCGATTGCGGGGCTCGAAACGCGGGCCAATCGCGTGGCTACGCGGATGAAACACCGGAACAGCCGACGCGAGAGCGGAGAAGACGCGTTACGTGGAGTCGTTGCGGTCACCGTCGAAGCGGTAGGAGTCGGGGTCGGCGTCGTAGACGCCGTCGCCACCGCTACTCCCGCTACTGCCGCTCCCGCCGGAACCGCTCCCGCCGCTCGGGCCGGGCGAGCCGCCGGGGCCGCCGGGACCGAAGTCGCCCTGTGGGAAGCCGGTCGTCCAGACGTTGCCGGTGACGAAGCCGTCGGCGCGCTTGTCGAGATACGGCTTGACGACGAAGCGCTTGAGCACCTCGCGGATGGGGTACCGAGTCACGGGGATGGCGAGCAGGAAGCCGATGGTGTCGGTGACGAGCCCCGGCGTGAGGAGGAACGCGCCCGCGGCGATGAGCAGGCCGCCGTCCATGACCTCGTTCGTTGGGAGGTCGCCCCCGGCGAACTTCGACTGGAGGCTTCTGAGGGTGTGTCGCCCCTCGGCGCGGACGATGAGCATCCCGACGAGCCCGGTCAGGACGACGAGCGCGACGGTCGGCACGAGGTTGATGTACTGCGCGACGACCACGAGTAGCAACGCGTCGGAGAGGGGGATGAGGAGCAAGAGCGCCATCAGCGTGCGCGTTCGCATGGGCGACACTACCGGGTCGCGGCCCATAGCCCTTTTGTCCCGCCCGCGGCGCGTCGGTCTCCCGAATCCGGCCGCGACGGTCGTCGAGGAGCTCGCGCGACCCGCCGACGGCGACCGGTCGTGCCACGAGGGCTCGAAGCGCTTACCCGCGTCCACCGCGGATGGGTGGACATGACCGACGAGACGCGCGTCGAATGGCGAGAGTGGGGCCCCGACGCGTTCGCCGAGGCGCGAGCGGCGGACAAGCCGATTCTGCTTTCGCTGTCGGCGACGTGGTGCGAGGACTGTCACGAGATGGACGCCGAGACGTACGCCGAGCCGCGCATCGCGGCCAATCTCAACGACGGCTTCGTCCCGATTCGGGTGAACGTGGACCGCCAGCCGCGCATCCGCGAGCGGTACAACATGGGCGGCTTCCCCTCGACCGTCTTCCTCGCGCCCGACGGCCACCCCATCACGGGCGCGACGTTCATCGGCCCCGACGGCATGCGGAAGGTCATCGACCGCGTGCGCGAGGTCTGGGAGAAGAAGGGCGCAGAGGCCGGGCGGCTCCCGCGGGCGCTCAGGGGCGACCTCCCGCCCGCGGGCGAGGTTTCGCCGCAAATCGAATCGCACCTCGCCGGCCAGTTGGAAGTCGCCTTCGACGAGGCCCACGGCGGGTGGGGCGACGCCGCGAAGTTCCCGCTCCCGCGGACCGTCGAGTTCGCGCTGAAGCGCGACCGAAGCCGGGCGCTCCGGTCGCTCGACGCGATTCGCGACGGCCTGTACGACCCCGTCGAGGGCGGCTTCTTCCGCTACGCCGACGACGCCGCGTGGTCGAAGCCGAACCGCGAGAAGACGCTCGAATCGAACGCCGCGCTCCTGCGGGCGTTCGCAAACGGCTACCGCTACACCGGCGAGGACGCCTACCTCGACCCGGCGGCGGGGACCGCCGACTTCCTCGTGGACTCGCTGTGGACCGGAACCGGCTTCGCCGGGAGCATGGGTCCCGCCGCGGGGACCGACTACTACCTCCTCGGAGAGGAGGGCCGCGACAACGCCCCCGGCCCGCGGACCGACCTCACGGTGTACGCCGGCGGCAACGCCCTCGCCGCGGACGCACTGTTGGTGCTGGCGGGGCTCACCGACGACGAGCGGGCCCGCGAGTTCGGCTCTCGCGCGCTCGCGCGAGTCGCCGAGGACCTCGTCGACGACGGCGTCGTGACCCACTTCCGGTCCGGCGGCGACGCGGGTGAGGACCTCCTGCTCGAAGACCAAGCGCGCGTGGTCGCCGCGGCCTGTCGCGCCCGGCAGGTGCTCGGCGACGAGTCGGTGGCGGGCGAACCGGTCCTCGAACTCGCCGCCGCGGTCGCCGACGCCGCCATCGACGAACTGTTCGACGAGGGCTCGTTCCTCGACGGCCCCGCGAGCGGCGAGGCGCTCCTGTCGTCGCCGCTCCGCCCGCTGGACGGGAACGTGGAGATGGCGAACGCGCTTCTCGACCTCGCGGCGCTCACGGACGACGAGCGCTACCGCGAGGTGGCACGGGAGACCATCGCCGCGTTCGCGGGCGCGTGGGACCGCATCGGCGTGCAGGTCGCCGCCTACGGGACCGCGGCGGCGCGACTGCTCCGCGACCCGCTTCTCGTCGAACTCAACGACGGGGTCGGCTCCGACCTCCACAGGGCGGCGCTCCGCGTCGCGGACCACGAGGCGCTCGTCGTCCCCGAGACCGACGCCGCCGACCTCGCCGCCGGGACCGCGCGCGTCAGCGCCGGCGAGACGGCGGTGGAGGCAACCACTCCCGAGGAGTTGATGCAGGCGGTGTCTTCAGTCACGCCCGACGCCTGACTCCACCCCCTGACCGCGACCGGCGGCAACCGAACTCGGGTGTAAACATCCGGTTTGTTTATCAAGGAGAAACGTGACGGACGGTGCATGACCAGTCTGCGAGACCTCGGGCTGTCCGAGTACGAGGCCCGGGCCTACCGCGCGCTCCTGCGGACGGGGGCGACGACGGCCAAGGAGTTATCCCGCGCCAGCGACGTTCCCATGGGCCGCGTCTACGACGTGCTGAACAGCCTCGAACAGTACCACCTCATCCGGAGTCAGGCGGCCAGCCGGCCGAAGAAGTACGTCGCCGTCGAGCCCGACACGGCGCTGGACCGCCTGCTCGAATCGAAGCGCCAAGAGCTGGCCGAGAAGGCCGAACAGTACGAGAACGTCGTCGACGAGCTGACCGACGAACTCGACGCCGCGGAGCCGGTCCACGACCAGTTCTGGACGGCCGCGGTCGGCGCGGACGAGACCATCGACCTGCTCGTCGAGCGCCTCGCGGCGGCCGACGACTCGCTCGTGATGGTCGCCGGGACGCCCTCGCCGCAGTTCGACCTCGACGCCGTCGGCGACCTCGTCGTCGACGAACTCGAAGCCGCGCTCGACCGCGGGGTCGAAGTGTCGATGCTCATGTCGCCCGGCCTCGTCGACAGCCTGCCCGAGAGCGTCAACCAGAGCTACGTGAACCGGCTGTCGAGCACGCCGAACTTCCACGCGCGTACCGCGGAGAACGTCACGGGCGTGTTCAACCTCATCGACGACGTGGAGGTCTGTATCGAGGTGCCGAACCCCCTCGACCCCGGGCGGGCGTTCGCCATGATAGACCTGAAAGACCCCGAGTTCGCCGCCGACCTCCGAGCGACGTTCGACCCGCGCTGGGAGGAGGCGGCACCGCTCTCGCTGTAGCGGCTCGCGGCGGCGGAAACGGGAACTGAAAAACGAGTACGGGACGGGATTCGAAACGCGAGCGTCTCGGGCGTCGAGAGCGTTCAGGCGTCGAGCTCGTCGCGGAGCTGTCCCAGCGTCACCTCGCGCTCGGCGTGCGCGTTGTGCTGGTGAATCGACTCGTCGTTCGACTGTTTCATGTGGACCACCGCGTCGTCGCCGAGGTGGTCGAGCGCGTCGACGGACATCTCGGCCATCGAGCGGACGCAGTCCTCGACGAACTTCGCGTTCGCGTGGGCGTGGTAGGTCATGTGGTCCTCGTCGGGGCGCTTGGCGAGGTTGTAGATGCGCGCCGACATCGAGTCGCGGGCGATGTCGATGAGGTCCATGAGGTCGACCTCGGGCGAGCCCTCCGTCTCGACGGTGAGCGTGGCGTGGCCGCGCTGGGAGTGCCCCGGCTGGGGGACCTTGTCGAGGAACTCCTCGATGGTGTCGTCGTCCACGGAGAGGTCCTGTAACACGTCGCGGGCGCGGGAGGCGGACATACCCTGCGAGCAGGGACAGACGGTCATGCCGACCACTTCCGCGCCGATTTCCTCGCGGGTTCCCTCGTCGGTCGCGGTGGCGCTGGCGATGATTTGGGCGGTGCTCTGGGTGGACAGGCCGCTGGCGGGGGTGTCCTCGCGGACGACGAGCTCGGCGGTCATGCTGACCTCGGCGGTCGTCGTGTACTCGTGTTTGGCGAGGAGGCGCTCGGCGGCGTCGCCGCACATGTCCTCGACGCGGTAGGCCGGCTCGGAGACGGCGGCTTCGAGGACCTCGTCGATGACCTGCATATTTCGGCTCATGTCGATGCCCTTGCGGCCGCCGGGGAGGTCGACGAACACTTCGAACTCCGCCATCAAGACGAGGGGTCGCTTCCCGTCGCGAGCTATCTTGACGAGCTTCTCGACGCCCGTGACGCCGACCTGGCTCAGCCCGACGGTCACGTCCGGCTGGGAGGCCTGTACGTCAGGCAACTGGTGACTCATCGGAGAATAAGAAGTGCCGTTGCTGATTAGTGCTTTCGATAGGGGAACGGAATCGCGGGCGAACGCGCCGCTGTGTTCCGACTAGGGCCAGTCGTCGCGGCCCTCGTCCTCGAAGGGGTCGGCGGGGGCGTCGTCGTCGCCGGCGAGCACCCACTCGGCGGCCTCGGCGGCGTCCTCGACGGGGAGGTACTCCCAGCCGGTTTCTTCGGCCACCGCGCGGTCCTCGTCGGACGTGCCGACGAAGACGTGCCGGTCGGTGTCGAACTGGCGCATCACGTTTTCGAGGCTCTCTTTGACCCCGCGCGGTCCGGAGAAGAAGTCCTGCCGGATGCGCTCTTTCCGGGTGAAATTCGTCACGACGTAGGTCGGCTTCTCGCTCACCACGCCGATGTACTTCGTCCACGTCCGCGCGTCCGAAAACGCCGCGTTCGGGTCGCCGAGCCGCTTGAGCGCGGAGAGTTCGAACGCGAGCGTCATCGTTCCTTGGCCGCCACCTGTTGCCATACCCGGCGATAGGCGGCGACGCGTGGAAAACGACTTCGGTCCCGGCCGTCCGCGAGCGGGAGACCGACGGCTCGGCGGCGACCGAGACGAGTTGCGAACGCGGGCGACGGGGCGTGCACAGAGAAATTACTTGACGCGAACGTAGTCGGTGAACACCACGACGTCGCCCCGCGAGAGCCGCGAGGTGGCCGGGTCGATATCGAGCGACCCGGCGGGACTTGCGGCCGCGAGCGCGCGTTGGGTCCGCTCGCTCAACTCGTCGAAGTGGTGGACGCGCACGCCGGGCGGGACGTCGGAGACGGGGGCGACGGTCGGCGGCGCGGTGGCGTCCGGAGAAGACGGTTGCTGTCCGTCTTTTGATGACATGTGGTAACACACTTCATGGAGAGAGATAAATGTTTGGCCGTTGGGGCGTGGGACGACGAGGGAACGGGAGGGCTGGCGACGGTGAGCGCGCCGGACGAAAGAGAGCCAAAACGGAAGCGAGCGAACCGCGGACGCGGTCGGGCCCGAGCCGGACCGGGCGGAACACGCGCAGACGCGGCTGGCCGGGTGAAAACAGCGGGAGCGGGTCCCGAGTTACTGTTCGGCCGCCGCGCCTTCGAGGTCGTCGAGCTGGAAGTCCTGCTTGACGAGGACCTCCTTCTGGCCGCTCACGTCGACCTGTTCGCGCATGAGTTTCTTGTACTTCGTCTGCGGCGAGAGGTCGCCGATGAGGACGCCGCCGACGATTTTGCCGTCCTTGATGGCGAGGCGCCGCCACTCGGTGTCGGAGTACTTGGCCTCGACGTGGTCGTCGCCGAGCGTCGGGTGGCCGAACGAGAGGAACGGGAAGTCGAAGTGGGTGATGGAGTACGACGAGACCCAGCGGAACTCCTCGGAGCCGTAGTCGACCATGTTCTTGGCCGCGATGGTGCCCTGCTCTTTGGCGGAGCCCCACGCGCCGTTCTGGGCGCGGTCGCCGAGGATGAGGTCGTGGAACTCGGTGATGTCACCGGCCGCGAAGATGTCGTCGTGGTTCGTCCGCATGAACTCGTCCGTGTAGATGCCGTTGTCGTACTCGATGTCGGTGCCACCGAGAATCTCCGTGTTGAAGTTGAGGCCGATGGCGATGCCGACGAAGTCGGCGTCGTAGCGGTCGCCGTTGGGGTCGACGGCGGTCGTGACGCGGTCGTTCTCGTCGACCTCGAAGTGGTCGACGCCGGAGTCGAAGACGGGTTCGACGTTGCGCTCGCGGAGCGCCTCGTGGATGATTTCCGCGCCCTCCTCGGAGAGCGCGTAGCGCCACCACGCCTTGCCGCGCATGAGGTACTTGCCCTCGACCTCCTGTGCGGCCGTGATGGCCGCGAGGTCGATGCCGAGCAGACCCGCGCCGATGACGACGGAGCTGTCCGCGCCCTCGATGTGCTCTTTGATGTCGCGGGCGTCCTGGAACGTCCAGAAGTGGTGGATGCCCTCGGCGTCGGAGTTCTCGACGGGGAGTTGGGTCGGCGTGCCGCCGATGGCGAGGAGGAGTTTGTCGTAGTCGTACTCGGTGCCGTCGTGGGCGGTGACGGTGTGGCCCTCGGGGTCGATGTTCGTGACGAGCGTGTCGAGTTCGAGGTCCACGTCGCGGTCGTCGTACCACGACTCGTCGTGGATGGAGATGGGTGCCTCGGGCAGTTTGCCCTTGGCGAATTCCTTGATGAGAATGCGGTTGTACAGCGGTTCGCCCTCGTCCGTGATGATGGTGATGTCGGCGTCGGGTTCCTCTTCGCGGAGTGTCTCAGCCGCTGAGGCCCCGGCGATACCGTCGCCGACGATCACGTACGATTGGCTCATGACCCGACGTTTGTATTCGGGGTTAATGTGGATTGCTATCTCCCTCATGATTGTTTCGCAGTCGGAAATCGGGGCGAGATGGGGAGACAGGAGCCGAATCGTGGGTGTTACTGCGTCTCACCGACCCGCTCGTCGAAGCCGCCGTCGGCGGCGACAGGGCACTCCGACGGTGCCGACGCCGCGTCGCCGTCGCCGCGAGCGGGCGCATCGCGGGCGAGGTCACGGACGCGGCCGGGAACACCGCTGGTAGCGACGATACCGACAGCCTCGCGGACGACGGCGATGCCGGCCGCGAAGCCGAGCGGCCACCCGAGGAACAGCGCTACGAGACCGAGGCCGGGGGCGAGCGGGGCGACGAGCGTCGCGACGGCGGTCGCCGCGAGGACGCCGATAACGGCCGCGAGCGCGACGAGCGCCGTCTCTGAGAGCGTTCTGAACCGACTCGGGACCGTCTCTCGTACGTCGTCGCGGCCGAAGTGAATATCGTCGAACATGGTCGTTCTCCTCGTTTGGAGGGACGACCGCCGACACCAAAATAGTAATCTGAATTACATTTCTGTAAGCGGGCTTACTGTAGCGCGCTTATGCAATCTTCTCGACGGGTTCGACCGCGGAGTCGACGACCGACAGGTCGCCGTCGAGTTCGACGACGAGCGCCTCGTCGTCCTGTTCGATGCGGACGCGGATGCGCCACGGCTCCTCCGAGACGACGGTGAGCGCGTCGTCGCCGACGACCCACGGGAACCGCCAGAACGGCGTCCCGCACACGTCTTCGCCCCGCGAGGAGAGAAAGCCGAGGACCGTCGACTCGTCGAGAAGCACCAGTCCCACGGGCGAGACGGCCTCGTAAGCGCACTGGGCACAGCGGTGGGTCACGACCACGTCGACGTCGAACGGGTCGGCGTCGCGGGACAGCGAGGTGCTCGTCGTCCCGCCGCACTCGGGGCAGACGCCGTCGGCGGCGAGGCAGTGGAGGTGTCGCACGCGCTGGTCGAACGCCGACAGGAGCGCCTCCGACGAGCGGCCTTCGAGACCGCCGGGCGGGAACTCCTCGTGGGCGTGGGTGCGCGCGCAGTCGGCACAGGAGATGGTGAGTTTCTCGTCGCCGTAGTCGGCTTCGAGCGAGCCACCGCAGGCGACGCAGGAGCCGGGAGCCGGAAAGGCGGGGAGGACGGGGTCCTCGTTGAACGTCCCCGCGAGCACGGCGCGGACGACCTTCTCGCCGGCGTGCCGGAAGTCGTAGCCCTCGTCGGTCTTGCGGACGAACTGGCCGCGGAGCTTTCCGAGATGGTAGTTGAAGCGGGCGCTGTCGTCGACGCCGACCCGTCGGCGGAGTTCGGAGAAGGGGACGGGGCGGTCGGGTGACTCCCAGAGCGCTTCGAGGATGGTGAGTCGGGTCTCGTCGGCGACGATGCCGAACGCTTCGGCCGGAGAGATGCAGTCGTCGCATTCGAGGACCGAGTCCTCGCGGACGGATGCGGAGTCGCTCATAGCACCCACATGCGGGCGAACCGCATTAAATCACGTCGTCAAATCTCGTTCGGGAGGCCCGACTCGCGCCCGCGTCGCGCCGGACAGGCGTCGCCCGCGGGACGCGCGACACCGACGCCCCCGGAGACGTGGTCTTTACGTGTATCCGACCCGAAGCGGACGACGAAATGAAGATTCGCCAGAACATCCGCCACTTCGCGACGAAGAAGGCGCTCACCATGCCGGTCATCGGCGACATCGCCACCGAGAAGATGGTGGACCTCCACGTTCGCATCTTCGGCGAGCGCGCGGACCCGGACCGCAGAGACGAGCGCGAGGACCACATGGCGGCGTTCTTCGAGTGCACGTTCGACACCTACCTCGCGGCGCTCGACGCGGGCTACCCCGAGGCCGAGGCCCGCGAGATAACCCACGTCCAGGCCAACTTCGACTTCTACAACCACGGCTGGACCGAGATGATGGAGATTCCGGTCGACGAAATCGAGGCCCACTACGAGCGCTACGAGGAGTTCTTCGAGCGCCACGGCATCGACATCGCGGAGCCGCTCGGCGAGTTCCGCACCATCGACATCCCGGACGCGCCCGCGACGCTCGACAAGCTCGACGACCCGGACCACCCCCACGCGGAGGGCGGCTTCGCCGACGACGTGTACGTCGAAGACGACTCCGGCGAGGTCGGCGTCGGCGGGACCGACGAGCCCGAGGACGTAGACGTGTCGGCCGCGCCGGGGATGCAGGACGTCGACCGCACCGACGAGAAGACCGCCTAAAAGAGGCCGCGCGAAGTCGTTTCTTGCTTAATCGTCGGTCGGCACGGCGGGGACGACGTCGACGACGCTGTTTTTCCACGTGCCGCGGGTGAACCACGCGAACGCGAGAAGCGCCACCCCGACGTTCGAGAAGGCGATGCCGTACCAGATGCCGGTCGGCCCCATGGAGAAGAACTCCACGAGGACGAACGCCGCGGGGATGCGAAGCACCCACAGCGAGATGAGCGAGAACACCATCGCCGTCCGGGTCGAGCCGCTCCCGCGGAACCCGCCGTTGACGACGTTGAACGCCCCGAGGAACAGGAACGTCGGGCCGATGATGCGGAGGTAGTCGACGCCGATGGCGATGACCTCCGCCTCGCCGGGGATGAACACCGAGACGATGGGTTCGGCGAACAGGTACGCGGCGGCGGAGACGAACACCAGCGCGGAGACGATGATGCCGATACCCAAGAACACGGCGCGTTCGGCGCGGTCCGGCTGGTCCGCGCCGAGGTTCTGGCCGACGACCGTCGAGGTCCCCTGCGCGAGGCCGATGGCCGGCAGGAAGACGAGCGAGTTGAGGCGGTTGCCGATACCGAACGCGGCGACCGCGGTTTCGGTGCTGGCCCCGCCGGCGTTGACGGCGGCGTAGGCGACGAGCGCCGTGAGGGCGGTCACGCCGAGCGCGCGGGTCGACTGCTCGATGCTCGACGGCGCGCCGATGCGGACGATGCGCTCGACCGTCTCGCGCTCCGGAATCAGGTCGCGCGGCGAGAGGCTGATGCCGACCCGACCCGAAAGCAGGAGCCAGAAGCCGACGAGCGCGCCGACGCCGCGGGAGAACACCGTGGCGATGGCCGCGCCCTGCACGCCGAAGCCGGTGAAGCCGGTCGCGGCGAAAAGCGACTGCCCGAGGCCTTCGAGGCCGACGAGGCCGAATATCGGGTTCGAGTTGAACCCGAGGATGAGAAACGGGTCGAGGAAGACGTTGATGACGACGCCGAGCGCCATCAGGTACATCGGCGTCCTCGTGTCGCCCCACCCGCGGAGGAGCGCCTGGAAGATGAAGAAGCCGAACATGAACGCGACGCCGAGGAAGATGGTGCGGGTGTACTCGACCGCCAACTGGTGGACTTCCGTGCCGGGCGTCGTCCCGATGAGCGGGAGCAGTATCGGCGTCAGGAGGTAGCCGATGACCGCGAACCCGGCCGAGAGCAGGATGACGAACCCGAGGGTCTGGCCGGCGGCGTGGTCGACCTCGTCGTGGTTGCCCGCGCCCTTGTTCTGGGCGACGAGGACGGTCCCCGCGACGGTGAAGCCGCCGCCGAACGAGATCATGAGGAAGACGAGCGGCCACGAAAACGACAGCGCCGAGACGGCCTCGGAGCCGACGCGGCCGACCCAGAAGGTGTCGGCGAGGTTGTACGCCACCTGCATGATCTGCGAGAAGACGAGCGGGAGCGACAGCACCAACATCGGCTTGACGAGGTCGCCGTCGACGAGGTTGACGTCCCGGGCCTTCGCGCTCATTCGTCGCCCCCCTCGCGCACGAGCTTCTCGACGACGAACTCGTCGAGCGCGGCGCGGACCTCGGTCGGCGCGTCGAAGGCGGACTGACTCGCCGTCTCGGTGCCCGAGGGGTCGGTCACCGCGACGCGCTGGAGGCGCGCGCCGTCGAGCGCGGCGAAGAGGAGCGACGCGGTCCGGTCGGCGTCGACCTCGCGGAAGTCCCCCTTCTCGACGCCCTCGCGGATGATGTCGGCGAGCCGGCGGCGGATGACCGCCTCGTTGCGGGCGATCTGCTCGCGGTAGGCCTCGACGTAGGGGGCCTGCGTCCGCAGTTCGTTGAGCGCCAGACCGAAGCGGTCGTAGTCGCGGTCGTCGTCCGCGCCGGGGATCATCTTGTCGAGGAGCACCCGGAGGCGCGTCTCGGGGGCGTCGCCCTCGGTCGCGGCGACCCGCGCTTCGAAGCGGTCGAACAGGTAGCCGAGAAAGGCGACGAGCAGTTCCTGTTTCGTCCCGTAGTGGTAGTGGAGGAGGGACTTGCTCTTTCCGGCCTCGTCCGCGATTCGTTGCATCGTCAGGTCCGCGTAGCCGTGGGCGCACAGCGCCCGGTAGGTCGCGGCCATCAGTTCTTCGTGGACCTCGTCGGGGACCGACTGGTCCGGCGTTTCGTCTGCACTCACTAACTGACTAGTCAGTCAGCTACTTAAAAAGCAGTTGCGGACGAGAAACGGTTTGCCGGTAAGTGTGCCATCTGCCGGCACGAGAGCACGCGGCACGGCGCGAGCGCCGCGAGCGGGTGAGAAGAGCCTCGAAACTCGGAGCCGGGTCGCTACAGGCTCCGGTCGATTCGGTCTGCGACCTCGTAGCCGGCGACGATGCCGCCGTTGAGCGACCGCTCGGGATACTGCGCTTCCGACGCCATCCCCGCGTAGTAGACCCCCTCGGCCACGTCGTCGCCGAGGTCGTACGGCACCACGAGGTCGAGGTAGCCGCGTTCGTACACCGGGCCAGCCCGCGGGTTGCGGGCGATTTCGAACTCCTCGACCGCCGAGCGGTCGAAGTCGGGGAACATGTCCTCGATTTCGTCGAACCACGTGTCTTCGACTTCCTCGTCGCTCATCTGCCAGAGCTCTTCGTGCGGCCCCTGCACGTAGCTCGCGACGTACAGCAGGTGGTCGCCGCCGTAGCGCTCTTTCGGCACGAAGTTCGTGTGCTCGATGAGCGACCCGAACGGCGCGTCGTGGGCGATGTTGAGCCAGTAGGTGTCCATCAGCGACTCCGACATGGTCGCCAGCCCGCAGACCGCGCCCTGGAAGTCGATGTCGCAGGGGAAGCCCGTGAGGTCTTCGAGCACGTTCGGCATCGTCGCCACGACGACCGACTCGACCTCGTGGGTCTCGGTCCCGTCGTCGGTCTCGACGGTCAGCGACGAGACCGCCTCGCCGGCGGTGTCGAGTTCGGTCACGCGCGCGCCGGTCTCGATGTGCTCGCGGCCGACCGCGGAGACGAGCGCGTCGATGAAGGGGGCGAAGCCGCCGTCGAAGTAGCCGAGTTTCTCGCCGCGGAGCAGGTCGCGCTCGCCGCGGAAGCGCACCCGTCCGAGGAACCACGACGCCGACACGTCGTGTTTGCGCTCGCCGAACTTCCCGTCGAGGAGCGGGTCGACGAAGTTGTCGTAGACGCCGCGGGTGGTGTGCTCGACGACGAACTCCTCGATGGGCGTGTGTTCGTACTCGGCGAGCTCCTCGTAGGCGTCGAAGTCGGGGACGCCCCCGCGCACGTCGACGCCGAGGGTGAGCATCCCGAGGCGGAACTTGTCGTAGAGGCTCATGTGGGGGTACGCGGCGATTTGCCACGCGGTGTCCAGCGGGTGGACGACGCCGTCTACGTAGTAGGCGTTCTTGCCGATGCGCCACTCCAAGTCGTCTCCGAGGCCGAGTTCCCCGGCGAGTTCGACGATGGTCTCTTCGGACTTCGAGAGGTGGTGGTAGAACTTCTCGATGTCGTCGCCGTTCGTCTCGTAGGTCGCCGCGAGACCGCCGAGAGAGTCGGCCGCCTCGAAGACTCGAACGTCGTGACCCCGGTTCTGGAGTCGGTACGCCGCGGCGAGGCCCGCGATGCCGCCGCCGACGATGCCTATCATGCCCCGAGGTTCGGCGTCGGGTGGAAAGTCCTTTCTGATTGGCCGGTTCCGCCGCCGTCGGAGCCGGCGACCGCGGGGCGCATCGTCGCGGTCGCCGAGCGACCGAGACGGGGGTCGGTTGCGACGTTCGCCACATTTTTATCTGCGATAAGGCAACAGCGGGGCATGGTTACGGTCCGCGCACCCGCCACGAGCGCCAACCTCGGAAGTGGGTTCGATGTCTTCGGCGTGGCTCTCGACCGCCCCGCCGACATCGTGCACGTCGAACGGGCGGACCGGACGACAATCGAAGTGACCGGCGTCGGAAGCCAGTACATCCCGACCGACCCCGACCGGAACGTCGTCGGCGCGGTCGCGGAGGCGCTCGACGCCCCCGCGCACATCCGCATCGACAAGGGCGTCCGCCCGTCGTCCGGACTCGGGTCGTCGGCGGCGAGTTCCGCCGCCGCCGCCGTCGCGCTGAACGAACTGTACGACCGCGGCCTCTCCCGCGAGGAACTCGTCCCCGTCGCCGCCGAGGGCGAGGCGGTCGTCTCCGGCGAGGCCCACGCCGACAACGTCGCGCCCGCGCTCCTCGGCGGCTTCACCGTCGCGACCGACGAGGGCGTGACGACCGTCGACGCCGACATCCCGCTCGTCGCCTGCCTCCCCGAAATCGCCGTCTCGACCCGCGACGCCCGCCGCGTCGTCCCGAGCGACGCCAGCATCGAGGACATGGTCCACACGGTCGGCCGGGCGGCGACGCTCGCGGTCGGGATGTGCCGCCGCGACGCCGACCTCGTCGGCGCGGGGATGGACGACCGCGTCGTCACGCCCGCGCGAGCAGAACTCATCAACGGCTACCACGAGGTCCGCAAGGCCGCCCTCGACGCGGGCGCGACCGGCGTCACCGTCTCCGGAGCGGGCCCGTCGGTCCTCGGCGTCTGCCAAGCCGCCGACCGCACCCGCGTCGCCGGCGCGATGCTCGAAGCGTTCGACGAGGCGGACGTGGACGCCCGCGCCTACAAGACGCGGGTCGGTCGCGGGGCCGAAGTATTCGAGTCCTGAGTGGTACAGAGCGAACCACACTCACACGCCACCTTCGTCTTTTCTCGCGTCTGAGCCACTGTAACGCGTTATCGCGGTCGCTGGTAACACGATTCCGAGAAGACTTTTCTCACTATCACGATATATTCGAACCATGGAACGAGCACTCGTCGTCGTCTCCCCCGAAGAACGGTCGCACCGAATCCTCCGCGAGGCCGGCGAACTCGCCGCCGGGAGCGGCGCGGAGCTCGTCGTCCTCACCGTCCTCCCGGACGAGGAGTTCGAGCGGACCCGCTCGGCGCTCGCCAGCGTCGGCTCCCCGGACGTGGTGTACGGCATCGACCAAGCTATCGAGTCGGCCACCCGCCGCGCCAAGCGCGTCGCCCGCGAGGCGTTCGACGGGCTGGATCTCGACTACCGTATCGTCGCCGACATCGGCCCCGAGGCGGACACCATCTTAGAGACGGCCCGCTGGGAGGGCTGTGACCACCTCTTTATCGCCGGTCGCCGCCGGTCGCCCGCCGGGAAGCTCATCTCTCGGGACATGACGCAGTCGGTCATGCTCAACTTCGACGGCCCGGTCACCGTCCTCCTCGGCGAGGAGTCGTCCGACGACGCGAAGGGGAAAAAAGAGGGGAAGTCGGGACTCCTCGCCTGAGACGGGCGTCGCGCCGAGACAGAGAAAAGCGGAATCGGAATCGGAATCGAAAACCGAGACGGTGAGTCAGCCGTCGTCTGCCGGGCGTCGCCGCGTTAGACGCCGCGACCCTGCAGTTTGTCCTCGTCGGCCATGCCGACGTTCGCCTCGCCTTTCATGCCCTTGCCGATGCCGGCGGCGATGTCGGCGAGCGTGTCGGGGTCGTCCCAGTTGTTGACGGCCTCGACGATGGCCTCACCCATCTGTTCGGGGTCCTCCGCGCCGAAGATGCCGGAGCCCACGAAGATGCCGTCGCACTCGTGGTACATCATGAGCGCGGCGTCCGCGGGCGTGGCGATGCCGCCGGCCGCGAAGTTGACCACCGGCAGGCGACCCATCTCGGCCGTCTCGTGGACGAGTTCGGCGGGCGCTTCGTACTCGCGGGCCCACTTCTCGCGCTCGTCGAAGTTGAGGCCGGTCAGCGACCGAATCTGGTGTTTGATGGTGCGCTGGTGGGTGACGGCCTGGTTCACGTCGCCCGTGCCCGCCTCGCCCTTGGTGCGAATCATCGCCGCGCCCTCGTTGATGCGGCGGAGCGCCTCGGGGAGGTTGCGCGCGCCGCAGACGAACGGCGAGGTGAACTCGCGCTTGTCGATGTGGTAGTCGTTGTCCGCCGGGGTGAGCACCTCGCTCTCGTCTATCATGTCCACGCCGATGGATTCGAGAATCTGCGCCTCGGTGAAGTGGCCGATGCGGGCCTTCCCCATCACCGGGATGGAGACGGCGTCGATGATCTCTTTGACCGTCTCGGGGTCGGCCATCCGGGAGACCCCGCCGCGCTTGCGGATGTCCGCCGGGACGGCTTCGAGCGCCATGACGGCGACCGCGCCGGCCTCCTCCGCGATTTTCGCTTGCTCTGCGTTTACGACGTCCATGATGACGCCGCCCTTCTGCATCTGGGCGAACCCGCGCTTGACGAGTTCGGTCCCGCGCCGAAGCTCCTCCAGGTCGGTCTCCTCTGGCATATCCGTCGCTTGCGACTGGGTTTACTTAAGCGGTCGCTTCCATCCGTCAACCGTTCGCATTCCGCACAGGTCGTGTTTCGCGCTCGGGTCGAGTTGTGGTGATTCTGTTGAACTGCTCGGTTTTTTGACAAATGTCGCGTGCAACACTCAGAGGACGAGTCTCGTATCTCCTCAAGAGTTAATCTCCAAACACAGAGTTGAGAGTAGCGAACGTAATCCCAGCAGTGATGCCGTACAAAAGTCCTCTAGAGAGAGGCTGATTCAATACGAATGAGTAGATTAGCCCTGCTACAACGCCGGATGCGACTAAGTATATAAAAAACGTAGTGGGGTGTGAATCAACCCACGAACCATTACTGTCGTTTGATTCCGGGCTTTTCATATGATATTTTGTACACACGTGAAAATAAAACGTTGACCGACTCGCGCGCTGTATTCAGCACGCCCTCAGCAAGCTATCAGCGGCTGAGGATTTCAACAGTGCCGCCAGCGTAATCCCCGCCCGCCGACACCGGCCGCAGTCACCGAGACCGGCATCACTTTTGTCCACCCCCGCTTCGGCGTGGGTATGGACGCGGCGACCCGACTGCGCCGACTGCTCGACGACGACGGCCTCCCGGCGGGGACCGACCTGCCGCGGTGGCTCGCACCCCTGCCGGAGTGGCTGGAGAACTTCGGTCTCAACATCGCCTGGCTCGTGGTCGTCATCAACCTCGTCGGGACCGCCTTCGGCTTCTGGTACTACGGCTACCAGTTCAGCATCGAACCGGTCGTGATGTGGCCGCTCGTCCCCGACAGCCCGGTCGCCACGCTGTTCATCGCGCTGTCGCTCGCGCTCTGGAAACTCGGACGGTCCAACGAGTACGTCAACGCCCTCGCGTTCTTCGGCTGTCTCAAACTCGGGCTGTGGACGCCGTACGTCCTCCTCGCGTTCAAAGCCGACTTCTCGTACCTCCACTGGGCGATGTACAACTTCCTCTTTTGGAGCCACCTCGCCATGGTCGTCGAGGCGTTTCTCATCCAGCGGTACGCCGAGTTCCCGTCGCTCGCCGTCCTCGTCGCGGTCGGCTGGTACGGCCTCAACGACCTCGTGGACTACTTCGTCCCCATCGCCGGCACGCCGCACCACACGCTCATCCCGGCCGAGCCAATCGTCGACGGCGTCGTCCAGCACGTCTCGCCCGCCCACGAGTACGCCGCGGCGGGCGCGGTCCTCCTGACGGTCGCGGCGACGTTCCTCGCGCTCGCGACGCGGGTCGCAAAGCTCGAACGAGGCGTCATCGACTGACCGGAAAACGACGCATCGGCGACTGAGTCGAACGTAGCCTTTTGTCCCGCCGACCCTAACCGACGGGCCATGCGCCTCTTCGACCGCGTGGCCGACCTCCCGGTGACCGTCGAGTCCGTCTCCCGCGACCGCTTCGAGAGCGACACGTCGAGCGGCTTCCTCCGCAAGACCACGGTGTTCTCGCTCGCCGGCGACGGCGCGGTCGGCCGCGGCGAGGACGTGACGTACGACGCCGAGGACCACGACGCCCTCGCGGACGCGCCCGCGGACGCCTTCGACCTCGCCGAAAGCTACGACTCCTTCGCCGACTTCTCCGCGGCGCTCGACGGCGTCGACCTGTTCCCGACGAAACCGCCCGAACGCGAGACGGCCGAACACTACCGGCGTTGGGCGCTCGAATCCGCCGGCCTCGACCTCGCGCTCCGGCAGGCCGGAACCGACCTCGCGTCCGCCGTCGGCCGCGAGCGCGACCCGGTTCGGTTCGTGGCGAGCACCCGACTCGGCGACCCGCCGTCGGCCGACCGCGTCGAGGCGCTCCTCGACCGCGACCCCGACTGCGAGTTCAAACTCGACCCGACAACTGATTGGCACGACGAGCTTGTGTCGTCGCTCGCCGCCCGCGACTGCGTCCGCATCCTCGACCTCAAAGGGCAGTACGAGGGAACCGAGGTGGACCAAGCCCCGGACCCGGAACTCTACGAGCGCGTCCTGTCGGGCTTCCCCGACGCCGTCGTCGAGGACCCGTCGTTCACCGACGAGACGCGCCCGCTTTTCGACGGTCACGAGGGCCGCGTCTCGTGGGACGCCCCGATTACCGGCGTCGAATCCGTGAAATCCCTCCCGTTCGAGCCGTCGTGGCTGAACGTCAAACCCTCGCGATTCGGCACGGTCGAGTCGCTGTTCGACACCATCGAGTACGCCGACGAACGCGGGATGTCGCTGTACGGCGGCGGCCAGTTCGAACTCGACGCGGGCCGCGACCACGTCCAACTGCTCGCGTCGGTGTTCTACCCCGACGGTCCGAACGACGTGGCCCCCCGAGAGTACAACCTCCCCGACCCGCCGGCGGAACTGCCGACGAGTCCGCTCGTGCCGTCGGCTGACCCGTCCGGGCTGGAGTTCTGAGAACCGAAAAACAGTCGCGCCAAACGGACGCGCCGAGGGGTGCGCTGGCCGCGCTCACTCGCCTTGCTGGACTTCGAATATCTCGTCGGCGACGAGGCCGTGGGCCTCTTCGTGGACTTTCGCCCCGGCCTCCTTGTTCGGTGCCTCGAAGAGACAGAACACCGCGCCGTCCGTCTCGTCGACCCAGTAGTGCTTGTAGTTCACTCCGTACTTGCCCTGCGTCTCCAGGTCTGCACGGTGGGCCTCGGCGACGTCTTTCGCACTCCCCTCTACGTTCCGGTGTACGTCCATGTATAGCGGCATGGGTGCTAGTGTATAGCACTCCGGAGCTCATAACCGTTCTTCGATAGTTACCAGAATATTCTGATATAACCGTCACGCCCCGAGCCAGCTTGGAGTATCGCCGGTTCGAACCTCACAAAACCGCCATCAGATAGCCGTCAGATGCCTACTATCGTCGCCGCCGACCTCACTCCTCGCTCGTCCGGAACTCGTCGCTGTCGGCGTGGGCGCGGACCCACAGTTCGCCGATGCGGGACAGGCGCGTCCGATAGGACTTCCCGCGTTCCTCCTGTTCGATGTAGCCCTTGCCGCCGGGGCCGAGGCGGTCGACGTTGTAGATGACCTTCGACCGGAAGGAGTCGGTGTACTCCTCGTTCATCTCGCGGGCGAGCGCCTCCGCGAGTTCGGAGACCGACCCGAACTCGCCGTGTTCGCCGAGTTTGAACAGGATGACCTCCTCGAACGGCTTGACGTTGGAGAACGACGCCACCGGGAGTTCGACGATATGGCGGCCGTCAATCTGCTTCGCGCCGATGGTCGTCCCGCGCTCGTCGAACTCCGACAGCAGGTCGGAGGTGGCGTCGAGGCGCTCGCGGATGCGGTCGGCGTCGATTTCGCCGGATTCGAGGAGGTCCGAAAGGAGCGCCCGCTCGGTTCGCAGTTCCTCGGCGAGTTCGGTTTCGAGGTACTTCTCGGGGGCCGTGTAGTAAGTGTGGATGCGCTCGCGGTCGGCCTGTCGCTCGACCATGATGGAGTGGGCGGCGGTGGCGAACGCGAAGGAGACCGGCCGGGGCATCGCGCTCACGTTGACCCACACCTCGCCGGGTTCGTCGTCGTCGCCGCGGAGTTCGTCGTCGGCGTCGAGTTCGGCGTTGATGAGGTCGTACGCCTGCTCGAACGCCGCGTCGTAGTCGTACACGTCGTCGACGATGACGCGTTCCGTCTCCGCGCCGAGGAGGTTCTCGAAGTCCTTTTCGAGCTTTCCCGAGAGGTTCCGCGAGTACTCGACGTTCGCCTCGCTCCCGACGGCCCCTTCGAGGAGGATGACGCGGTCCACGTCCAACTGATCGCGGATGAGCGGCGCGATGAGTCGGTCGTAGTCGAAGCCGACGGGAACGATGTGCGTCTGCATACGCTATACTCCGTGGGGACGTTTATTAATCTCTTCAAGTAGTGTATCGTTCACCCGTTCTCCGTCACAGGAGATTGTCATTCAGTATAGGTCTGATGAAGTTTCATCACCGGCATTGGGGGTGAGATATTTACCAGATGTGTTCGAAGAACTAACAGTGTCAAGTGACGGGATAATTGCAGCAGACGCCACGAAAAATGAATTTCATAAGCAACACCCACACGGAGTAAACGTAGTATCAGTTGCAATTGCGGTCGAAGACCATCAAAAATTCAATGAGAAATACTTCGAAATAATAAAAGAGAAAATTGAAAAGTATGACATCAAACTTCCTCATCCAATTCTCAAGAGTAAGGATATCTCACGCCATATCCCCACTTGGCAGACTGAGGAAGCAAGGAAGGATATTGTATTTGAACTTTTGTCCATTGACGTTCTAGACACTATCTATGTAACAGAGACATATCTGAAACCAAAATGGATTGAACTGTACAGCGATGAGGAAGATGAGTTTCGCAGAATGACCTCTCATGATTTTGTCAAGGATATTCTATTCCAATACTATGACATAGTCTCGATTTGGAAGTACTTGGAACGATATCATGGAGGAGATGGAACGCACTACAACGTAATGACGGACTACTTCTCGGGGCAGGTCTGCCGTGCCTATCAAGAACTTGGTGAATTGGCAGATAATTTCCTTATCGTTCCCCAAGGTGACCAAACATATCCGGTACTATCAATGGCCGATTTGGTTACAGGATTGTTAAAACAAGAGGTCTATCCACTTAGAAAAGATGAGATTGAAGAGTACATTAAGGACGAGACTCCGGGTTACGTCGTTGCAGATTCAGTATATGATGGCAAAGATCTTGAGCGACTAGTTCCCCACGTGACAGACGGAATCCGAACAGATCTCAATCTACCAGACCCAACAGTATACATCGCTCGTGGGGATGTGCCAAAAGATCGCGTTACATCGCTTGATATGTTTCACCATGCCTGTATGTATGCTCAGATAAAGGGTGGATCGGTGAAATTCTTTGAAGAGAATAATGACCGGCACCACTTCTCAGGAGAAGATATACTTGTTTGTGTGGATGGGAACTCAGAGATCTACGCTGATTATGAGCGCTTGAATACACAGTATTCAATTACAGTGTTTGATGCAGAATCAGCTATCAACCATTTTCTAGACGAGATACCATCGGGATTAGTGCTATAGCCGCAATATAAACTACGCTAGAAGCATATTGAATGAGTCTCCTGTGGGAGACCCTAAGAATTTGTCTTCTCTCGAAGACTCGTTTTGATGAACGAGTTTAACCTTAAAAAATATTTTGCTATCGAAATGGTGACTTTCGGCGTTGTTTAGACGCGTGATTTCAGCGGGCTGACCCCTCAATTGCGCGTTCGATGTTTCGCACCGCCGATTTCATGACAAGTTCACGGAATTGACCGAACCACGTTCTCGCCCACAGCGTCTCACCGTACCGCTGCCGCAATCCGAAAAACACAGATTCGGCGTTCGAACGCTGGTTGTACGCCCGATCGTAGATCAACAAATTCCTCGCCCAGCCCCGAAAACCGGGGTCACGTTTCGGAATCAGCGGTGTGACACTTTCAGAACGTAATTTCGTCCGAAGTGCTTCCCAGTCGTATCCTTTATCCGCCGCCACAGCCGTCAGCTTCTCAAGATTCCGCACTAACACCTGCCAGCCGATCTGAGTATCGTGCGGTTGTTTCATCGAACAGTGTATGTCTAGTATCGCACTCGTTTCACAATCGATGAGCAGCGTTGTCTTCACCGCCTCAAACGTGTAGTCTGTTCGCTTCGCGTAGTGCTGGCTAGCTTGGACACGATCCATTCCGGTTGCGTCGATCGCTTGAACATCACCGAGATCATACATTTCAACCGACGCATCGAGCATCGCTCGCCACCGCTTCATCGGAATCTCTTGCTTCCGCGCACAGATCGTAGAGAAGTGAGGAAGCGTCTCAACCGTTAAATCGAGTGATTCTGCAACTCTCGGCATTTCTCGCAGAACATCCATCAGCTTCCGGTAGTCGTGGTTGAGATACTCTTTGAACCCTTGAACGGCGAGAATTACCCAATCGGCATACCCCTCTTTTCCGGGTCGGTATGCCGGAGCTGGCTCGCCAGCGACGGCTTTTTTGGCGAGCGATACAATCGTCTCTGCGAAGCGGGCTGTCTTGGTTTGCACACCCAACCCGTCCCGCTTCAGCTTCTAGTAAATTGGTACTTCTCCGAAGCTACTAGCTTGACGATACTAGTGAAACAACCCTCAGACAGACCGAGTCTAACCGTCTAAACAAGGCCGTGACTTTCTATTCGAGATATGTACTCTCAAAGAAAATCCGGGATATAGGCTATTACTGACCGCCGCAACCCTATCTCAGCACGCAACAGTCGAACACGATGTTCTCACCCGGTTAGTGTTCCCGGAAGCACCATCTGCTTCACCATCTCTTCAGCCAACCCGAAGCACCCCACCGCTCCCACGCCAGCCACGCCACCACGCCGCCGACAAACGCGACGCCCAGATTCACCGCGACGCCGACGAGGGCGATAGCGACCACGAGGGGGTAGCCGTCCGCGCGGGTCAGGCTGGTCAGACTCGTTCGGGCCAGTTGCAGGCCGATGATCGCTAGGATGACGCCGAGCATGGCGACCGGGTAGGCGGCGACCACGTCGGCGGCGAACAGGGCGACGAGGACGTAGCCGACGCCGAGAATGACGTTCGCGCCGGCGGTCCGCGCGCCGAAGGCGTACTTGCCGGCGACGCCGCCACTGCCGTGGCACATGGGGAAGCCGCCGAAGGGGACCGCGAGGAGGTTCATCGCGCCCATGCTGGTGGCGAGTTCGTCGGCGGAGATGTCCCGGTCGAAGTAGTCCGCGAGCAGGACCGACGTGGCGAGCGCGGCGTTGCCGACGGTCATCGCCAACTGTGCGACCGCGGCCTCCGCGGCCGAGAGCGAGAGGTTCCCGAGCGAGAACAATCCGGCGTCGCCGACCGACGGGACGGTGAGCGACAGGTGGCCCACGTCGGCGAAGGCGACCGCGCCGCCGACCGCGAGGACGGCGAGGGCGCTCACGTTCGAGCGTCTGGTGAGGAGGGAAACGGCGGCGACGGCGACCGCGAGACCGGCGAGCGGGAGGTCGCCCGCGCCGAGTTCGAGGCCCGTCGAGAGGAGGACGAGCGCGACGCCGAACTGGACGCCGCGGACGACGGGCGCGCCGATGTAGCGACTCACGCGGGCGAGCGAGCGGGTGCGACCGATGGCGAGGAGGACGACGCCGAGGCCGAACCCGGCGAGGAGCGCCTCGCCGGTCGTGACCGTCTCGGCGAGAACGAGCGCGGCCAGCGCCTTCATCGGCTCGACCGACAGCGGGGCCGCGTAGTACAGCCCCCAGACGACCTGAAACACGCCGAACCAGATGAGCACGACCGCCAACGAGAGGTCGGTCAGGCGGGCGACGGCGACGACGATGGGAAGGACCGTAACCGAATCCCCCACCGCGCCGGTGAACTCGTGCCACTCGAAGTCCACCGCGAGTTCGTCGCCGTACGGGAACGAGACGCCCATTTGGGTGGTGATTCCGTCCCGACGGGGAAATGTATTTGCGTAATCGGGAGATGGAACGATGGTCGCCTGAGGAAACCGAATAGGGTTACGCCGCTCTCGACGCCCCGCGACCGTCGGTGCCGACGCTCACTCGAACGTCGAGCGGTCGAAGTGGACGCCGCCGCGGAGGTAATCGACGCCCATGAACAGCATCACGGGAGCGAGCAGAAGCGCAAACAGCCCGCCGAAATAGGGGTCGCCGCGAGCGTCGAGGACGGACGAGAGACCGTTCGCGAGCACGGCCAGCCCGAAACAGACGTAGCCCGCGCCCGCGACGACGTGCCACCGGAGGATCGTCGACCCGAGGGCGACCGACTCGCGGAGGCCGGCGACGACCAACAGCACGCCGGCGGCGACGAACAGCGCGAACCGGGCGACAGAAAGCGGGTGGGCGAGCGCGCCGAGAACCGCGAGACCGCCCGCGATGAGGAGGTCGAACACCCCGACGACGGCGATAAATCTGCGGTCCATGTGCGCCGCTCTCGACGCGGAGATGTAAAACTATCCACAGCTCCGGGGCCGACAGGTCGGCGGCGAGCCAGCAGACCGCTCACCGCGTCGACGACAGGTCGCCCGACTCGACGACGGTGGCGAACTCGCCGTTGAGGTGCGCCAGCGCGGTGCGGTGCATCTCGTCGGCCGAGAAGTGCTCGCCGTCGTAGCTCTCGCGTTCGAACGTCGCGGTCGCGTCCGCGGGGACGAACACCTCGAAGCCGAGGTTCTCGGCCATCCGAGTGGTCGTCGAGACGCAGTGGTCGGTCGTGAGACCGCAGACGACGAGCGTCGAGGAGTCGCGCTCGCGGAGCCACGCTTCGAGGTCGGTCCCGATGAAACCGCTGTTGACGCGCTTCGTGAACACCGGTTCGTCGGCGGCGGGGTCGGCCTCTGGCTTCCACGCGAAGCCCTCGCGGTCGCTCCGAAGCGGCGAGTCGGGTTCGGTGGAGTCGTGGCGGACGTGGACGACCGGGCGGTCGGCCGCGCGCCACGCCGCGAGCAGGTCGGCGACGCGCGCCTCCATCTCGGGGTTGTTGCGGTCGCCCCACGCGGGGTCGTCGAAGCCGACCTGCATGTCGATACAGACGAGCACGGCGTCGGCCGGGAGGGCGGCGGCGGTCATCGGTCGGCCCTCGAATCGGTGGCCGGCATCAGTCGTCCGCCGGAGCCATCGGCACTTTCGGGTGCTCGCGGGTGATGCGAATCGGGCACTCGTCGGGCGCTTGCGACTCGTCCGACGAGAACATGTACTGCGGCCACTCGCGGTCGCCCTCGACGCCCCAGTCGCCGAGGTCGGCGTGCGGGCAGACGCCGTCGTACTCTTCGATGCGGCCCTGAATGACCTCGCGGGCCTTCTGGCCGGCCTCGGTGTCGGCGGTGATGCCGTCGAACAGCGCGCGCGGCTGGAAGGTGATTTCGAGGCCCCACGGGCAGTAGCGACTGACGCGCTCGTCGTAGAACGGCGCGCGGGTCGTCGGGAACATCGGCTCGCCCCCGAAGGAGAACTCCCACGTCGGGTCGTCGGGGTCTGTCGGGATGTCCGCCGGCCACGGTTCGGGGTCGTTGACGTGGAGGAACTGGAGGATGTGCCAGAGATGTTCGTGGTAGTCGGCCTCGGTGAGGTCCGCCGCCGGCGGCTTGAAGAACGTGACGAGCGAGCACGCTTCGGAGTAGTCCGGGTACACCTCCAGATACTCGAGGAGGCTCTCGCGGAGCGCCAACAGCGCGTCCTTGTCGGTCATCGAATCCACGAAGGTGTAGAGGGCGTCGCCGTTTCGCTCGGACTCGACGCCGAAGTAACACGGGAACGGCGCGCCGTCGCGGTCGCCGAGCATCGTCTCGCGGAACGTCTCGTAGTGCTTTCTCGCCCAGTCGGGGAGGTCGCCGTCGTCGAGGCGGCGGCGGAGCACGTCCTGCTCCATGAGCACTTGGTGACCCGACTCGTTCATGCGCGTCAGTTGGAGTCAGCGGCATTGAGAGTTCGGGTTCGCCGGCCGAACCCGGTCCTCGAAACGACGGGGAACGACCCTCGGTCTGGCGGTCGAAGTCGCCGTCAACCCCAGCTTCAGAGCTGGCGGTCGAGCTTCAGATACCGCGTCTCGTACCCCATCGACTCGTAACACGACCGGGCGGCGTCGTTGTCGGCGTGGACGCTCAGCGCGGCCCGCTCGCACCCGCGGTCGCGGCCCCACTCGTGGGCCCGTTCGAGGAGTTCCGTGCCGACGCCCTCGCCCCGGGCCGCGGGCGCGACGTAGAGATCTTTCACCTTGGCGACCGACCCGCGGGCGAACACGGGCGGCGACTCGGACGCGGCGACGGTGACGTAGCCGCGGAGCGACCCTTCGTCGGAGTCCGGTCCCGCCCCAGACTCCGTCGCCGACTCCCCGTCCGCGACCGCGACGAACGTCTGAACGCCCTCGGCGTCCACCTGCTCGGACCGGTAGTCGAGCGCCTCGGCGCGCGCGTCGACGTCCTCGGCCAGCGCGTCGTAGCTGTCGATGTCGCCCATCTCCGCGGCGAACGGAAGCCACAGGTCGTCTACCAGCGCCTCTACCTCGTCGGCTCGGAGCGGTCGAATTCCCATGAGTCACCGACGACTCGCGGCGGTGTCAAAAGAGTAACTGTATTCGCCGGTCGCCGGCGGCGGGTTCCGGCCGCCTCACTCGATTTCGAGGTCGCCCGCGTCGGCACCGTCTTCCGCGCCCTCGTCCCATTCGAGTTCGAACTCGACGCTCAGTTCGCCGGGGCTCCCCGCGGGGCCCTCGCGCTCGGCTTTCACCTCGAACGTCGGCGACGCGGGCGGCTCCATCGTGACCGTCTAGTCCCCAGATTTCAGCGTAATCGGCTCGCCCGCGTCGAGCTTGTCGGCGACGGCGCGGAGGTACGAGGCGATTTCGGCGCGGGTCTGTCGGTTCTCGGATTTGAACAGCACTTCTTCGGGCATGGAGAGACGTTACTCGCGCAGGGGGATAAGGTTCGGTGCGGTCGAACCCGGACCGGCGGCGGTCCGGGCTCAGTCGGCCCGGAGGCCGTCGGTGAACCGCGACTGGTTCTCCTCGGGCGCGGCGGCGGTCATCGCGGAGACGCCGACGGTCAGAAGCGCCGACAGCGCCATCCCCCAGAGGGCGTAGTCCCACGTGAGGTAGGTCGCGCCGAACAGCGTCACCGACCCGACTTCGATTGCGGGGACGAACACGTGCGCGAGGTAGAACGCCTGCGAGCCGAGGATGCCGGCGAACATGCCCGTTCGGGTCGTCTTCGCCCAGTAGAGCGCGACGACGACCGGCAGGGCCATCTGGGCGAACCCGCCGAAGGCGGTGTCGCCGACCGAGACGAGCGTGCCGGGCCGGAACAGGCTGGCGACGAAGGTGAGCGTGGCGAACAGGGCGACGCCGATTCGGGCCAGCCACGCCTCGCGGGCCTCGCTCGCGTCGGGATTGACGAACGGCCGGTAGAGGTCGCGGGTGAAGTACGACGACCCAGACAGGAGCATCGAGTCCGACGACGACATCATCGCGGCCATCGCGCCGGCGATGACGAGCGCGGCGAACCACACCGGCGTGTACTCGTTGAGGAGCACGGGGAGGACGTTCGCGCCCTCGGGGACGGTGACACCGAGGCCGGCGGCCCACGTGCCGAGGATGAACGCGGGCACGAAAAGCAGGACGACGAGCACGGGCCACAGGGCGAACGAGCGCTTGAGGACGGCGCTCGACTTGGCGACGAAAAAGCGCTGGTTTATCTGTGGGAACATCGCCACGCCGAAGGCGATGGTGACGGCCGACGAGATGATGAACTGCGGCGAGTAGAGGCCGCCGCCGAGCGCGAGGAACTCCGGTTCGTTCGTCGCGAGGGCGTTCGAGAGCGCCGTGGGGCCGCCGGCCGCGGTGGCGACCCAGCCCACCGCGAGCCAGACGACGCCGAGCATGAACAGCCCCTGCAGGGTGTCGGTCCACGCGACGCCGCGGAGCCCCGCGATGACGACGTAGGCGATCATGAACACCGTGATACCGGCCGCGCCGGCCCAGTACGGGACCATCCCGTTGGTCAGGCCGACGATGGCCTCGCCCGCGCCCATCTGCTGGAGCATCACGTACGGGAACAGCCAAAACAGGCTGATGCCGGCGACGAGGGCGCGCAGGCGGGTCGAGCCGAAGCGGTCGCCGAGCATCTCGCCGAGGGTGACGTAGCCGTGGGCGCGGCCGACGAGCCACTGCTTGTAGCCGACGACGTACCAGAGGATGGCGAACAGCACGCCGTCCATGACGCCCATCACGAGAATCCACTCGGGGCCGGCACGGTAGGCGAGGTCGGGGCCGCCGAAGAACGTGAAGGCAGAGAGGAGCGTCGCGAAGGTCGTAAACAGGAGGACGACGGTCCCGATGGAGCGGCCGGCGAGGTAGTAGTCCTCCGCGTCGCGGCTGGTCAGCCGGTAGGCGAGCAGGCCGACCGCGAGCGCGACCACGAGGTACGCGCCGACGACGCCGAGTTGGATACCGAGCGCCGAGACCATCAGCGACCCTCCCCGACGATGCCGCGGTCCCACGCCGTCCGGGTGAACAGGTGGAAGACGACCGCGGTCAGCCCCATCCAGCCGATGTGCCACCAGAGCCACAGCGGCAGGCCGGCGAAGACCCCGCTGTCGCCCCAGAGGAACCACGGGACGGCGAACGTCACGAGGATTGCGAAGACGGCAACCCAGCGGTAGTCGATGCGAACTCGCGTCATTCGTAGGAACGATAATCGATAATGAGGCGTAAATCTTACTCTATCGACCTACGTTGCCCCGTATTGAAGAACTATTTTCTTCAACACCGGCTGTCGAACGACCGGGACCACCCACGTCGCGGGCGGCGGAGCGGCGGTTTCGTCGGTCGGTCGGCCGCGGCGGACCGAGCGCCGAAACAGTTTCCGGCGGCGCGGACGAGCGGACGCACATGAACTTCGGCATCCAGCTCTACTCGCTTCGAGACCTCGACGAGCCGACCGCGGCGCTCGTTCGCCGCGCCGCGGACGCCGGGTTCGACGGCGTTGAGTTCGCGGGCGTCGACGACGCGGCGGCGGTCCGCGCGGCGCTCGACGAGACCGGGGTCGCCGCTCCCGCCGCCCACGTCCCCATCGAGGACCTCGAAGCCGACCTCGACGCCGTCTGCGAGCGCTACGGCGCGCTCGGCGTCGAGACGCTCGTGGTGCCGTACCTGCCGCCGGCGGCGTTCGCCGACGCCGACGCGGTCGACGAGACCGCACACCGGCTGGACGACCTGACCGCGAAGTGCGACGACCGGGGCGTCAGACTGCTGTACCACAACCACGACCACGAACTCGTCACGGTCGAGGGCGAACCCGCGCTCGACCGACTCGCCGAGGAGTCGGGAATCGGCTTCGAACTCGACCTCGCGTGGATTCTCACCGCCGGCTACGACCCCGTCGCGTATCTCGACCGCTACGCCGACCGGACCCCGGTCGTCCACCTGAAAGACGTGGTGGTCGACGCCGACGCGGAACGCGGCGGGCGACCCGTACCGCTCGGCGAGGGCGACCTCGACATCGACCGCTGTCTCGCGGCCGCCCGCGAGGGGTTCGTCGAATGGGCCGTCGCCGAACACGACTTCCCGGAGGACCCGGCGGCGTTCTGTCGGGACGCCGGGGGTTTCGTCGCGACGCACCGAACCGACGAGGGGGCGTAACGAATCGGGCGGGCGGCGACGCCGGCGGGAGAGCGCCCGTTCGCCGAGGACACAGCGGGTTCGGGGGCGACGGCGAACGGCCGGGCGACGTTCGAATCGTCGGCCACGATAGATATTTCCCTCGGGCGCAACTTATATAATGACGTTCGTGGGGACGACCCATGACGCCATCACAATCACCACATCACCACCCCCACCGGGGTGACTTCACCAATGGACGACACTGCAAAATATCTCATTCACGCTTCCATCTCCGCCGACGGGGTCGTCGAACGGAGCGACGTCGTCGGGGCCGTCTTCGGCCAGACCGAGGGCCTCCTCGGCGACGAGCTCGACCTCCGCGACCTCCAACAGTCCTCTAAAGTCGGTCGGATAGACGTACAGATAGACTCGGAAAACGGCCACTCGTTCGGCCAGATGACCATCGCCAGCAGTCTCGACAAAGTCGAGACGGCCATCCTCGCGGCCTCGCTGGAGACGCTGACCCGCGTCGGCCCCTGTCAGGCCGTCATCGAAGTCACGAACATCGAGGACGTGCGCGAGGCCAAGCGCCGGATGATCGTCGAGCGCGCCAAGGAGCTCCTCACGGAGTCGTTCGACGACACCGTGATGTCCTCGACCGAGATTCTCGAAGAGGTCAAAGAGAGCGTCCGCGTCGAGGACATCACCGAGTACCACGGCCTGCCGGCCGGTCCCCGCGTCGCCGACTCCGACGCCATCGTCGTCGTCGAGGGGCGCGCCGACGTGCTCACCCTCCTCCGCTACGGCATCAAAAACGCCGTCGCCGTCGAGGGGACGAACGTCCCCGACGCGGTCGCCGGCCTCACCCAAGAGCGGACCGTCACGGCGTTCCTCGACGGCGACCGCGGCGGCGAACTCATCCTGCGCGAACTCTCGCAGGTCGGCGACGTGGACTACGTCGCGTTCGCGCCCGACGGCCGGTCGGTCGAGGACCTCGACCGCGCGTCGGTCGTCCGCGCCCTCCGGAACAAGGTCGCGCTCTCGTCGCTTCCCGACGACGGCGACGGGGACTTCCGGGCCGCCGTCGCCGCCGTCAACGGGACGGGGGAGGCCCCGACGGACCCTCGCACGGAGTCGCCGACGACTGAGGCGTCGTCGACTCCATCCGCAGACGGCCCCGCGAACGGGTCGGCCGATGCGGTCAGCGAAGCGCCTGCCGAGGGCGGCAACGGTGGCACCGTCGCGGTCGAAAAGCCCGCGGACGCCGCGAGCGCACGCGCCGACATCGACGCCGACGCCGCTCCCGACACGGAGGTGTTCTCCGAGTCCGAGGTCGAAGCCGTCGCCGAGGCGGTCGAACCGGCGGTCGAGCGGCCCTCGCTCGCCGACCACGTTCGGGAGGTCATCGCCGACGAGAGCGGCATGGCCCGCCTGTTGGACGCCGACCTCGGCATCGACGACGAGGTCGCGGTCGAGACGGTCTACGACGCCGTCGAGTACGCCGACCCCGCCCCGGCAATCGTCGTCGTCGACGGCGAGGCGAGCCAGAAGCTCGTCGATATCGCGGCCCAGCGCGGCGTCGGACACGTCGTGGCGCGGTCGGCCGGCGAGTACGTCAAAAAGCCCGTCAGCGTCCGCGTCAGAACCGCGGACCAGCTCCTCGACTGAGGCGGAACGAGACGGCACCCAGCACGACGCCGACCGAGGCGACCTGCCCCGGTCAGTCGAGAACGAGCCGAAGCCCGTCGTCGCCGTCGAAGGCGTCGGGAACCCGAGCGTCCCGGCGGAACCCGAGCGCCTCGTAGCAGGCGCGCGCGCCGCCGTTCTCCGGATGGACCAGCAACGTGAGCGGCGCGTCGGCCGCGTCGGCGTCAGAACGGTGCGCATCGCGGAAGGCCTCCACGAGCGCGGTGGCGCGCCCCTCGCGCCGGTGGTCGGGCGAGACGGCGAGTTCGGTCAGATGCGTGCCGACGCCGAGGAGGTAGCCGACCGGCCGGTCGGCGGCGTCGACGGTGACGAGGAGCGTGCCGACGGCGGGCCACGCGTCCAACAGCCCGGGCGAGGGGTGGGAGACGAGTCGCTGGAGCGATTCGACGGCCGGCACGTCGGCGGCGCGGGCGGGGCGAACACCCGTCGCGGCCGCGTCGCCCCCCGTCACAGCGGAATCCAGACGACGACCGCGCCCAGCGCGCCGGCGAGCGTGGCGAGGAAGTTGACCGCCTGATTGCCGAGGCCGGCTCCCTCGACCGTCGCGCCGAGGAGGCTGTCGACCGTCATCCCGACGAGTCCGCCGGCGAGGACCGCGACGGCGGCCGTCTGCGCCGGCAGGGGAAGCACCAGCACGCTCACGCCGGCAACGAGGGTCGCACCGAGCGCGCCGGCGACCTCGCCCTGCCACGTGACCGCGCCGTCGGTCCCCGCCGGGACGGGCTTGAGCGAGGTGATGAGCCGCGGCTGGTCGAACAGCCCGCCGATTTCGCTGGAGAGCGTGTCGCTCATCGCGGCGGCGGCCGACCCGGCGAACGCGAGGACGAGCAGGTCGCTGACGAACGGATAGCCGAGGGTCTGCGCCGCGGCGTAGCCGACGACGGAGACGAGCGAGACGCCAGAGTTGCCGAGGACGTTGCCGGTGCCGCGAGCGCCGTCGTTGCCCTCGGCGACGCCGCGTTCGGCCTTGCTGTCGTACCGGAACTTGGTGGCGAGCGCGCCGACGCCGAAGAAGGAGACGAGCACGAGCGCCCAGCCGAAGCCGCCGAAGACGACCGCGAAGAGGAGGAGGAGCACGCCAGTTATCATGCCGGCGACGGAGGCCGTCCCGAGCGCGTAGGCCGCGTAGCCGAGCGCGACCGTGAGGGCGAGCGCGACCGCGGTCTGCGTCGGCGACACCGGCCCCGCGAGCACCTCGACCCCCCAGAGGACGAGGCCGATAGAGAGCATGACGAGCGGGTCGTCGCGCTCGTAGAGGACCGTCCGAAGCACCGCGCCGACGAGGCCGCCGACGGCCGCGAGCAGGACGAACCGAGAGAGGAGCACGGCGTCGCCCGTCAGCGACGCGATGGCCGCCTGTCCCGCCGTACCGGCGAGCACCGCGCCCCCGACGAAGCCCGCCGCGCGAAGCGACTCGTCGGACGTTCTCGAATCCACCAGTCGCGCGCCGAGGTTGCCGTAGGCGAGTATCAACACCGCGGCGGCGAACACCGAAAGCGGCATCGTGACGCGCGGGACCGTCGCCAAGAGGGCGAGGCCCGTCGCGGCCAGCGCGAACCCGGCGAGCCCGTTGAGCCGGCCGTCCTGCCGGTCGCCGGGGCGCGCGAACAGCTCGAAGAGGGGGCCGTCGTCGACGACGAAGGCCGCCAAGAGCGCGACTGCGGCGAAGGGCGCGAAGGCGGCCGCGCCGAGACTGGGGGCCGCGAGGGCCAACGTCCCGACGACCGCGAATCCGCCCGCTCGCCGTACCGTGGAAGTCACACCATCCGGTATCCCCGACGCGCACTTAACCCTCCCGACATCACCGACGACCGCACAACCGCGGGTCCGCGGGCCGACGTCGGACGGGCCGAATCTCGGGGGCGACGCCGAACCCGAAGCGTTAGGAGAATCGCACCGAGAACGACTCTCGTGGGACTGTACGACTCCTATCTCGCCCTCCGGTTCCGCCTCGACGACGCCGACGCCCCCGAGCACGTCGCGCTCGTCATCACCGAGCGCGACCTGCTGGAACAGGGCGCGTACGACACGCTCGAAGCGTTCGTCGGCTGGGCGTTCGAGTTCGGAAGCGACCGCGTCACCATCTCCGTGAGCGTCCTCGACGAGGCGGTCGTCCCGACGCTCGCCCGCGAACTCCGCGACCTCGACGTGCCCCAGCGGGTCGAGGTCCGCGAGCCGGGCGACACCGAGCGCGCCGACGCCCCCGTGCAGGTCAGTATCGGCCTCGGCGGGAAACGCGAGTTCGCCTCGGTCGTCCGGTCGCTGGCCGCGGAGGTCGACGAGGGCGCGCTCGACCCCGACGACATCGACGCCGCGGACATCGAACAGCGCCTCGTGTTCCCCGACGAACCCGACTTCGTGGTCAAGACGGGGGCGGAGCGCCTGTCGGACTTCATGATTTGGCAGTCCGTCTACGCCGAACTCTACTTCACCGACGTGAACTGGCGGGACTTCAGGAAGCGCGATTACCTGCGGGCGTTGCGGGACTATCAGGACCGTCAGCGGAGATTTGGCCGGTAGGCCAACCGCTGTCGCGCTCGAAGAGTGCGACAGAAGTTCGGCCGATAGGGCGAATCGCGTGGCGGCGTCGCCGACACTCCCTCCTCGACCGCACAGATATGTTGATTGAATAGCAACACGTCCCTAATGCCCTCCACCTCGACCGACAGAACAGGCCCCCTCCCGTCGCCACCGCCGGCCAGCGAGTGGCTCGAAGACGGGCACGTCCTCCTCGCGCTCTCGCTGTTACTCATCCTCTGGCTCAATCACCCCGCCCCGCCAGACTGGCCATGGGCGCTCGTCGGCGTCGCTATCGTCCCGCCGTGGCTGTTCCTCGAATCCCGATACGAGGGCTGGCGCTCGTGGGTTCCGACCGTCACCTACGGCGGGGTGGTACTGCTGTTAGGGCCGCGGTACGAAGTCGAGTTCGTCGCTCTCGTCCTCGGGCAGAGTGCCGCGTTTCTGGGGTGGCTCTGCTGGCGGACGTACCGGCGACGGGTTCGAAAGTCGTCGTGACCGGCGGACTCGGATACGGTCGCCGACGACTCAGTCAGCCGTCTCGTCGGTCCGCTTCGCCAACTCGGCGGACACCTCGTCAGCCCCCGACGAGGGGAGTTGCTCGCGGAGGCGACCCGCGACGGCGCGGGCGTCTTCGAACTCGACTTCGGCGACGGCCCGGACGAGCGTGACAGCGCGCTCGGTCCGGGTGCGTTGCCACGACTGCTCTCTGGACTCGTAGGTGCGGATACCGCGGAGGAAGTCGACCTTCGAGAACTCCGGCCAGTAGGGCGCACAGAAGTAGACGGCGGCCTCGTTGCCGTTGGCGTGCCACGGCAGGAAGTTCGAGGTGCGCTCGTCGCCGCCGGGGCGGATGATGAGGTCCACGTCGCGGACGGGCTTTCTGGACAGGCGGCGGTCGACCGCCGACACGTCCACCTCGTCGGGCGAGAGGTCGCCGCGGTCGACCGCCCGGCAGACGTCGCGGGCGGCCCCGAGGAGTTCCGCCCGGCCGCCGTACGCGAGGGCGATGTTGAGGGTGAAGCCGTCGTAGTCGGCGGTCCGGGACTCCGCGTACTCGACGGCGTCGCGGACGCGGTCGGGGAGCATGTCGACCTCGCCGATGGCGCGCACGGCGACCTCGCTCTCGTGGACGCGGTCGGCGTCGGCGAACTCGTAGAGCTTGTCTTCGATGAGGTCGAAGAGGGGTTCGCGCTCGTGGTCCGGCCGGTCGAAGTTCTCGGTCGAGAAGGTGTACAGCGTCAGCTCCTCGATGCCGAGTTCCTCGCACCACGTCAGCACGTTCTCCGTCGTCTGCGCGCCGGCCTTGTGGCCGTCGGGGGCGTCGTCGCCGTTCTTCCGGGCGTACCGGCGGTTGCCGTCCTGAATGATGGCGACGTGGGTCGGTCCGTCGTCTATCTCCCGGTCGAGCACCCGCTCGTAGGCGCGTCGAAAGCCGCGTCGGACCCACCCGAACATACACCGTCGGTCGTCTCCCGAGGCAATGTGTCTTGTGGGTTACACCGTCGCACGGTGCGCGGGCGACGAATCGCCACCCGTTTGTACCTCCCCGAGAAGACTCGGACATGAGCGAGACCATCGACGAGGACCTCTACCAGCGGACCCTCGCGCTCCTCGAACCCGGCGACATCGAACTCGTCGGGGCCATCGTCCACACCGACCTCACCAGCCGCGAGGACCTGGAGATGCAGGAGCTGACCGTCGAAATCAACGAGGTAATCGCCGAGCACGCGGGGAAGGGCGACGCGTGGATTTACGCCGGCAACGACGACACCGACTTCTCGTCCAACCAGTTCCAGGGCCTCTCCGTCGAGGACGACGAGTTCGTCTGGGAGTGCCAACAGCTCGTCCGCGACGGCACGTTCGACCTCGTGTTCTACTACGAGGCCATCGCCGACCAAGACGCCATCGTCGAGGGGCTCGAAGCGCTCGACGACGTCGACCGCGTCACGCCGGTCCCCTGAGGCGGTCAATCGACGCGGGGCGCGGCCCGTCGACGCTCGAACATCCTTTTTTACTTCACGAGCGGGGGCGCTCGCCCCGCCCGCGTCGACCGTTCACGGTCGGCTCGCCGGGCGTTCGGTTCTGTTCGCTACGGTGAGAACAAGCGAGGCGTTTATCCGCCTCGCATCCCGAGTGACGCGCATGATACAGGCGGACGCGGACCTCTCTCGTCTCGACCGCGCCATCGTCAACGCCTTCCAAGGCGGGTTCCCCGTCGTCGGACGTCCCTTCGAGCCAGCGGCGGCCGCGCTCCGCGAGCGCGGGGTGGACGTGTCGGCGGCCGACCTCTGCGAGCGGGTGCGGACGCTCGACGAGGAGGGCGTCCTCTCGCGGTTCGGCGCGCTCGTCAACGCCGAGGAAATCGGCGGTACGGCGACGCTCGTCGCCATGCACGCGCCGCCCGAGCGGTTCGACGAGGTGGCCGAGCAGGTGAACGCCCACCGCGAGGTCGCGCACAACTACGAACGCGAGCACCCCCACCTGAACATGTGGTTCGTCGTCTCGGTCGCCGACGAGTCGCGGGTCGAGGAGGTGCTCGGCGATATCGAAGCCGAGACGGGCCAAGCGACGTACAACATGCCCAAGCGCCGCGAGTTCCACGTCGGCGCGAAGTTCCTCCTCGACGGTCCCATCTCGGACGGGGACCTCGACCTCTCGCATCTCGGCCCCGACGTGGAGCCGACGGACGCACGCGCACTGACGCCCGACGAGCGCGACCTCGTCATGGAGATTCAGGGCGGCCTACCGATTACGGAGACGCCCTACGCCGACGTGGCGGAGGCAGTCGGGCAGGACCCGGCGTGGGTCGTCGAGACCATCAAGCGGTTCAATCTGGAGGGGAAGGTCCGCCGCGTCGGCGTCATCCCGAACCACTACGCGCTCGGCTACTCGGAAAACGGGATGACCGTCTGGAACGTCCCCGACGACCTCGTGATGGAGGTCGGCCCCGAAATCGCCTCGCTGGACTTCGTCACCCACTGCTACCGCCGGCCGCGACACGAGGGCGTCTGGCCGTACAACTTCTTCGCGATGACCCACGGCCGCTCCGAGGAGGAGAGCGAGGCCCGAATCGAACAGGTGCGCGAGGTCATGAGCGACTACTGGGACGTGGGCGACGACGACTGGGACACCCTGTTCTCGACGCGCATTCTGAAGAAGACGGGAATCAGGCTGGACGAGCGAGCCGAGGCGAACACGAAGTGAGATGATTCCGCTTGTCCACGACCTCTCCGACGAGACGGTCGTCGTCTTCGGCGGGGGGCCCGTCGGCGCGCGGAAGGCCCGCCGGTTCGCCCGCGAGGCGCGGACCGTCGTCGTCAGCCCCGCGTTCGGAGACCGCGACTTCGGCGACGCGGAGCTCGTCCGAGCGGCCCCCGCGCCCGACGAGGTTCCCGGCTGGGTCGAGCGGTTCGCCCCGGCGCTCGTCGTCGCGGCGACCGACGACGACGCCGTGAACGACGCGGTCGTCGCGGCGGCCCGAGACGCGGACGCGCTGGTCAACCGGGCCGACCGGAGCGGCGAGCGCGACGCCGGGAGCGTGGTCGTTCCGGCCACCGTCGAGGACGGCGACGTGTCGGTCGCAATCACGACCGGCGGGGCGAGTCCCGCCCTCTCGAAGCACCTCCGGGAGCGCATCGAAGCCGAACTGGAGGGAGCCGGCGAGATGGCCGCGCTGACCGCGGAGCTTCGCGCGGAACTCAAGGCGTCCGACCGGTCGCCGGCCGAGCGCCGTGATGCGATTCGCGCGGTCGTGCGAGACCCGTCGGTTTGGAAGGCTTTACGTACCGGCGATGCAAACCCCCGCCAAGAGGCAGCGCGCGTGATACGAGACACACAGCGAGGTGATTCATGAGAGATTCGGGCGTCATCTCCGGTGTGAGCGTCGCCCACGACCGGGCCAGCGTTCGCGAGATTGAGGCCGCGTCGAGCGACGACGTTCGGACGGTCGTCGAGCGACTCCTCGCCCGCGACGGCGTCTCCGAGGCGTTTTCCCTGCAGACGTGTAACCGCGCCGAGGCGTACGTGGTCACCGACGACGCGACCGACGGCCGCCGCGCGCTCGACGATTTCGCTCCCGACGTCCGAGACGGGAGCGTCCGCTACATGGACCACGAAGAGACCCTCCGCCACCTCATGCGCGTGGCGTCGGGGCTCGAATCGCTCGTCCTCGGCGAGGACCAGATTCTCGGACAGGTCAAAGCCGGCATCGAGGCCGCCCGCGAACGCGACGCCATCGGCCCGATGCTCGAAGACGCGCTCATGAAGGCCGTCCACGTCGGCGAGCGCGCCCGCGACGAGACGGCAATCAACGAGGGCGCCGTCTCGCTCGGGAGCGCCGCCGTCAGGCTCGCCCGGGCCGAACTCGACGCCCCCGTCGGCGGGGTGGACGCCCTCGTCGTCGGGGCGGGCGAGATGGGCACGCTCGCGACCAAGGCGCTCGCGTCGGTCGACGTGGGCGACCTCGTCGTCGCGAACCGGACGGTCGCCAACGCCCGCCACCTCACCCGCGAGGTGCCGGGCGTCTCGGAGGCCGCAGGACTGGGCGACCTCCGCGGTCGCCTCCGCGACGCCGACCTCGTCATCACGGCGACGAGCAGTCCCGACTACGTCGTCACGCCGGACCAGTTGGACGACGCCGGCGAGACGATGCTCATCGACATCGCCCAGCCGCGGGACGTCGACCCCGCCGCCGCCGACATCGACGGCGTCCGCGTCCGCGACATCGACGATTTGGAGACGGTGACCGACCGGACCGCGGAGCGCCGCGAGGAGGCCGCCCGCGAGGTCGAGGCGATGATAGACGAGGAGTTCGACCGCCTGCTCGCCGCCTACAAGCGCAAGCGCGCCGACGAGGCCATCAGCTCGATGTACGAGGCCGCAGAGCACGTCAAGCGCCGCGAGGTGTCGACGGCGCTGTCGAAGCTCGAAGCGCAGGGCGACCTCACCGACGAACAGCGCGAGACGGTCGAGTCGCTCGCGGACGCGCTCGTCGGCCAGATTCTCGCCGCGCCGACCAAGAGCCTCCGCGACGCCGCCGGCGACGACGACTGGACGACCATCCAGACCGCCATGCGGCTTTTCGACCCCGGCTTCGACGACCTCGGCGGGTCGGACTCCGCCGGGCCGTCCGAGCCGTCCGGGCCGTCCATCGAGTTCTCGGGCGAGCCGCCGGAGGACCTCGACCGTGAGGCGCTCGAAGGCGAGGTGCCGCGGCGCGTCCTCGAACAGCTCTCCGACGACTGACTGGCGGCCGAAGCGGACGCCGAGCGAACCTTCTTATCCGAGCGCGGGACCACCCCGCGTCGATGGCACGCCGACCGAAATCCACGAGCCTCGCGCGACGCTCCCGTCTCGACGCCGACCGCCGACTCACCGCCGCCCGCGCGTTTTCGGCCGTCGGCCGGCATCTCGTGCACCGCCTCCGGGCGCGAGCGCGTCGCCGCCTCGTCGAGGCGACCCCGAGACGACGGGTTCACGGCCTCGACGGCGTCGCTCGGGCGACTGTCGTCGGCACCGTCGCGGAAGTCGCGAGCGGCGGGCCGGCGGTCGAGGTCTGGCGGGGCGACGCGAGCGCCGGCGACGACCGACGAGGGGAGGGCGGTCGGCCGGTCGTCGGCCGCGCGACGCGCCCGTTCGTTCTCCGCGACTCGACCGGCGAGGTCCGGGTCCGCGTCCCGCCGGCCGGCCACGTCGCGCTCGGCGGCGGAGAAGTGACGGGAGTCGTCGCCCGCGGCGACGAGGTGTCGGTCACGGGATGCATCGTCCGTGGCCGCGACCGCAAGGGGCGACGGCGCCTGACGGGGCCGCGGTTCGTCCTCCGGGCGGGCGGAACCTGACAGTCCGGCAGAATCCTTATCGGGGTGCCACCCGACGGGTTCGGCATGGCAGACCTGCTCTCGGACGACGAAGTCGACGCACAACTCGGGTCGGATTGGGAACGCGACGGCGACGAAATCGTCCGCGTCTACGAGTTCGACGACTACCTCGACGGCGTGGCGTTCGCCGCCAGCGTGGGCGAGGTCGCAGAAGAGGAGTTCCACCACCCCGAGATAACGATTCGGTACCAGGAGGTCGAAGTCCGCCTCACGAGCCACGAGGAAGGCGGCATCACGGACAAGGACCTCCGGCTCGCCGACCTGTTCGACGACGAGCTGTGAGCGACGAGGGGACCGCGGCGCTCACCTACGTCTTCCGGGTCCGCTTCCGCCTCGACGCGGCCGCCGGCGTCGAGACCGACCCGCGGGAGTTCGAGACGACGGTCCGCGTCACGCCGCCGCCGCCCGGCGAGGAGGGCTGGCTGTTGTTCCGCGACGCGCTCTGGCGGGGCGAGGTGAACGACGAGCGCCACGCCCGCGACCTCGCGGCGTCGTGGCTCGACGCGAACGTCGTCTCGTGTTCGTTCTCCGAACTCCGGGCCGACGAGGCGTCGCTGGACGCCTTCCGCGAGGCCGTCGCCGCGGACCTCGACGCGTTCAACGCCGACTCGGTCCGGGAGGTGCTCCACAAGTACTTCGGGAGCGCGATTCGCGTCGAATCGAGCGGTTCGTGACGCGGGGGAAGACATTTATCCACGCCTGACGTACTGTGTTGTCCGAATGGTCGCCGATGACTACGATTTCTGGCTGTTCGACCTCGACGGAACCCTCGTCGACGCCGACTGGTCGTACACGCGCGACGTGTTCGACCGCGTCGGCGACCGACTGGGCCGGCGGTTCACGGACCGCGAAGCCGAGACCATCTGGCACGGGCTCGGCGGCGCGCGCGACCCGATGCTCCGCGAGTGGGGTATCGACCCCGCCGAGTTCTGGCCCGCGTTCCACCGCGAGGAAGACCCAGCGAAGCGAGCTGAAGTGACGTACCTCCACGACGACGCCGAGCGTCTCATCGAGGAGATTCACGCCGCCGGCCGCCCGGTCGGCATCGTCACCCACTGCCAGCAGTTCCTGACCGACCCCGTGTTGGACCACCTCGACGTGCGCGACTGGTTCGATACCGTCGTCTGCTGTACCGAGGAGACGGGATGGAAACCCGACGCCGCGCCGGTCCGACGCGCCATCGGCGAACTGGGGCTCGACGACCGGCTCCTGACCGACGGCGGCACCGCGGGCGTGCTCGCCGGCGACGGCGAAAGCGACATCGGGGCCGCGTGGAACGCCGGCTTGGACGGCATCCACGTCGAACGACACGGCCCGGAACACCGCGGGCGATGCGTGCTCGGCGAGTACCGCGTCGAGAGCTTCGACGACCTCGTCCGGTCCGGCGGAGGTTCGACTCGGCGGGCGAGAAAACGAAGACGAAAATGAGGAGACGACGCTCAGGAGAGCGTCCGCTCGGTCGACGGGCGGGCGAAGATGTCGCCGGTGCTCGTGACGGCGACTTGGATGTCCTCGTAGGGGAACCGGACCTCGATGCCGGGGCGCTCTTCGTCTTCGACGACGGGGTGGAGCAGTTCTTCCAGCGCGTCGGTGTCGATGTACTCGTACAGCGGCGTCTCGATGGCCGAGAGTCCGCCGTAGGACTCGACGGACTCCACGATGACGATGCCGAGCTCTTCGTCGCCGAGCCACTGCCCGACGAGTTCCCAGTCGTCGTCGACGCCGAACGACGCCTCGGCGGTCGCGGCGGCGTGTTCTTCGAGGGCCCGCGTGACCGCGGAAACCCCGACAGCGAGCGCGGAGTCGACGCTGTCGTCGTCGACGAGGTCGCGGACCCGCTGGAGGACCGTCGCGAGGTCGCCGGGACCGGCTTTCTGGACGTACTCGGTGACGCCGGCGGTTGCGGCGACGTCGGCGACTTCGGGCCACTCTTTCGCCGTGAACAGGAGGATGGGGATGTCGGCGTGTTTCTGTCGGACTGCCTTGACGAGCGGCACCCCGTTCGGGAGGACGAGCGAGTCGCTCACGACGCAGTCGACCGACTCGGCGGCGATGACGTCGAGCGCCTCGGTCGCCGACTCAGAGGTGAGAAAAGAGACGGCGTCGAGTTGGCGGAACGCGGCGGTCGAGAGGGCGAGCATCTCGGGGTCGTCGTCGACGTGTAGGACCTTCAGAGGGCGGTTCATATACCAGATATACACGCTACGTGGATAAAAACGTTCCACTTAGTTTATACTTCAGCGAAACGCGAATATCTGAACCGCTCCCGGCGGCTTTCTAAAACGTTACCGCGGCGCTTGGCCCCTCTCGACTCCTGCGAGGGCGGCAAACACGTCGTCGCTTGCCGCGAGCGCGTCGCGGAACGAATCGACGCCGGGTTTCTCGGCCCGGTCGGGGTTCGCGAGGACGGCGACTGGCTGTGTCCCGAGCGAGACGAAGTCGAGCCCGAGCGAGTCGGCGGTCGCGCGGAGACCGAGTCCGGCGTCGGCGCGGCCGGCGGCGACCGCCCGCGCGGGGCTTTCGAACGCCTTCGACCCCCGGTCGAACCCCTCGATGGACTCGACGAGTTCGTGGCGGGTCGTCCCGCGCTCGTCGGCGAGGGCGGCGACCGCGTTGCCGAGGTCGGTCCGCAGACCGGAGTTCGAATCCCGGTTGACGAAGCTGAGGTCGCCGTCCACGAGGTCCACGAGCCCGGACAGCCCGTCGGGGTTGCCTGCGGGAACCACGAGTCCCCACTCGCGGGTCCACGAGCCGAGTTCGACCGCGTCGATGCCGTCCGTGGCGTCGCCTCGGTCGCCCGCAACGACGGCCACGTCTGAGATGCCGTCTCGGAGCCGCCGCAGGCCCTCGCGGGAGCCGAACGGAAGGTACCGCGGCGACGACACGCGGTCGAGCAGGCGCGAGAGCGCGGGGTCGTCCTCGCCGACGCCGAGCAGGTCCGGCGCGCGAACGTCGGGCGAGAACAGTTGGACCGTCACCGACTCGCCCTCGGCGAGGTACTCCACGTCGGCCGGGACCTCGACGACGCCGTCGGCCTCGACGAGGCTCGTCGTCGCGCCCGACCCCTTGTCGACGGGGTAGACGAGCGTGTTCCCGTCGCCGTCGTCGACGAGGCCGACGGGCATGAGCCGCGTCCGCCCCTCGGCGTACCGCTCGCGGGCGGCCATCGCGCCCTCGACCGTCGCGGTCCGGGGTTCCGGGAGGCCCGCGGCGTCGCGGACCGCCGGCGCGACGAACGTCCGGAAGATGGTGAGCGCCGAGACCGGGTACCCAGGCAGGCCGATGTAGGCGCTCCCCTCGCCGAGCGTGCCGACGAGCATGGGTTTGCCGGGCTTGACGGAGACGCCGTGAAGCAGGAGCTCGCCGCGCTCTTCGACCACGCGGTAGATGACGTCGACCGCGCTCGCCGAGGTCGAGCCCGACGAGAGCACGAGGTCGCACTCGTCGGCCGCCCGCCGGAGCAGGCGCTCCATCTCCTCGTAGTCGTCGCCCGCGTGGGGGTAGAGTTTCGGGACGCCGCCGGCCTCTTCGACCCCCGCGGCGATGGTGTAGGAGTTCACGTCGTAGATTTCGCCCGCCTCCGAGCGCAGTTCGTCGCCCGGCCGGACGAGTTCGTCGCCGGTCGAAACGATGCCCACGGTCGGCTTCCCGCGGACCGGCACCTCGTCGACGCCGAGCGCCGACAGCAGGCCGATTTCGCGGGGGGTCAGGCGCGTGCCGGGGCCGAGCGCGCGAGCGCCGGCGGCGATGTCGGTCCCGGCGGGCATCACGCTGTCGCCGGGCGCGACCGCCGAGTAGACGACGAGCGAGCCGTCTCGCTCCTCGGTTCGCTCCACGATGACGACGGCGTCCGCGCCCGGCGGCATCACCGCGCCGGTGGAGATTTCGACGGCGGTCCCGGCTTCGACCGTCACGTCCGGTTCGGTGCCGGCGTGGACCGCTCCGGTGAGGTCGAGTTCGACCGGGTCGGCCTCGTCCGCGCCGAAGGTGTCGCGGGCGCGGACCGCGTAGCCGTCCATGCTCGCGCGGTCGAAGCCGGGCACGTCGAGTTCGGCGTCGATTCGCTCGGCGAGGACGCGGCCGCGGGCGTCTTCGAGCGCCACGGTCTCCGCGTCGGGCGTCAGGTCGAGCGACGCGATGGCCTCGCGGGCGTCCTCGGGGGAGGCGAGGTCGCGGAACTGCTTTCTCATGCGGACCACTCCCAGCCTTCGACGGCGACCGTGTCGCCCTCGTCGTAGCCCTCTACCTCCTCGGGGACGACGACCCACCCGTCCGCGAGCGCGACGCTGGAGAGGATACCCGACCCGCTCGTCCGGGTCGGCTCGGCGGTCTGCTCGTCGCCCGACGCGTCGAGTTTGACGCGGGCGAACGTCCGCGTGCCGGGCGAACTCGGGAGCTTCTTCGTGAGCGTCGCCTCCTGCGTCGGCAGGGGACGCTCGGGGAGCGAGCCGACGTGCTTCAGCACCGGGCGGAGGAACTGGAAGGCGTTGACGACGCAGGCGACCGGGTAGCCGGGGAGCATCACGACCGGCGTGTCCTCGACCACGCCGACCGCGACGGGGTGGCCGGGTTTGAGGGCGACGCCGTGGACCAGCACCTCGCCGATGTCGTCGACCACCTCGGGGATGAGGTCGCGCTCGCCGACCGACGACCCGCCGGTGGTGACGACCACGTCGTGGTCGAGGTCGGCCTCGACGGCCTCGCGGAGCAGGTCGGCGTCGTCGACGACGATGTCGCGGTAGCTCGCCTCGCCGCCCCAGCGCTCGACCAGTCGGGAGACGGTCAGGCCGTTGGTCTCGATGACCTCGCCGGGGCCGGGGTCGGACTCGACGAGCTCCTCGCCGGTCGGGATGACCGCGACGCGGGGGCGTTCGAACACCGTCACCTCCTCGACGCCGACGGAGCGAAGCAGGCCGATATCGGACGGGCGAAGCTCGTGGCCGGCCTCGAAAAGCGGGGTTCCCTCACGCACGTCCTCGCCGCGCTCGCCGACGTTCTCGCCCTCCGCGAGCGCGTCGAACACTTCGAGTTCGTCGCCGAGGCGCTCCGTGTGTTCGACCATCACGACGGCGTCGGCCCCGTCGGGTACGTCGCTACCGGTGTGGACGCGGGCGGCGGTTCCCGGCTCGACCGGGCCGTCGACGATTCGGAGGACGTTCGGCGAGCGGCCGCTCGCGCCGAAGGTGTCCGACGCGCGAACGGCGTAGCCGTCCATGGCGGCGCGGTCGTAACCGGGCACGTCGGCGGGCGCGACCGCGTCGTCCGCGAGCGCCCGGCCGTCGGCCTCGGCGAGCGGTCGGCGCACGGTTCGGTCGTGCGGCGTCGCCGCCGCGAGAAGCGCCTCGCGGGCGTCCGACAGCCGCGTTCGTTGCTTGAACCCGGCCGTGCGTCGGTCGTCGTGGTTCATACCGGCCCTTCGGTTCGGGGGGCAAAAAGCGTCGGCCTCGGAGGCGTCGGCTGGCGGTTTCCGAGTCGGTAAGTGGTTAGTATCGCCCTTGCGCTCGCGCGAGCGCGCGAGACCGCCGGGTTTTTCGACCCCGACTCCCTATGACCGTTCATGTCAGCACTGCGCGACGCGCTGTCCGACCTCCCGGACGCGGTGTTCGCCGACCTGTTGGAGTCCGAGACGTCCTACCTCTTGGTCCTCGACCTCCCGGGCGTGACCGCCGAGACGGCGGAGCTTCGGGTCGAGAAGGGCCGCCTGGTCGTCGAAGCGCGACGCGACAAACAGCTCCCCGCCGAGTTCGACTACGTCCGCGAGGAGCGCCCGCTGTTCCTCGACGCCGAGGTCCCCCTCCCCCCGGACGCCGTGGCCGACGAGGCCGAGGCGTCGATGGAGCGCGGGACGCTGGAAATCCGCCTGCCCAAGCGCGAGGCCGCCTCCGAGCGGACCATCCCCATCACCACCGGCGACGAAGACGCCTGACGAGGCGGGTGGTCACGCTGGTCAACCTCCGCGCCTACTGGCGGTTCCTCGTCGTCCTGTATCAGTTCTTCCCGCTCATCGTCGCGTACACCCGTGACAAGCGGAAGTACCTCCTGTTCGGCGGCGGCCGACGCGTCACGACCGAGATGCGCGTCAAGCGCGCCGACGTCCTCCTCGAGTCGCTACTGACGCTCGGGCCGACGTTCATCAAGCTCGGACAGCTCCTGTCGACGCGCCCCGACATCCTCCCCCCGGAGTACATCGAGGTGCTCGGAACCCTCCAAGACGACGTGCCACCCGCGCCGTGGGACGACTCGAAGGCCGTCCTCGAAGCGGAGCTCGGCCCCGTCGAGGAGGCGTTCGACGCGTTCGACACCGAGCCGATAAGCGGCGCGAGCCTCGGACAGGTGTACGTCGCCGAGTACGAAGGCGAGAAGGTCGCCGTCAAGGTCCGCCGCCCCGGCATCGAGGACCTCGTCGAGGCCGACCTCCGGGTGATTCGGTGGTCGATGCCGCTTCTCATGCGCTTTATCGGCGAGGGGCGAGCGTTCTCGCTGGAGAACCTCGCCGACGAGTTCGCCAAGACCATCCGCGAGGAGATGGACTACGCCGAGGAGGCCGAGACGCTCCTCGAGATTCAGGAGAACTTCGCGGACGACGACACGCTCGTCATCCCCGAGCCGATTCCCGAACGCTCCGACGATCGGGTGCTCACGATGGAGTACCTCCCCGGAACCAAGATAAACAACATCGAGGCGCTGGACGACCGCGGAATCGACCGCACGGAGTTGGCGACGAACCTCCAGCGAATCTACCTCCAGATGATCGTCGACGACGGCGTGTTCCACGCCGACCCCCACCCGGGGAACCTCTCCGTGACCGACGACGGGCGCATCATCTTCTACGACTTCGGGATGCACGGCGAGGTCGACCCGTTCATCCAGGAGAAAATCGTGGAGTTCTACATCGCCGTCGCCAACCAGGACGTCGACGGCATCCTCGACACGCTCATCGAGATGGGGACGCTCAGCCCGAACGTCGACCGGCAGGTGATGGGCGACGTGATGGAACTCGCCATCGCCGACGCCCGCGGCGACGACATCGAGCAGTACCGCGTCAACCAAATCCTCGAACAGGTCGAATCGACCATCTACGAGTTCCCGCTTCGGCTCCCCCGGAACCTCGCGCTCGTGCTCCGGGTCGCCGGCGTCGTCGAGGGGGTTTGTGTCACGCTCGACCCCGAGTTCGACTTCATCTCGGTGGCGACCGACTACCTGACCGAGGAGGGCTACCGCGAGGAGAGCGTCCAGAAAATCATCGAGGGCGTCGGCCAGCAGGGCCAAAAGACCGCCCAGTCGCTGTTCCGGGTGCCGCCCAAACTCGAACGCGTCCTCGACCGGGCGGACCGCGACAACCTGACGCTCAACGTCCGGCTGGAGGACAACCGCGGCGTCCTCGACAAGCTGGCAAAGCGGCTCATCTACGGCATCTTCCTGTCGTTCGGCTTCGTCTCGACGGTCATCATCTACGCGCTGAACCCGGAGAACCTCGTCGCGGTGGGCGCGGCGGGCGCGCCGACGGGCGTCGTGGCCCTCCTGCTTTGGCGGTCGTTCCGTTCGCGAAAGGGCATCCGGACGACGCCGCAGTTCACCCGGCAGAACCTCAAAGAGCGCCGCAGAGAGTAATCAAAGCTGAGAATCGGGCGCGTAATTTTATCGGCTCGCGGGGACACGCTCTCTGCCATGACGGAGTGGCGACCGGTGCTCGTGGGGGTGTGTCTCGCCGCGTGCACCGAATCGCTCGTCTACGCGATGACGGGGCAGTTCACCCTCGTCGGCGGGGTCACGGGGAGCGCGCTCGCCGGCTACGTCGTCGGCACGGACCCCGCCGACGGCGGGTGGCACGGCCTCATGGCCGGGGTCGCCTGGGGGTGTCTGCTGATGCCGCTTTCGGTGCTTTTGACCTTTCTCGAACGGACGCCGATTCTGTTTCCGTTCCAGTACGTCATCCCGCTGGTCGAGACGCCCGGCGAGCTGACGACCGCCATCATGCTCGCGCTCGCACTGCCAAACGTCGCGTCCGGCGCGCTCGGGAGCCGCGCCAGACGCGACGCGACGGGGACGTGGTTCGACCCGGAGATGGCCGAGGTCGACGCGGTCGAAGACGCCTGACCGAACCGGCCGACGCCCGCGATTTTCACGGTAAGGAGTCGCGTGCGAAGACGGTTCCAAACCGTTTATACCTTCCATCCGATAACGGAGAGACATGGCGAAAGAGCAGAAGCAGGTGCGCGAGCTCCAAGAAGGAAGCTACGTCATGATGGAAGAAAAGCCGTGCAAGATCAACGCCTACAGTACCGCCAAGCCCGGTAAGCACGGTAGCGCGAAGGCGCGCGTCGAAGCCCGCGGCGTCTTCGACAGCAAGAAACGCTCGCTCTCCCAGCCTGTCGACGCGAAGGTGTGGGTGCCCATCATCGAGCGCAAGCAGGGACAGGTCGTCTCCGTCACCGGCGAGGACGCCCAGATCATGGACCTCGAAACGTACCAGACGTTCACGATGCGCATCCCCGAGGAGGAAGACCTCAACCCCGAAGACGAGATCGAGTACCTCGAGTACGAAGGCCAGCGAAAGATCGTCTAAACGGGGGCCACAGAGATGTTCCCCGGAGCAACCGCAGACCGCGAGGTCGCCGACTACGTCCTTCTCGGCGCTCCGCTCGACATCTCGACGTCCTTCCAACCCGGAACCCGGTTCGGACCGAACCGAATCCGTCGGTTCGCCGAGTCGTTCGACGACTACGACCGGCGCACCGACCAGTTTTTCACCGACTTGCGCGTCCACGACGCGGGCGACGTCCGCGCGTGGGACGACGCACCTGAGTACGTCGAATGGCTCTCCGGGAGCGTCCGCGACGCCGTCTGGGACGACGCCGTCCCCGTCGTCCTCGGCGGCGAACACACCGTCACCGCCGCCGGCGTCACCGGCGTCGAACCCGACGTGTTTGTCTGTCTCGACGCCCACCTCGACCTGCGAACGGAGTACGACGGCAACGAGTGGAGCCACGCCACCGTCACCCGCCGCGTCCTCGACAAACTCGGTGTCGACGAAGTCGCGATTCTCGGCGCGCGAACCGGCTCGCCCGACGAGTGGGAGCGCGCCGACGCCGACGACGTGACCGTGGTCGAACCCGAGGCCGTCGCCGACTGGGACCCCGACTTCGAGGACGACCAGTCCGTCTATCTGAGCGTCGATATCGACGCCGCTGACCCGGCGTTCGCACCCGGAACGGGCACGAAAGAGCCGTTCGGCCTCACCTCTCGGGAGATGCGAGACGTTGTCCGAGCGGTCGCGCCCCACGCCGACGGCTTCGACGTGGTCGAAGTCAACGACCGCGACGACGGGCAGGCCGCGTCGCTGGCGGCGAAGCTCCTCCGGGAGTTCGTCTTCTCGCACGCCGCCGGGCGGGCAGACGAGTAACCGACTCGCGGCGAACCCCGTTCCTTACAAGTTCCCGAGTCACGACTCCCCGGTATGCAACTCTCCGACATCGTCGCCCGACTCGACGAGACGCTCGCCACCGACGACTTCGCCGACGTGGACGCCAGCGCCAACGGCCTGCAGGTCGGCCCCGACGAGAAATCGGTCGAGAAAGTCGCCTTCGCCGTCGACGCCGCGGAGGCGACCATCGACGCCGCGCTCGACGCCGACGCCGACCTTCTCGTCGTCCACCACGGTCTCGTCTGGGGCGGCCTCGACCGGCTGACCGGCCGCGACTTCGACCGCGTCGAGCCGCTGATTCGCGGCGACCTCGCGCTCTACGTCTCGCACCTCCCGCTGGACGGCCATCAGGAACTCGGCAACGCCGCCGGCGTCGCCGACCACCTCGGCCTCGTGGACACCGAGCCGTTCGGGTCGCTCGGGCCGATTCACATCGGGCAGACGGGAACCTTCGAGTCGCCGAAGGCGGCCGACGAGATTCGGGCGGCGCTCGACGACCTCGACGGGAGCGCGGGCACGACCGTCCTCGACTTCGGTCCCGACGAGATTTCGTCGGTCGGGGTCGTCACCGGCTCCGGCGTCGACTGGCTGGACGAGGCCATCGACCGCGGCGTCGACGCGCTCGTCACCGGCGAGGGCAAACAGAAGGTGTACCACGAGGCGCGCGAGGCCGGCGTCTCGGTGTTCCTCGCGGGCCACTACGCGACCGAGACGTTCGGGGTGCGGAGCCTGCGGGGCCTCGCCGACGAGTGGGGGCTGGAGACCGAGTACGTCAGCCACCCGACCGGGCTGTAAGGGCGACCGAACGCCTGCCAACCCGCCGCACGGCCTCGCCGGACCGGGGCGTTCAAACGCTCGGCCGACGCACTCCCTCGCATGAGCGACCACGACGATGACGGCTACGAGATGCCGGACCGCGAGGAGTTCACACACGACCCGCTGGGCCACGCCGAGGTCCGCGGCGGCATGACCGTCGGCGAGTTAGTCGAGCAGTACGGCCGCGCGGGCATCGGCGCGGCCGACGTGCACGAGGCCGCCGACATCTACGCCGAGATGCTGGCCGACGACGACTGCACGGTGTTCATGTCGCTGGCCGGCGCGATGGTCCCGACCGGGATGCGTAAGGTCGTCTCCGACCTCATCCGCGACGGCCATGTGGACGCCCTCGTGACGACGGGCGCGAACCTCACCCACGACGCCATCGAGGCCATCGGCGGAAAGCATCATCATGGGTCTCAGAACCACGGCGAGAAGACCGAACGCGAGCACGACGAGACGCTCCGCGACGAGGAGGTCGACCGCATCTACAACGTCTACCTCCCGCAGGAACATTTCGCGCTGTTCGAGTCGCACCTGCGAAGCGAGGTGTTCCCGGCGCTGGAGGAGGAGGGAACCGTCAGCATCGCCGACCTCTGCCGCGAACTCGGCCGCGCCAACAGCGAGGTCAACGACCGCGAGGGAATCGAGGAAGACGCCGGCGTCGCCGCCGCGGCCTACGAGGCCGACGTGCCCATCTACTGCCCGGCGGTTCAGGACTCCGTCCTCGGCCTGCAGGCGTGGATGTACTCGCAGACCTCGTCGTTCTCGCTGGACGTGCTGGCCGACATGACGCCGCTGACCGACCTCGCGTACGACGCCGACACGGCCGGCTGTCTCCTCGTCGGCGGCGGCGTCCCGAAGAACTTCACGCTCCAGACGATGCTCGTCACGCCCGGCGCGTACGACTACGGCGTCCAGATTACGATGGACCCCGCCGCGACCGGCGGCCTCTCGGGCGCGACGCTCGACGAGGCGCGCTCGTGGGGCAAACTGGAGAAAGACGCCCGCAACACGACGGTCCTCGGCGACGCGACCATCATGCTCCCGCTTCTGGTCGCCGCGGCGCGCGAGCGAATCGAGTAAGCGCCGCGAGGGTTTCGACCGACCGCGATTGCCGAGACCGCCGCGACCGTCGAGACGGTCCGCGCCGACCGGCCGTCGCGTCGCATCGAGTCAGGTTGGATACCTTTTTACCCGGCGAGCGCCCTTCCATGCTAACGAATGGCACGAGAGGGAGGACGGGGCGCTCGGGTCTGTCTCGACATCTGGCACCCGGACTGCTGGACGCTACAGGTGACCGCGGAGACGAGTGGGGGGCTCCTCGGTCACGGCGTCCACGAGATAGACGGCCTCGCCAACGGCCGTTTCACCGCCTACGCCGACACGACCGAGGAGGTGGACGAACTCGTCGCGGCCGTCCGCGCGTCCGACCTGACCGAGTCGGTGTGGGAGACCGACGACCACGCCGGCGACGCCGGGGTGCCGGGGAGCGCGGCCCGTGGTATCGTCGTCCGCTACGACCTCGGGAACTCCATCAACGACGCCCTCGTCTCGCGGGGGTTCATCCCCGACGAGCCGGTTCGCATGCAGGGCGGCCGCGAGCGCTGGACCGTGCTCGTCCACGAGACGCGGCAGACCGTCCACGAGCGGTTAGAGGAGATTCGCGAAGAGCGGAACGCCGACATCGACGTGGAACTCATCACCGCCCCCGAGGACGGCGGCGGCATGTTCCGCACCGACGCGCTCTCCGAGCGCCAGCGCGAGGTGTACGAACTGGCCCGCCGCCGCGACTACTACACGTGGCCCCGCGAAGTGAGCGCGGCGTCGCTGGCGGGGGAACTGGACATCTCGAAGGCGACGCTTCTCGAACACCTCCGGAAGGCGGAGTCGAAACTGCTCGGCGACTACTGAGCCCGGGTTCGGGTCCCTCGCGTCGGGTTCTATCGGGAGAGCGGCGCTCGCTCTCCCGCCGCCCCACTCATGAGAGGGAGGGGTACTTTGCCCGACAACCGACCCATGTGATAGCATGTCATCGGTAGACGTGAACGACGGACGGAGTCTCTCGCGGGACATCGGACTGTTCGGCGCGGTGAGCACCGTGGTAGCGGGGACGCTCGGAGCCGGGCTGTTCGTCACCCTCGGCACGGCGAGTTCGACGACGGGACCGAGCGTCATCCTCGTCGTCATCCTCTCGGGACTGCTCGCGATGAGTATCGCGCTCAACTACGGCTGGATGGCGACTATCTTCCCCGGCGCGGCGGGGTCGTACGCCTACGTCTCGCGGGCGTTCGACAGCCGCCTCCCCGGGTTCGTGGTGACGTGGTCGAAGTGGCTCGGCTACATGGCCGCCGACGCGGTTCTCGCCATCGGCTTCGGGAGCTACTTACAGGTGTTCTATCCCTCGGTGGACCCGACGCTCGCCGGCTTCGGCCTACTGACGGTCCTCTTTCTGGTCAACCTCGTGGGCGCGAAGAGTTACAGCCGCTCGCAGAACGCCATCTTCGGCTTTCTCATCCTGTCGATACTCGTGCTCGTCGGCCCCGGGCTGTTGAACATCGACGCCGCGAACTACCAGCCGTTTTTCACCGGCGGCTTCGACGGCTTCGTCGCCGCCGCGGTCCCGCTGTTCTACGCCTACATCGGCATCGCCGTCGCCGGGCAGATGGGCGCTGAGGTGAAGAACCCCTCGCGGAACCTCCCCCTGGCGATGGCCGGCGGCACGGCCATCCTCATCTTCCTGTACGTGCTGACCGCCGCCGTCATCTACGGCGTCGTCGGCGACTACACGGTCCTCGCGAACTCGGCGCGGCCGCTCTCGACCGCCGCGGAAGTCTTCCTCGGTGACATCGGCACGGCCATCGTCGGTATCGGCGGCCTGCTCGCCACCGCGTCGTCGGTCCACGCGGTCATGGCCGCGGGCATCAAGATGCCCTACTCGTGGGCGTGGGACGAGGTGTTCCCCAAGAAGTTCTCGGCGGTCTCCGACCGCTTCGGGACGCCCCACTGGTCGCTTCTGACGCTGTACGTCGTCGCCTCCGGCCTCACCTTCTGGAGCACCGGCCTCAGTCAGGCCATCGCCATCGCCACGTTCAGCTACCTCATCGCCTACGCCGCGGTGTCGATAACGGTGCTGTACGTGCTCTACAGCCGCACCGACCTCCGCGCGGAGGCGGGCTTTTCGCGCCCCGCGCTCCTCACGCTGACGGGGCTCGTCGGGTCGCTCGGCGCGGTCGGCCTCCTGACCGAGGCGTACAAGGGCTCGCTGTCGATTTACGTCCCGTGGGTCGCCGTCGGCCTCGTCGTCTTCGGCGTCTACTGGTACCGCGGCCAACAGAAGGACCACGACGTCGAGGCCATCCTCGGGACGCTCCCCGGCGTCCCCTCCGACGAGTACAACCCGTCGGTCCGCGGGGTGAGCGATGACTGACGACGCGACGCCGCGCGGGGACCGCTCGGGCGACTCCGACCTCAACCCGGACACCAGTCTCGACCTCGACGCCGCTCCCCGCGTCGACCCCGACGAGACCATCGACCTCCTGCAGGAACTCGTGCGGATTCCGAGCCCGTACTTCGAGGAGGCCGAGATAAGCGAGTTCGTCTACGACTGGTTGGACGCCCGCGGGCACGACCCGGAGTACCACCACGTGAGCGAGCCGGACATCACGGAGTACGAGGGCGACAACGTCGTCGCCCGACTGGAGGGGTCGGACCCGGACGCGCCGACGCTCCTGTTGAACGCCCACATGGACACCGTGAAACTGGTCGAAGACTGGGACGAAGACCCGTGTTCGGGCCGCATCGAGGACGGGAAACTGTACGGACAGGGCGCGTGCGACATGAAAGGCGGCCTCGCGGCCGTCATGGTCGCGTTCGACGCCCTCGCCGACTGCGACCTCGCCGGCGACGTGCTCCTCACGGCCGTCGTGGACGAGGAGGGCCCCTACGGACTCGGCACCGACCGCCTCATCCGCGACGGCGTCGTCGCCGACTGCGACGCCGCCATCGTCACCGAACCCGGCCCGATTCTCGCACAGGAAGACATCGAGAACCCGGCGCTCCTCCTCGGCGCGCGCGGTCGCTACTTCTACGACATCGACGTCCGCGGACAGGCGGCGCACGGCTCGAAACCCGAGACCGGCGTCAACGCGGTCGTCGAGGCCGGCAGACTCGCGGCCGCGCTCGACGACCTCGACGTGGGCGACCACCCGAAACTCGGGTCGGGTTCGACCTGCCCGCTGAAAATCGAGGGCGGAAGCCAGACGCTGTCGGTCCCCGAGCGCGCCCGCCTCATGGTCGACCGCCACGTCGTCGTCGGCGAGACGCTCGAAGACGCTCGCGCCGACGCAGAACGCGCCGTCGAGGAACTCGGCTTGGAGAGCGAGGTCGACGTGGGGTTCCGCGAGTCGCCCGACGAGGGCATCCGCTACGGCCCCTACGTGACGGACGACGACCACCCGCTCGTTTCGGCCCTCTCGGACTCGACCCGCGCCGTCTCCGGCGTCGACCCCGCCTACGGCTACTTCTCCAGCGTCGGCGACTTCAACTACCTCGGCGACCGCGCCGGCCTCCCGACGGTCATCGTCGGCCCCGACGGCGAGAACATCCACGCCGCCGGCGAGTTCGTCTTCACCGACGACGTGGTCGACGTGGCCGACATCGTCGCCGACGCCGCCGTCCGATTCCTCGGCTGAGGCGGCGGTCGGCGTCCGGGTCCCCCGTATCGACTTCGGCCCCGCTTCGCCGCGCGCGTTCTCAACGCCGAGAACCGGGCGCAAACACATAACAGCCTCGCCCGGCACCTCGGACGCAATGACTGCGCCCCGTCTCACGTCGGTCGTTTCGGACCGCTCCGACGTCGAACTCGCCGCCGTCTTCGAGCGGGTCTGGGGGGCGCGAGGCTACGAGACGCGCGTCCGCTTCCGCGGCCCCGACGTGCACGTGGAGGCCACCGGGAAGACGCCCGAGGGCGCAAAGCGCGACCTCCGAATCTGGATTACGACGACGGGCACCGTCACCGCGGACAAGGCGAGCGCGTTCGTCCGGCGGTGCGAGCGCGCCGGCATCGAACCCTACGTGGCGGCGGTCGGCGGCGGGCGAGTCGCCTCCGACGCCCATCGGCCCGGCCTCGTCGTCCTCGACGCGCCGGCTATCGCCGTCGAAATCCGCGAGGCCGGCGTCGAGTCGTTCGTCCGCGACCTCGCCGCCGGGGCGAGCGGTGCGGGCGGCGACGGCGACAGCGAGGCCCTCGACTCCGAGAGCGAAGGCGACGACCCGGAGGCCGACGGGGCCGACCGACTCACCCGCCGCGAGGCGCTCAAGAAGGCCGGCACCTACGTCGCCGGCGGCCTCGTCACCTACCTCGCCGCCGAGCGCGTCTCGGATGTCGTCCAGCAGTCGCCGGAACTCCGCGCCGCGGTCGCCCGCCGCGCGGCGTGGCTCGACGCCCGCCTCCCGGACGTGCGCCTCCCGACCGTCGAGTGGTCACTCCCGACGCCGCAACCACTCTCCGAGGAATCGACGCTCCCGAATCGAACGACTGCGGTGGCGACGCCGACGAACGCGACGACGATTCCGTACGGCGACCTCCGGACGAATCCCGAGTCGTACGCGGGAACGAACGTCACGTACACCGGTCGCGTCGAGGAGACGATGGAACGCGACGAGACTCGACTGGCGCTCGTCGCCGTCGAGGACGACCGCGGGCGACTCAGCGGCGACGTGGTCGCCCGCTGGCCGACCGGCCGCTTTTTCGACGACGACATCGGCTTTCGACTGCTCGCCGACGAGCGCGTCCGGCTCTGGGGCGTCGTCGCCGGCGAGGGCTCGATTTCGGGCGCCGTGCGGTACCCCCGCATCGACGTGTCGGTGTTGGAGAAGGTGTGAGCGAGTCGGGAGCGGGACGAACGAGACCGATGGTGATTACTCGCTCGCGGGGCGAGAGCGAGGTGGCCGATGACGACGGCACCGTTCCGAACCGAACTAGGCACTCGGTGATGCGGAGCCCTATGAGTGCCGAGGCCAGCTTTCTATCCAGACAGTTGGGGAGATGAACGAACGTCAGAGAGTCGCGTTTGCCATCCGCTGAGAGAGGACAGTTGTCATTTACAGCCCGATACAGTGCACTCTGCGGCGTCACATAGAGCTCGTGATTCGGTGCGCGATCCGCTTTCCACTCACCAGTCACAACCGTGGTACAGAAAAGCGAGTCTCGCTACGAGTGCGGCGAGGACTGGGTCAAAATCCGTTCACCGGGGGGAGGTACAGAACGAGTCTCAAGGTCTGTTCGTGGCATCTCGGTTCCCGCTTCCCATATAGACGGACGAGAACCTGGCTCCGTCTGTGTTCTGGATAGCCCTGAGGCCCACCACTATCGAAAATGGGGAGCTGTCGGGACAGGGTATGAGGAGACATCTGCTCCGCCGCATGCTTGAATGAGATACGAACAGTCTACCGGACCGTTACTGATGAAGAGGTAGGAATCGTCCCACACCCGAGTTCGGATGTACCTTCTTCTCCCTTGATTTTATAAACAGTGACTCTACATAGATACGACAACCAGGTTTCATCTTTGAAACGACGACAACTCCTCCTCGGAACCACCGGACTCCTCACCGCACTCGCCGGCTGTAACACTATCACCGGAAACAACGGAGGCACAGATAACCCCAACAACACAGAAACAACCCCTACCAAGGAAACAGAGAACACAGTCAGTATTTCTACTGAGGCCCAGCCTTCCAAACTACCGTCAATATGGGGTGGACAGAGTATTGAGGAATTCCAGGCCCAGTTCTCAGTTCAGACCTCAGACGAACCAAGTTCCCTGACGGTTTCAAACGGCGAAGTAGAACTAAACAGAGATTCCAGTCAGTGGAATCAGAATACTGTAACTGTTCAGCCAGGCCAGATGAGTTCTGGAGAACAAGAATTCACTGCAACAGCCCAGTGGGGAAGCCAACAAGCCCAGGACACTGCAAAGGCTGCAAAGGCCACGCCTAGCAATTACAAGGTCGACGTAGTTGCCGAGAGAAACGAGGAAATGAGAGAGGAAATCAGCCAGAACTCTCTGGAAGACAACTACCTAGAGAAACGTGGCGGATTCATCACATCAGACCCAGTACTAAATAATTACAGTAGCCATGAACAACTCGGATTCGACAAATTCGGAATCGACCTCGTAGCCTACGAATGGAGACACGACAACGACTATACTGAATTAGCAGAAGCTCAACCTATAGAAGTAAAGAACTTCGTGGACAGTATTGGAGTAGAAACAGGTAACCCCGATATTGAAGCAATCAAGAGTGGCGATGAAGTGCCTGCAGCCATCTACCCCAACGGAAATTTTGCTGAGAGAAGAGGAGGAAACTTCGACTACGAACAATTCTCAAACGCAGAAACAGTAGGCGGAGCACTGGACTGGGTCCACCCATACCTATTCAACTGGCAGGCCAAGATGACGCCAGACGGCCCTTATTCTGTAGAGGATGCTCTTTATGCACCTTCTCTAGAACAGGCAATTGAAGAAAATACCAACAAAGGCTTAGAGGTTCATGCATGGGATGTTGAAACATTAGGCCATGGTACAGGCCTCATATTTGGTAAGAGTGCAGATGGAACAGAAGAACTGAGATTCATGGAGACAGTGTCGTCTCCAGTAACTGCAACTGCAGATGATAATCAACTTCACCCTCTCATAGAGAACTCTGGATACTTAGATCCAGGAAACGATGGATTCGAAGAGTACTGGCACCCACTAAGATTCGGCTGGGAAAAAGACGAAGACACATCTTCATGGGGATTCGAGCAGAAAAAGAGGAGTGCAGTAAGCGCATTCGGAGGAATATCTAACTCACTCCACAAAGAAAACAATCCCGTACCAGGAGCTTCAGATACAGTTGCACCAACAACCGAGTACGTTATAGACTTCACAGAGAAGCTTAGAAATTTCAACCAGAACGACATAAAATTCGAGACTCTATACAACCAGTCGAAAGTATTAGAAAAGATGGTCATGGATGAAGATACCAACCACATCATCTATGGAGACACTGAGAACCCACAGTACGCAGTTGTAGAAGATGACTCTCTAATTGAAGACGTATGGGAAGACAGAAGCGGAGAGTACGACGACTTTAATCAGTTCCTCCGAGATAATCCAGAGTACAGCATGAGCATGGACGATGTCGACACATCACTGGAAGGAGAAGAAGAAATGGGCGACTTCGGCCAGCAAGTACTGGCCGGCATATGAAAATTCTCGACCACACCCAATCTCACCTACCTCCTCTTTGTATTTAATCCCCTCGTAGTGGCCTGTATACACTATAGAAGACGCTCAGGACCGCGTTAACGACATAAGACAGACATTTGAAAACGCAGGCCTCGAAACCGAAGAAGGCCACATCGGCTAAACTATTCTACCGATTTCTAGAGCCATAAGCCCCGTTCATCCAGTCAATAGCCTTCCTAGGTTCTTTCCCCCGCTTAAATTCGGTCGGTGTCGGCACATACATACGAAGGCAATCATCCTCCTCAGTAGAGTATCTTACATCCCATTCTGTTGAATCCCTGTAGTAGCCAGCTCCAATCCAGCCAAAACCATCCCGAACGTCTGCCTCAACGATGAATGCACCTTTCTCAGGTAGATCACCTGCGAGCAACGAGTCAGATACTCCCGGTAAACGACAAAATCGCCCTTCTCGATATCCAGACGTAATCACGAACACCGGTGTTGCCGATGCCATCCAAACCAGTAGATGGTCAGTTCAGTATGAGTCGGCCGTGAGTCGTGAGTGCCGAGGCCACTCTCTCACTCGAACTCCATAGTACAACGCGACCGCGGACGTCGGTATCTCCCGCGCGCTCGTCGTCGCTATTCAGAACGTCGGCGGCGGCGTCGGCAACATGGTGTCGGTGCTCAACATCGCCGCCATCTCCGGCGTCATCGGCATCGCGGGCCGCGAAGGCGACATCCTCCGGAAGGTGGTCGTTCCGACGGTCGTCTTCGCGCTGTTCGTCGGTGCCGTCGGGTCGCTTCTGGTCTACGTCGTCGCCCCGGGCGTGTTCTAGGCGGCGGTCGGGCGGCGGTCGGGTGGCCCCGGTTCCCGAGAGAGCGAACCACTTTTGGGGCGATTCGTGAAACGGACCCCATGAAGCGACTCGAGGAGTCCCTACACGAAGCGCCCATCATCGACAAGGACGGCTACTCCTACCTCGTCCACCCCATCAGCAACGGCGTGCCGATGCTCGACCCGCAACTCCTGCGCGAGGTCGTCGTCGGCATCACCCGCGCCGCCGACCTCGACGTGGACAAAATCGTCGCGCCCGAGGCGATGGGCATCCACATCGCCACCGCGCTGTCCCTCCAGACGGACGTGCCGCTCGTCGTCATCCGCAAGCGCGAGTACGGCCTCGACGGCGAGGTCGCGCTCCACCAGACGACCGGCTACTCCGAGTCGGAGATGTTCATCAACGACATCGAGGACGGCGACCGCGTGCTCGTCGTGGACGACCTGCTTTCGACCGGCGGGACGCTCGCGGCCATCTGCGGCGCGCTCGACGACATCGGCGCGGACATCTCCGACATCGTCGTCGCCATCCGGAAGGTCGGCGAGACCGCCCTCGACGACACCGACTACGAGGCGACGAGCCTCGTGGACATCAGCGTCGACGAGGACGGCGTCGAGATTCACTGAGCGGACCGTCGCCGACCGGCGCGACCGCGATTCGTATTTTCGCGACGGATATGCACAGAATTGCATATAACGACACATCGAGTGGCGTGAAATACGCTCGAACGCGAAACTATTATTGAACGGGGGTCGCTCGTGGCGAGTACAGATGACAGACGACAGCGGTGAACTCGGCCTCGAATACGAAATCGACGACCGGCCGCCGTTGCTGGAGTCGGTTCTCCTCGGGATACAGCACGTCTCGGTGATGATCGTCCCGGCGACCGCCGTGGCGTTCATCGTCGCGGGCGCGGTCGGACTCGGCGTCGCCGACACGGCCTACGTCGTCCAGATGGTGCTCCTGTTTTCGGGGCTCGCCACCGTGGTACAGGCGTACGCCGTCGGGCCGGTCGGCTCGCGGCTCCCCATCGTGATGGGGACGAGCTTCACCTTCGTCGGCGCGGCGACGACCATCGGCGTCGACTACGGCCTGAGCGCGGTGTTCGGCGCGATTCTCGTCACCGGCTTCGTCGTCGAGGGACTCATCGGCTGGCAGTTCGACCGCATCAAACCCTTCTTCCCGCCGTTGGTGACGGGGCTCGTCGTCGTCATCATCGGCCTCTACCTCGTCCCGGTCGGCATGGACTACGCCGCCGGCGGGGTCGGTGCCGCCGACTACGGCGCGGCGCACAACGTCGGCCTCGCGGCGCTCGTCCTCGGCGTCGCCATCGCGCTCAACCTCTTTACCGACGGCATCACCCGGCTCCTGAGCACGCTCGTCGGCATCGCCGTCGGCTACGCGGTCGCCGTCCCGCTCGGCGTGGTGGACTTCTCGCCCATCGCCGACGCGGCGTGGGTCGCGATTCCCCAACCCGGCGCGTTCGGCGTCACCTTCGAGCCCGTCCCCATCGTCACCTTCGCGTTCCTGTTTCTCGTCTCCGCGATGGAGACCGTCGGCGACATGTCCGGCATCACCGCCGCCGAGGGGCGCAACCCGACCGACGAGGAGTTCCGCGGCGGCCTCTTTACCGACGGCCTCATGAGCTCCGTCGCCTCGGTGTTCGGCGCGTTCCCGGTCACGTCGTTCTCGCAGAACGTTGGCATCGTCAACTTCACCGGCGTGATGAGCCGGTACGTCGTCGGCGTCGCGGGCGTCGTCCTCGCCGTCCTCGGCCTCAGCCCGAAGGTCGGCGCGGCCGTCGCGACCATCCCGAGCGCCGTCTTCGGCGGCGCGGTCCTGCTCATGGCCGGGATGGTCGCCGCCAGCGGCGTCCGCCTCGTCTTCCTGCACACGAACCTCGACCGGCGCAACATGGTCGTCGTCGCCGCCTCGCTCGGTCTCGGCCTCGGCGTCGCCACGCGCCCCGACGCGCTCTCGGGGCTCCCGCAGGCCGCCGCGACGTTCTTCGGCCAGCCCGTCATCGTGACCGCGCTGACGGCGCTCGTGCTCAACACGCTCGCGCCGGGCGACCAGAGCCCGCTTTTCGACGCGGCCGACGAGTCGGTTGCCGCGGACGCCGCCGACGGCGCGGACGGCCGCGCGTCAACCGACGACTGACACGCATCGAACAGAGTGTGACTGGTTCCGGTTTCGATATGCGGTTTATATTTCGTGTCTCACGACTGTCGGGAAAGCGTCCGGATTACCAACGAGTTCATTTCTTCTCGCCGCATTACATCTTCACGAGATGAGCGAGCAGCGGGTCACGTTCAACGGGGATACGCGGGTGTTGTACCGACAGGCGGTTCGAACGCCCCTGCCGGACGAGGACGCCGAGCGGCTGTTCCACGAGAACATGATGAACATCGCGGACGCCCAAGAGCGGAAGGCGGACATGCTCGCCGACCCCGACATCCCCCTGCTCGAAGCCTACGAGACGCAACTCGAAGGCATCGCCGAGAGCTACAAGCGGCGATGCCGCCACATCGCCGGCGACGACTTCGAGGAGATTGCGATGGCGTACAACCGCGGGGAGCGCGACGACCGTCTCGGCGCGCTCACGGCCTACTACTTCGAGGGTCTCTGGCGGATGCAACAGCGAATCACCGTCACCGACATGCTGTTTTTCCCCATCATCCTGCGGTACCCCGACTGCTTTACCGTCAACATCCGCTTCGCCAGCGGCCACACGACCACGGAGTCCGTCCTCTACGAGTCGCCGGAACACTCCACCGAGGAACTCGACGACGAGTACGCCGAGCGCTACTACAACGAGAGCCTCTACTCGCAGAAGGAGGCCGCCGAGTACATCAGAGACACCGCGGAGATAATCCGCGAGGAGTTCCCCAGCCCCGACGAATCGACCTTCGAAGAGCGGCGGTACGGCGGCATCACCTCCGCCGGCGGCCGGAAGGGGCCGGTGTTCTCATCGATGCTCAAGCGGGTCGAACCCGACCCGAACCGGTTTTCGGAGCCGGTCGACGAGCCGACGCTCGTCGAGGAGGGCGAGGAGGCGCGGCGAACCGAGCGGGAGCTACTCCCCGAGGGCGCTATCGTCCTCTGAGGCGGTCGCCGCCGTATCGCCGCCGTCGACCCGCGCTTCCGGCGCGCTCGGGAGCGCGTCGGTGGCTGGTGGCTCCCCCTCGTTCGCGACCTCGAACCGGTCGAGCGCGACTCGGAGGTCGCCGGCGCGCTCGGCGAGTCTGTCAACCCGTTCTGCGACCGACGCGAGCGCCGCGGTCTGTTCTTCGGTCGCCGCCGCGGCCTCGCGCGCGCCGGCGCTGGTCCGGTCGCTGATGGCGGACACGTCTTCGACCATGGCGGCGACCTCGGTCGTCGCCTCGGCCTGCCGGTCGGTCGCGCGGCGAATCTCCCGAATCCCCTCGGAGGTGTCGGCCGCGTCGTCGACGATGGTGTCGATGGCCTCGACGGCCTCCTCGATGGTCTCGGAGCCCTCGACGACGCGCGTCCGCGTCTCTCTGATGTCCGCGGCGGTCGCGTCGGCCTGCTCGCGCACGCGGTCGATGGAGGCGCCGATTCGCCCGGTCGCCTCCTGGGTCTCCTCGGCGAGGCCCTTCACCTCGTCGGCGACGACGGCGAAGCCGTCGCCCGCCTCGCCCGCGTGCGCCGCCTCGATGGAGGCGTTGAGCGCGAGGATGTTCGTCTGCGAGGCGAGGCCGTCGATGAACTCGACCACGTCCTCGATGTCGGCGACGGCGGCCGCCAACTCCTCGACCTGTTCGACCGTGCGGTCGGTCGCCGTCTCGATGGCCCGTAGCTCCGAAATCGCCTCGCCGGCCGCGTCGCGGCCGCGTTCGCCGCGGGTGACGGCGGCCTCGGCGTTGTCGGCGACCGACGCGGCCGAGGCGCTCACCTGCTGAATCGTCGCCGAGAAGTCGTTGACGCGCTCCGTCACGTCGTCGAGATGTTCGTCCTGTCGGACCGCGTCGTCGAGGATGCCGGTCATCGACTCGGCGACCGCCTCGCCGGCGTCGTTCACCTCGGCGACGCCCGTGCTCGTCGCCGCGCTCGACTCCGCCACCGCCCGGCTGAACGTCTGCGCGTCGGCGATGACCGCCCCGAGTTCGTCCATCGTCCGGTTGTACGCCCGCGCGATGTCGCCCATCGCGGCGCTCTCGGAGTCGGGGTCCATCCGGCAGGCGACGTCGCCGTCGGCACAGCGCTCCATGACGGCGCGGTACTCCTCCGCCTTCGCTTCGAGGTGGTCGTTGAGGGCCTCGGCCTCGTTCAGGCTCGTTCGCAGGGACTCGCGCATCTCGTCGAAGGAGTCGTACAGCGTGCCGAACTCGTCGATGCGGTCGGTGTCGAGCTCCACGTCGAGGTCGCCGTCGGACATCTCCTCGGCGCGCGCGGTCAGCTCGCTGAGCGTCCGCGTGGTCCGCCGGCCGACGACGACCGCGACGGCACCCAAAGAGCCGAGCGCGACGAGTATCGTCGCGAGGAGGCCGCCGCCGACGCGGTCGCGGACGCCGTAGGCGCTCGCCGCGGGGACCGCGGTCGAGAGCGTCCAGTCCACGCCGTCGAGTTCGGTGTACGCGACGACGTTGCCGCCGGACCTGCCAAGGGCGGCCGCGCTCCCGTTCGCAAGCGGGTCGTCGGGGGGCGCGACGCTCCCGTTTTCGGCCGTCGAGACGATGGTCGAGCCGTCGGCGGCGTACAGCGTGGTCGCGCTTCCGGCCATCGTCTGTTCGGTCGCCGCGAGCCGGGCCGGGAGGCTGACGGTGACGAGGACGACCGACTCGGCGTTCTCCGGCGGCTTGCTCGCGAGGACAAAGGACACCTCGTCGTCGACCGGCGACCGGAACGTCGACGAGGAGACGTACACCCGCTGAGGTTCGGGGTTGACGTTCCGTTCGAGGTCGGCCCACGGGAGGCCGACCGCGGCGGCCGACTCGCCCTCCAGCGAACTCGCGGTGCTCTCTTTGATTTCGCCGGTCGCGTAGTCGACGTAGTGGATGGCCGTCACGTCGGACTGGCCGAGCTCGCCGCTCCGCTGAAAGAGGTAGCTACTGGCCGCCCGCGAGTTGCCGAGCTGGAACTGCCACGCCGAGGAGGTCGTGCGGGTCTGGAGGCGCTTGCTGGCGAGCCACGATTCGAGCCCGTCAGCTTGCAGGTCCGCGGTCGCCGTGAGCTGTTGTTCGACCTGCGCGTCGAGCGTGTCGCGGACCTGCGTGTAGGTGACCGCGCCGGCGCCCGCCATCACCACCATGGCGACGAGGACCGCCGCGAAGAACTTCCGGGCGTAGGTGCGGCGAATCGCCCGCGGGACCGCCGCCGAGACGGACGGCCGCGGGAATCGGTCGCCGAGTCTGTCCGACGGGCCGTCGGGGAGCGCGTCCCGAAGGCGTGACCAGCGTTCTCCCATCGAACGGAGATTTCGTTTCATCTGTGATAAATTCGTCTACTATATAGTACTAATTGAGCGAATATCCTCATGGATAGAACACCCAAACTAACCGGGAGCTGTCGAGGGCATAACGAGGTAAACACACGAATTAGCGCCCTGATTACCGAGTTTCTCTGATTGAGTCGAGATACCGATGGGTCGGTTCGAGCGACATGAGAGGCGCGTCTGACACGGTATCAGCGGCAGTGCTTTTCGAGAGTATATAGTTTCAAAATCGAAAACGATGACGCAGTCCGCGCGCACGACCGTATAAGTATCCCACCGCCGAAGGCGAAGGTATGGACGGTCACGCACGCGGGCCGCGCCGCGAGACGCCGCGGGACGTGGTCAGGTTCTATCTGCTCGACCACCGGACCCCGACCGGCAAGGCAATCGACATCGCGCTTCTCGCACTCAACCTGCTTTTCGTCGGGGTGTTCGTCGTCGAGACCTACCCGCTTTCGGCGTCGGTACAGTCGACGCTCTGGTCCGTCGAGGCCGCCGTCTCCATCGTGTTCCTCGCGGAGTACCTCCTCCGCCTCTACGGCGCGCGGGACAGGACCGCCGAACTGCTCAACGTCTACTCGTTCGTCGACCTGCTGGCTATCCTGCCGACGCTGGCGGTGCTCGTGCTTCCCGTCTCGTCGGTTGCCGCCAACATCGGCTTCCTGCGGGTGATTCGCGTGGTCCGCGTCCTCCGGTTCTACCGCTTTACGCGCGACGAGGAGTTCTTCTTCGGCACCGTCTCGGTCGGCACGCTCCGCGTCATGAAACTGCTGTTGACGGTGCTCACCATCTTCTTCGTCGCCGCGGGGATGTTCTACTCGTTCGAACACCGGGTGAACCCCGACGTGGGGACGTTCGGCGACGCCTTCTACTTCGTCGTCGTCGCGCTCTCGACGGTCGGCTTCGGCGACATCGTCCCGGTGACCGAGGCGGGCCGGTGGGTGACGGTCGCCGCCATCCTCGCGGGCGTCATCCTCATCCCGTGGCAGGCGAGCAAAATCGTCAAGGAGTGGGGCCACCGCGACAAGGTCAACGTCACCTGCCAGAACTGCGGGCTGGCCTACCACGACGCCGACGCCTCCCACTGCAAGTCCTGCGGCCACATCATCTATCAGGAGTACGACTCGCGGGAGTGAACGCGCGTCTCCGGACGCGTCGGACGGTTCGCAGTGGTGAGAACGCGCCCGCTGTTCGAACATGAATATTTATTATAGATTGGCCTGTACTGCCGGGTACAACAATGTCGGTCGTACGCGTACGTCGCTAACTCTTCTCGTCGCCGCACAGCCGTCCGACCGACCCGAACTCATCCCGAAATCGTGAGCACAAACGCCACCCCGACCTACGAACCGACCCTGCGAACAGCCCGTGAACAGCCCGCCGACAGCGAGACCACCACCCCCGACCGCGCCGACTCCGCGTCGGGCGTCGCCCGGTGTCAGCGCCAGTTCGAATCGACGCGGACCGAGCGAATCCACAACCTCGTCGACCGCGAGAACCGGTCGATGCCCCGGATGAACCGGGAGTCCGCGTCCGACTGAGTCGCGTCGGCGGCCCGCGCGTGTTCGTACTCTCCGCGTTCGCTTTCCTGCCCGCAGTCGCTTGCGGAGACACGTCGCTTGAAGTGAGTGGCCGACGCAGGGGCGAGTAATGCGACTGGCACGGATTCGAACCGACGACGGAGCGGTCTCGGGCCGGTACGACGACGGCGTCGTGACGGCCGACGGCGAGGAGTACGAAGTCGGCGTCGACGCCGAACTGCTCGCGCCCTGCGAGCCGACCGCGCTCTACTGCGTGGGCCGGAACTACGCGGCGACGGTCGACCAGATGGACTACGACATCCCCGACCAGCCCGACTGGTTCATCAAACCGCCGGTGTCGGTGCTCGACCCCGGCGCGGACATCGAGTACCCCGACTGGACCGACGAGTTGACGTACGCCGGCGAACTGGCCGCCGTCATCGACCGCGAGTGCTCGGGCGTGGCCGAGGCCGACGTGGACGACGTGGTCCGCGGCTACACGATTCTCAACGACCTCGACGCGCTCGACCAGCCCGGCCGAACGGCTCGAAAAGCGTTCGACGGCTCCGGGCCGCTCGGCCCGTGGATAGAGACCGACGTGGAGCCGTCGAACATCGACATGACGACCCACGTCGGCGGCGAACTCCGGCAGGAAGCCAACACCGAGCGGATGCTCTTTTCGCCCGCCGAAGTGGTCTCGTTCCTCTCGGAGCGCTACACCTTCCAGCCGGGCGACGTGATTTCGTTCGGCAGTCCCGCGAACCCCGGACTGGTCGAACCCGGTGACGACGTGGAGATCTGGTACGAGGGCGTCGGCACGCTCACGAACCGCGTCGTCGACGGCGAGTGAGGAAGTGACAGCGACCGACGGCGAGTGAGGAGGCGGCCACGGCAGGCAGTCGGTCGCCGAGTCGCCCGGCTCAGTTCAGCGTCTCGACCTCGTCGGCGAGGTCGGCCGGCTCGTCCACGGGACCGTTGACGAACAGGCCGTGCGCCATCACGACCGCGGCGAGGGCGCTGAAGCCGACGAGCGTCGCCTGCGGCTCCATCGGGGTGACTCGACCGACGACGACGCCGGCGAGGAGGCTCCCGAGGATACCGAGGAGTACGAGGTCGTAGTACTGCCACGTGTAGCCCATGACGAGTCGTTAGAGAGCTAGCTCCGAAGGCGTGGCGCTCGGTTCCGTCGGCGGAGATACTGAAACGAAGTCGGCGCGCCGGTGCCGCGGCAAAGACGGTCACGGAACGGCTATACGTCGCCAGACACTCGAACCCCTATGGAGTATCAGACTGCGCTCGACCGAGCGCTCAACGTCCTACCGGAACGAAACGTCGAACAGGAACGTCTCACGGTGCCGGACCCGTCCGGCGAGACCGACGGCGCGTTCACCCGCCTCACCAACCTCGGGGAGATCGCGGACGCGCTCTCGCGGACGCCCGCGCACCTCCACAGCGCCATCCAGCGCACGCTCGGGACGAGCGGTCAGCTGGAAGGCGACCGCGCCCGCTACAGCGGGTCGTTTTCCATCAACGACTTCGAGGAGGCCATCGACGGCTACGTCGAGGAGTACGTCATCTGCTCGGAGTGCGGCCTGCCGGACACCCGCCTCGTCACCGAGGACGGCGTCGACATGCTTCGCTGTGAGGCCTGTGGTGCCTTCCGCCCGGTCCAGAAGCGCTCCAGCGTGAGCAACAAGCGCCAGCGCGAGGCCGTCGAAGAGGGTCGGACCTACGAGGTCGAAATCACCGGGACCGGCCGCAAGGGCGACGGCGTCGCCCAGCGCGGGAAGTACACTATCTTCGTGCCCGGCGCGCAGGAAGGACAGACCGTCCGCGTCTACATCAAGAACACGAGCGGGTCGCTCGCGTTCGCGCGACTCGCCTGAATCGGTCTCACGGCGGAACACGAGTCGCTCGGCGACCGACTTCCGCGCACAGTCTCATATTCTCTCGCCGCGGGCGTTTCTCTTCTCCCACCGCGGTCGTCTCCCGGCGACCGAACGGTCACTCGTCTTCGTCGTCGTCGGCACCGCCGCACCGACCGCGGAGTCCCACGAGCGCGATGAGGAGGAGCGTCGCTCCCTCGACGCGCGCCGCGGTCGTCACCCACGGCTTCGCCGTCATCTCGCCGCCGTCCTCGTAGGCGAGTCGCGTCATCGCGGCGACCAGTTTGTCCGGAAAGAGCAGTTCCACGAGGCCGAACGCCGCCAGCAGGGCTCGGAGCATGCCCGAATATCGGGGCAGGACCGACGAAAAACCGCCGACGGTTCCCACATCACGGGAGCGAGCGGCCGCCTCACACTCGCACTGTCGCCGCGACGACCGACAGGGTCACCCGCCAGACTCGAACCCCGCGACGAACGCGTCGGTCGACTCCCGCCACGCGGCCGCGAGGTCGTCCGAGAGCGGGTCGGCGTCCCACGGCTCGACCGCGGCGCGGTCGTCCAGCCACGAAACAACTCTGCGGACGCCTTCTTCGAACCCGACCGTGTAGCGGAATCCGAGGTCGGCCTTCGCCCGGCTGTTGTCGAAGACGGTGCTGTACCGGAAGTGGTCTCGGAGCATCCGCGTCCGGTCGGGCGCGACCGCCCGAAGCACCTCGGTCGGCACGTGGACGAGGTCGGGTTCGGGCGCGTCGAGCGCGGCCGCGACGCGCTCGTGGTACTGGTTCCACGTCATCGTCTCCTCGCTCGTGACGTTGTAGGCGCGGCCGCCGACGCCCGGGCGCTCGACCGCGCCGACGAACGCCCGCGCCACGTCGTCGCGGTGGCACGGCCCCCACAGCGAGGTGCCGTCGCCGTGGACGACGACTGGTTCGCCCTCGCGGATTCGGTCGATGTACGACGAGCCCGTGCCGAGGGTGTGGACGAGCGTCCCGCCCTCGCCGTAGGTGTTCCACGGGCGGAGGACGACCACCTCGAACTCACCGGGGTCGTGCGCGTCGAAGAACGCGTCTTCGGCGGCGATTTTCCCGGCCGCGTAGTCGCTGACCGGCGGGTTCCGCGGGCTCGATTCGGCGACGGGGTTCCGCGGCGGCGGCCGATGGTACACGTCGATGGTGCTACAGAAGACGTAGCGGTCGGCGACGCCCCGGCAGATTTCGACCGCGTCGCGGGCGGCGTCGGCGTCGAAACACGCCATATCGACGACGACGTCGGGCGTCGCGTCCCGAATCACCCCGCGAAGCACCGTCGGGTCGCCTCGGTCGCCGGCGACTCGCTCGACCGCCGGGGGGAGGTCGTCGTCGGTCTCGCCCCGCTGGAGGCTTGTCACGTCGTGGCCGGCGGCGACGAGTCGCCGAACGATTCCCGTGCCGAGCAGTCCGGTGCCGCCGATGACGAACACGTCCATGCGTGGTCCGCCGCGGCGAGCGGTGATAAACCCCGGACAGCGGAGCGACAACACTCATCTCACTCCGAGACATCATGATTATTGATGAAAGTATATCTCACGGACGGGACGAGCTTCGAGTGCGGCGGCTACAAGGCGCTCGACTCCGGCGGGGTCGTCCTCACCGCCGACAAGAAGCGCAAGCGCGTCGTCGGCTACGTGCCGGGCGACGCGCTGGTCTACGTCCTCCCCGACGACGTGGAACCGGGGGACTCGCTCGCCGACGAGGGCGACGGAAACGGAAACGAAGACGGAGACCGAGACGGAGACGACGATACGGGCGACGCGCCCGACGAGTCAGACGACGAGGCCCGCGGACCCGACGACGCGAACGGCGAGAACGACGCCGACGGGAACGGAGACGCGAACGAGGCCGACGAGAGCGAAACCGAAGTCGACGCCGACGAAAGCGGAGACGAGGCCGGAGACGGCGGAGTCGCCGACTCCGACGGCGACGGCTCCGCCCAGACCATCGTCGAAGCCGGGGTCGACCCGGGAGTCCCCGGCGTGACCGGCGCCGCCGACGGGGAGACAGAACACACCCACGCCGACCTCGTCGAGCGACTCGGCGCAGTCGAAAGCCGAGTGGACGGCCTCGACGGGCGGGTAGACGCGATGACAGAACAGCTCGCGGCGGTCGTCTCGGCGGGCGACCTCGGTGCCGAGGGGGCGGTCACCGAAGAAGCGAGGGACCCCGAGGACCCGCGGAACATCCGCGGCATCGGCGAGGCGTACGCGACCCGGCTCCGGGCGGCGGGCATCGACACCGTGTCGGCGCTCCGCGAGGCGTCGGACGAGGAACTCGCGGCGGCCGCGGACGTGTCGGCGCGGCGGGTCGCAGACTGGAAGCGACGGGCCGAGCGGTACGCGGAGCGTCCGGCGTCGGACCGCGATGACGCGGCCGACGACGCGACCGGCGTCGAGTGAGCCGCCCGTCGCTTCTGTTGTGCGGGTTGGTCCCTCGAGAGCCTCGGCCCGCGTCCCACGCCCCACGTAGTTCCCACCGTCCGGGAACCGGCGAAGAGAGTGATAGTTTCCCCGCCCAACTCCCAGTTGATGTACGACACAATCCTCGTGCCAATCGACGGCAGTGACTCGATGCAACCGGTCATCGAAGACGCCGCGGCGTTCGCGGCCGAACGCGACGCCGCCGTCTCCCTAGTCTACGTCGTCGACGAACGGGCCTTCCTGACGCTCGCCGACGAGCGCGTCGACGAGGTGTACGAGGAACTCAGGTCGCAGGGCGAGGCGGCGCTCGGCGAGGCCGCAGAGACGATGGCCGAGTACGGCGTCGACGCCGCCACCGAACTCCGCCGCGGCGACCCGGCAGAGGAGATTCTCGCCGTCGCCGAGGAGATAGACGCCGCGCTCATCTCGATGGGGACCCACGCCCGGTTCGAGGACAACATCCTCGGAAGCGTCTCGCGGTCGGTCGTCGTCCAGTCGAAGGTCCCCGTGCTCGCCACCCCCATCGAGCGTCGGTAGGTCGCGGTCGTCCGGGGTCGCCCACCGTTGTGCCCGATTCAGAGTCGGAGGAGCAACAGGAGGACGCCGAAGAACGTCGAGGCGGCGCTGATGAGGAGCAGGCCGCCGCTGAGGACGAGCGTTCCCCCGTCGAACGCCGGGGCTGACCCGCCGCCGGCGATGTTCATCACCGATATGCTCGCCGAGAGGTCGGCGACGGGAGCGACGACGGCGATGCAGAACGTCAGGAGGCCGGCGACGACGAGCGCGTACGGCGTGAGCGCGGGTCGCCGCCGTGTTCGGGCCGAGTGACGGTGGACGGGGTAACTACGAGACATACCCTACGTACGCCGTCACCCTAGTTTGGTACGTGTCGGCTACTCACCACAGACCTCCGTTAGACACGTCCTACCACCCCGATACCGGCGTTCTCGGAGCGCCGCGCGCACCCCGCGGTCTGCCGCGTCTGGCGGGGGGGTTTCCGGCGTAATTTGGGCCTAACTCTGGGCGGATTCACGGTGGACTCGTGTTCGAGTTCGGAAAATCCTCTTTTAGCCGCTGAGCGTCGGATAAGACGGAGGAACAGATTATGACCAGACTCACAACGCTCGGGGTTGCGCTCGTCGTCGCCTCGCTCGTCTTCGCGGGGACGGCGGCCGCCGCCGGCCTCGCAGTCCAGACGCACGCGTCGGACGCCGTCCAAGCGACCGACGGGACCGCCGTCAGAGCCGACGGCGGCTGGCACGGCCCCGCCGCTGGGACCGCCAACGAAACCCGGTACGCGCCGGGCGACCGCCTGCAAGACCGCTACAACCTGACCGACGAACAGGCCGACGAGATTCGGACGCTCGTCGCCGACATGCGCGCCGACGGCGCGACGACCGACGAGGTTCGGACCGCCGTCCACGAGAAACTCACCGAGTTCGGCGTCGACGAAGCCGACCTGCTTCCCGACCCGGCACTCTACGCCACGGAGCGATTCGACCTGACCGATGAACAGGCCGACGAGATTCGGACGCTCGTCGCCGACATGCGCGCCGACGGCGCGACGACCGAAGAGATTCGGACCGCCGTCCACGAGACGCTCGACGAGTTCGGCGTCGACACGTCGGCGCTCGCCTGTGACGGCGATGGCGTCGGCGACCGCGACCGAGACCGCGACGGTGTCCAAGTCCGCGCGGGCGGTCGCGGCGGCTTCGGGCCGCGCGGTAACTGACGCCCGCGTTCCCCCCGCTGACGACTCCCCCAACGCACACCACTCCCCACGTCGATTCACCCGCGACGACCCACCGAGACCGCCATCGTCGAACCATCCGCCGTGAATCGTCTCACTCCCCCGAACCCCTCACGAAACGCCCCCTGCTAAACACCCCCTCACCCACTGAACGCCCCCTCACCCCACCACGTACGAATCACCGCGGGCCTCCGCCGGCGCGGACGGGAGGCCCGCCGTTTTAATACGTCCGGATTTGACGGTTTACCCGGATGCGACGTGTGCTGTGGTGGCTAATCGGCGGATCGCGCGGGGGTCGGAACCGCCTGCGAATCATCCGCGCGCTCGACGACATGCCGATGAACGCCAACCAACTCTCGAACGAACTCGACCTCGACTACAAGACGACACAGCACCACCTGGAACTCCTCGTCGAGAACAACGTGTTGATGATAATGGGCGACAACTACGGAAAGACGTATTTTCTGACCGACCGGATGGAAGCCAACCTCGACGTGCTCGACGAGGTTGCTCGAAAGGCCAACTTGACCGACGTCTCCGCGGGGGGTGACGGCGCGTGAGCGACGCGGCCAACCGAGACCCCCTGCGACGAACCGCCGTCGTCGTGGGCGTCTCGCTCGCCGTCGCGGCGCTCGCGACGTGGTTCACCCCCGAGCTCGTCGCGTGGTTCGCCCCCGACCTGTTCGGCCCGCACAAGCCGGGCGGCCCCGGCGGCCCGCCCATCCCGGACCTGTTCGTCCAGTTGAAACTGTTCGTCTCGACGTACAACCTCGTCGTGCTCGGGTTCCTCGCGGCCACCTACGCGATGCTCTACCGGGAGCTTCCGAACCGCTTTACCCTGAGCCTGCTCCTCTTTACGGCGGCACTGCTCCTGTACGCCCTCACGTCGAACCCGCTGGCGTCGCTCTTCCTCGGGTTCAGAGGGAGCGGGCTGGGTCCGTTCACGTTCCTGCCCGACCTCTTTGCGGCCGTCGCCGTGACGTTCCTCACGTATCAGAGTTCGGCGTGAGGAACGTGGGACTCGTCGGGTCGGCGCTCGTCGGGGCGCTGTCGTCCGCTGTTGCTACTCCTCGTCCGCCTCGAAGTCGAGCGCGACCGAGTTGATACAGAAGCGCTTGCCGGTCGGCTCCGGGCCGTCGTCGAAGACGTGGCCGAGGTGGCCGCCGCAGGTCGAACAGACCACTTCGGTGCGGTCCATCCCGTGGCTCAGGTCGCGCCGAAGCTCGATGTTCGAGTCCTCGGCGGCGTAGAAGCTCGGCCACCCGCAGTTGGAGTCGTACTTCGTCTCCGAGTCGAACAGTTCGGTCCCACAGCCGGCACACCGGTAGACGCCGTCGTCGCTCCGGTCGACGTGCTCGCCGGAGAACCGCGGTTCCGTCCCCTGTTCGCGGAGGACGCGGTAGGCGTCTTCCGAAAGTCGCTCGCGCCACTCGGACTCAGAGAGACTGAATTCGCTGTTGCTCATGGGTCGAAAGAGGGCTCGGACGCCCAAAGGCCCGTCGGCTACCCGCGTCGGCGGTGTGGCCGGCTACCCGCGCCGGAGGAACTCCGGGAGTCGAATCCGAGCGAAGTCGTCGCGCCGGTTGTCGAGGGCGGACGCTCGGCCGACGGCGTCGGGGATGCCCTGTTTGTCCGTCGGCTTCTGCATCGTCACGTCGGCGCGCCCCGTCGTGGCGGGCGTCGTCTCCTCGTCGACGAGCGCCTCCCAGACGTCCTGTTTCGAGTCGTACTCCGACTCGTTGCGGGCGACGCGCTGTTTGCCCTCCTCGAAGGCGAGCTGGAGGACGCTCCGGCCGTAGGCGGTGCCGGCCTGCCGGCGGATGCGCTCGAACTCTCCCCGGTTCGGGTGGCCGAGCGCGCTGGAGACGCCGAGCGCGTACATCCGGCGGATGGCCTCCTCGTCCGATATCGTCTGCCAGTCCGTCCCGTAGACCCGTTCGTACATGGTTGTGGGTTCCTCAGAGGTCGACCTTCGAGCGGGGGTCGACGACCAGCCCGTTGTCGGTGAACTCGATCGAGCGGATGTCGCAGTCGATGTTCGACCCGCGCATCTTGATGACCTGAATGCCGCGTGTCATCCCCGTCGCCTCCAGATAGTTGTGGAAGAACACCACGCCGTGGGCGAGGAAGTGCTCGTCGGAGTACGACGAGGGGTCGGTCATCTCGGAGATGAGAAGCGTCGTGGCGTCGCCCTGCTTGAGCGCCGTCAGAAACCGCGTCATCTCCTCGGAGCCGTTGGCGAAAAACAGCCGGAGCAACATCGTCGAGTCGATGACGAGCCGGTCGACCTGTCGGGAGTTGACGAACGCGACGATTTTGTCGGTGAGGCTCTGGACGCTCGACGAGCCCCCGCTCTGGGAGAACTGATTGAGGATGTGTTTCCCCTTCGGGCTCACGAGGTTGACGAAGTGAAAGCCCTCGGAGCCGGCGAGCGTCTCGAAGCCGAAGTCGAACCCCGACATGTCGTTTATGAGTTCGTCCTCGGTCTCGTGCATGGTGATGTACATGCACTTCTCGCCGTTGCGAAGTCCCTCGGCCATGAACTGCGCCGTGAACGTCGTCTTCCCGCTCCCCGGCGGTCCGCTCAGCACGTACAGTCGGCGCGGAAGGAAGCCACCCTGGATGAGCTCGTCGAACCCGCTTACCCCACTCGGAATCCGCATGGTCGGACACTCGCCCGCCGTATTATAATCGTTCCGGGACTGGTATCGAAACTGAGATTTTCTCGGCGTCGTCGGGCGCTCGACCCGTTACTCAGGGAACAGTTCGACTTCAGATTCGATACTGTCGATGGTCGCCACGTCGGCCGCGTCGAGTTCCAGCGAGACGGCGTCGAGGTTCGCCCGGAGGTGGCGCTCGCTCGACGCCTTCGGAATCGGACACAACCCCTTCGCGGCCAGCCACGCGAGGCTCACCGCCTCGGGCGTCGCGTCGTGACGCTCCGCGACCGCGACGACCTCGTCCACCTCGCGGACGCGGCCCCCCGAAAGCGGCGAGTACGCGACCACGCCGTAGCCGCGTTCCGCCGCGTGGTCGAGGAGCGCGGGGCGCTGGAACAGCGGGTGGTACTCCGTCTGGTGGGCGACGAGCGGCGCGTCGAGCAGGTCGAGCGCCTCGTCTACCTCGGCGACGGCGAAGTTGCTGACGCCGACGCCGCGGACGAGGCCGTCGTCGACGAGTTCGTCGAAGGCGGACAGCGTCGCCTCGGCGTCGTAGGTGTCGATGGGGCGGTGGACGTACAGGAGGTCGACGTAGTCGACGCCCAGTCGGTCGAGGCTCTCGCGGGTCGTCCGGCGCACGTCGGCGGGCGCGAGGCTGTCCGCCCAGACCTTGGTGGCGAGCGTCACGTCCTCGCGGGGCACGTCCGCCGCCGCGAGCGCGTCGCCGACGACCGCCTCGTTCCCGTAAATCTGCGCGGTGTCGACGTGCCGGTAGCCCAGTTCCAGCGCCGTCGTCACGGCGGCGGCCTCGTCGGCCGCGTCGAGGCCCATCGTCCCGAGGCCGATACGGGGGAGCGAAAGGCTCACCGCGTCGGGTCCCCGCCCTCGCGGCCGCCGTCGGCCGCGGGACCCGACGCGGCGGACGCGTCGCCGACGACGGGCACGCCGTCGAGTTCGAGCAGGTCGTCGAGGCCGGCGATTTCGTGGGTCGGGTCGGGCGTCGGCGTGTGGTCGGTGCGGTGGCCCCGGCGGATGAACGCGGAGTCGACGCCCGCGGCCTCGGCGGCGGCGATATCGCTGTCGCTGTCGCCGACGAAAAGCGGCGACTCGACGCCGAGGTCGGCCATGGCGCGTTCGAGGTAGTAGGGTTCGGGCTTCTTGCGGTGGAGGCTCGTCATCGAGGGCTCGCGGCCGTAGGCGGTTCCGAACAGGTCGCCGGCGTCGAGGTGGTCGACGACGAAGTCGATGGTCGCCTGCTGGTTGCTGGAGACGATGCCCATCGGGGCGTCGATGCGGCGGAGCGCGTCGAAGTCGTCGTAGGGGACCTTCTGCCCGTCGGCGATGGCCCGCTTTTGGGCGGCCGACTGGCGTTCGTCGCGGACGCGGAACAGCGTCTCTGGGTCGAGGTCGTAGGGGTCGGCGGCGGCGCGCACGTCCTCGGGCGACACGTGGATGACCACCTGTTCGACGTGGTCCGGGTCGGGGTCCGAAACGCCGAGTTCGGCGAAGGCGTCCCACGTCGCGTCGCGGAGGGGAGAGAGGTCGACGAGCGTGGTCAACACGCCGTCGTGGTCGAAGATGACCGAGTCGTACATACACCGACTCCGGCGGCGCGACGTGAATCGTTTTCGCCTCCCGCCGGGGCGGCGGGCGCGAACGCGGTCCCTATTCCCGCCGCGTTGCGAGTCTTTTAGCGCCTCGAAGCCTCACGTTTGACCAATGCTGGCTGGACTCTCACGCGGGGTGGCGAGATGACTCGCGACGTGTGCATCGTCGGAGCCGGGGGCGCTGGGGCTGGCGCGGCGTACGCGCTCCGCGAGGCGAACGCGAACGTCACGATTCTCGAAAAGAGCCGCGGGGTGTGCGGGCGCGCCGCGACGCGCCGCCGACACGGCTGTCGGTACGACCACGGCGCGAACTACGTGAAAGACTACGACCGCCGCACCGAGCGGCTCGTCCGCGGACTGGGCGCGGACGGGTTGGTCGACATCGAGGAGCCGGTCTGGACGTTCGACGGCGACGGCGTCGTCTCCGAGGGCGACGCCCGCGACCAACACAAGTGGACGTGGACCGAGGGCATCACCCAACTGGCAAAGCGCATGCTCGCCGAGACCGAGGCGGCCGTCGAGCGGGAGACGCGCGTCGCCGCCATCGACCACAACCCCGACAGCGGCTACTGGTCGGTCGTCGACGAGGCGGGGACGCGCCACGGCCCGTTCGATTCGGTGCTCCTGACGCCGCCGGCCCCGCAGACAGCCGCGATTCTCACGGAGATGGGCTGGGGCGACCAGTGTATGGTCGCGCTCCGCGAGGCCATCGGGAGCGTCGAGTACCGGACGGTTCGAACCGTCGTCCTCCACTACCCCTTCGAGCGCGAGGAGCCGTGGTACGCCCTCGTCAACCCCGACAAGACCCATCCCGTCGGCTGGGTCGCCCGCGAGGAGTGCAAGGAGGGTCACGTCCCCGACGGCGAGAGCCTGCTCGTCGTCCAACCGAGCCCGGAGTGGTCCGAGGCGCGCTACGACGACCCCCTCGACGACGCGGCCGACGAGGTCGCCGGGATGGTCGCCGAACTCCTCGACGACGAGCGCCTGCGCGACCCCGACTGGGTGGACGACCAGGGCTGGCGGTACGCGCTCCCCGACGGCGTCGCCGACCGCGAGATACTCCGCCGCGGGGAGCCCCACGGCCTCTACTTCGCGGGCGACTGGACGGTCGGCGAGGGCCGAGTCCACGCCGCGCTCTGGAGCGGCGTCGAGGCCGGCGAGCGAATCGCCGAGCAGTAGGCGAAAAGAATGACGGCGACGACGAGCGCCTGCGCGACCCCGGTGCGGGGTCAGAGGTCTGCGTCTTCGCCGTACACCGACTCGCCGCGCTGGAGCCGCGCGGCGATGCTGAACGTCTGTTCTCGCTCCCGGCGCGTCGGCGAGTGCGCCGCGAGGTAGCGCGCGACGCCGACGAGAAGCGTCCGCGCCTCCTCGGGCGGCCGCGTCGCCGCCTGTTCGAACCCCGCTTCGAGCGCCTGATAGGTGTGGAAACCGGCGTCCTCGCGGAGGAGAGCGCCCCCGAGTTCGCGGCGGAGCCTCGCCGGGTCGCCGCCGCCGTCGAGGAACCCCGCGGCCGCCCGGCCGGCGTCGTTCACCCGCCCCTCGGCGTCGAACGCCGCGGAGAGTGTTTCGAGCGCCGCCGCCGGGTCGGCGTCGGGGGTCGGGTCGGGGAGCGGGGCCGGCGGCGTGTTCAGGAACCGGTCGAGGTAGACGTTGACTGCGGCGTCGAACACGCCCCGATAGAGCTCCGCGGCCCCGGTCCGCTCGGCGAGCCGGTGGACCGCGTTGGCGTAGGTGAACGTGTGGTGGACCGTGTTCCAGTCGCCGAACTCGTTGGTGGTCGAGAACCGCGCGACCCGCGTGCCGGCGGCGAAGGCGACGACGTCGGCGAGTTCTGCGGGCGTCGCGCCGCTTCGAATCGCCTCGGTCAGCGCGTCGACGATGACGTGCGGGTCGTCGCCGAGGAGGGTGTCGAGCAGGTCGTCCGGGGAGGACCACGTCTCGCCCGCGCCGGCGGCGACGTGGTCGTCGAGGTCAGCGAACACGTCGTCGAGCGTGTCCGCGAGGTCGATTGGTCGCCGCCACTCGGCTGACTCCTCGGCCCGGTCGGCGCGGGCGAGTCCGCGGACGAGGCTCGGGAGGACCTCGTCGGCGCGGTCCCAGCCCACGTGGTCGAGCGCCTCGCAGGCCTTGTTGACGAAGTCGAGGACGTGCCCGGTGTCGAGGTATCGGTGGTCGGTGGCCGCGGCGGCGACCATGCCGGCGAGTTCGGCGTCGTCGTGGCCGGCCGCGATTGCGGTCCGGAGGACGCGCTCCGCGCCGTCGGGGTCGCGAACCTCGACGTTCTCGCGGAACCACGACCGCAGGCGGTCGAAGTCGGTGTCGGTCGCGCCGAGGGCGTCCTGTTCGAACTGCGGCGGTTCGCCGGAGGCGTCGCCCGCGACGTGGACGAGCCCCTGATAGAGCGCGCGCTTTCGGTCGTCGGGGTCGAGGTCGGGGAGGACGTTCGCCATCGCGGTCAGGATAGTGAGCCCCGACCCCCAGCCGTCGCGCCGGTAGCGACAGCCGAACCGGACGCCGGTCGAAAGCGGCTCCGTCGGCTCGGCGCCGGCGTCGAGGAGGCCGATGACGGACTTCGCGACGACCAGCCGGAGGTTCTGTTCGAGGCCGTCTCCCAGCCGGTTCGACCAGCGGACCGCCGGCGGTTCGTCCGGGTCGGGGTCCGGGTCGACGTAGACCGTCCCGTCGCGCACCTCAACGGGGTAGGTCCGCACGTCGTCGGCCCACGGGTCGAACGTGTCGCCGCAGGAGAGTTCGAACCGGGCGTGGTGCCAGTGGCAAGTCAGCACGCCCTCGTCCACGGAGCCGCGGACGAGCGGGAAACCCATGTGCGGGCAAGCGTTGTCGACGGCCCTGATGGAGCCCTCGTGGTCGAAGAGGGCGATAGAGCGCCCGTCCAGTGCGACCTGTTCGCGGCCCGACTCGCGGAGGTCCGCGAGGTCGACGGCGGGGCGAAAGCGGTCTTCGGATGCCATGTGCACACGTTCGACACGATAATTCCTAAAGATTCGCTGAAACGAATTTACGTCCGCGACGTGATGTATTCCCATATCTTCCGTATCTGAGGCCTATTGAGGCCGGTTCCGGTGGAGTTCGGGACGCCACCGACTCCCCCGACCGCTGTGCTTCGAGCTAGCACGATTCGGGCGTGTCTTTTTCGTCACCGAGGCCTAACGAAGAGTCGTGTCCGCGCTGACCGTCCGCATCGACCCCCACGTGCACTCGGAAGGCTCGTACGACGCGCACGACCCGGTGGAGCTCATCTTGGAACAGGCCGCCGAAATCGGGTTGGACGCCGTCGTCATCACCGACCACGACGTCATCGACGAGTCGCTCCGAGCGGCGCAACTCGCACCGATGTACGGCCTCGTCGGCATCCCCGGCGTGGAAGTCTCGACGGCCGACGGCCACCTTCTCGCGCTCGGCGTGGAGGAGCTTCCCCCGCGGCGTCGCCCGCTGGACGAGACGGCCCGCTGGGTGCGCGAGCGCGGCGGCGTCGCCATCGTCCCGCACCCGTTCCAGCGGAGCCGACACGGCATCGGTCGCCGCCGGCTCGGCCGGTATCACGACGCCGCGGGCGGCGACGCCTTCGACGCCATCGAAACGTACAACTCGTGGCTCTTCACGGGCTACAAGAACCGCCGCGCCCGCCGGTTCGCGGCGAAGCGCCAGTACCCCGGCGTCGCCGGGAGCGACGCCCACAAGGTCGGGTACGTCGGCCGCGCCTACACCGAAATCGACATCCCCGACGTGTCCCGCGCCTCGCTCACCGCCGACGACATCTTGGACGCCGTCCGCAACGGTTCGACCGAGGTGCAGGGTCGCCGGACGCCGATTCCGACGAGCACGAAACACTACGCCGGTGCGGCCGGTCGGAAGTCCGCGTACTACGCCAAGCGCGGGGCGCTCGGGAGCGCGCTCCTCGCCAAGAAGGGCGCGTTCAAGTCCGGCTACTACGCGAAAATCGGCGCGCTCAAAAGCGGGTCGCTGGCGAAGACGGGCGTCGCGCAGGCCGCGCGGATGCTCTACCGGATGTCGCCGCTCTCGCGGTAGCGACCCGGTGTGAGCTGTGACGCGGACGGCGGCGCAGGCGTCGAAAACGAGTGCTGTTCTGTTCGGTCTGTTCTGTTCGGTCGAGTTTGGTCCGTTCCCTCTCAGTCGTCCGACCCCACGAGTTCCTCGTACTGCGCGCCGGTCTGCTTGAGTTTCGCCGTCGAGTAGAGTCGCTCGTGGTCGAACGGCAGGTGGTCGGCGGCGAGTTCGTCTATCTTCTCGTCGACGGCGTCGGCGTCCCGGCCGTGGATCATGGTAAAGAGGTTGTACTCCCAGCCCTGCTCGGGGCGGCGCGGCCGGCGGTAACAGAGCGTGACGTACGGGAGGCTCCCGACGGCCTCGCCGCGGGCGTCGAGTTCGTCGTCGGGGACGTTCCAGACGACCATGCAGTTGTTCCGAAAGCCCGTGACGATGTGGTTGACGACACAGCCGATGCGCTTGATACAGCCGTCCGCGAGCAGGCGCTCGACGGCGACGAGCACGTCGTCGACCTCGGCGTCGATGGCGTCGGCCACGTCCCGGTAGGGCGTCTTCGACAGCGGGAAGCCGCCCTGAATCTCCACGAGCAAGCGGGCTTCGAGCGCCGAGAGGTCGCCGGTCGCGTCCTCGGAGATGCGGGTGGCGCTCACGTCCGTCGCGCCGAGGCTCTCGCGGGCGAAGCGGTCGTCGTTGACGATGGGGAACTCGAGGTCGATGTAGTAGTCGGTGAGCATCGGGAGGTTCAGCACCTCACAGCCGGTGCGCTCCTCGATTTCGTCGAGGATGCGGTCGCGCGTCTCGCGGGAGCCGGCGGTGACGACGAACCACATGTTCCACTCGTGGGCGCGGCGGTAGTTGTGGTTCACCTGCCGGTAGCCGTTGATGAGTTCGGCGACCTCGTCGAAGCGCTCCTCGGGCGCGGAGACGGCCGCGAGGGTCGAACTCCCGATGACGGGTGGGTTGAGAACCGGGCCGAACCGTCGGAAGATGCCGTCTTCGCGGAGCCGACGGACGCGGTCGAGGGCGTCGTCCTCGTCGATGCCTAACTCCGCGGCGACGACGCGAAACGGCCGCTGTTCGACCGGGAAGCCGCTTTGGTATTCGTCGATAAGCGCCGCATCGACCTCGTCGATGCCGTCCCGCCAATCGTCCGACAACGCGCTCATTACCCGGCGTTAGGAGTCGGGAAGCCTATCGCTTTCGGACGGCGGCGTCGCTCCCGGGCGACGGGACCGAACGGGACGTTTTTTGACCGCTCGCGCGAACACAGGCGCATGGCAGTAGTCGAAAGCGAGTTCGGGGAATGGCCGCTGAAGCGTCTGATGACGGAAGTCGTCGGCACGGGCACGAAGTCCGCCGAGGACATGACCCGCGAGCAGGCGTCCGAGGCGATGCGCCGCATCCTCGCCGGCGAACCGGACCACACGACGCTCGGCGCGTTCTGGCTCGCCAACCGCTGGAAGCACAACAACGCGGAGGAACTCGCCGCCTACGCCGACGTGATGGCCGAAGGCGTCGAGTACGCCGAACCCGACGTCGACCCCGTCGACTGCGGCGCGAACTACGACGGCAAGGGCAAGACCGCCATCCTCGGCGTCGCCGCCGGCGTCGTCGCCGCCGCGGCCGGCACGCCCGTCGTCGTCCACTCCGGCGACCGCGTCCCGACCCAGAAGCAGGACGCCTACAAGCACGTCCTCGACGAACTCGGCGTCCGCACGGAACTCGACCCCGAGGAGTCCGCCGACATGGTCGACGACACCGGCTTCGGCTTCTACTACCAGCCGCGATTCAACCCCGGCATCCACGCCCTCTGGGAGCGCCGCGACAACATGGGCGTCCGGACGTTCGTCAACACCATCGAGACCATCGCCAACCCCGCGAACGCCTCGGTCCACCTCGGGTCGTTCTACCACCTCGCGTTCGCCAAGAAGATGGTCGACACCTTCGAGGAAAGCGAGCACCACGACCTCGACCGCGTGCTCATGTTCCAGGGGATGGAGGGCTACGACGACATCCGCCCCGGCTACACGAAGGTCGCCGAGTGGACCGCCGGCGACGACGGCGAGGCCACCTTCGACGACTTCGACATCGAGACCGCCGAGTACGGCATGGACTTCGAGTACGACGACCTCGGCGTCGACGAGGACGACGTGGCCGGCGACTCCGCCGAAATCACGGAGTCCGTGCTCGCCGGCGACCGCGAGGACCGCTTCGCCGACGCCGTCGCCCTCAACGCGGCGCTCCGCATCTACGCCCGCGAGGACGTCGACAGCATCGACGAGGGACTCGAACTGGCCCGCGAGACCATCGCCTCCGGCGACGCGGAAGCGGTGCTCGAAGACCTGCGCGCGTTCTGAACTCGCGGCCGACTCGAATTCTTTCGTCTCAACACGTCGGTCCCTCTTGTTCGACTGAACCGCCGTTCTCTATATGTCGAGGTCGCCGTCGGTCTCGTCGAAGGGGTCGTCCCCCTCGCCGTCGTCCAGCGGGAGCGCGATGCCGACGAGCGTCTCGCCGGCCGTGACGGTCGCCTCGCGGGCGATGGAGTAGACGATGCCCGCGCGCTCGGCTTCGACCTCTTGGAGCACCTCGTAGGTGGTCGGGTCGTACACCCAGCCGAGGTGGTCGCCGGGGCGGACCTCGCGGGCGAGTTCCACGTCCTCGCGGGCGACGAACAGGCCCGAGGCGGCGGCCTGCACGCGGCCGAGGTGGTTGCGGTAGGTGCGGCCGTCCCACGGCTCGACCGCGCCCGAGAGGATGCCCATGTCGCGGCAGACGTTGAGGAGGCCCTCGACGCCGGCGACGATGGCCGGCTCGACGAGCTGTTTGTTGTGGGCGAGTTCGGGCGTGATAGAGGGGATGCCCGCGTTCGTCGCCGCGACGCGGAGCTTGCCGTCGAAGCTCCGTTCGGTCCACTCGTCGTCGGCGTCCTCGCCGGCGGCCTCCGCGAGGAGGATGTCGACGCCGAACGCCCGCGCGAGGTCGCGGGACGACTCGTCGCCCCGGAGGTAGACGGTGTGGGTGAGCATGTCCGGGCTCCCCGTGTGGAGGTCGACGATGGCGTCGGACTCGCTGATGTACTCCCAGAGCTTCGCGGCCATGCGCTGGTGGAGCGAGCCGTCGGCGTCGCCCGGCCAGACGCGGTTCATGTTGGAGTTGACGGAGTCGAGCACCTCGGGGGTGACGTAGGAGACGCGGTCGAACGTCAGCGGGTCGGCGACGGGGACGGCGACGACCCGGCCCGAGAGCTCCGCGCGTTCGAGGCGGCCGTGCAGTCGGCGGAGCACTTCGGTGCCGTTGATTTCGCGCCCGTGCTGGGCGGCCTGCACGTAGAGCGTCGGGCCGTCGGTCCCGTCTTTTGGTTCGTAGGTGTGAACGGTCGTCTGTACCGGGACGCCGGAGGGGAGGCGGGTGAGCGTCACGGTCTCCGCGGTGTGCATATCCGACGCATCGCGGTGGGGTGTCTTGTAGTTAGGGGAGCGAGAAAAGCAGACGGCGCGGGGCGCGGCGGGGCGGGGGTGGACGCGACCGTCAGTTCCGGTCGTCCGACGTGTCGATACCGAACGGCAGATACAGGGGACACGTCCGGCGGAACCCGGTCACGAGCAGGATGACGCCGACGGCGACGACGAACGCGGCACCGAGCGCCGCGGGCACCGGGCCGAACCCGAGCGAGAACAGCCCCGCGTAGCTTCCGACCCCGCCGATGACGAACAGCGCACCGAGCGCGAGGCGAACAGTCCGGTCGAGCGTGCCGACGTTTCGTACCATACAGTAGTGCTTGTCTATCGCAATACATTAACGTGGCGTCGGTTCTCTGGAGACGAGGGTCTCAAAAATCGAAGGCCGTTTTTGACGACTCAGTCGTCTGCAGGCGCTCCACCCGACGAGTCGCTCGCGGTCCGGGAGAAGTAGCTGGCGAGGAGCGGGCCGGTGATGTTGTGCCAGACGCTGAACAGCGCGGGCGGGAGGGCGGCGGCGGGCGAGAAGAACGTCAGCGCGAGGGCCGCCGCGAGCCCGCTGTTCTGGAGGCCGACCTCGAACGTCGTCGTCCGGACGCGGTCCTCGGACATCCCGGCGAGGCGGCCGGTCCCGTAGCCGGTACCGAGGCCGATGGCGTTGTGGAGGACGACGGCCCCGATGGCGGCCGCGCCCGCGCCGAGGATGGTGTCGACGTTGAGGCCGACGACGGCCGCGACGATGGCGACGATGCTCAGGACCGAGACGAGCGGGAACACGTCGAGGCCGACTTCGGCGACCTCGGGCGCGTTGCGGTCGAGCAGGAGGCGGAGCGCGAAGCCGAGCACGACCGGGATGAAGACGATTTGGATGATGTTGACGAACAGGTCCATGAAGCCGACCTGAAGCTGTTCGCCGGCGAGCGCGACGACCCACGCGGGCATGACGAGCGGCGCGGCCAGCGTGGTGACGGTCGTGATGGCGACCGACAGCGCCACGTCGCCTTTCCCGAGGTAGGCCATGACGTTCGAGGCGGTGCCGCCGGGGGCCGCGCCGACGAGGATGACGCCGACGGCGAGTTCCGGCGGGAGAGACAGGACAACCGTGAGCGCGTAGGCGGCGGTCGGCATGATGAGCCACTGGGCGAGCGCGCCGATGGCCACGTCTCGCGGGCGCTCCGCGAGTCGGCGGAAGTCCACGGGCTGAAGCGTCAGTCCCATCCCGAGCATGATGAGCCCGAGGAGCGGCGAGATGTACGGTGCAATCCACGTGAACAGGTCCGGTTGCGCCAACGCGGCGGCCGACGCGAGGAGCACGAGGCCGACGAAGTAGGTGTTGGCGAGTTCCGACAGGCGTTCGAGAGTCGAGCGGACGTTCATTCCGACCGCCCTCCGTCGAATTGTGATGTCATCTCACACCACTCGGTCGCGGGGGAGAAAAACGTCTGTCGGTGTGACAGTCCGGGAATCCGACCGGAAGGCGCGGGCCGAGCGGGGTCGTGTCACCGACGGAGAACCGGAGAGCCGTGTCGCCGGCGACCGACCCCGAGGCGGCACGGTTTTCACTCGCCCGCCCGACGGGTCAAGTATGAGCGACAACCCAACGTCCACGCTCCACACGAACAAGGGCGACATCACGGTCGAACTCTTCGAGGACAAGGTCCCGAACACGGTCGAGAACTTCATCGGCCTCGCGACGGGCGAGAAGACGTGGGTCCACCCCGAGACGGACGAGACGATGGAGGGCGAACCCCTCTACGAGGACATCCTCTTTCACCGCATCATCTCGGAGTTCATGATTCAGGGCGGCGACCCGACGGGGACCGGCCGCGGCGGCCCCGGCTACACCTTCGACGACGAGTTCCACTCGGACCTCAGCCACGACGGCCCCGGCGTGCTCTCGATGGCGAATCGCGGCCCCAACACGAACGGCTCGCAGTTCTTCATCACGCTCGACGCCCAGCCCCACCTCGACGGCAAGCACGCCGTCTTCGGGAAGGTCACAGACGGCATGGACGTCGTCGAGGACATCGGCTCGGTCCCGACCGACCGAAACGACAAGCCGGTGTCCGACGTGGTCCTCGAATCCGTCGACGTCGAGCAGTAACCGCCTCGGACACTACTTCCGGTCCCGAAACTGCTCTCCGTCCCGAAGCGACCCGCTCGCGGTCGCGGGGACGACGGTTCGGCCGCCGGTCGACCCGTCGGCGCGGTCGAGCCACGCCGGTCGCGTGACCGTCGTCTCGCCGACCGCGTCGTACGCGAACCAGACCTCGACGCCGAGGCCGTCGCGGGTCTCGTAGGTGACGCGCATCGAGCGGACGAACCCGTCTTCTTCGACGACCGCTTCGACCTGATAGCCGCGCGACCGCGGGAAGTCGGTGCCACGGCCCTCGATTCGGTACCGCGCGCGTCCGGGTCCGGCTTCGGCGGCCGCGGTCGTCGCGCGCTCGATGCGCGTCACGGTCGTCTCGTCGGTCGAGAGATACCAGTCGACGTAGCGGGCGGCGCGCGAGGCCTGCCGCCCCGGCCCGTCGCGCACGTCGGAGTCGAGGACGCGGGCGGCGACGCCGTCGGGCTCGGCGGGGCGGCGGGCGTAGCGCGTGGTCCCGTCGGCGTAGGCGTCCTCGGAGGCGGTCGGGCGCGGGAACGCCCGGAGTCGGCCGGTCCGCTCCACCTCGGAGACGTAGACGTTCGGGGCCTCGACGAGGACGACCTCGACCTCGCGGCCCGTCTCGTCGCCGGCGATTGACTCGCGGTAGCCGAGCGTCCAGCGGTACGACCGATTCGACGCGGCCCGGCGGTGGGCCGCCGCGAGGCGCGTCGCGTTCTCGACGCCCGCGGTGGTCACGCCGGGGGCGACCGACAGCGGTTCGGGAGTCGGCGTCGGCTCTGTGGTCGTCGTCGCAGTCGGCGTCAGAGCCGGTGACTGTTGCCCGCCGAGCGCCGGCCCGAACCCCGGCACGCCGGCCGGGCCGGCGGTCACGACGACCGCCGCGAGGAGAAGCGCGACGAAGACAAGCGGCGCGACCGGAAGCGACGCGAGCGAGCGAGAAAGCGGAGCGACGACTGCGCCGCCCACACCGTCCGCACCCCTCGAACCGACGCCGCCGTCACCCGGCAGGTCGGCGAGGCGGACGCCGAAGTGGTCGGCGACGAGGTCGTCGCCGCGGCCGCCGGGGAGGCCGTACCGGACGAGTTCGTAGAGGTCGTCGACCGAGAGGACGCGGGCGTCGTCGGGGGCCGCGCGTCGGGTTCGCGCGGGGTCGCCGAGGGCGACGACGACCGTCGCCTCGGCCGGAATCGACGGCGACAGGGAAAACCGCGAGCGCGAGACCACCGCGAGTCGCTCGGTTCGGTCGCCTCTGCGGGCGACGACGAGGCGGCGTTCGACGGTCGTCTCCCACCCGCGGGCGGTCCAGAGGTCGGCGAGGAATCGGCGGCCGTCGCTGGGGCCGGCGGCGCGAATCAGGTCGCCGAAGCGCGAGCGACGGGACTGCCGCATCGCTCGGAATTAGGGCTCGATGGCGAAAGAATCACCGGCGGGTCGCTGAGGGGCGGTCGCTGAGGGGCGGTCGCAGTCGGTCGGTCCGTTCCGACTCGGACTGACCCGACCCCACCCGGTCAGCGCTTCGCCGAGTTCTCGTACTCCGACAGGCGGGCCGACACCTGTTCGTCCATCGTCGCCAACACGGCGTCGAGGTCGCGGCCGTCGAACAGCTCGGACAGCCCCTCCGACACAATGGTCCTGACGGTCGTGAAGGGGCCGACGCGAGCGCCGCGGGTGGCCGGCGTATCGACGGTCTCGGCCAGTTGGTCGAACGCGACCGCGAAGCCGGGGTGCTCGTCGAACCAGCCGTCGTCGCGGAGGAGGTCCCGCGTCCGGCGGTGGACCGGGAAGTACCCCGTCCGCCGGTGCCAGCGACGCTGTTGTTCGGGCCGGGTGAGCCACGCGATGAACTCGCCCGCGGCGGCCCGTTTCCGGGATTCGACGCCGTCTGCGACCCACAGCGACGCGCCGCCGACGACAACGCCCTCGCGGGTCGACCCGGGCGAGGGGAACCGCCCGACCTCGGCGGTGAAGCCGCGTTCTGCGGCTCCCCGAACGACCGACGCGGCGCTCGAACTGGAGTCCACGAGCATCGCGGCACGGCCGTCGAGGAACGCCTCGCGGGCGTCTCGCCGAGCCTCGACGCCGGGGTCGAAAAGCAGGTCGTTGCGTTCGAGGTCGCGCCACCACTCGAACACGCGCGTCCCGACCGGGCCGTCGAGGTGCGAGGTGCGGGCGGTGCCGCTCCGGCCGTTGTCGGCGTCGAAGAGGCACTCGCCGGCGGCGGCGAACCACTGCTCGACGAACCAACTGTAGTTCGCCCACGTCGCGCCGTAGTCGACGTTTCCGCTCGTCTTCAGCGTCGCCGCGGCCGAGGTGACCTCGTCGAACGTCGCCGGGGGGTCGCCGGGGTCGAGGCCGGCCCGCTCGAACGCGTCGGCGTTGTAGTACAACACGGGGTTCGAGGCGTTGAACGGCATCGACCAGAGCGCGCCGTCGTGGCGGTAGTAGTTGGCGATTTCGGGGACGAGTTCGCCCGCGGACGCCCCGTCGGGGAGCACCGACTCGACGGGGATGAACGCCCCGCTGTCGAGGGCGCGCTGGGTGCCGACCTCGTACAGTTGCGCGATGGTCGGCGGCGTCCCCGACCGGGCCGCGGCGAGCGTCGCGTCGAACGTGCCGCGGTAGCTTCCCTTCGACGCGGTGTCGACGCGGACGCCGTCGTGGTCGGCGTTGAACTCGTCGACGAGCGACTCCAGGACCTCGGCCTTGTCGCCGGACATGCCGTGCCAGAACTGGACGACGGTCTGGCTCGACTCGGTCGCCTCGGCGTGGAGGCGGTAGCCGTCGATGGAGTCTTGCAGGTGGTCCGCTTGGTCGGAAAGCGCGCCTATCTTCGTCACCGCCTCGGAGAGCGACACGGTCTGTCGGCGGGCCGACCCGGCGGCGTCGACCGCGAGCGCCGCGGTCTCGTCGCTTATCTCGCCGACGCCGTCGGCCTGGCTCACGACCTCTTGGGAGGTCGCCGCCTGCGAGTCCGTGGCGTCGGAAATCTCGTGGAGGCTCCCGTTCGTCTCTTCGAGGTCGGAGACGACGCCGTCGAGCGCCGACAGCGCGTCCTGAATCGTCTCGCTCCCCTCGTCGAGGCGCTCGCTCGTGTCGGTGATGTCGTCGACCGTCGCGGCCGACTGCGCGCGGACCGTCTCGATGGTCGATTCGATGTCGGCGGTCGCGGCCTGCGTCTCCTCGGCGAGCGCCTTCACCTCGTCGGCGACGACGGCGAAGCCGGCGCCGGCCTCGCCGGCGCGGGCGGCCTCGATGGAGGCGTTGAGCGCGAGGATGTTCGTCTGCTCCGCGATGTCGGAGATCTTGGTCGCGATGCCGGTGATGTCGTCGATGCGGTCGTCGAGTTCCTCGACGCGCCCGACGGTCGCGTCGGTCCGCTCGCCGATGGCCGCCAACTCGTCGATGGCGGTCTCGGCGGCGCGCTTGCCGCGGTCGCCGCGCGCGACGGCCTCGTCGGTCGCGTGCCTGATTTCGTCGGCGGAGGCGGCGACCTCCTCGATGGTCGCCGAGAGGTTCCGCATCTCGTCTGCGACCTCCTCGACGCTCTCGCTTTGCCGGCGCGCGCCCGCGGCGATGTCGTCGACGGAGCCCGCGACAGACCGGCTTTCCTCGCGGCTCTCCTCGGCGGCGTCGGCCACGATTCGGGTCGACGCCGAGACCTGGTCGGCGAAGGCGTCGACGGTCCGCATGGCGGTCTGCCACTCCTCGAACAGCTCGTTGAGGGCGCGGGCGTGGCGCGCGAGCGCCGGGTCGTCGGGAACGTCGACGCGGACCGTCAGGTCGCCGTCGATACAGCGTTCGATAGCCGCGGAGAGGTCGTCGAGCGCGGCGGCGTCCGAGGCCGCCGGCGCGGTGGCATCGTCGTCGGTGGAAGGAGACTCCCCGGCCCCAGACCCGACGGCGACCGTGGGTGGTCCCCCGCCGTCGCTCCGCGCGTCGTCGCGCGCCGGCGCGTTCACAGCGTCCGATTCGGAGTCGTCGGTCGCGCGCGACCCGAGCGCGGCCCGGACGGTTGCGCGAAGCGACGACGCTCGGCTCCGGAGGTGGCTGTCGTCGTCCATTGGTCCGGAATCTCTCTGGTCGGTGATAAGACCACGCCCTCGAGTATCACATCTGAGAACGTATTCGTGACTGGTGGTGCATCCGTCGGGGACTCACTCGACGGAAGCGACCCAACGTATCCGGATACCACGGGGAGAATACGGTACGCGCGCTCGTCGTGGCCCGGGGATAAAGCGCGACGAGCGCGCTTCGACGGACGTACCAGAAGTTCGAGGAGTCGCGTGGGGCCGGCCCGCGGCGTCGCCGCGCGACCGACAGCGCAAAGACCACCGCGCGGCAAGGGCCGACGATGAGCGAGGAGTCCGACCGTCCGAAGCCGAGCGACTTCGGAACCGACGAGAACGCCCCGCCGGTCGACGAAAAGCCCTACAAGATAATCTTCGAGGCGAACAAGTGCTTCGGGGCCGGCCGGTGTGCGGAGGTCGCCGACAACTGGGAGATGGACCTCGAAACCGGCCTCGCCCGCGCCAAGTCGTACTTCGTCGGCGAGGACGAACTCGACGAGAACGTCGAGGCGGCGGAGGTCTGCCCGGCGAAGAAGGGCCGCGGCGTCATCCACGTCATCGACCGCCGGACCGACGAGGAGCTATCGCCGAACCCGCACGGCGACGGGACGCTCTCCGTCGACTGGTAAAGCGAAAGCACTTTTCTCCCCCTCGAAGAACGGGAGAGTGCGCGGGGGTGGCTGAGCCAGGCCAAAAGCGGCGGACTTAAGATCCGCTCCCGTAGGGGTTCGCGAGTTCGAATCTCGTCCCCCGCATTTTCATCGCCGAGCGACGGCGACCTCCGACCACGTTATCTCGACTCCCCGCCAATGGGTACGAATGGCTTCGACGCGCAGACACCGCTACTCGGAGGGACAGGGATTCGGCGACCCCTACGACGGCTTCGACCTCGACCCGCCGACGTACCGGCTGAACGGGCGGTTGGTCGACCCGGCGGACGACCACGCCCTCGCCGAACTGGTGGACGAGGCGGGAATCGACCCCGACGCGGTCGACCCGGCGGCGCTCGTCGAGGTCGGACTGGCCTACGTCGCCGTCGAGGAGTACGAACAGGCCGTCGACAGCTTCGGACGGGCGGTCGCCTACGCCGACGAGGACTCGCCGACGGCGTGCGAGGCGTGGGTGAACAGGGGCGTCGCCCACGCCCAACTCGGCGAGTACGACGAGGCGGTCGGCGCGTACCGCGAGGCGCTCCGCATCGACGACGACGGCGAACACGCCGCGACCGCGGAGACGAACCTCGCGTACGCGCTGTGGGAACTCGGCGATTCGTCGGGTCCGCTGGACCGCGCCGAGCGCGCCGTCGAACTCGACCCGCGACTCCCGCAGGCGTGGTACAACCGCGGCTTCTTCCTCGCCGAGCGCGGCCTCCACGAGGAGGCCGTCCGCTGTTTCGACGCCGCCATCGCCCTCGGGATGCGCGATGCCTCGGTGCGGGGCGAACGCGAGCGGTCCCTCGCGTTCCTCGAAGACGCCGTCGAGAGCGAGACCGAAGCGCGGGACAGCACGGCTCCGGAACGCGCCCGCGTCGGTGACGAACCCGAAGCGCACGAGGCCGCCGCCGACGCGGCCGACCCGGACGTGAGAGAGCGAGGCGAGTAGGGCCGCACCCACAACTATTTTGACAGTTCGAATAATGAGATGTAATTAGCCGTGACACCCGGACACCTCATCACGCGATTCGACGCCGCGCTCCTCGGCATGGCCGTCTGCCTCCTCGTGGGGGCCGTCGTCGGCGTCGTGTCCGCCCTCCCGACGTCGGTGGCCGCGGGCGGCGGCGCGACCGGTGCCGCCGCCCTCGCGCTCGGCGTCACCGCGAGCGAACTGTAGCCGGTTCTCGGAGCTCGTAACTCGGTGCGTGAGACGGGTGCCCTTTTGTCTCACAGTATCACTGCTGATAGTCAGCGGGACAACGCTTTACGTCGCATTCGCTTGCTACCGACTGACATGAAGCTCGCCACGCTGGTTCCGGCGGTGCTCAGGCGGAGCTACCTTCGGAAGTTTCTGTTCGTTATCCTCCTCGTGGCCGCGGTGATGGGCGGGTTCGGTCTGTACGTCTCGGACGTGGTCGGGACCGAAGTCAGAGCCGGCACTCACAGCGACCTTGAGATGGTCGCCACGCTGGAGGCAGAGGGGCTATCGAACTGGGTGGACGGCTACGCCCGGACGTCCCGGATGCTCTCGGAGTACGAGGCGGTCCAGACGGGCGACCCCGACGGCATCGACGAGGCGCTCGAACGCGAAAAGGAGACGCTCCCCGACGAGGTGATGGCGATTCACTACCTGCGGCCGTCGGACGGCGACATCGTCCGAAGCACCAACGGGGTGATAGAGACCAAATCGGTGTCCGACCTCGGCCTGTCGTGGACGACGGGGTCGTTGGCGATGGACGACCCCGACGCCGTGGCCGTCTCGGAGGTCTACCGCTACGGCGGGAGCGAGCGCCTCGCGTTCCTCAGTCCGGTCGAGGGGCGGGACGGGGCGGTGATGGTGGTCGTCGACGCGACGAAGCACGCCGAACTGCTGAGCGAACCGGTCGAAGGCTCCCAGACGCGCGTGGTGACCGAGGGGGGCGTCATCGCCTTCGACAAGTACGGAAAGAACGTCCTCACGACGTACCGCGAGGGAGCGGAGACGCCCGCGCTCGACGCCGCGCTCGGCGGTGAAACGGGCGTCGTCGAACGCGAGACCGACGGGGACGCCGGCGGCGACGTCGTCGCTTACGCGCCCGTCTCGGGGGCGAACTGGGCGGTCCTCGTGGAAGCGCCGCAGACCAACGCCTACGCGGTCGCGCAGGTCGTCGAGCGCGACGTCGCCGTCCTCATCGGCGTGGCCCTCGCCGGCCTCGCGCTGGTCGGCGTCGTCATCGGCCGCAACACGGTGCTGTCGCTCCGACGGCTCCGCGCCAAGGCGGCGGCGCTCGCCGGCGGCGACCTCGACGTGGACCTCGAAACCCGGAGAGTCGACGAGTTCGGGGCGCTGACGCGGGCGTTCGCCGAGATGCGCGACGGGTTGCGCGAGCGCATCGAAGCGGCCGAAGACGCCCGCCGCGACCTCGCGAGCGCCGCCGACGACTACCGCGAGACGATGGACGCCGCGGCGACGGGCGACCTGACGGTTCGGACGTCGGTCGAGCCGACCGACGAGGCGATGGCGGCCGTCGGCGACGGTATCGACGCGATGCTCGCCGACCTCGAAGCGACTATCGGACGGGTCGCGTCGTTCGCGGCGACCGTCGACGCGGCGGGCGAGCGCGTCACCGCCGGCACCGAGGAGGTCAGCGCCGCCTCCGAGCGGGTCGAGCTGGCGACGGCCGACATCTCCGAGGGCGCGGCCGAGCAGGCGTCGCTCCTCACGGAGGTCTCCTCGGAGATGCAGGACCTCTCGGCGACGGTCGAGGAGGTCGCCGCCTCCGCCGACGAACTCGCGGCGCTCGCCGGCGACGCGTCGGAGCGCGGCGAGGCCGGCCGGGACGCGAGCGCCGCCGTCCACGACGAGATGGCGAACATCGACGAGCGCGTCGCGGTCGCGGCCGAGGGCGTCGAAGCGCTCCGCGACGAGGTGGCGGACATCGGCGAGGTGGTCGACCTCATCGAGGACATCGCCGACCAGACGAACATACTCGCGCTCAACGCCTCCATCGAGGCCGCCCGCGCCGGCGAGGCCGGCGCCGGCTTCGCCGTCGTCGCCGACGAGGTGAAGGCGCTCGCCGAGGAGACCGCCGACGCGACGACCGAAATCGCGTCGTCTATCGAGTCCGTCGAGGCGACGGCCGACGAGACGGTCGCCGCCGTCAGGACCGCGCGCGAGCGCGTCTCCCACGGGTCCGAGACGGTCGAGTCCGGCGTCGCCGCAATCGACGAGGCGGTCGACAGACTCGAAGAGGTCGACCACGGCGTCGCCGCCGTCGACGAGGCGACCACCTCGCAGGCGTCGGCCGCGCAGTCGGTCGCGCGCCTCGCGGACGAGGCGGCCGACATCGCCGACGAGACGCGAGGCGAGGCCGCCGACGTGGCCGGCGCGGCCCACGAGCAGAACGACGCGATGGTCACCGTCGCCGGGCAGATGCAAGAGCTGTCGTCGGCGACCGACGAACTCCGGGCGCTCGCCGACCGGTTCGAGGTGCGTGAGAAAGCGGCTCGTGACGGCATCGGCGACGAAGACGGGCCCGCGACAGCGGACGGGGCGAGTTCCGAACCGCTGTCGTCGCCGACGATGGCCGACCTCGCCACTGACGGCTCGGGCGGAGACGAGTCTGTCGGGGACGGAGCTGACTCGGGTGAACGCGAACCTACCGGCGACGGCCCGGGCGAGAACTGACGCGGCCGCGTCGCCGGCGGGGTGTCACTGTTCAGTTGTTGCTCGGGTCGATGCTGTTCAGCTATCGCTCGGGTCGGTTGTTCGTTCGACCGCGCGGGAAAACGCGAGCCGTCGCTCTCCGATGTGAGCTTCGTGAGAAAGGGATAGGCAGCCGCACGGGAGCGGCCCGCGCGGCAAATGCCGCCCTAGATTGGTCCCCGCTGACGCTTCGGCCCTCCAAAGCGAAGCGTCACCTGAACGGAGTGCCGCGAGATACTTAAACGTGCCGCCATTCGCCCAAAACCGCCGCAGGCGGGCGATTCGGGGGCGCTCGCGACGCAACGGGCTTTTCTCCCGTCGGGACGTTCGTCCGGGCATGAGCGAAGACGACATCCCCGGTCGAGTCCGCCGCGCGTTCGGCGACCACGGGTCGTTCGAACCGGTCGACGACCGAACCTTCGAGTCCGTGACGACGCCGTTCGACGGCACCGTCGGCGTCGCGGCGCAGGACGGCGGCCGCGTCGAGTTCGACGTGGAGGTGCGCGTCCCGATGCTCTCTGCGGTCGCCGACGACGTGGCCCCCGTGGTCGAAGACGGCTGGTACGAGACGTTCGAACTCCGCCTCGAAGACGTGGGCGGCGTCGTCGCAGGCGACCACGACCTCGACCCCGACGTGACGCGCGCGGGCGACGAGGCGGTCGTTCGGGCGAGTTTCGCCGATATCAACGAGCGACGCGGCGTCGACGACGCCGGCGCGGTCATCGACTACGTCGAGGGCACGTTCGTCGAGGGCATCATCCCCGGCTACGACTACGGCGAACCGGTGACGAGCCTCGTCCAGAGCGCTCGAGACGCCGCCGGCGCGGGCTTCTGAAAAACGAGCGTGTTCGAGCGTGTTCGGTTCGAGCGCGGTTCGGCCGGCCTTGTGGGGCTGGCCGTGTCCGGGCTCAGTCCATCGCGATGTACGTCTGGGTGTCTTCGATGCCCGCCACCGACTGGATACCGCCGGCGATGTCCTTTACTTCGGTGGGCGACTCCACCTCGACTTTCACGATGAAGTCCACGTCGCCGGCGACGATGTGGGCGCTGACGATGCCGTCGGAGACGGCCAAGAGGTCCTGTTTCAGCTGGTCGATGCCGCCGGAGACGGGCGCGGCCTTGACCATGATGTAGGCGTAGACCATCGTCACGCACCCCCCGCCGCGGTGGCGACCTCGTCGCCGACGAGCAGTTGTCGCACGTCGTCGAGCACGCCGAAGTCCGCGAGGACGGCCACGCGGTCACCCGTCTCCAGCGAGTCGTCCGAAAGCGGGATACCCATCGGGCCGTCTTTCTTCCCGAACGCGAGGATGCGGGCGTTCGCCGGGAGCGCCACCTCCTCGATGCTGTAGCCGTTCATCGGCGACCCATCGGTCACCGTCACGAGGATGACCTGCAGGTGTTGGGCGATGTCGGCGATAGCGCGGATGGAGCCGCCGAGAAGCGCGTTCTTCGCGCCGATAGCGCCGAGGCGCTCGGGGTAGACGATTACGTCCACCTCCTTGGCGTACTTCTGGTACACCTCCTCGCGGTAGTCCTCGTCGACCCGGAGCACCGTCCGACAGCCGAAGTGCTTGCCAATCATGCAGGCCGCGAAGTTCACGTTGAGGTCGGCGGTGAGCGCGCCGAGGGCGTCGGCCGCCTCGATACCGGCGTCGACGAGCACCTCCTCGCGGGAGCCGTCGCCTTCGACCACGTCGAAGTCCGCCTCGCGGGCCCGCTTGACCCGGTCGCGGTCCAACTCCACCAGGACGATGTCGTGGCCCTCCTCGCGGAGGACGCGAGCGGTGCGCAGCCCAACCCGTCCAGCACCAATGATAACGAACCGCATGATAAGACGGTATGTCGGCGGAGGCAAATAACCTTCCCCCGGTTGGGGCGAGCGGGCCGTCCCCGGTCGAAGCAAGGCTTTTGATGACTGTGGTAGAATATCTCACGCATGGTTCACGCGTTCATCATGGTGAAGACCGGAGCCGGCGAGTCGGAGCAGTTGCTCGGACCCATCCGCGACTTCGAGACGGTGGCCGAGGCCCACATCGTCGCGGGCGCGTACGACATCATCGCCGAGGTGGACACCGACGCGGTCTACGAGGTGCTGAAGACGGCGTCGAGCCGCGTACAGGGGTTACAGGGCGTCGCCGACACGAAGACGTACATCTCCTTGGACGACTGAGGGGTCGAACGCGGCCTCCTGGACGACTTCGGGAGTCGACCGCGCACTCAGCGCTCGATGTCGAACGAGCCGTTGCGCTCGACGAACGCGACGTGTTCCTCGCGCTGGCGGGCGAGCTCCGGCGGCAGTTCCGCGTAGACGTTGTCGAACAGCTCGTCGGTCCCCGGTTCGGGCGTCGCCTCGGCGACGTCGACGGCCTCGCGCAGTTCCTCGTCGGCGTCGTCGCGCATGGCCTCGACGGCCGCGTCGTCGACGACGCCCGCCTCGCGGCAGAACGACTCGAAGCGGTCGAGGGGGTCGCGCGTCCGCCACTCGGGGAGGTCCGGCTCGTCGTCGCGGTAGCGCGAAGGGTCGTCGGCGGTCGTGTGCGGGCCCTGCCGGTATGTGAGGCTCTCGATGAGAACCGGCTCCCCGGCGCGGGCCTTCTCGAAGCCGCGCTCGACGGCCTCCCTGACCGCCAGCGGGTCGTTGCCGTCGACCTGCATCCCGTCGATACCGTAGGCGTCGGCCTTGGCCGCGATGGACTCGCTGGCGGTCTGGCGCTCGCGGGGGAGCGAAATCGCCCAGCCGTTGTTCTCACAGAAGAAGACGACCGGCGCGTCGAAGACGCCGGCGAAGTTCAGTCCCTCGTGGAAGTCGCCCTCGGAGGTCGCGCCGTCGCCGAAACAGACCAGCGCCGCGTGGTCGTCGCCGCGGTAGTTCGCGGCCATGCCGACGCCCGCGGCGTGGGGAATCTGGCTCCCGATGGGGACCGCCTGCGGGAACACCGGCACGTCGTGGTCGGAGTTGTATTCAGCGTGGCCGCGGCGAAAGAGGAAGATGTCGCTCGGCGGGACGCCGCGGGCGAGCTGGAGGGCGTTGGACCGATACGTCGGCAGTAACACGTCGTCGTCGCGCATGGCGTGTGCGGCCCCGATTTGGGAGGCCTCCTGCCCGCGAAACGGCGGGTAGCCGCTCATCCACCCGCGCCGCTGGAGGGCGAGTGCGCGCTCGTCGAACCGGCGCGCTCGAATCATGTCGCGGAGGGCGGCGCGGGCGTCGTCCGCGGTGAACCCCGTGTCGTCCAGCCCGCGCTCTGCGATGAGTCGGTGCATGGCGGTGAGTCACGGTCCTTCGTGATAAACGTCACCCGTCTGCGGGGCGGTCGGGGGCGGTCGGAGGCGCTCCGAGTCGGGCGGTCCGACCGACGGCGACGCCGGACGAGCGGGTCGCCGAGAGCGACAGGCCAAAGACCACCGCCTCCCTAGGTCGGCTATGGTCTCGGTGGTCAACCTCGTGCTCATGGGCGCGCTCATCGTCCTCCACACCCTCATCGCGGCGGTCATGACCCGGTTTTTCCGCCTGCGGCTGAACACGCGGTGGGGGTCCGTCCTGTACGCCCTGTTTCTCATCCCGCTCGTGCTGTTCGTCTCGACGCTGGTGTTCTCCGGGGTCTTCGGCATCGGCGTCGACCTCGGCAGTCCGACGGCGGCGCTCGGCGTGATGATAGGGATGCCGCTCGCGCTCGGCTTCACCATCGACACGCTCTACGTTCCGCCGCCGGAGGAGTACGAGAACCTCCCGAACTCGCGGTGAGCCGCGAGCGGTCGGGAGTTACTGTTACTGTTCCGCGAGAATCTCTTCGAGCGCCGCCTCGACCGCTTCGAGCACGTCCTCGGGCGACTGCGTCGCGTCGACGCGGACGAACCGCTCCGGCTCGGCATCGATGAGTCGCTCGTAGTTGGCGCGCACGTCCGCGAGGTACGCCGCCTGTTCGAACTTGTTCGTCGCGCCGCTCCGCGCGGCGGCCGTCTCGGGGTCCACGTCGAGGTAGATGGTCTTGTCCGGGGGGCGAGTGAAGGCCGCGTGGATACCCATGATGTACTCCATCGGGCGGCGGAGGTCGCTGTCGCTGAGCGCGGCCGCCTGATAGGCGTACCGCGAGTCGGAGTAGCGGTCGGAGACGACGAGGTCCCCGTCGGCGAGGGCGGGCCGGACGACCCGCGAGAGGTGGTCGGCGTGGTCGGCGGTAAAGAGGAATAGCGTGGCCAGCGGGTCGGCGTCGTCGTCGTCGATGGCGCGGTTGACAGCCTCTCCGTACCACGAGTCCGACGTGGGCTCGCGCGTGAAGACGGCGTCGGGGTACGCGTCGTGGAGCGCCTCCCAGACGGTCGTCTTCCCGCTCCCGTCGAGCCCTTCGAGCGTGACGAGCATACCCTACCAACTCGGCGCTCCGGAAAAAGCGCGCCGAAGCGCGCCGCCACAACGATAATGTCAACGCGGACCGATATACAGCGTAGTGGCACCCACCTGCGAGCGGTGGGACGACCTCCGACCGAGGGACAAACAGTACAGCGTCGTCCGCTTCGACGAGCGGGCGTCCCCGACCGACCCGGCGTTCGCGACGAAGCAGTCGGAGGTCGACCACCCGAACGACGCGCCCGACGAGTGCCCCGCGGCGGCCGAGGAGCTCGTCGTCTACGACCGAATCGGTCGGATGGTGAAACGCACGGACGGGTCGGTCGCGCCCTCGGTGCTGTTCTGAGCGCGGTCGCAGTCGCGGGCGGTGCGGATGCGGACCGCGGCCGAGCGCGAGAACGTCTTTCGCATCTGAGCGTTCGCCGGCGAAATCGACCTCATTCCCCCGTTAGCTTTACCCTCATTCCGCCGAATATTACGGCATGAAAGTCCTTGTTGTCGGCGGAAGCGGATTCATCGGGAGCCACCTCTGCCGCGAACTGCAGTCGCGGGGCCACAGCGTGACCGCGATGTCGCGGAGTCCGAACAGCGAGGACCTCCCCGACGGCGTCGAGAAGGCGATGGGGGACGTGACGGACTACGACTCCATCGCGGGCGCGTTCGAGGGGAAGGACGCGGTCGTCAACCTCGTCGCGCTCTCGCCGCTGTTCGAGCCGAGCGGCGGCAACCGGATGCACGACATCGTCCACTGGCAGGGGACCGAAAACGTCGTGAAGGCCGCCGAGGCCCACGACGTGCCCCGACTCGTCCAGATGAGCGCGCTCGGGGCCGACACCGACGGCGACACGGCCTACATCCGCTCGAAGGGGAAAGCCGAGGGGGCGGTCAAGTCGTCGGGCCTCGACTGGGTCATCTTCCGTCCCTCGGTCGTCTTCGGCGACGGCGGCGAGTTCGTCTCCTTCACGAAGCGGCTCAAGGGGATGTTCGCGCCCGGCGTCCCGCTGTACCCGCTTCCCGGCAACGGGAAGACGCGGTTCCAGCCCATCTGGGTCGGCGACCTCGTGCCGATGCTCGCCGACGCCGTCGAGGGCGACGAACACGTCGGCGAGACCTACCGCATCGGCGGGCCGGAAAAGCTCACGCTCCGCGAGATCACGGAGATGGTGTACGACGCCGAGAACAGGTCCATCACCATCGTCCCGCTCCCGATGGGTCTCGCGGGCGTCGGCCTGACCGTTCTGGGGGCGGTCCCCGGCTTCCCGATGGGGAAAGACCAGTACCGCTCGCTCCAGTTCGACAACACGACCGACCGGAACGACGTGGGCGTCTTCGGCGTCGACGTGTCGTCGATGAAGACGCTCGGCACGTATCTCGCCGAGCGAAACTGACGGCGCTCCAACCGTTTTCCGAAGTTAAGCGGTCGTGAACTGCGCCCCATTTCGCCGGTATGAGACGCTCTCCGGGGATAACGTCCGATTAACACCGGTTTCGAGTCGCCGTTTTTCGCCGATAATCTGATGCTGGAAATACACTTCCCCATCACAACGCTTATGTCCGCGTTCGTACTGCAATTCACGCAATGGCGAGGGGACTGAACCTATGAAGCTCGCAATGATCGGATTCGGGCAAGCCGGGGGAAAAGTAGTCGACAAGTTTGTCGAGTACGACCGGGAACGCAACGCGGGAATCGTCCGCGCGGCGGTCGCGGTGAACTCCGCGAAGGCTGACTTGCTCGGACTGAAGAACATCCCGAAGGACCAGCGCGTCCTCATCGGCCAATCCCGCGTGAAGGGACACGGCGTCGGTGCGGACAACGAACTCGGTGCCGAAATCGCCGAGGAGGACATCGACGAGGTACAGGGTGCCATCGACAGCATCCCCGTCCACGAAGTCGACGCCTTCCTCGTCGTGTCCGGGCTCGGTGGCGGCACCGGCTCCGGCGGCGCGCCGGTCCTCGCGAAACACCTCAAGCGCATCTACACCGAGCCCGTCTACGGGATCGGTATCCTGCCGGGGTCCGACGAGGGCGGTATCTACACGCTCAACGCCGCGCGCTCCTTCCAGACGTTCGTCCGCGAGGTCGACAACCTCCTCGTGTTCGACAACGACGCCTGGCGGAAGACCGGCGAGTCGGTCCAGGGGGGATACGACGAGATCAACGCGGAAATCGTCAACCGATTCGGCGTGCTCTTCGGAGCCGGCGAGGTCCAGGACGGACAGGAAGTCGCGGAGTCCGTCGTCGACTCCTCGGAGATCATCAACACGCTGGCCGGCGGCGGCGTCTCGACCGTCGGCTACGCCTCCGAGGGCGTCGAACCGCGGAAGAACAAGGGCGGCGGCCTCCTGTCTCGGCTGACGGGCGGCGACGAGCCCGACGACAACCTCGACACGGCGCACACGACCAATCGAATCACGAGCCTCGTCCGCAAGGCCGCGCTCGGTCGACTCACGCTCCCGTGTGAGATCGAAGGCGCGGAGCGCGCACTGCTCGTTCTCGCTGGTCCGCCGGAGCATCTGAACCGGAAAGGCATAGAGCGCGGGCGGAAGTGGATCGAGGAGCAGACCGGTTCCATGGAAGTTCGCGGCGGCGACTACCCCATCCCGGGCGCGGAGAAGGTGGCGAGTGTCATCCTCCTGTCGGGCGTGACGAACGTCCCGCGCATCAAGGAACTGCAACAGGTCGCCATCGAAGCACAGGACAACATCGAAGAGATCCGCCAAGAGAGTGATTCGAATCTGGAGACCCTCATAAACGATGACGAGGACGAACTGGAGTCGCTTTTCTAAGCTGGCGCTCGCGCTCGTCGTACTCCTGTCGGCCTTCGCGGGGCAGGCAGGGGCGGTGAGCGTCGCGTCCGACGACGTCCCCGACGAGGCGCAGGTCGGTACGCAGGTGACCGCGTCGGTCACCCTCGAAGAGCTGTACCGGAGCCCGCAACTCGAATCGTGGACGCTCGCGGGCCAGACCGACCTGGAGGACGTGACGTGGACCGTCGCGTACTACGACCAGACGGGCGCGAGAGTCGACCAGCAGTCCTTCGACGGGCAGAACTTCAGCGGCGCGGAAATCGCCACTGCCGACGGGACGAGCGAAGTGGAGGTCACCGTGACGGGAATCGTTCCCGAGGTGGAGTCGTACAGCTACGACCCCGCACAGACGTTCACGATGATCTCGCTCGACCAGACCCGCGAAGGCGGCTCCAGTAACGATATCGACTCGTGGACGGTCCACCACTACACCGAAGAAAGCGCCGCCGCGCGCGACGAACTCGACAGCGCGCGGGACGCGATTCAGCGTGCGAGTGGGGCCAACACGCAACAAGCCCAGCAGACGTTCAACAACGCCGTCGAAGCGTACAACGGCGAGGAGTTCAACCTCGCGACGAACCTCGCCAACGAGGCGGAGACGAGCGCGAATCAGGCCCGGCAGTCGAGTCAGACGACCCAACTGCTCATCTACGCGGCGGGTGGCCTGCTCGTCGTCGCGCTCATCGTCGGCGGGTTCCTCTACTGGCGGTCCCAGCAGTCGACCTACGACAAACTGGGCTGATTCTCCGTGCGAGTCGTCGTTCCCTTCGGGGGACGCGAGCCGAAAACCCGACTCGCCTCATTTTTCGACGCCGACGAGCGACGCGAGTTCGCGGTCTCGATGCTCCGGGACGTGCTCGACGCGGTCCGCGCGGCCGGCGGCGACCCCGCGGTCGTCGCGGACGCGCCCGTCTCGGTCGGGGCACCCGTTACCGTGGACGACCGGCCGCTCACGGCGGTCGTCGGCGACGAACTCGACGGACTCGGCGGCGACCCCGTCGCGGTCGTCATGGCCGACCTCGCGCTCGCGACGCCCGCGGCGCTCGCGCGGCTGTTCGAAACTGACGGCGACGTGGTCGCCGCGCCCGGTCTCGGCGGCGGCACGAACGCGCTCGTCGTCCGCGACCCGAAGTTCTCCGTGGACTACCACGGCGCGTCCATCCTCGACCACCGGCGAATCGCCCGCGAAGCCGGCTGTTCGTTCGCCGAGGTGGATTCGATGCGGCTCGCCGTCGACGTGGACGAGCCGAGCGACCTCGTCGAGGTACTCGTCCACGGCGAGGGCCGCGCCCGCGAGTGGCTGGTCGACGCCGGCGTCAGACTCGAACGCGGGTCGGGCCGGGTCGAAGCCGTCCGCAGTCGCCGATAGAACCTTAACGGGCCACGATAAACATTGGCTAGCGCGGTTGTCCGTCTGCCCGGCGGGAACTGAGGCAACGTGCGCCGCGCGCTCCGCGTCGCGAAGACGGCGCGGGGGGTCGAAGTGGAGTCCGAACGTCGCGACGACGACGCGAGCCACACTCGCAACCAACTCGGGACGAGCGCCTGAGGGCGCTTCGGACGGGTCGGAGACGTGTCTGGCACCAACTATCCGGCCCCGAGCTCGACTTCCGTTCTGCCGCCGCAGTCTCGAACCCCTACCGTATCGGCCGCGAGTGACACGCTTTTAGTGGTTCGTCACACAGCGGGAGGTATGTTCCCGGGTGCCGACGAGTACGGAGTCGACCTGACTATCGACGACGCCGACGTGGAGCGACTGCTCGCCGTCACCCCCGGCGACGCCGACGCGCCGGCGTCGCTTTCGTTCTCACGGAACGTCTTCGTCCCGCTGACGACCGCCTGCCGGTACACCTGCACCTACTGCACCTACTACGACGTGCCCGGCGAGGCGACGCTCATGTCCCTCGACGAGGTCCGCGAGACGGTCCGCACGGGCGCGGACGCCGGCTGTACGGAGGCGCTTTTCACCTTCGGCGACGCCCCCGACGAGCGCTACACGGCGATTCATCGCCAACTCGACGAGTGGGGCTACGACGACATCCTCGACTATCTCGCGGCGGCGTGCGAGGTCGCGCTCGACGAGGGCCTCCTACCGCATTCGAACCCCGGCGACCTGACCCGCGAGGAGTTCGCCGACCTCGTGCCCCTGAACGCCAGCATGGGCGTGATGCTGGAGACGACCGCCGACGTGCCCGCCCACTCGGGGAACCGCCGGAAGACGCCGGGCCAGCGGCTCAACACCATCCGCGCCGCGGGCGAGGTTGGCGTCCCCTTCACGACGGGCATCCTCGTCGGCATCGGCGAGACGTGGCGCGACCGCGCCGAGAGCCTGCTCGCCATCCGCGCGCTCCACGAGCGCTACGGCCACATACAGGAGGTCATCGTCCAGAACGTCGTCCCCAACGAGCGGTCGGACTACGAGCGCCCGTCGCTCGACACGATGCGCCGGGTCGTGGCGATGGCGCGGGTCGCGCTCCCCGAGGAGGTGTCGGTACAGGTGCCGCCGAACCTCTCGGCGGCGGCCGACCTCGTGGCCTGCGGCGTCGACGACCTCGGCGGCGTCTCGCCGGTCACGGACGACTACGTCAACCCCGACTACGAGTGGCCCGCGCTCCGAGAACTCGCCGACATCGCCGACGAGGCGGGCGTCCCGCTCCGCGAGCGACTGCCGGTCTACGAGCGGTTCCTGCCGAGCGGGGCTGGCGGTCCGAGGGGAGAGACCGGCGACCGACTCGCGACAGCGCCGGACCGCGAGTGGCTCCGCGACCCGATTACCGACCGGCTGGAAGCCGACGACGTTCACGGCCGGCGGTTCCGAAACGTCGCCCGCGGCGACGGCCCGCTGTCGATTCCGCGGTGAGAGCGACGCCGCGTCGGTCGACCGTTGACGTCGTTTTCTACCGACGACGAACGAGAACTGAGTAGAGCGCGACGACCGCGGCGGTCACGGCGGGCGCGCGCCCCGAGAGCTGTGGCACGCGCTTTCTGACGAGCGTGTAGGCGACGCCGACGGCGAGGCTGGCGAGGAGAATCCCCCGCGGGCCGTCGCCGAGCGTCAGGAACCCCGGCACCGACAGCGCCGCGGCGAGCGCGAGGTCGCCGGGCGAGCCGTCGTAGGCGGCGAGGCGTCGGGGTTCGACCCAGCCGCCGAGACTGCGGACGTAGACGCCGCGGTCGGTTCGGGCCTCCCACGGGCGGGCCTCGCTACTGCCGCCGAGGTAGTCGGCCGCGCAGTGGAGCGCCGCCGCGACGAACCCGGTCGCCGCGGCCGCGGCCAGCGGGTCCCCCGTGACGACCGCGACTGCGACCGCTCCGACCGAACCGACGACGAACGCCTCGACCTGATGGAGCGTCTTGCGGTGGACGCCGACGACCATGTCGAGGTCGGGGAAGACGCCGCCGACGAGCGCCGCCGCGACGACGAGCGGCGCGGCCGCGGGGGCGACGACCGCGACGGCGGCGGCGAGCGCGAGGCTCATCGCCACGTGCGTCGGGGCCATCACGGGTCGACCACCGCCAGCGTCGGCCGGTTCCGTCGAGTCGTCATCGCTTCGCCTACTCGGCGACCGAGACGTATGAGTTTCGTGGTCGAGTCGAACGCCCGCGGGCGCGGTCGTCCTCGCAGACGCCGCGCCTCAGATGCCGAACCACTCGGGCATCCGCTTTCTGAAGCCGGTGTAGAACAGCGCGACGGCGACGCCGACCGCGACGGCGACGCGGACGCCGCCGGAGAAGACGAGAAACCCGGGGACGGCGAACAGGAGCGTCAGCGCGAGGTCCTCGGGCGCGCCGTCGTAGCGGACGAGATAGCGGGGGCGGAGCCACCGCCCCGTCGGGTGGACGTACACCGCGCGGTCGGAGGTCCGGTCCCACGGCCGGAGCTCGCCGCCCGCGCCGAGCCAGTCGGACGCGGAGTGGAGCCCCGCCGAGAGGAAGAAGAAGGCGGTCGCGACGGTGAGCGCCGAGGGGGATGCGACGGCGACGGCCCCGAACACCGCGGCGGCGACGCTGTAGTAGACGGGGAAGTGGAGCGTCTTGCGGTGGACGCCGACGAAGAGGTCCACGTCGGGGAAGACGCCGCCGGCGAGCGCGCCGACGGCCGCGGCGGTGGCGAGGTCGGGCGCGACCCAGACCAGCGACGCGGCGATTGTCAGCCCCGCGGCCGCGTGGGTGGTCACCATCATCTCAATCGTCGGCGGTCGCCGGGTCTCGACGGCCGTCGAGGAGCGGCGTTCCGTCGGCGCGCGGGCCGAGCGTCGGGCCGTGCGGGCCGTCGTCGGGGTCGAGAGGCCGGCGGGTCCGGTAGTCGGTCGAACGCTCGACCGGCCGGCGGCCGATGGCGGTTATCATGTCGACGTAGTCGTCGAACGAGCGGAACTCGCCGAAGCCGCCGCCGGCGCGCTTCGTTATCTCCTCGGAGAGAATCGTACCCATCAGGTCGTCCGCGCCGCAGTTGAGGAGCTTCAGCGCCTTCGCGTTCCCGAACTTCACCCACGACGACTGGATGTGGTCGACGTTGTCGAGGTAGAGCCGCGCGACGGCGACCATCAGTTCGTCCTCGTCGTCGGACGCGCCGCCGGTCACGAGGCCGCGGTCGTACAGCGGCGTGTTCTGGTGGATGAACGACAGCGGGACGAACTCGGTGATGCCGCCGTAGCGGTCCTGTAGGTCGCGAATCACGTCGAGGTGGAGCACGCGGTGTTTCTCGGTCTCGACGTGGCCGTACATGATGGTCGCCGTCACGTCGAGGCCGGCTTGCATCGCGCCCTCCATTCCGGCGACCCACTCGTCGGTGCCGATTTTGCCGGGGCAGATGACCTCGCGCACCTCGGGGACGAGAATCTCCGCGGCGGTGCCGGGCGCGCTGGCGAGGCCGGCGTCGGCGAGGCGACGGTAGACCTCCTCGTAGCTCCAGTCGGTGCCGCGTTTGGCGTGGTGGGCCTCCTCGGGCGTCATCGAGTGGACGTGCGCGCCGTCGACCGACATGGCGGAAAGCTGTTCGGCGTAGCTCGCGGGGTCGGTGTCGTACGCCTCGGGCGGCTTGTAGTTCACCTCTGCGGCGGGGTTGTCGTAGGCTTCGAGAATCTCGCGGTGTTCCCCGTCGAGCACGAGCGCGGGGTGGAGGCCGGAGACGGACGTGACCTCGTAGACGCCCATCTCGACCGCGTCGGCGACGATGTCGCGGGACTCGGCGGGCGTCTTCGTGAACCCGCCGTGGTCGGCGTCGGAGTCGGCTTCGAACAGGTGGGCGGTGTTCTTGAAGTTACAGAACAGACAGCCGGTGTTGCAGGCCGTCGTCACGTTGTTGTTGAGGTTGGCGACGAACGTCACGTCGTTTCCGACCATCTCGGCGCGCCGGCGGTCGGCGGCTTCGAGCACGAGTTCCTTGCGTTCGGCGTCGATTCCCTCGCGGTCGGTCCCCGTCGTGATGAGTTCGACGCCGTCGTCGACCGTGAGGCGCTCGCCCGCTCGCGCCTTCGCCAAGGCGTTCTCGAACGACTGGTCTGTCTCCGGGACGTGGTCGAACCCGAAGTCGTGGGCGGCACCGGTCATGCTCGTTTGAAACGCGCCACGGTCGTAAAAACGGGGCGGTACCGGAACTCCGACCGCGGGACGCCGCGGCGGAGAAAGCGTTAGGCCGTCCGGCCGTGTTGTGTCGGGCATGGAACACACCCCGTCTTCGGAAACCGAGTCCGCTCTCCGCGACGACCGCGAAAGCCTGCTGTTTTCGGCGCTCGTCGGCGCGGTCGCCAGCGTCGTCCTCTCGCCGCTTCCGGGGTCGACCGTTCTGGGCGGCGCGGTCGCCGGCTATCTCACCGGGAGCGACCGCGAACTCGGCGTGAAGTCCGGAGCCGTCTCGGGGCTGTTCGTGAGCCTCGTCGGCGTCGTCCTCGGCGTCGTCGTCCTCGGTTTCTTCAGCGTCTTCGCTATCGGCGTCGGCCCGCGCGGGTTCGGCCTCGGCGTCCTCGGCATCGCCGTCGTCGCGCTGTTCTTCCTCGCCGTGCTCCTCGTCTACACCGTCGGCCTCGGCGCGCTCGGCGGCTATCTCGGCGCGTACCTCCACGAGGAGTTCGCCTGAGCGGGCCCCCACCGACTCGCCGCCCCGCTTACCGACTCGCCGACCCGGCGCTCAGGGCTCGGACTCGACGCCGGTGAACTCGAAGCGAGCGCCGCCCGCGTCGCTCTCCCCGACCGAGACCGTCCAGCCGTGGGCGTCGGCGACGTTCGAGACGATTGTCAGCCCGAAGCCGATGCCGGCGGTGCCGGTCGAAAAGCCGGTGTCGAAGATGCGCGACCGGAGCTCGGGCGGGACGCCCGCGCCGTCGTCTTCGACGTAGAACCCGCCGTCGAGCGCGCCGACGGTGACGGTGAGGGGGCCGCCCGTGTCGTCGCCGCCGTCGGTCGGTTCGGACGCTTCCGGCGAGCCGTGCTCGACGGCGTTGTCGGACCCGGTCTGGTTGCCTGTAGAACCGTGTTCGGCGGAGTTCCGCATCAGGTTCTCGAACAGTTGATGGAGCCGGCCCGCGTCGGCGACGATAGTCCGGTCGGACGCGACGACGAGCGTCGCGCCCTCGGTCTCGACGTTCTCCCAGCACCGCTCTGCGGTCTCGGCGAGGGACACGGTCGTCGTGGCGAACGCGTCGGTGCCCTGCCGCGCGAGGACGAGCAGTTCCTCCGTCAGCGCGTTCATCCGGTCGTGCGCCCGCGCCACCGCCTCAAGATGGTCGTTATCGACGTTCTCGCGGGCGAGGTCGAGGTGGCCCGTGGCGACCGAAAGCGGGTTGCGCAGGTCGTGGGAGACGACGCTCGTGAACTCGTCGAGCCGGCGGTTCTGGGCTTCCATCTCGCGTTCGATGTCCCGGCGCGCCGTGATGTCCGTGTACACCGCGTATATCGTGTTCTCGCCGACCGGGACCGACCGGAGGAGGAAGTCCCGCTCGCCGTTGGCGGTCCGTCTGCGCACCTCCGTCTGGACGAAGTCGCCGGCGCGGACCATCTCGGTGAGCTTCGCGGCCTCGTCGAGACGGTCGTCCGGCGCGACCACGTCGTCGATGGCGCGGCCGACGACCTCGGATTCGTCGTAGCCGAACGTGGCCTCGAACGCCGGGTTCACCGCGCGGATGACGGACTCGCCGTCGACGAACTCCGAGTCGATGATGCAGTCGGCGCTGTTCTCGAACAGGGCGGCGTACTGGTCGCGTTCGACCCGAAGCCGGCGCTCGAAGCTGAGCCGCTGGAGGGCCGCGTTCGTGTGGGCGACGAGGAGCTCCGCGAGTTCGAGGTCGATTTCGTCGAACGCGCCGGTCTGCTCTGAGACTGCCTGAAAGACGCCGAACGAACCGATGGCGACGCTGAGGCCGGAGCGGTAGTCGCCGAACTCGGGGCGGCCGAACGCGTGGAGTTCCATGTCGACCGCGCGGTGGGACTCGCCGGTGCGGAACGTCTCGCCCATCGCGCCGGCGTCTTTCGGAACCGGCCGGAGGGCGCGGGCCGTCGGCGTCGACGACTGCGCCTTCGGGACGAACCGCTCGGCCTCGGCCTCGAAGGCGAAACAGATGTCGAGGTTCAGGATGCGCTCTGCGGCCTCGACGGTCTCCGCGTAGATGTCGTCGGCGTCGCCGGCCGACGCGAGCCGCATGGCGACGCCGTGGAGCGACGTAATCTTCCGCTCGGTGCGCTGAATGCGGCGTTCGAGCCGGGTGACGATGTCGCGTTCGGTGCGCTGGGCCTGCGAGCTACGGTAGCGGGCGACCGCCGCCCGGATGCGGTCGGCGAGGCGGTCGTACGAGATAGATTCGATGTCGTCGGAGAAGCGATAGACGGCGGGGTCGGCCGCGAGCAGGTCGTCGTCGCCCTCGTCGCTATCGTCGCCCTCGTCGCTATCGTCGCCCTCGTCGCTATCGTCACCCTCGTCGCCCCCGTCCGCCCCGCCGGGGCCGAGGAGGACGACCGGGACCTCGGGGTGGCGGTCGCGGACCAGCGCGACCACGTCGGCGGCGGTGTGTTGGCCGAACTGTCCGGGAATCAAGAGGCAGTCGACCGTCCGGTCGGCGACGTGCCCGAGGGCCGTCCCGAGGTCGAATTCGACGGTGACGGACACGTCGTGGCGGTCGAGCGCGGCCGCGACGGCGTCCGCCCGGGTGCGGTCGGGGGCGACGAAGAGAACGGACGGTGCCGTCCCCGCCGACGTCCCCGGCGAGGGTGACCGAGTCATGCACAGACATGACTGGGAACCGGTATCAATTGATTGGTGAGTGCGACCGGCAGTTCGTGACAGTAAATAAATGATTACTTCCGCGAGCGACGTGAGATAGGGGTCTGATGTCCGCGGACACCGACGCGGACGTGACGACCGCAAGCCGAGCCGTCCGACCCCTGACGGGGCGGTCGCGCGGTCGAACGGTCGTGCGGTCGCGCAGTCACGCGGTCGCGCTCAGACTCGTTTTTCGACTTCGGGGAGGAACGCCGCGAGGTCGCCGCGAACGACGCGGTCGGCGCGGTCGTCGTACTGCGTCGCGTCGAAGTTGACGACGACGAGCGAGCCGCCCTCGGCGGCCCGGCCGGCGAGACCCGCCGCGGGGTGGACCGTCAGCGACGACCCGAGCGACAGGAACACGTCGGCGTCGCCGGCGAGGCGGTTCGCCTCGCTGTAGGCGACCCGCGGGAGGCGTTCGCCGAACAGGACGACGCCGGGTTTGAGCAGGCCGCCGCAGTCCTCGCACCGCGGCGGCGCGTCGCCCGCGCGGACCGTCTCGAACGCGGGGTCTGCGTCGGTTCGCGCGCCGCAGTCCTCGCAGACGACCTCCGCGGCGTTGCCGTGGAGTTCGACGACGCGCTCCGAGCCGGCCTCGCGGTGGAGGCCGTCGGTGTTCTGCGTCACGACCGCGTCGAGGACGCCCCGCGATTCGAGGGCCGAAAGCGCCTCGTGGCCGAGGTTCGGCTCGACGCCGTCGGGGAACATGCGCTCTTGGAGGCGGACGCGGTCGCGCCAGAAGCCGCCGGGGTCGTTGACGAAGCGGTCGCGGTGGAACGACGCCGGGTCGAACTCGGTCTCCCAGATGCCGTCGTCGCCGCGGAAGTCGGGGATGCCCGAGGCGGTGCTCATCCCCGCGCCGGTGAAGGCGACGGCGGTGTCGGCCTCGCGGAGTCGCCGGGCGACCCACGCGGCGTCTGATTCGAGGGCAGCGTCCATAGCCAAACGGACGGGACAGCCGCGAAAAAGCGATACGATTCGCTCGGTGGGCGCATTCGTGCATAGATTCGTCTCGACACGGTGTGAGATACGCACGGAAGTGGAAGCTTCTTAGTGGGATGAGTCCAGAGGACGACCATGACCAGCGTGAAGGACTTCCGCGTCGAGGAGGAGCCGACGGCGACCGACCTCGGGCGGGGCCGCTTCGTCTTCTCGGACCGCTACTCCGTGTTCGACTGGGGCGAGATGCCCGACCACGTCCCGAACAAGGGCGCGAGCCTCTGTCTCATGGGGGCGTACAACTTCGAACTGCTCGACGTGAACCACGTCCCGACCCACTACCTCGGCGTCGTCGAAGACGGCGAGGTCAAAGAGCTCGGCGACTGCGAGTCGCCGCCGACGGAGATGGCCATCGAACTCACGCAGGTGCCCGACCTCCCCCACGTCGACGGCGCGTACGACTACGACGCCTACCACGAGGCCGCCGGCGACAACTACCTCATCCCGCTGGAAATCGTCTTCCGCAACACCGTTCCCGTGGGGTCGAGCCTCCGGCGGCGCGGCGAGCCCGCCGACTACGGCCTCGACGCCGACGAGTGGCCCGACGAGGCCGTCTCCCTCCCCGAGCCGGTCGTGGAGTTCTCCACGAAGTACGAAGAACAGGACCGCTATCTCTCCCGGGAGGAAGCCGACGACATCGCCGGAAAAGTCGACCTCGACCGCCTCGAAGAGCTGGCGCTCGCCGTGAACCACGTGCTGACAGAGCGCGCCGAGAAGGCCAGCTTCGACCACGAGGACGGCAAAATCGAGTGTCTCTACCACGACGGCACCGTCAAGGTCGGCGACGTGGTCGGCACGTTCGACGAAAACCGGTTTTCCTACGGCGGCCAGCAGGTCTCGAAGGAGGTCGTCCGGCAGTACTACAAGCGCGTCCAGCCCGAGTGGGTCGAGGCCGTGAAAGACGCGAAGACCGAGGCCATCGAGTCGGGCGAGCCGAACTGGCGCGAGAACTGCGCGGTCGAACCCGAGCACCTGCCCGCCGACATCGTCGAGGCGCTTTCGGACCTCTACTGCGCCGGCACCAACGCCTACGTCGACCACGACTGGTTCGACGCGCCGGCCATCGAGGACGCCGTGGCTCGCGTCCGCGACCTGTAGTCGGTCGGAACGAGCGAGTCCACTTTTTCCAGTTCTCACGACGCGTCGTCACCGACGAGGAACCGCCAGTCGCGGCGCAGGAGTTGGACGACGCCGAGCGCGACGCGATAGCGGAGAGAGACGGGCACGGCTCCGAATCGCGTCGCCGGTAAAATAGGTCTGGTGTCCGGTGGGGGTCGCCCCGTTCGTCGTCGCCTCAGTCCTCGGACAGTTCGGGCGCGAGCGCCTCGCGCTCGCCGAGGGCGTCGATGATACCGTCGACCGGGCGGTCGGGGTTCGACGCTTGTGCCTCGCGGGTGAGACCGAGCTGGTAGCGCTCGGGGTCGGCGCTCTCGCGGAGGCTGGTGCGGCCGCGGTGGACCGACACGTCGTTGTTGAGGTGGAGCTTCACGGCTTCGAGGAGCGCGTCGGCCTCGAGCGGCTGGCCGCGCTCTTTGATTTCGTCGATCGAGGCGTCGTCCGGCACGTCGAAGGCGCGCTGGGTGATGATTGGGCCCTGGTCGAGGTCGGTCGTCACGTAGTGGGCGGTGACGCCGGCGATGCGGACGCCCTCCTCTTTCGCCTGCCGGTAGGCGGCCGCGCCGGGGAACGCCGGGAGCAACGACGGGTGGATGTTGATGATGCGGTCCTCGTAGCGGAAGACGACGTTCGGGCCGAGGATGCGCATGTAGCGCGCGAGGACGATGAGGTCCACGTCGTACTGTTCGAGGAGGTCGAGCAGGCGCTCTTCGTTGGCGGTTCCCTTCTGGTCGCCGATGTCGTGGAAGGGGACGTCGTAGTGGCTCGCCAGCGGTTCGAGCGTGTCGTGGTTGCCGATGACGACCGAGATGTCCGCGCCGAGGTCGTCGTTGGCCCACGCCTCGAACAGCGCTTCGAGGCAGTGGGACTCCTTCGTGACGAGGACGGCGATTTCGCGGGTCTCGCGGTCCGAGGGGAACCGGACCTGCACGTCGACGCCGAGGTCGTCGCCGAGGTCGGACAGCGCCGCCCGAAGCTCGTCGCGCGAGCAGGTCATCTCCGCGGTGTCGGCGTGGAGGGTCATCCGGAAGATTCCCTCGCGGACCGCCTGGTCTAAGTCCTCGACGTTGATTCCGCGCTCGAACAGCAGGGTGGTCACGTTCGCGATGAGTCCGGTCTTGTCTCCTCCGATGACCGTGATTTCGGTGAGTTCGCGAGTCATACCGTCACCTCCAGCTGTTCGAAGCTGAACATACCCGTCCTGCGTCGGCGAACGGTAAACCGCTGTCGTTCTCCGCAAGCGAATCCCTCGGGAACGACCGTGAATCACCGTCAAAAGGAAAAGCCGACGTGACGGTGAAATCGCCTACGCCAGCGGCAGTATCGACGAGACGATGAGGACGACGACGAGACCAGTCACGGAGATAATCGTCGTCAGCGCGGTCCACGTCTTCAGCGTCTCCATCTGCGTGAGCCCGCCGATTTCCTTGACGAGCCAGAAGCCGGAGTCGTTGTACCACGAGCAGATGTTGCCGCCCGCGCCGATGACCATCACCAGATACGCGGTGTGGACCGGAAGCTGGCCGGTGAGCGGGGCCATGATGCCGGCGGCCGTGAGCATCGCCGCGGTCGCGGAGCCCTGCGCGATGCGGACGATGGCGGCGATGAGCCACGCGGTCACGAGAAGCGGGATGCCGAAGCCTTCGAGGCCGTTGGCGAGGTAGGAGCCGATTCCCGAGGCCGCGAGGAGCGCGCCAAACGCGCCGCCCATCGCGGTGATGGCCGCGATGTTGCCGCCGCTTTTGAGCGCCTCGGTGAGTTCGTCCTCCCAGTCGGACCGCGAGAGGTCGGACCAGCGGTAGTACGTGTAGGCCGCGGCGAGCGCGGCGACGGTCAGCGCGACGTTCTTGTCGCCGATGAACGCGACGAACGGTCGGTTATCCACGACGAACGAGACGAGGGGCTGGAACGGTTCAGCCACCGTCACGCCTTCGAGGGCGTTGACGACGGTGAGCGACCCGACGAGCGCGACGGCGATGACGATGGGCGCGGTGGCTTCGAGGAAACTCGGCAGGGACGACACGTCGCGCTGGGCGCGCTCCTGCAGTTCCTCCGTGGTCGTCCCCATCGCGTCGCGGAGGGGGATGTCGACGTGGCGGTTAATCCAGCGGCCGTAGACGAGGCCGCCCATAGTGGCCGACGGGACGGCGACGGTGACGCCGATGAGCATCGTGGTGCCGATGTCCGCCCCGACTTCGCTGGCGACCGCGAGCGGGCCGGGCGTCGGCGGGACGAACACGTGGGCCGTCGCCGCGCCGGCCCCGACGACCACGAGGTACAGCGCGTAGTTGTCGCCCATTCGGGCGCGCATCGACCGCGCGAGGGGGGCCATGAGGTAGAACACGCTGTCGAAGAACACGGGGATGGCGAGCACGGTACTGCTCCCCCACAGCGCGATGTCGCTGTTACCCTTCCCGACGAGCGACTGGAAAGAGCGGACGATTCGCTGGGCGGAGCCGCTTTCGAGCATCGACTTCCCGATGATGGCGGCCATCAGGATGGGAATCCCGATGCCGGCCATCCCGTCGCCGAAGGCGGACGCCGTCCGCGTCGCCGCGTCGGCGAGCGCGAAGTCGGGGACGAACGCCGCGTTGACGAGTCCGACCGCGAACGCGGCTATCGCCAGGCCGACGAACGCGGGGAGGTCTAACACGACCAGTAGCAACACGACCAACGCGAGTCCGACGACGAACGTCAAGAGCGGACTCTGTGCGAATTCGATTGCCATGCGTGAGACTGCGTATCACTCATGGTATAAAAATGATTATCATATATCATGTATGTAATTATTATATTAAAAATTAAGCGAAATAATTTGTATAGTATGTATAACAAAGAATATGAGTTCGAGCCGGGGGACTGACGCGGAGACTCGCCCGTCAGAGGCTCCGACGACGGCGATGTGGCGCGGTCTCCGGCGGCTTCGTCGCCGACCGGCGCACCGATACGCACATCTGTGTATATCAAACACGACCCAAAACCGTTTTTGCACATGACCGCGCATCGCCACCTGATGACCACTTACACCGCGACGGTGACGGTGCGCCTCAAGCGCGGCGTACTCGACCCGGAGGCGGAGACGACGAAGCGCGCGCTGGAACGACTCGGCTTCGAGCTCGACGCGCTACGCTTCACCGAACGCTACGAGGTGGACCTCGACGCGGCCGACGCCGACGAGGCCGAGGCCCGCGCCGACGAGATGGCAGAACGCTTGCTGGCGAACCCGACCATCCACGACTACGAGGTCGCGGTCGCCGAGGCCTGAGATGATCGCAGTCGTGCAGTTCGGCGGCTCGAACTGCGACCGCGACGCCGTGCGCGCGCTGTCGGACCTCGGCTTCGAGGCCGAGCGCGTCTGGCACGAAGACCCCCTGCCCGAGGAGACGACGGGCATCGTCCTCCCCGGCGGCTTCTCGTACGGCGACTACCTGCGCGGCGGCGCGATGGCCGCCCGCTCGCCCATCATGAAATCGGTCCGCGAGGCGGCCGAAGATGGCGTTCCCGTCCTCGGCGTCTGCAACGGCGCACAGATCGGCTGTGAGTCCGGGCTCACCCCCGGCGCGTTCACGACGAACGCGAGCGCCCGCTTCCAGTGCGAACACGTCTACCTCCGCGTCGAGAACGCCGACACGCGCTGGACCGCGGCGTACGAGGAAGGCGAGGTCATCGAACTCCCCATCGCCCACGGCGAGGGTCGCTTCGAACTCGACGCCGAACGCTACGAGGAACTCGAAGCCGACGACCGGATTCTGTTCCGCTACTGCGACGAGGACGGCAACGTCACCGACGAGGCGAACCCCAACGGCTCGCTCGGGAACGTCGCGGGCGTCCTCGGCGACAGCGAGTCCGTCGCGGTGCTGATGCCGCACCCCGAGCGGGCGTCGCTCCCGCAACTCGGCAACACCGACGGTCGGGGCGTGCTGGCGGGCTTCGAGGGGTAGGGGTATAAAAAAGACCGTCCGCCGCGGTGGCGGGCGGTACGGGGCCGGTTGGCGAACGTAGCGGCGTACACGATGAGCGATGTTGGAGTGTCGAGGTTTCGGCCCGCGTACCGCGTGCTATGGGGCGAGACCGCAGGGAGCGTCCGTGGCGATCCACGCCTCGGCGTTCTCCTCTTCGCGTATCTCGAACCACCCATCCGCGTAGTAGACGGTCTTGTACGTGTGTTTCGTCATGATGGCGGGCGGTTCGGATGGACACGTCCGAACCACCGAATATGACAACGACTCACACCCTCTTTGATACGAATATCCTATCCAACGGTTAGGAGCCTGTTACTTTCGGATAGCACCCCCTAACGCGGTCGAATACGGGAAAACAACGCGAGATAGTGGACGAACGGTCGGAGATGCGGACGGGCGACGCCGCGGTTCCGGTTCTCGGTTCAGCGCGAGTGTGCGCCCGCGCGAAGGCGACATCGGCGGTGACGCTCAGTCGCGCGCCTCGGCGCGCTTACTTCACGAGCGGCATGTTGTAGCTCGTCTCGTTGTCGAGGACGAACTCCCACGTCGCCTCGCAGTCGCAGGACACCTGCTCGAAGACGCTCGGGTCCTGTCGGAGGTTGAAGTCTTTGACCGCCTTGAACACCAGTTCGTCGCAGTCGCCGCAGTTGTGCGCGCCGCGCTCTTGGCCGCCGCCGACGGGGTCGGAGACGACGATGGCGTCCACGTCGGCGGTCTCGCGGAGCGCCTCGGCGACCGACCAGAGCCACGGCGGGCGGTAGCCGCCGTTGAAAAACAGCTCGTCGACCATCGTGTAGCGCTGGACGTTCGTCGGGTTCATCGAGACGGTGTGGCAGTTGTCGACCGCCGCACACCGGCGGATGGAGGACTTCATGTCGTCGAGCGCCTCGGGCTCCGAGAGGAACGGCGGCTTCATCAGGAGGTACGCCTTCACGCCGCCGCCGGCCGCGGCGGCCTCCTCGCAGGCGTCCTCGAAGTCGGCGAAGTCGAAGTACTTGTTCACGCAGTCGTGGCGGACGCGGTCGGTGGCGGTTTCGAGGCCGACTGCCACGTCGGTTTCGAGGCCGCGGTCGGTGAAGTCGGCGAGCTTCTCTCGCGTGACGAAATCCGGAAGCGACTCGACGACCATGCGGTCGCGGTCGGCGAACGTCTCGGCGATGGCGTCGCGGGTCTCGGCGGGCACCTCGCGCTCGTCGAGGAACGAGCCGGAGGTGTAAATCTTGATGAGACCGGCTTTCTCGCCGTCGTCCATCTCCTCTGTCTCGTGGTCGAGACAGACCTGAATCTGGTCCATCAGCGCCTCGTGGGCGACGGTTCCGCCCTCGACGGACTCGGCGACGTAGCCGCACATCGTACAGCCGCCGGCGCGCGCCCACCGACAGCCGCCGGTGTTGAGGATAATCGTCAGCGAGTCGTAGACGCCGTCGGGCGTGTTGTCCTCGTCTATCCACACCCGGGTCGGCTCGTGGGGGTCGTAGGTCTTCTGCTTCCGCGAACGGATGTCGCGCATCACCTTGTTGTGCGCGTCCATCCCGCGTCCCCGCTCGTAGACCTCGGGGCTCGGCTTACTCATTGGATACCCGTATCGGACGGGTGCGTAAAGCGGCTTCGTCTGGGTTCGGCTGGCGGCGGTCGCCGGCCTGTCCCGCCGCTCACATGTTCCGCGAGATGTAGCGGTCGATGTCGGCGACGAGCGACGGGCGGAACGTCCAGTAGCCCTCCCAGCGCTTCGGTTCGGTCTCCAAGGCGAGGAGGGCGACGGGCTGGCCCGGCGTCGCGCCGTCGATACCCCGCCCGTCGCCCGGGGCCGCCTCGTCGGTCCCACCGTCCGACTCGATCGATTCGCCCGGACCGCCCTCCGGCGGCGTGTAGACGACGAACCACGAGTCGTAGAACTCGTCCGTGTAGCCGCCGTGGGTCAGGAGGTCGGAGTTCGACGGCGGCGTCCAGTCCGGAATCCCGTAGACGTGGGTCTGCACGTCGGTCGACGCGACCTTCTGGTAAACCGCCCGCGTCCCGCGCTCGTCTTTGATTCGGGAGAGCCGCTGGAACGACGACCGGAGCCTGCCGTCGCCGGCGCGCCACGCGTGGCGCTCGATGTACCGCGAAATCGCCACGAGGAGCAGTTTCTCCTTGTCGGACTCGGGATAGCCGCGGAGGGAGAACGGCACGTCGTCGAGCCGCGTGAGCACCGACGGAAGCTCGAACTCGTCGAGTTTCGTCTGCCCCGTCTTGTAGAGGTCGGAGTTCACGAGGAGGACGGTGTTCATCACGTCCTCCAGCGACGAGGTCGCCACGACCTCGCGCCCCTCGGCCGTCCCCTCGGAGAGCACGACCACGTCGTCGCCGCGGGCGTCGTCCGACAGCTCGTCGACGTCGACCGGCTGGTCGGCGAACGTGGTTTCGAGCATCCGCTGGACGGGGTCGGGTGCCGAGCGATTGACCACCGAGAGCGACCGACTCGTGGTGCCAATCGCGTCGAGGAAACTATCGAGTCCCATCTATTCGTGAACACGACTGACGGCCGACGAAATAGCTGTTTTGGAGGTCGGAGCCGCGACGGCGGAACGTCGCGGTCGCGGGGGCGGGGGCGGGGGCGGCCGCCGCGACAGACGTTCATATGCGTCGCGCCCGTAGGACACGCATGGAGCGCCGCACGCTCCTCTCGCTTCTCGCGGGCGGCGTCGCCGGACTCGCCGGGTGCGGGACGCCGGACGGGGAGACGGAGACGCCGACGCCCGAGGAGGGGACCGACGCGCCGACAGCGACGCCGACGACCGAAGCGCGCGTAGAGCGGTCGCTGGCGCTCTGGAACCCGACGCCGGACCCGGTGTTCGCAACCGTCGTCGGCGTCCGCGACGGCCGCGACGCGTTCTTGGAGAACCGCGACCTCGTGCCCGGCGAGCGCGCCGCGCTGTCGGTTTCGGTGCCGACCGGGGAGACGGCGGTGCTCGTCGAGACGGACAGCGGCCTGCGGGCCCGGTCGAGATGGGTTGTCGACGCGGCGTTCGAGGGGCTGGAGGTCGTCCTCGGTCGAGACGGCGCGGCGTTCTGGCGGACCGTCTCGTGCGACGCGCGAGGGGAGTGTTCGCTCGCGGCGGCGACCCCGGACGACGGGCCGCGAATCGACCTCCCGCTCGTCGGCGACGGCTCCGCCCGGTGGTACGCGCCCGCGGGCGTCGTCGTGGAGAACTCCGGCCCCGAGACGACCGCGCGGCTCCGCATCGACCTCGGCGATACGGGGCTCGTCGACCGGGCGTACCGCGTCCCCACGGGAGCGCGGCTGTCGGTGCCAGTGACGTACCGAAGCGGGAGCTACCGCGTCGAAGTCGAGACCGACGACCGACGCGTCGAGACGACGTGGTCGGTCCCGGACCAGCCGACGACGTACGTCGACGTATCGAGCGGGGCGACCGGCTGTGGCCCGGCGAACACGACGCTCACGGTCGCCAACCGCGACGACGAACCGCACCGGCTCTCGCTCCGGGTCGACGCCGCGGGCGGCGGCGAGTCGTTCGACCGCGTGCTCGCGCTCGACCCCGGCGAGGTCCGCGAACTCGTCCCCGTGACGACCTCCGGGGGCCACGCCGTTTCGGCGAGCCTCGAAACCGGCACGGCAACCTCGGGAACGTGGTGGTCCTGTCCGCCGCGGGGCCCCGCGAGCGTCGTCGTCGACGCCACCGGAACCGTCTCGCTTCGGGCGGCCGGTCCGCAACCGGGATGAGTCGCACGGATTGCCGCAATCCCGAGACAGTCCGGCGTCGGTTCGCGTCGGCGTAACCGCGAGCGGTTACACCGAGGTGGGAATCACTAACCCGACAGCGACCGTATATAACTAACGAGGATTACAATGACTGAACTCGGTGGTTATCACGACAAGGTCGCTCGGGTGGACCTGTCGTCAGGCGACATCGCGTACGAGGGAATCGACGACGAGGACGCAAAAAAGTACATCGGGGCCCGCGGCCTCGGCGTGAAGTACGTCTTCGACCAGGGACCGGACGTGGACCCGCTGGGACCGGACAACCTCCTCGCGTTCATGACCGGCCCGCTCACCGGCACACAGACCGTGATGAGCGGTCGAATCGCGGTCGTGACGAAATCCCCGCTCACGGGGACCGTCACTGACTCGCACCACGGCGGCTGGAGCGGCGCGCGACTCAAGTGGTCCGGCTTCGACGGCCTGTTGTTCACGGGGAAGGCCGAACGGCCGAGCTACGCCGTCGTCGAGGACGGCGAACTGACGCTCCACGACGCCGAACACCTCTGGGGCAAGGGCGTCCACGAGACCATCGAGGAGCTCGAAGGCGAGGTCGACGGAAGCCTCGGCAAGAACCTCTCGATAATGGCCATCGGCCCCGGCGGCGAAAACGAGGTCAGATACGGCTGTATCATCAACGAGGACGACCGCGCGTCCGGCCGCGGCGGCACGGGGGCGGTCATGGGGTCGAAGAACCTCAAGGCAGTCGTCGTGAAGTCCGGCACGCGGATGCCGAAGCCCGCCGACGCCGACACGTTCAAACAGGGCTACCAGCAGGCGATGCAACTCATCCGCGAGTCCGAGGTCACCGCGCCCAACGAAGGCGGCCTGTCGCTGTACGGGACGAACGTCCTGATGAACGCGGGCGAGGAGCTCGACGGCCTCCCGACGAAAAACGGGAAGTACACCTCGACGTCGGCGATGCGAGACGCCGAGGGTGTCGACATCGACTCCGAGCGCGTCTCCGGCGAGAACGTCCGCGAGAACATCCTCGTCGACGAGCCGACGTGTCACTCCTGCCCGGTCGCCTGTAAGAAGGAAGTCGAGGTGTCGGTGATGCACAAAGGCGAGGAGCTGAACGTCCGCGGCGAGTCCTACGAGTACGAGTCCGCCTACGCGCTGGGCCCGAACTCCGGACACACCGAGCGCGACGAAATCGCCGTCATGATCGACCGCTGTAACGACATGGGCGTCGACACCATCGAGATGGGGAACATGATGGCGATGGCCATGGAGATGTCCGAACAGGGCAAGCTCGACGACCTGAGTGAACAGCTCAACTGGGGCGACACCGAACGCATGATCGACCTCATCACCGAGGTCGCCAACCGCGACGGCGACCTCGCCGACGCCCTCGCGGAGGGCGCAAACGGCCTCGCCGAGCGCTTCGACGCCTACGACAACTCGCTGGCCGTCAAGGGCCAGACCATCGCGGCGTACGACCCGCGCTGCATGAAGGGCATGGGCATCGGCTACGCCACCTCGAACCGCGGCGCGTGTCACCTCCGCGGCTACACGCCGTCCGCCGAGATTCTCGGCATCCCGGAGAAGCACGACCCCCACGAGTGGCGCGGGAAGGGCGAACTCGTGGCGCTGTTCCAGGACATGCACGCCATCTCGGACTCGTTCGACATCTGCAAGTTCAACGCGTTCGCGGAGGGCATCGAGGAGTACGTCCTGCAGTACAACGGCATGACCGGCCGCGACGTGACCGAAGAGGAACTGCTCGAAACCGGCGACCGCATCTACACGTTAGAGCGGTACTACAACAACCTCGCCGGGTTCGACGGCGCCGACGACTCGCTTCCGGGACGCTTCGTCGAGGGCGACGAGGCGATTCCGGGGCAGGGCGCGTCCGAGGGTCAGCTGTGCGAACTCGACGAGATGAAAGAGGAGTACTACGCCCGCCGCCAGTGGGTCGACGGCGTCGTCCCCGACGAGCGCCTCGACGAACTCGGCATCGACATCGGCCCCGGCACGGGCGTCTCCCGCGGCGACTCGCCGGCACCCGCCGACGACTGAGCCGACCTCCAAGCCGGCTCCCGGTTCGGTCGCGGTCGGCTCCCGCGCGAATCCGAATCACGCTTTTTTCGACCGATTGCGAACCGCGGAGACGAGTCTATCGACGAGCGACGCCACCGCCCCGCCGAGGCCGCCGAAGACGACGCCGAACACGAGCCCGGAGAACGCGCCCCAAAGCGGGAGGCCGACCGAGTCGCCGTCGAGGTCGGTCGGATGGAACCCGGTCGAACCGACGCGGACGAACCCCTCCGCGTTCGGGGGAACGTCGCCGAGGCCGACGCGGGCGACGACCGCGGCGACGGCGACCCCGGCGGCGAAGCCGAAGGCGACGGACGACCCCGTGACGAACCCCTCGGCGGGGCGTCGTGACCACGCCGTGAGGCGCGCCGTGACGAAGCCGGCGAGGAAGACGCAGGCGGGCGGGAGCGCGCCCAGCCAGTACCACGAGTCGGCGGGACCGTCGAGTCCATCGACGAGGTTCCGGAGGACGACCGCGCGGCCGGGGCCGGTCGTCTCGACGAGGCGGACGGGCAGGCCCATCGCGCCGCCGAACGTCCAGACGGGCACGAAGGGGACCGGCACGGACTTTCCGCCGGTCATCTCGGTCGCGGCGTCGAGCGTGGAAAACGAGCCGTCGGTGGCGAGGGCGAGCCAGCCTGCGACCGCGAGCGTACCGACGACGAACGCGGCGACGCCGGCGGCGACCCCGGTCGGGAGGAGCGCGCGACCCTCGTCGCGGGGGAGCGAGTAGAGACGCGGGGGCGGGGAGGGCATGCGTGCGGTCGTGGTCGCCGCCGACCCGAATAGCTTGGGGGCGTGGGGGTCGTCCGGTCAGACGACGAACCGGAGGACCCACAGCGCGCCCATGCCGACGAGGATGGTGGCGAGCACGCGCTCGGTGTACCACGCGGCGAGCGCGGCCAACGCGCCGGCGACGAGTTTCTCGTTGCCGACGGAGACCGCGAGGTCGCCGGCGGGCGCGAGGAGCGCGGGGAAGACGAGCGCCGCGAACACGGCCGCGGGGACGTACTCCAGCGCCGACTCGACCGCCGGCGGCACGTCGTCGATACGGCCGAACAGGTAGATAAACGAGCCGCGGATGGCGAACGTGAGGACGCCCGCGAGGACGATGACGAGCCAGACGGTCGCCGAGTCGTAGCCGGTCGGCATTCAGGCGTCGCCTCCGAGGGATTCGACGCCGAGGCCGGCGAGGACGCCGACGACGGCCGCGACGATGATGTCGAGGTGGAAGGGGACGCCCGCGACGACGACGCCGGTGGCGACGAGGCCGCCGACCAGACACGACGCGCCGGACGCGCGGTCCTTCAGCGTGGGGACGAGCAGGGCGAGAAAGACCAGCGGCGCGGCGAAGTCGAAGCCCCACTCCGGCGGGAGGCCGGAGCCGAGGAGCGCGCCGGCGACGGTCGTCACCTGCCAGACGAGCCACAGCGACGCGCCCGCGCCGACGTAGTACGCGAAGCGGTCGGTCTCGCCGTCGCGGCCGTAGCGGGCGATAGAGACCGCGTAGGCCTGGTCGGTCAGGAGGTACGACGCGAGCGCCTTCGCCCGGGCGGTCAGGTCGCGGAAGTAGGGCGCGATGGAGGCCGAGTACATCATCGTCCGGAGGTTGATGACGACGGCCGTGCCGACGACGATGGCAAGCGGCGCGTCCGCGCCGAGGAGTTCTATCATGGCGAGTTGCGACGCGCCGGCGAAGACGAGACTGGAGAAGCCGAGGGCGTGCGCGACCGACAGCCCCTGTTCGACGGCCGCGACGCCGGCGACGAGGCCGAACGGCGCGATGCCGAGTTGGAGCGGCCCCGCGGCCCGGACGCCGTCGAGGAGGTCGGAGGAAACGGTTGGCATCTGTCGGTAGCACGGCGTCGCCCCCGAAATAGGCGTCTATCGTCGGGCGGATTGCCGGCTTTTTCCCTACCGACTGACGACGGCGACCTCGCGGATTTCGAGCGCCGTCTCGAACTCGTCGCGGCGGTCGGCGTCCGCGCCGACGCGCCGGAGGTGTTCGGCGTGCGCCCGGCGGACGGCGTCGACCTCGCGGTGCGAGAAGTCGAGGTCGAGTCCCTTCGTGTCCCAGTGGCCCAGCGGGACGAGAAACACCGCCGTCTCGTCGTCCTCGTGGACGCACTCGAACCCCTGTGCGTACTCGCCGGCCCGCCCGTCGAGATACGCCTGCGCCCGGTCGAGCAACCGCGGCAGACTGCTGGCGGGAACGCTCGCCTTCGCGGCCGCGAGCATGATGGCCGTGCCGTCGATAGCACCGCCGTGGGGCCCGCCGTCGTCGCCGTCCGGCGCGAGGCGCTCGCTGAGTCGTTCGCGCCCGGGTCGCCGGTCGCCGTCTGCCCCCACGGTCATCCCCCCGCGCGCATCGCCTTCCGCGCGAACCGCTCGACGAGGTCGTCGAGCGTCGCCTCGTCGCCCTCGAACGACAGTTGCACCTCGGTGAGTTGGATACTGCTCGTTATCGTGACCTCCTCGGTCTCGATGTCGACGGTCCAGTCGGGACCGACCACGCGGCCGTCGCCGTCGGCCTCGCCGCCGAGGCCTTCGAGGTACTGAATCGCGAGGCGGGGCGAGATGCCGCGGAACGCCCGCTGTCGGCGCGCCACGTCAGCCCCCCGCGACCGGCGGGAAGACGCTCACGGCGTCCCCGTCGTCGAGCGTCGTGGCCATCCCGTCGAGGTGAACCACCTCGCGCCCGTTTCTCAGCACGTTCACGTGCGGTTTGACCTCGCCGTCTTCGATGAGTCGCCCGGCGAGGCCGTCGTACTCCGCTTCCAGCGACCGGAGGACGTCGCCGACCGTCGCGTCGTCGTCGACCCGCCAGGAGATGGACTTCTGGCCGACCACCTCTCGAAACGTCGCAAAGAAGCGTAATTCGAGTTCCATACCCCTTGTCGGCGTCCCCGAGACAAAAAGGTACGTCGCGGCGGGGGCGCAGAGGAGTCCGACCCCCGTTATCGTGGACAGTAATTCAAATAAACTGCAAATATACCGTCTGAACGTTCTCAACCAATTAAGTCGATGGAGCGTCCAGACAGTCCGTTCGACCGAGCCTCCCAATCGGTTTTCGGTACCGATTCTCGCAGGTCGGTACGGCGCGGGCCGAGTGGTCCGTCCGCGACGGTCGACCCGCCCCGACGTCGTGCCGAGCGACTCGGCGGGTTACCGGCCTGCGTCGCGGACTTCGATGCGGCCGACGGACTCGACGGTGACGACGAGGTCGGCGTAGTCGAATTCCAGCGACGCACCCGATACGCGCGGCGCACCGGGCTCTTCGCGGCCGAATAGGGCGTCGAGGGCGTCGGTGTCGACGTGCTCTGTGAGCGGCGGCAGGTCCGCGTCACGGCGGGTGTGTTTGTCCACGGCCGCGGCGACCGCTTCAGAGACGGGCTGGGTGCGCTCGCAGTCGTACCAGACCCGTGTCGGTTCGAACTCGTCTCGGAGCTGTGTGTCAGATGTGATGATGGCTTCGTCCCCCCGATATCGTCCGTTCGATATGTCGTCCCAATCTGTTATATTTCTTGCGTACTATCGGTATGTTCCTTTGATAGTGACAAAATAATGCAAGACTATCGTGGTTGAGATGGGCTGTGAAACGTCCGCTGGGGCGACGCATCGGGCTGTCGGAGCGAGGCGGCAGTCGAAACAGTCCAAACGACAGACAGGAGAGTGAGACGCCGAACGTCCGACGGAGCCGAGCGAGAGTCAGCCGGAACGAACACAACGAAGACGCGAGAAGGCGACTGTCGTCGCGAAGTGACGCGGACAGGTCGGTTCAGGTCGGTGCAGGTCAGGGTAGGCCAGGGCAGTCAGACGGTCGGCGTCACGTCGGTGCCCCACGTGACGCGCCGGTACGACGCGTCGAGGGCCTGGGCGTCCTCCGGGAGGAGCGCCGCGACGAGGAACGTCGAGTACTGCTCGAAGTGGTCGACGAGCGCGGCGATGCGCTCGGCGTCGATGGCCTCGACCGAATCGAGGAGCATGAACGGGACGGTCTCGTACACCTCGTGGACGAGATAGCCCGCGAGGGCGAACACGAGGCCGACGACCTCGCGCTCGCTCTCGCTGAGGTGGTCGATGGAGTCTTCGTACACCGCGCCGGAGTCCGACGCGCGGACGATGTGGAGTTTGAACTGGGTCTTGTCGACCTTGCGACGGCCCTCGCGGACCCGGCGTTCGACCCGCTCCAGCCAGACGCGCTCGATGTTGTCGTAGCCGAGGAGGCCGAGCACCGTCTCCATCTCCTCGTTGAACGCCTCGACCGCCGCGGTCGTGAGCGAGCGGATTCGGGTCCGCGCGGCTTCGAGTTCTTCTTCGACCTGCGCGCGTTCGGTTTCGAGTTTCTCGCGCTCGTCGAACCGGGCGTCGAGCGCGTCGAGGTCGTCGTGGACGGACGCGAGTTCGTCGCGCTTCCGGTCGAGCGCGAACTCGGCCTCGTTGAGCTCCTTGTGGAGTTCGATGAGGTCCCCTTCGGCCTGTCCGCGGAGGTCCGACGCGTCGGCTTCGAGCGCTTCGACCCGCTCGGCGAGCCCCTCGCGGCGCTCGGTCAGCGACGCTATCTGCCCGGTGCGGCGGTCGAGTTCGTCTTCGAGTCGCCGGAGTTTGTCGCGGAGGCTCCGGCGGTCGCGTTCGGCCCGTTCGGCGGCCCGCATCGACCGTTCGAGCTCGTCGAGTTCGCGGCGGAGGTCGACGCGCTCCTCGCGTTTCTCGTCTCTGACCTCGCGGAGGCGGTCGGTCGTCTCCCGAATCTGGTCGCGGCCGACCTCGGTGCCGCAGGTCCAGCAGGTGGTCGTCTCCGACGAGACGAGCCGGTCGGTCACCGAGCCGTCGCCGCCGACCGCCCCCAGCGAGTCCTCGACGAGGTCGGTCTTCCCGTCGAGCACGTCCTCCGTGTACTGGACGACGGTCTGGAGCTCCGAAATCGTCGAGTTGAGCGATTCGATGCGCGACCGAATCGAGTCGATGCGGTCGTTCGCCTCGCCGGGGTCGACGGCCTCGCCGTCGAACGAATCGAGCTCAGACTGGAGCTCGCCGCGCTCCTCGCGGAGCGATTCGACGCTCTCGCGCTCGCTCTGCAGGCGGAAGCGGACGGTTTCGAGGTCCGACCGCGCCGACTGGAGGTCGGACAGCACCTCGTCTAACGCCGCCTGATTCTCGCGTTGGGACTCGACCGTCCGGTCTTCGGCCTCGATTTCTGCGTCGAGTTCGTCGCGCTCGGCTTCGAGCTCCTCGATTTCGGCTTCGAGGGCGTCGCGTTTCGATTCGAACGACCGCCGGTCGGCTTCGAGCGAGTCGAGCGAGTCGAGTCGGCGCTCGACCTGCGTGCGTCGGCTCTGCAGGCGCTCGATTTCGGCCTCGATGGCGTCGGTGTCGACCGGGGCCATGATGACGTCGTGGAGGTCGCGCTCCGCGACGACCGCCCGCCGCGCCTCGTTCGAGCCGAGGAGGAACGCAAAGCGGTCCGCGGTCGTCGTGTCTCGGAGGTACGGCGTCCCGTCGGTCGAGACCGTCCCGTTCTCGCGCGAGAGGATGCGGGTGTACGTCCGGCCGTCGAGTTCGAGTTCGACGATCCCCTCGTCGGCGTCGCCCTTGAGACTGACCGCGTCGCTCCCGCACGCCCCCATGAGCGCGCGCAAGAAGGACGTTCGGTTCGTCGCGTTGCGGCCGGTGAGCACGGTGACGCCGGGGTCGAGCCTGACGCTCCGCTCGTCGATGCCGCCGATGTTTCGTATGTGGACAGTCGCCGCCTGAAGTGCCTCTGAATCGTTCATGTGTCGGATGTGGATGTGTGAGAGCGCCCGAGCCGCTACTCGTCTCCGTCGTGGTCGCAGTCGCAGTGCCCGGAAGAGAGAAGCGCCGTCGGGGTCATTCGCGTGTCGCAGTCTGTGCAGGTGACTCTGATGTCGACTTCGACCTCGTACGCGCCGATGAAGACCGCCTCGGCCTTCACCAGTCGGTCGATGACGTCGATGGTCACGGTGCGAAGTCGGGACCGGAGCTTTCGAATCGTCGCGAGTCCCGACTCGGTCGCGTCCGTCCCGTCGTCGTCGTCGTCCTCGCGCTCGACGTTTCGGTGTCGCTTGAGGTAGTTGTACACCGACTGGTAAGAGATGATGTCGGCCTCTAACTGCTCGACATCGACGCCGCGCTCGCGGAGCGTGTTCCGCGCGTCGGTGCGGCTTCCCGCGGTCACGTCGTCGCTCGTCAGGAGTCGGTAGAAGTTCTCCGCCTCGCCATCGAGGACGTGCGCGCCGGCCTCGTCGAGGGCGGCCCGGATGAGTCGCTTGTTCACGTCGCCCTCCAGTTCGCGGAGGCTCCGTTGTGGCCGCCCCTCGCCGAGCCACGCGGCGACGAGGTCGTCGCCGAGGCCGTCGAGTCCGTATCGGTCCGCGATGCGTTCTATCTTCGGACCTCGGCCGCCGCGGCGGGATACCGTCCTTCCAGAGTCTCGCATTGTGACTTCGCTGTCGCAAGCTTAGCGTGCAACACCCTAAGCGTTACCCATAGGTTATCAGAGATGATAAAACTAGAACACGAGCGAATTACACGATCTACGGGACGATTCTCACAGAGTTCGAGAAGGTTCCGAGAAACGTCAGCGGGCTGGTCGGCCACGCGCCGCCCGACCGCGGTCGGGTTCGGCCGTCAGTTCTCGCGAACTGTCACCCAGAGGTGGACCTCGCGGTAGGCGTTGTCGACCGTCGGCGACGCCGGCGGCGCGCCCTCGTAGAGGAGGTACGTCAGTCGCAGGCGCTCGCCCGTCATCGTCGGGCGGACCTCGTGTGGCTCGTGCCACGTCTCGTTGTGTTCGAGCCGGGGGGTGAACGTCCGGAGCCGCTCGGACTCCAGGACGGTCGTCGAGTTGTTCGACACCTCGACGCGCTGGAGCACCGCGACGACGGTGTAGTTCACCGGCCGGTGTTCTCGATTGCCGACGCCGAGGACGAGCGACGCCGGCTCGCCACGGACGAGTTCCTCCGGGTAGTTGTCGGCGGTGAGTTCGTCGTTCCCGTCTTCGGTCAGGAGGTACAGTTCGGTGAACGACTCGCCGTCTTTCGGCACCGCCACCGCGTAGCCGACGCTGGCGGTCGCGAGCACCACGCTCACCACGAGGACGACGTTCAGCATCGCGTCGGTCCGCGACGCCGGCTCGAACAGCTCGTCGCGCGCGGCGGCGAACCACCGCTGATAGGGCACCACCAGTCGCTCGCCTTCGGGGAGCGCCGACCGCCGGCTCGCCGCGAACGCCGTCGCGACGAGCGTGAAGCCGCTCACGACGACGAGGATGGGGGCGAGCCGTATCCCCCACGGCGTGAAGTTGAGGACGAGGCCGAGAAGCGGGACGACAGCGATGCTCGTCCCGAACGACAGCGCCACCCGCTCGATGCCGTCGATACCCGATATCCGGTCGTGGTCCTCGTCGGCGTCAATCGGCGGACCGCGCTCGGGGAACAGCGCCGCGATGAGCGCGTAGCCGGGGATGAAAAGCACGAACGGCAGGCCGACGACGACCCGAAGCGGCGTCCCCGCCAGTCCGGGCGTGAGCGTCGCGACGAGCGTGAGCGCGACCCCCGCGACGACGACCGCGAGGTCGGCCGGGAGGTCGCGGACGGGTCCGGGGAGGAACAACCGCCAGTCTTGGCGCGGCGACATCTACCCGAGGTGGGAGACACGAACACAAAAATCATTTGTCAGCCGCGGGTTCCGGCGGCGCTACTCGACCGCGCCGACGGCTTCCGAGGAGTCCGTACCGTCGCCCGAATCGAGCGGTTCGGTCGCGCCGGACCCGACCGGGGCGGCGAGCGAGCGGGCCGTCTCGACCAGTTCGGCGGCGTCTTCGTCGCTCACCGAGAGCCCGCTGTAGGCCGCGCGCTCGTACCCCGCGGTGAGCGATTCGAGCGCGTCGGCGGGCGCGACGCCGGCGTCGACACAGCGGTCGCAGAACTCCCAGTGGGTCGCGGCGTCGTCCACCCCCGCGGCGGTCCCGAGCGACTCTCGGACGCCCGCGTAGGCGACGACCACCGCGTCGTTCGGCCGGCCGGCGTCGAGGGCCGCGGCCGCCGAGTCCAACGCCGTCGTCCCCGTCCCCGCCGGTTCCGGGTCGACCGTGTCGCCGGCGTCCGACGCGCCCGACTCGTCGGCGACCGCCGCCGTCAGGGAGTCGCCGGCGCCGTTCCGCCGGAGGAGGACGGCGGCGACGAGACCGACCACCGCGGTCCCGACGACGACCCACGCGAGGTCGAACGGGTCGAACGGGAGCCCGCCGGACGCGCCGCTTCCGCCGGCGGCGGCACCGTCCGAGAGCCGGACGCTCGCCGTCGCGGCGGACGACCCGAGGTTCGTCCCCGCGCCGTCGAACGCGGCCGAGACGGTCGCGTTCTCGGCGCTGGCGTCGCTCGGGAGGTCGAACGTCGCCCGGTACGCGCCCGACTGGTCGGTCGTCGCCGACGCGACCGCGCGCCCGCCGACGCTGACGGCGACGGTCTGGTCGCGCACGGCCTCGCCCTCGTCGGTTTCGAGTCGGCCGTCGACGACGACCGTCCCGTTCCCGGTCTCCCGGGCGCTCGCGTCGAGCGTCGTCCCCTCGGTTTCGAGCGGGACCGACGCCGTCGCGGGGGCGAACGTGACCGCCCTGTCGTCGCCGTCGGGCACGACGCGAATCGAAGCCGCTCCCGTCGCGGTCGCGGGGACGGTCGCCGAGATGGTCGACCGGCCGCTCGCGTCCGTCGCCGCCGCGGTCGCCGACGACCCGGCGAAGGTCGCCGAAAGCGGGTAGTCAGCCACCGGCGTCCCGTTCGCACGAACCGCGGCGCGAACCGAGACGGCGTCGGCGTAGCCGTAGGGCGACGCGGACGGCCCGGACAGGTCCGCGGTCGCGTTCACCTGCGAGACGGCGACGGGGACGACCCGCTCTGTCGCCTGATACATCGACGCGTCGTTCGGGAGATACCGGACGACGAGCGCCGAGGTGTCGGCCGGAATCCGCGTCGGTCGGTAGGTCAGTTCGAACGAGCCGTCGGGGTCGACCGCCGACCGGACCGTCTGCCCACCGACCGCGAAGCGGGCGGTCGTCGCCGCGACCGGCGTGCCGTTGTCGGCGACGAGCGACCCCGAGACGACGAGCGGGTCGGTAAAGGAGATGTTCCGGTCGTAGTCGTCGACGCTGAGGCGGGTGGCGACGAACTCGCGGGAGACGATTTCGTCGCGCCGCTCGGAGATGTTCGCCTGCACCGCCCCGATTCGGGCGCTGGACTCCGTCAGGTCGCCGTCGGTCCGGTTCGAAATCGTCTCGAACGCGTCCGTGAGCCGGGCGGACTGCGTCTCGCCGTCCTCGGCAAGGCGCGTCAGCTCGCGGGCGAGTTCGCGGGCGCGGTCGTCGTCGCCCGCCTGCCTCGCCGCCTCGTACTCGCGGCGGGTCTCGCGGAACTCGCTGACGGTGTCGACGTACGCCCGCTGGGTCTCGCCGACGGTCCGGTACTCCTCGCCCGCGCGGTCGTCTCCGGTCTCGCCTTCCACGTCAACGTACTTGGCGAGCGAGTCGTCGTAGTCGTCGCCGAGCGCCGCCCTCGCGGCGGCGTATTCGCCCCGACTGAGTCGCAGGGCGCTCGCGCCGATGTCGCCGTTGAGTTCGCCCGAGAGGTACGAAAGCAGGCGGTCGAGCTCGTTCTCGTCGTCGGCCTCGTCGGGGTTCTCGTGGAGGACGCCGGTGCTGTTGTTCGTCTCGTTCGCGGTCTGTCGCGGCGGTCCCGCGGCCGACCCGAGCGCCGAAGCGCGGCCCGGGTCGGCACCGACCGGCGCTGACGTCGTCGCGGCCGGGCCGTCTCCGGGCGGGGCGGACCACGCCCCCGTCCCCGCGGAAACGACCGTCACCGGCGCTGTCGAGACGAGACAGGCGACGACGAACATCGTCCAAAGCAACCGCGCCCGGCGGCCCGATTCTCCACGCACTACCCGTAGCCAGACGGGGGGACCTAATGGGTTTTGGCATTCGGCTGACGCTCCGCGGACGGGCGAGTCGCGCGATTCGGGGGACTGAGCCGGGTTAACAACCGGTTTAACGGCCGATTGAATCCCGAGTGCGCCCCGGGTCGTCCGGGGCGCACTCGCAGGCGCCGCCCGCGCCCAACACAAACATTCAACTTGGCCGGCACGAATCGAATCCACGATGCTTCCGACCCGCCGGTGGGCCGCGCTCGCAGGCGTCGCCTGCTCTCTCGCCGTTTACGCGGTCGTCCTCGACGAGCCGACGCCGCTCGTCGCCGCCTGCGGCCTCGCCGCGTGGCTCGTCGTCGCGCAGGTCGACGCCGTCGAGGCGATGCGCGCTGTCGACCGCGACCTTTCTGCGACCGTCTCGGTCGAGCCCACGTCGGTGTTCGTCGGCGACCGCGCCGCGGTGACGCTGACGGCGTCGCTGTCCGAGGCCGTCGACGCGCCCGTCGAGGTCGAACTCGTCGCGCCGCCGAGCGTGAACGCGCCGGAGCGGTCCCGCCGGACGGTCGCGTTCGACCCCGGCGAGACCGAGGGGTCGGTCACGTGCAGTGTGGAGTTCCCCGTCGCCGGGCGAATCGCGTTCGACGAGGCCGCCGTCGACATCGAGGGCCGCGCCGGTTTCTTCACCGAGACGGTGACGCTCGACCTCGACGCCCGCTGTCTGGTCGAACCGCCGGCCCCCGACGGCATCCACGTCGGCCGCGGCGGCGAACTGGTCGGCGCGACCTTCGGCGACCACGCCAGCGACCAGACCGGCCCGGGGCACGTCCCCCACGAGACCCGGCAGTACCTCCCCGGCGACACGCTCTCGCAGGTCGACTGGAAGACCACCGCGCGGATGAACCACCCGTACATCCGCGAGTTCGAATCTGAGTCCGACTACCTGCTGTCGCTCGTGGTCGACTGCGGGTCGCACATGAACCGCGGGCCGACCGGGCGGACGATGCTGTCGTACGCCCGCGAGGTCGCGCTCGGCCTCGTCGACGCCGCGGAGTCCCACTCCGACCCCATTTCGGCGCAGTTCGTCGGGGACGACGCGACGACGTGGGAGTTCGGCCCCTCCTCGTCGTCGAACGCCTACCAGACGGTTCGGCGGCGACTGCTCGCGATAGCGCCGACGACCAGCCCGCGCCGCCCGGTCGGCGCGTCCCGCCCGGTCGCGCCGGAAGACGCCCGCAAGCGGAGCCGCCGCCTCGACGGCGACGACTCGGCGTTCGCGGCGACGCTCCGCCCGTACCTCAAAGACGGCGAGAGCTACGTCTCGCGGGTCAGCGACCGGCCGCTTTTCGACGCGGTGAAGTCCGCGTGCTCGCGGTCGGACCGACAGGACCACCTCGTGCTCGTCACCGACGACTCGGCGAAAGTCGAGACGTACGAGGCGGTCGTCGTCGCGTCGAAACGAAGCTCCCAGACGAGCGTCTTCCTCACGCCGACGACGTTCTTCGACGACGCGGCCGAGGGCGAGACCGTCGATGCGAACGGGGCGAACGGAGCGGGCGACGCGGCCGGGTTCGTCGCCTTCGAGGAGTTCAGAAAGCGCCTCGAACGCCTGCCGAACGTCACCGCCTACGAGGTCGCCCCGAAGAGCGCGATGAGACTGGCGACGGGGCGGGCCACCGCCGCGGAGTGATACCGATGGAGACACCTGTGAACCAGAGCGAACGGACGATTCGAACCGTGTTGGACGCGAACGAGCTCACCCCGATGGACGCGGCGGGCGTCCTCTGTTTCACCCTCGCGGTGGGCCTGACAGACGGGCTGTGGGGGGTCGCCGCGGGCGGCCTCGTCCTCGTCGCGGCGGCGGCGAGCGAGGGACCGCTCGCGTTCGTCGTCGCTCAACTGACCGCCGTCTCGCTGTTCGGAGACGCGGGCCTCGTCGCGCTCGGAGCCACGCAACTGGCCGCGTTCCCGCTCCTCGCGAGCGCCGCGTACGAGCGGCCGCCGGACCGCGCTCGGCTCGCCAGACTGGCGGCGGGCTACGTCGTCGCCCTCGGGGTCGCGTGGGCGCTGTGGACGACGCTCCGGTGGGCGTGGCAGGCCGCGCTGGTCGCCGCCGTCCTCGCGGCGGCGGTCGCCTACGGACTCCACCGCTACGAGCGCGTCGCGCTCGGCCTCGTCGACGCGACGGAGGCGGAGCGATGAGCGCGGACGACGCCCGCGACCGGGACCGGGAGTCGGCGTTGACCAACGGGGACGCCCGCGCCGTCGTGTCGGCCGCCGCCGGCGACGACGGCGGCGACAGGCGACCGAGCACCGACGAGGCGGACGACGCCCGCGGCGAACTCGCCACCCTCCGACGCGAGAACGCCCGGCTCAGACAGCGCTACGAGGCGCTCCGAACGGGCCGGTATCGACAGACCGCCGTCGCGCTGGCCGGACTCGGCGTCGCCGGCCTCATCGGCGGCGCGCTGTTTCCGCCCGTCCGAGAGACGCTCGTCGTCCTCGGCGCTATCGGGCTGTTCGCCGCCGCGGTGACGCGGTATCTCACCCCCGAGCGATTCATCCCCGTCAGTGTCGGGTCGTCCGTGTTCGGCGCGCACGCGCGCAACCACGCCGCCGTCGTCGACGAGCTCGGCCTGCAGGACGCGGCCGTCTACGTCCCCGACGGGGCGCGCGACAGCGTTCGCCTGTTCGTCCCGGAGCACCGCGACTACGCCCTTCCCGACGCCGAGGCGCTCCGCGACACCTTCGTCGTCACCGACGACGAACTGACCCGCGGCGTCGCGTTCGACCCGAGCGGCGGCGGCCTGTTCGACGAGTTCGCACGGAGCCTCGACGGCCCGCTCGGCGACGACCCCGGGACGCTGGCGCGACAGGCGACCGACGCCCTCGTGGAACTGTTCGAACTCGTCGAGACCGCGACCGCCGAGACGGACGCCGCGGACGGTCGCCTGACGGTTCGCGTCGAAAACTGCCGGTTCGCCTCGGCCGAGACGTTCGACACGCCGGTCGCGTCGTTCGTCGCCGTGGTCGTCGCCCGCGGCCTCGACGCGCCGGTCGTCGCCGAGGTCGCCGCCGGCGAGGAGACGGACTTCGCCGTCACCTGCCGGTGGGAGGTCGAAGACGACGGGGAACACGAATCGTCAGCCGACGCGGCGTCGGAGAGTGAAAGTGAGCCCGAAGAAGCAGAAGCAGAAGCCGACGAGCGACGATAGGTCGCCGGCGCGCCCTCAGTCGTCGTCGCCCGCGACCGAGGAGGTCGTCGACTCGTCGAGGCCGACTTCGGGCGTCGGCACGGTGTCGACGACCTCTTCGACGACGTCTCTGGGGTCGCGCCCGCTGATGTCCGCCTCGGTCCCGAGGACGAGGCGGTGCGACATGATAATCGGAGCCAGTCGCTTCACGTCGTCCGGAATCACGTAGTCGCGGCCGCGAATCGCCGCGGCGGCCTTCCCGGCCCGCAGGAAGGCCAGCGAGGCGCGGGGCGACGCGCCGAAATCGACCGCGGCGTGCGTCCGGGTCGCGCCGACGAGGTCGAGGATGTAGTCGAACACCTTGTCGTCGACGTGGACGCTCGTGACGACCTGTCGGGCCTCCCCGATGTCGGCGTCGTCGATGACGTTCGAGATGTCCGAGGGCTTGAGCGACGGCGAGCGGTCGAACCGTTCGAGAATCTCCCGCTCGTCTGCCCGGTCGGGGATGTCGACGACGACCTTGAACTGGAAGCGGTCGCGCTGGGCCTCCGGGAGGTTGAACGTCCCCTCGTACTCGATGGGGTTCTGCGTTGCGACGACCATGAACGGGTAGGGGAGCTTGAGCGTCTCGCCTTCGATCGTCACCTGCCCCTCTTCCATCGCTTCGAGGAGCGCCGACTGCGTCTTCGGCGTCGCGCGGTTAATCTCGTCGGCGAGGACGACGTTCGAGAACACCGGCCCCCGCTGGAGGTCGAACTCGCCGAGGTTCTCGCGGTAGATGTGGGTGCCCGTGATGTCGGCCGGCAACACGTCGGGCGTCATCTGAATCCGCTGGTAGTCGAGGTTCGCGGCGTGTGCGAACAGGTTGGCGATAGTCGTCTTAGCCACGCCCGGAACCCCTTCGAGGAGGACGTGCCCGTTCGTCAGCAACGCGATAGTGAGCGCCTCTATCGCGTCTTCGTTCCCGACGAGGAGTTGCGACGTCTCGTCCAGGATGGCCTCGTAGACCTCTTCGGGAGCACTCATATGGCAACAGTCGGGACGGCGACCACATATAACTGCGGTCTCGGCGAGCCCGCGAGACGGACGGCGGGCCGACCGCGTCCCCGAGCGCCTCGACGGCCTACGAGAACCGTCCCCGCCGGGCGACGAGCGCGACCGCGCCGACGACGAGGCCGCCGAACAGGAGTTGCAATCCGGCCGAGCCCCGGAGCGCCCGAAGCGCGACCTGCAGGGGCGGGCGCTCCTCGGCGTGCGAGAAGTCCAACACGACGGTCTGTCGGTCGGCCGCGAGCGCCGCCGCGAACGCCCGGTTGTCCGGGCGGTCGAGCATCGCGTTGATGAACACGCTCGGGTCGCTCACGACGACCACGTCGCCCGCGCCGAGGCGCTCTGCCGTCACGACGGGGTAGGACTGAAGCGTCTCGGCGTCGTCCAGTTCGCCGTCGTCGTCGCGGTCGAGATACGAGAAGTTCGACGAGCGGACGAGGACGGTGCTTTCGTTCGACGTCACCGTCGCCGGGTGGTTCAAGGTGAGTTGCGTCACGTTTCGGGTGAGCGGGTCCGCGGCGACGCGCGTCGCCACCGGGAGCGCGCCGGAGCGGTACTGGTGGCGGTCGTCGCGGAGCGGCGTCCGGTCGATGCGCGCCGACGCGCCCAGTCGGGCGAGCAGGTCGTTGCCGTGCGGCCTGAAGTCGTCGGCGACGACGACGGTCCCCCCGGCGCGGACGAACGACTCGACGCGGGCGGCCTCGGCGTCGGTGTAGCCCCGCTCCGGGGAGATGACGAACGCGACGGTTCCCGCCGGCTCGACCTCGTCGTACTCGGTGGTGTTGTAGACGACCTGCGTCTCGGCACCCGCGTCCGAGGCGACCCCGCGAATGCCCGAGCCGCCGTCCCACGCGGCGTTGAACGCGCCGTAGGTGGACGACGAGGTGCCCGCGCCGACGCCGACGCCGACGAGCATCGCGACGAGGAGCGCCGCCGCCAACAGGTGCGGATAGCCGACCTCGCGGGAGCCGAGGCGCACTCAGAACACCCCCGGCGGGAGGATGTCGAGGATGCGTCTGACCACGATGTAGCCGAAGGCGACGAGGCCGCCGCCGATGAGCCACAGGAGCCGCCGCCGCCACGCGGGCGTCACCGCGACCGGCGCGGTGAGTTCGACGACGACGAGAAAGCCGATGAGGGACACGACGAACACCAACTCGTAGGACAGCGCGTCGAGGAGGACCAAGACGAGCGTCGCGCCGAGCATCCAGGCGAGCTGGGCGCGGATGAACCGCTCGCGTCGTGCCGTTGCCATGTACGGTCGTGGACGGGGCGGGATAACTAAACTATCGCTTGCGGGGGTCGGGAACCCCCCGGACGCCACGCCGCGACTACAGGTGGTCGAGCGGTCGGATGCCGGCTATCTGTCGGCTGACCGCGAGCGACGAGACGAGGCTCATCACGAACGCGATGGCGAAGCCGCCGGCGAGGACCGTCTCCGGGAGGACGACCACGTCGCCGAACCCGACGAGCAGTTGGGCCAGTCGGTTCAGACCGCGCGCGGCCGGGAACGACAGCGCCACCCCGAGCAGGCCGCCGAGCGTCCCGAGAACGAGCGACTGCACGACGAGCGTCAGCGACAGCGTCGACGACGACGTGCCGAGCGCCTTCAGCGCGGCGAGCTCCCGCGTTTGGTGGTAGACGTGCGACAGCAGGACGTTCACGCTGAGCGCCAGCCCCGCCAGTAGCGCGAGGAAGACGAGGCTCCCGCCGGCGGCCATGATGACCGCCTGGTCGCGCAGAATCTCCGTGAGCTGTTCCTGGTTCGTCCGCACGTCGTAGTCCGGATAGTCCGCTTGGATGTCGGCCGCGACCGCCTCGGGGTCGGCCCCGTCGGCGACGGTGAGCGTCATGAGCGTGGCCGTGTCCGCGCCGGTCGTGCCCGTCACCTCCTGAAGTTCGCTCAGGTGGACCACGACGCTCGGCGTGCCGAGGAACCGCGAGAACGTCGGCGAGACGCCGACGACGGTGAACTCGTTTTCGCGGGCGATGCCCGTGGTGCCGCCGACGTACAGCGAGTCGCCGACGGAGACGTTCATCATCTCGGCGGTCCGCTCGTCGATGACGACCTCGTGGGTCATCGGCCCGGAGTAGTCGCCGTCGGCGTAGTGGACGTCGGTCCGGTTGAACCCCGAGCCGTTCGTAATCTGGACCGACCCGCCGCGGGCGGGCGCGCCGACGCCGACGAGCGTCTCGTAGTCGGAGTCGTTGGACCTGACGTACACCGTCTGGAACGACATCGGCGTGACGAGTTTCACGTCCTCGCGGGCCTCCAGTTCGGCGTCTAACCCGTGGGCGTCGACGATGCTGTTTTCGAAGCCGCCGACGCCGGTCGGCGAGAACCGGACCGGGCCGCCGGTAATCCACACGTCGCGGCCCGCCGCGTCGAACTGCTGTTGGCCCGTCTGTATCACGCCGATTCCCGTCCCGGCCAGAAGCGTCGCCGCGAGGACCGCGAGCGTGATTCCGAGGACGGTCAGGACCGTCCGCCCGCGGGCGTGAGAGAGCTGTGAGACCGCGATTCCCGCCGACGCGCGGACGCGGGAGAGCCGCGGGAACCGCGACGACGCCGGAAGTGTGCTCGCGTCCGAACCCCGGTTCGGGTCGGCGTCCTCAGTCATGCGACATCGCCTCCAGCGTCGGCGTCCGCCAGGTGAGCCACGCCGGATAGACGGAGGAGACGAGGCCGATGAGCGCCGCGACCGCGACGCTGTAGCCGACGAGCACCGGGTCGAACAGCGCGACTTGCACCCCGAGGAGCTCCCGCGTAATCGCGTTCGTCAGGTGGATACCGCCGATGCCCGCCACGACGCCGACGACGCCGCCGACGGTGGCGACGACGACCGTCTCGGCGACGACGAGCAACATCTGCGAGCTCGTCCGGTAGCCCATCGCCGAGAGCACGGCGAGGTTCCGGCGGTCGGCGTTGACTTCGAGGCCCATCATCGTGGCGACGAACAGCACGCCGACGAGGACGGCGACGACGAGCGAGACGGCGGCCATCGCGAGCGGGAGACTGGAGGTCGACGCGCCGCGGACGGCGAGGCCGGTCTGCGTGACGACCGAGGTCCGCGGGTAGAGCGCCTCGATGTCGGACCGCACGCCCGGCGAGTCGGTGCTGACGAGCAGTTGGTCCGCGAGGTCGCCGTCGGTCGAGCCGGTCATCGTCTGCAGTTCCGAGAGGTGGACGAGCGCGACCGGGACGGGGCCGACGCCCGACGACAGCGACCCCTCGCGGACGTCGACGACGGTGAACGCGGCCCGCGAGCCGCCGACGCTCGCGGTCACCTCGTCGCCGGGCGAGACGCCGAGCAGTTCCGCGGCGGCGTCGTTGAGCACGAGTTCGCCGGTCCGCGGGCCGTCGTAGCTCCCGTTGGCGTAGTGGGGGTCCCCCGGCGTGAGCGACGCCGTCGAGACGCCGACGACCGACGTGGGTTTCTCGGGCGGGATGATGCCCGCCGCGAGGACGTACTCGTCGGTCGAGCCGCCTTCGGGCGCGAGCGTCACCAACTGCGTCTGGACCGGCGTGGCGTAGTCCACCCGCTCGTCGCGTGAGAGCCGGTCGGTAATCGCGTGGGTGTCGCCGAGTTGCGGACTGCCGACCGAGACGGCGACCGACGAGGCCGTGCTGGCCTCGGGGACGACCCAGTAGTCGACGCCCTCGCTCTGGATGGCGTTTTCCGCGCCGAGACCGAGGGCGATGCCGCTGACGGTCGTCATGAGCGTCACGGCGAGAGCGACGCCGAGGACGCTCAACAACACCTGCTTCGAGGAGGTGGTTCGCAGGCGGCCGAGGACGCGCCGCCCCGCGAGGCCGACGACGCCGAACAGTCGGTGTCGCCTAGCCATCGCTCACCACGTGGCCGTCGCGGAGGCGGACGACGCGGTCGGCCCGCTCGATGACGTGTTCGTCGTGCGTGGCGACGACGACCGCCCGCTCCGTGGCGGTCTGTTCGATGTAGTCGAGGACGCGTTGGCCCGTCTCGGTGTCCAACTCGCCGGTCGGCTCGTCGGCGATGAGCACCGCGGGGTCGGAGACCAGCGCGCGGGCGATGGCGACGCGCTGTTGCTCGCCGCCGGAGAGTTCGCCCGGCTTGTGGCCGGCGCGGTCGCCGAGGCCCACCCGTTCGAGCAGTTCTTCGGCGCGGGCGCGTCGGTCGCGCTTCGACACGCCGCGTTCGATGAGCGGGAGCGCGACGTTGCCGCGGGCCGAAAGCGAGGGCAACAGGTGGAAGTGCTGGAAGACGATGCCGATGGTGTCCCGGCGGAGTTTCGTCCGCCCGCGGTTCGACAGCGACCGGACGTCGGTGCCCGCGATGCGGACGTCGCCGCGGGTGGGCGTGTCGAGCGCGGCGAGGAGGTGCAACAGCGTGGACTTGCCGCTCCCGCTCGGGCCGGCGATGGCGACGAACTCGCCCGTCGAGACCGAAATCGAGACGCCGTCGAGCGCGCGGACCGTCGGGGCGTCGGACCCGCGGGAGAAAAACGAGTCGGACCCGCGGGTGTACTCCCGAACGACCCGCTCGCAACGGAGAGTCGCCGCCGCGTCCGCCGCGTCGGGGGGACGGTGTTCGGAGACCGAATCAGACATACTGCCACGTGGTCCCCGGCGTGACATATACTTGGTGCGTGGCCGCCGCGGGGACGGGGCTAGGGTGACGCTGACCCACCCGACCCGACCCGACGAACGTCCAGAGTCGCGGGGATGCGTCGGCACGCGTCACCCCACGGTTGAATAGCCTCGGCACCGTCCGCCTCGGTAGTGTTCCCAATCGGCCACCTCGCCCTCGGATATCTCTCGGTTTCGCTCTTCCGAGTCGGCCGTCGACGCCCGCTTCCGACCGGGTGGACGCTGGCCGCCGCGCTCGTCGGCTCGCAGTTGCCAGACCTCATCGACAAACCGCTCGCGTACTACGGCGTCCTCGTCAGCGGCCGCTCGCTCGGCCACTCGCTTCTCGTGATGCTTCCGGTGCTCGTCGTCCTCGTCGGCGTCGGCCACCGGCTTGGCTACAGCGAGCACGCGACCGCCCTCGTCGTCGCGACGCTCTCGCACTACCTCGGCGACACCTACCGGGCGCTTCTCGCCGGCGACTGGGGTTCGATGCAGTTCCTCCTGTGGCCCCTGTTCCCGGCGACCGACTACGCCTCGGACTCGATTCCGCCGTGGGTCCGCGTCTTCGAATCGCTGGGCGACCCGCGGTACAACTTCCAGTACGCCCTCGCCGCCGTCGCGTTCGGGCTCTGGCTGGTCAACCGACTCGACCGTCGGCGAGCGCGAGCGGAGCGGTAGACAAGCAAAGAAAAAACGGTGGTAACGCGAGAGAAAAGAGCGTTAGCCGACGAGTCGCCGGCCGACCGCGAAGACGACGAGCGCGCCGAACAGGAGGTACGGCGCCGTGTTCGGAACTTCCGAAGACGTCGTCGTCTGGGCCGTCGCCGACGTGGACTCGTTGGGCGTCACGACGTTGTCGGTCGTCGTCTGGGCCGTCGCCGTCGACTCGGTGGAATCTCCCGTCTCGTCGGCGTCGGTCGTCGTATCCGTCGCGTCGGTCGTCGTCGACTCGGCGGTGTCGGTCGCCGCCGTCGACGTGTCGGTCGACTCCGAGGTGGTCGTCGTGGCGTCGCCCGTGCCGCCGCCGCCGCCAGCACCGCCGGAGCCGTCGTCGGGCGTGGACGTGTCGGTCGCCTGTTCGACCACCTCGACCGTCGAGGCGTCGCTCACGCCGATGAGCTCGTTCTCGCCGAGGGCCCGGTCGTCGCCGCGGACGACCGCGTACAGCGAGTAGTCACCGGCATCCACGTCGTCGGTGGAGACGGACGCCGAGTAGTGCGTGTCGTTGACCGCCGAGGCGTCGACGCGGACGTTCTCGGAGTCGTCCGCGAGGACGACCTGCACGGCCTCGACGGACTCGCCCGACGCGACCTCGTCGAGTTCGACGGTCACGTCGAGGTCGTCCGACTGCTCGACGCTCCCGGCGGCCTGCGTCGAGACCGCGTAGGCGCGAATCACGAGCGGCTCGCCGGCGTACACCTCTTCTGTCGACTGGTTGCCGACGACGACGGCGTACGTTCCGGGGTCGAGTCCGCCGGTACCGAACTCGCGGTCTGCGTCACCGGTCGCCGACGCGGACCGCCGGATTCGCTGTTCGGAGTCGAGAATCGTGATCGTGTAGTCGCTGTCGCTCGGCGCGTCCACGGAGACCGAAACGGTGTCGCCGGCGTCGGCGCGGCCGACTTGGGTGACGGTGAACTCGCCTTGCGAGGTCGAGACGGTTCTGTCGACGGTGTCGATGGAGCCGCCGATATCGATATCGTAGTCCCCGTTGGCCCCCACGGCCGGGGGCGCGACGGCCGCGAGGAGCATCGCGGCGACCACGAGAACGGGAATCGAGACGCGGGGTCGTAGCATCATCGTTCGTTTTGCTGACCGGTGGTAAAAGCTTGTAGGCAGTTCGTCGCGCCGTCCGCGGGCGGCGCTGGTCCGGTCGAAAAAAACGAAGGAGAGACGAACCGCGCGGTGCGGTCGTTGTCGTTAGTCGTTCCGGCGGACCGCGAGGAGCGCGGCCGCGAGGAGCGCGACCACGGCGAGCGCCGCGCCGAATCCGGGAACGGGGGAGTCGGTCGTGCCGCTCGCGGTCGTCGACGTTTCGTCGTCGAAGCCGGGCGTACTGGACGCCGTGGTGGTGCCGTCGTCCGGCGTCGTCGTTGTCGTCGTGTCGTCGTCGGTCGTCGTCGTCGTGACGACCTGCCGCGACGTCACGGCGAAGTACGAGAAGCCGGGCGTGTCGGCCTCGATGACGACCGCGCCGTCACCGCTGTCGACGACGCGGGTTTCGAGGTCTTCCCACGAACCGGAGTCCTCGTTGAACCGCCGGACCACGAGGTCGGACGATTCGACGCCGAGTTCGTCGAGCCGGCTCTGTCTGACGGTGAACCGGAGGGTCGACTGGCGGTCGCGCGCGCTGTCGGGCACGTCGATGCGCACGTAGCTGACGGCCGTGCCGCCGGGCTGTCCCACGCTACCGGGGAGCCCCGAGCGTTCGCTGACGGTGATCTCACCGGTCGTCCGCTGACTGAACGTGATGCTCACCGCGGAGACGCCCTGCCCGCCGTCGAACTGCGCGTCGAAGCCGGGTGCCGAGAACAGCCGGTCGCTGTCCGTGGTGTCGTCGTGGGGGAGGCTGTTACCGCCGCCGCCGCCACCGCCGCCGCCGACGTTCGCCTCCTCGACGGTGATACTGCCAATCGTGACGCCGTCGACCCGCAGGTCGTACGTGCCGGCGTCGTCGATGGAGACGCTGTACGTCAGCGTGCCGGAGGAACCGGGACCGACGGTGACGCTCTCGGTGGCCAGCGTCGTGCGGCCGGCCGTGAGCGCCTTGGTGTACGTCCCCTCCGCGGTGCCGGTGTTGTTCACGCGCACCTTGACCGTGAACGTCTCGTCGGTGTCCACGGTCGTCTGCGAGATGGTGCTCGCGCCCGCGTCGATGCTGAACGCCGGGGCACGCGCCGAGACGGTGACCGTGTCGATGGTCGTGCCGTTGAACGCGTAGACGTAGTCGCCGGTTCCCGGCGGGGTGTCGGTGAAGGTGAACGTCCGCTGTGCGCCGGAGGCGAGCGAGGTCGAGACGTTCCCGACCGTCGTCCCGTTCCGGGTCACGTCGCCGGAGACGTTGCCGCTCGCGCCGCCGAGGTTACCGAGTTTGACCGTGACGGTCGTCTCCTCGCCTTCGAGGAGCGACGTCGGACTGGCCGACGAGTCGCCGAGCAGTTGGATGTCGGCGGTCGGCGAACTCACGTCGAGCGCGTTCGTCGCGGTCGTCCCGTTGACCGCGACCGTGTAGGTGCCCGCGTTCGTCGGCTTGATGACGAAGTTCACGGACTGGTTCTCACCGGTGGCGAGGGTCACGGACTTCGTGACGCCGAAGTCGGTGGTGCCCGCCTGACTGGTTCCGGTGACGCCGACGTCGGTCGAGCCCGACTCGTCGCCGAAGTTCTCGACCTCAGCGGTCACCTCGACTTTGTCGCCGGTCTGGGCGGTCGCCGGGTCGAGCGAAACGGACGTCACCGCGATGTCCGGCCCCTGATTGACCGAGAACGTCGTGTCGTTCGTGGTCGTGTCGCCGTTGTTGTTGGTGACGCGCACGCTGAGCTGGTGGTCGCCCGAGTCGATTTCGGACGAGTTGAGATCGAGCGTCGCGCCGGGGTTCGGGAACACCGTCGCGTCGTCGGTCACGTCCTCGCCGTCGAGCAGAATCGTCACCGCGGAGGCGTCGATTCCGCTCTCGGGGTCGGTGTAGTTCACTTCGACCGAGAAGTTATCGTCGCTCTCGAAGGTGGCGTTCCGGGAGCTGACCCGCGTGACGTTCGGTGCCGTCAGGTCGGGCGCGACGCTGAAGTTCACCGTCGAGGCGTTCTCGTTCCCACTGCGGTCGGCCGCCGAGACGGACACCGTGTGGTTGGTGCCCGGTTCGAGACCGGTCTTGTTGAACCAGACGTTCGAGAGGTCGTCGAGGTTCGCCTCGCTCGTGACGTCGGTCCCGTCGAAGGTGACGGTCACGGAGCTGAGGTTGACGCCGCTTTCGGCGTCGTCGACGCTCGCGGTCACGTTGACCGAGGTCGTCGTGTTCGAGAGCTCGTCGCCCTCGGCGGGGTTCGAAATCTCGACTGCCGGGTCGGTGTCGTCAGCGGCGATGCTGAAGTTCGTCGTGCTCTCGACGCTGTTACCGGCGTTGTCGGGCACGCGAACCGTCAGGTTGTGCGTCTCGTCGTCGTCCACGGGGACGGTCATGTTGAACCCGGTCGCGTCGGGCGCGGCCGAGGCGCTGATGTCCTGTCCGTCGTACAGGACGGTGACGTTCTCCGCGTCGACGCCGGTGTCGTTCACCGCGTCGCTCGCTTCCTCGTAGGTCGCGTTGAGTTCCACCGTGTCGGTGCCGAACGGGAAGGTCGTGCCGTCGGTCGGGCCGAGCGCGGTGACCGTCGGCGCTTCGCGGTCGTCCTGCACGGTGAAGTTGACCTGTTCTGTCGCCGTGTTGGCGGTCAGGTTCGTGTCGGACGCCTCGATGGTGACGGTGTAGTCCGCCGGCGGGAGGCCGGGCGTGGTGTAGTTGACCGACTCGTTCGTGACCGTCGCGTTGTCGGTCACGTCTCTGAGCTGGCCGTCGCTTTCGACCGTCACCGACACCGAAGAGGTGTTGACGTCCACGTTGTCGGAGAGCGTCGCGTTCACCGAGACCGTGTTGTTGACCTCGGAGAACTCGACGCCCTCGGTCGGGTCGTCGTAGCTGATGGTCGGCGCTTCCGTGTCGTTTGTGACCGCGCCGTAGGTCGACAGACCGGTTCGGGTCGCGGTGTAGTAGTCACCGGACAGGACGAACGGGTCGGTCTGGAGCGTCGTCGGGAGCACCCGCGTGCCGCCGCGCTCGATGTAGACGATGTTGAAGCCGTTGCCGGAGGTGTCGAGGTCGGCGCTGAAGCCGTAGGTGACGTCCTCGATTTGGTCCTCGGTGAGGCCGGCGTTGGCTTCGAGGTATCTCGTCGCCGCCGTGCCCTGCGAGAGGGCGTTCGGCGGGATGTTCGTGTCCGTCAGCGTGACGACGGTCTGCCCGGCGGGCAGGTCCGCGTCGTCGCTGGCGTTAATCCGAATGAACGTGTTACCGCTCGAGCTCACGAGCAGGAGCGTCGACTTCTCCGAGAAGTTGTTGCTCGTGACGGTCGCCGTACTGGAGTCGCTCGCCGTGTTGCCGGCGCGGTCGGTCCCCGTCACGTCGAGCGCGTACTCGCCGGACTCGTTCGTGGCGAGCTCGGCGGTCCACGTCGTCGAGTCGAGCCGCGTGAGGGTCAGCGACTCGACGTCGTCGTTCGGGTACGTGAGTTCCGCGTCGGGGGTGTCGGCGAGCGGTTCCGTGCTCGCCACGCTGACCGAGAGGTTACCGGACTCGGTCGTGTTGAGCGTCGCGGTGACGCCGGGGTCGGTCGTGTCGACCACGACGGGCTCGGACCATTCTACGGTAACGTCGTTGTTACCGAGGTCGGTCGCGGTCGCCGTCAGCGTGTAGCTCCCGTCGGGGAGTTCCGAGGCCACGTCGAGCGTGTGGTTCCCCGTCTCGCCGTCCGGCGTTCTGTCGGGCGTCCGTTCGAACGTCGCCGTCACGCCCGAGTCGGACTCGAACGTGTACTCGACGGTGACGCTCTCCGAGGTGCTGTAGGTGACGTCGACGCTCCCGTTCGTGTAAACGGTGTCCGTCGTCCCGTCGACGGCCGACACGTCGTAGGTCGGCTCGTCGTTGTCCACGCAGACGGTGGCGTTGGCGACGCCGGTGTTCCCGCCGGCGTCCGTCCCCACGAGCGTGAGGTTGTAGGAACAGCTGGCGACGAGCGCGCCGTCGTCGTTCGTGCCGTCCCACTCGATTTCGAACGCGCCGGTCGAGCGGGCGAGCGAGGTCACGTCGCGCGTGTAGACCTCGTCTCCGTCGTTGTTACGGACGACGAACGCCGCGGATTCGAGGTTGTCGTCGGCGCTGTCGAGCGTGATGTCGACGGGGTTGTTCGCGCTCACGTCCTCGCGGTCCTCGTCGTAGTCGGGGTCGAGCGTGAGACTCGCGGTCGGCGCGGTCTCGTCGTACTCGAACTCGAACAGCCGCGAGGTGGCGTGGCCGGCCTCGTCGACGACGGTCAGTCTCGCGGTCGTCGGCCCCTCGGCGAGCGGGACGCCGAGTTCGGAGACGTTGATTTCGAGCGTCGAGTTGGTGTTCGTCGTCGCGCCCGAGAGGTCGACGGCCGTGCCGTCGACGACGAGCCTCGTCGCGCTGGCGTTGATCCCGGACTCCGAGTCGCCGTTGCGGTCGTCCGCGAAGGACGCCGAGACAGTGCTCGACGGCCCGGCGACGTCGGTCGGCGCGACGCTCGTGACGCGCGGCGAGGAGACGAAGTCGAAGGTGAACGTCCGGGTAATCGTGTTCCCGGCCGTGTCGGTCGCGTTGACCGTCAGCGTCGTCTGTCCCTCGTCGAGGTCGCCGGTCGGGACGGTCGCACTCCCGTTGGCGTCGAGCGAGAGCGGCTGTGGGCCGTTACCGAAGTTGTACGTCGCGCGCCTGATGTCCGACTCGTCGCTCACGCTGAGCGTGATGGGCGTCCCGAAGGGAACCGCGCCCTGTGCGGGTGCCGGAAGCCGGACGGTCGGCGGGAGCCGGTCGCGCCGCGTGACCGTCAGCGTCGAATCCGCTTCGACGTCGTTGACGGCGACGGTGAAGTTGCCGACGTCGTCGGAGCCGAGCGCGGTCGGCGCGAGGGCGGTCACGTTCCTCGTGACCGTGGAGTCGGGGCTCACGGCGACGGTTCGGGTGACGTTGTAGACCTCCGTGCCCGACTCGTCACCGGTCGTCGTGTACGTGAGCCGGACCAGGTCGGAGAGCCCGCCGGTGTTCTCGACGGTCGCCGAGACGGTGTAGCGCTCGGTCGTGTTGATGCTCGTCGGCTCGACGGTGACGTCGGTCACGCTCGTATTCGCGGGCGCGATGACGCGGACGGTCCGCGAGACGAGCTCGGCGTCGTCGGTCGAGAGCTCGTCGATGGAGACGTTGTAGGTTCCGGGGTCGTCGAACGAGGTCGTGAAGCTCACCTCGGTCGACTCGCCGGGCTGGAGCGCGCCGGTGTCGGACGGCGACTGCGCCTCGCCGTCGATAGTGAGCGCCGCCTCGTAGCTCCCGTTGACCTCGCCGACGTTCTCGACGGTCGCGTTCGCGACCACGTCGGTCCCGGGAACGACCTGTTGGGGCTCGACGGTGAGGTTGCTGTACTCGAAGGTCGCCGGCTCGAACACGTCGAGCGCGAGCGTGGCGTCGGCGAACGCCTCGCCGTTCGTCACGTTCTTCGACGCGATGGCGTCGTACTCGCCGGCCGTCGGAACGGTGACGACCGCGACGCCGTTGGCGTCCGTCTGGACGGTCGTGTCGCCGACGGTGACCTCGGCGTTCTGGACGGCCGCGCCGGTGTCCTCGCGCGTGACGGTGAACTCGACGTCGTCGCCCGCGACGGGCGTGGTCGTGTTCGCCGTCAGGTTCAGCTGGACGCTCTCGGCGACCTGTAGCGGCGCGCGGTTCGTCACCGACTCGGTGCCCGACTGGTTCGTCGCCACGTGCATCACGACGTAGTCGCCGGGCGTGGCTCCGTCGGGGATGGGGACCTCGACGGTCGTCCGGTTGCCCGCGACCTTGGTCACGGCCGAACCGTAGACGGTCGCGCCGGGACTGACGACGCGGACGTCGTCGAACTGCGACGTGCTGTCGTTGAAGCGGTCGAAGATCGACATCGCCGTCTGGCTCCCGACGAACGACTGCGAACCGGGAGTGACGCCCATGACGTTCGTGTCCGCCGGCATCTGACTGGTGCCGTTGACCCGCGCGATTTCGGTTTCGAGGGAGATGCTCGACCGGTCGGTCGCGTTGATGGTCTGGTCGTAGTTCGAGAGGTCGGACTCGTTGAAGATTGCGACGGTGTGGCTGACCTCGGTCGCGTCGAGCGACGAGGCGTCAACGGTGACCGTCACGTTCTGGCCGTTGCCCGCGGGCGACGGCGCGCTCACCGACGACGACCCCTGCTGGACCGGCAGGGCGTCGACGCCGACGAACGTGACGTTGCCGTCGGTTTCGAGGTTGCCGTCGCCGTTGGCGTCCGAAAAGCCGTTCCCGTCGTCGACGGTGACGACCGCGAACATCCACATGCCGGACTCGTCGGGCGTGAACGCGAACGAGTTGTCGTCCGCCGCGCCCTGCGCCGAGCCGACGACCGAGGAGGTCACGCTGTCGTCGCTGGTGAGCGTCTCAGCGACGCCGGAGATGCTCCGGGGAATCGACGCGCCCTTCTCGAGTTTGGCCGCGACGAGTTGGACGTCCTGGTCCTCGATGGCGCGGGGAGCGCCGGCGTTCGAACCGGCGAACGTGAACGGGACCTCCTGTCCGACGTTGTACACGTACATCGGGTTCTTTCGGAGGGACTGTTCCGGCCCACCTACCCGTACGTACGTGTTGACCGACTGGACCTGATACGCCGCGGCCGAATCGAGCCGCGGGTCGGTGTCGTCAGGCCGGAGCGTCAGGAACGCGCCGTCCCAGACGCTGATGTTCTCCGACGCCTGTGTCAGTTGGTCGTCGTCGACCGTGTCGAGTTGGTTAGCGGGCGGTCCCCCCAGTTGTGCCTCACCTGTGGTGGTCCCGACGCTCGCAGACACTGGGCCTGCGATAACCGAGAAAACCACGATGAGAGTGAGTGCAAGACTCAACCCTTGTTGGGAGAGCCTGCGGTAACGACTCATGTCTCACTCAACAGATACGAACGCCATAATACTTTTGAATGGAAAACTTTCTGAAAAATCGATTCGTCGTCGCGGGCGGTCCTCACGCGGTCGAAATCGACGCCCCGTCGCGCGACCCCCCAGCGTGGCCACCGCGGTCACGAACCCAGAGATACTGTCAGTGACAATAACGGTGACATCGCCCGCTGTCGGCTGTCGCGCGGCACGAGACCCACTGCGAGCCGACGACGGACGACGTTCGAGCGGTCGCAGAGGTATAACGGACATATCAGTATCACACTGAACGGCAACGCCGTCTGACGCGTTCGCGAGCGCTCGAAGACACACGCGTCGGCGTAGACGACACGCGCGAACACGGGGCGCTCGCGTTGTGAATATGTTGATTGCGCGCGTCAGCCGCAGACGCGCGTCGTCTCAGCCGCGTGTCAGTCGCCGTCGCGCGTTTGGGTAACGGTTATCATCGTGGTCGTTGGAGTTGTAGTCGAAGCTCGACAGAATCTCTCAAGAGGTGGTGGGGTGAGATACTGCTCAGAGTCGTCACGAACTGTGGGTTGTCAACGAATGGCCAACAAACGATACGAAGCAGGCGAAACCGTCCCGACGGACATCTGTTCGGCTCTCGGTGTCGAGGACGCGCTGACGTTCGCCGTACCGGTCGAGGTGTACCACGGCTACGGAAGCGCGAGGCACGTCTACCCGACAGAACAGATCGAACGCGTCTCCGACCTGTTCGTCATCGACGGCGAACCCGACGAGATGACCGCCGCGGACGGAGTCCGCCTCTACACGATTCCGCACGACGCCCTCCGCTGAGTTCGACGCCGCACCGACGGGGTGTACGCGAGCCGAGCTGTCCGAAATCCGACCATCGACTGCCCGGCCCGCGACACGCCAACATGCAAGCGACCGGACTGGACAGCTGGCAGACTGCTCTCTCGGTGCCGCGACGGTTGACGCGTGGGTTCCCTTTCGGGGGATAGCCGCAGGTCTCGAATCGGTCACCCATTCCCGCCGGGGAGACGCGTTGCGAGCCTCGTTTCGAGACCGGCGGCCCGTCGGTCGGTTACGACGCGGTGACTCGGCGACGCACCGACTCGCGCCCGCCAAACGTATCAACCACACATATAGTTCCGTTGTTTGAGTAATAGTTATGGCGGTGCTCGTTGGATATGTGGCTGAAACCTGAGCAGTTCTGTCCCCGGAGACTGGGCGGGGAGAGACACTACTCAAGATAATGAACAATAGTGTGGGTTGTCAACGGATGGTCAAAGACAGATACGATGCAGGGGACGCGGTGCCGTCAACTATCTGTACAGTTTCCGACGAGGACGACGAGCTGACGTTCGGCTCGACAGTCGAGGTCGACGAGGGAGAGGTGGCGTTCGCCGTGCCGGTCGAGGTGTACCACGGCTACGGGAACGCGAAACACATCTACCCCATCAAGCGAGTCGACGCGGTTTCGGACCTGTTCGCGACGGAGAGTCAGTTCGAGGAGGTGTCGATAGCGGAGAACGTTCAGCTCTACACGATGCCGCACGAAGCGCTTCGGTGAGTGGGCTGGTCGCGGGGTGGAACGGACTGCTGACGGGGCCATCGGCCGCGAACGCACCGTCCAGCCCGTACACCGGTTCCTCGACGGAGAGACGGCGCGACGAGCGGTCGCGCCGCGTGTGACTCTCGTTGACGAGGCGCTGTCGGAGCGAAGGGTCTACTTACCTGACCGTACCCATCACGAGCAATGACGCTCGAAGACGACGCCCGAGACTACCATCGGCGTCCGCCCGCGGGGAAAGTGGAGATAGCGACGACGAAGCCGACAAACACCCAACGCGACCTGAGTCTGGCGTACTCGCCGGGCGTGGCCGCGCCGTGTCTCGACATCGCCGACGACGAGAACGCCGCCTACGAGTACACGGCGAAGGGCAACCTCGTCGGCGTCGTCTCCAACGGCTCCGCCGTCCTCGGGCTGGGGAACATCGGCGCGCAGGCGTCGAAGCCGGTGATGGAGGGCAAGGGCGTGCTGTTCAAGCGCTTCGCCGACATCGACGTGTTCGACGTCGAACTCGACCACGACGAACCACAGGCGTTCGTGGAGTCGGTCGCCGCGATGGAGCCGACGTTCGGCGGCATCAACTTGGAGGACATCAAGGCCCCCGAGTGCTTCGAAATCGAGGAGTCCCTGCGCGACCGGATGGACATCCCCGTGTTCCACGACGACCAGCACGGCACGGCCATCATCTCCGGCGCGGCGCTTCTGAACGCCGCCGACATCGCCGACAAGGAGCTGTCGTCGCTGAACGTCACCTTCTCGGGGGCGGGCGCGGCCGCGACCGCGACGGCGCGGTTCTACGTCTCGCTGGGCATCCCCCACGAGAACATCACGCTGTGCGACATCGACGGCGTCCTCTCGGAGTCGCGGGCCGAGGCGGGCGACCTCGACGAGTACGCAGAACCGTTCGCCCGCGGCGTCGACGACGGCGACCTCGAAGACGCAATCGAGGGCGCGGACGTGCTCGTCGGCCTCTCGGTCGGCGGCATCGTCAGCCAGGAGATGGTGCGGTCGATGGCCGACGACCCAATCATCTTCGCGATGGCGAACCCGGAGCCAGAAATCGCCTACGAGGACGCGAAAGAGGCCCGCGATGACACCGTCATCATGGCGACCGGCCGGTCGGATTACCCGAACCAGGTCAACAACGTCCTCGGCTTTCCGTTCATCTTCCGCGGCGCGCTCGACGTGCGCGCGACCGAAATCAACGAGGAGATGAAGCGCGCGGCCGCGGAAGCGCTGGCGAACCTCGCCCGACAGGACGTGCCCGACGCGGTCGTCAAGGCCTACGGCGACGGCCCGCTCCAGTTCGGCCCCGACTACCTCATCCCGAAGCCCCTCGACCAGCGCGTCCTCTACGAGGTGACGCCCGCCGTCGCCGAGGCGGCCATGGAGAGCGGCGCGGCCCGCCGCGAGCGCGACCTCGACGCCTACCGCGAGGAGCTGGAAGCCCGCCTCGGCAAGTCCCGCGAGATGATGCGCGTCGTCCTCAACAAGGCGGCGTCGAACCCCAAGCGCGTCGTGCTCGCCGAGGGCGAAGACGAGAAGATGATTCGCGCCGCGAGCCAACTGGTCGAGGAGGGCATCGCCGAGCCCATCCTCGTCGGCCGGACGAAGGAGATTCTCCGGACCGCCGAGGAGCTGGGCCTCGACTTCGACCCGACCATCGCCGACCCCGAAAGCGGCGAGTGGAACCACTACGTGGACCACCTCTACGAGCGCCGCCAGCGCAAGGGCCTCACCCGGACCGAGGCGGCCGAACTCGTGCGGAGCGACTCGAACTACTTCGCCAGCGTGATGGTCGCCATGGGCGACGCGGACGCGATGCTCACCGGGTTGACTCACCACTATCCCTCGGCGCTCCGCCCGCCGCTCCAGATTATCGGCACGGCCGACGACGCCGACTACGCCGCCGGCGTCTACATGCTGACGTTCCGGAACCGCGTCGTCTTCTGCGCCGACGCGACGGTCAACCTCGACCCCGACCAGAACGTGCTCGCCGAGGTGACGAAACACACCGCCGAACTCGCGCGGCGCTTCAACGTCGAACCGCGCGCGGCGCTCCTCTCGTATTCGGACTTCGGGAGCGTCACGAACGAGGGGACGCGCAAGCCCCGGAACGCCGTCGAGCAACTGCACGCCGACCCCGACGTGGACTTCCCGGTCGACGGCGAGATGCAGGCCGACACCGCCCTCGTCGAGGAGATGCTGACCGACACCTACGACTTCGCTGAACTCGACGAGCCGGCGAACCTGCTCGTGTTCCCGAACCTCGAAGCGGGCAACATCGGCTACAAACTGCTCCAGCGCCTCGGCGGCGCGGAGGCCATCGGCCCGATGCTCGTCGGCATGGACAAACCGGTTCACGTTCTCCAACGCGGCGACGAGGTCAAGGATATCGTTAATCTGGCTGGTGTCGCCGTGGTGGACGCCCAAGCGGAGTAGCGGCCCCGAGCAGAGTAACGCGCTCCGGCCGGAGTAGCCCGGCGGGCGACGGCACACCGCGACCGCCCGCTCGGGCGCGCCAGCACGAGAAATTAAATAGACTCGGCCGAGTCAGAGGGTATGGTCGAGTTGGGTACACACACGTCGGCGTCGGAGCGCCGGTTCGCACTCGGGTGGGTCGGGATGGCCATCGTGATGTCGCTCGCGGTTGCGGCCATCGATTTCCTCGAACTCCCGTTGCAGACGGTGTACGTGTTCGCGGCGGGCGTGACGCTCCGGGAAGCCATCGGACTGGCGGTCTGGGCGCTCCGACGCTGAGGGCGGCGGAGAAGGAGCTATACTCCCGACTCCCGAACGTTCACGCGTGCCATCACGTCGCTTCGTCCTCGGGACGCTCGCCTCGCTTTTCGCCGGCTGTAGCGCGTCGTCGCCGACGCCGACCGACGCCCCGACGACGCACACGGAGACCCGGACAGCGACGCCGACGCCGACGCCGACCCCGAACCCCTACGAGTCCCACCTCGCTTCGTTCGGACGGTTCCTCGAATCGGAGTCGGTGGCCCTCACGGAACTGACCGCCGACGAGCGGGCGTCGGTCGTCTCGCTCACCTACGAGAGCGACGCGCGGAGCACCGACCGCCTCAGCGGCGAAATCGGGACCGTCGCCGGCGGGTTCTTCAGGGAGGTCGCCGCCGGATGGGCGGCGTCGCGCCTCGAAGCGACCATCGTCGCGGCCGACGACGACGCGGACGCGGTCGTCGCCCGCTGGCGCGCCGAAGCGACGTGGTTCGAGGCCTACGACCGCGGCGACATCAGCGCGGACGAGCTCTCGCTCCGGGTACTGCGGACTGTCGAGCGGGAGTAACGCGGAAGAACAGGCGACGAGACGCAAAGGGGTTTCTAGCGGCGCTACGGCCGCCGACGAGCGAGTGCGACGAGCGCCGCGAGCGCCGCCGCGAGCGCCGCGGACACCGCGCCGAAACCGGGGGTTCGGGTGTCAGTCGTCGCCGGTTCCGACTCGGTCGACGCGGTCGACGCGGTCGTCGCGGTCGGCGTCGGCGTCTCCTCGGCGTCGACTTGGAGCGACCCCGCCGAGACGCCGGCGACCGCGACGTCGTAGCGCCCGACGGCGTCGGCGGCGACGGCGAACTCGACGGTCCGCGTCTCGCCGGGGGCGAGGTCGAGCGTCCGCGAGTCGCGGACCGCGCCGTCGACGGTCAGGTCGACCGTCGTCTCGCCGCGGGTCTGGCCGGTGTTTTCGACCGTCGCGGTCACGGTGACCGAGTCGCCGACGACCGCCGACGACGGGAGCGACCCGGTCGTGACCGCGAAGGCCGCCTCGGCTGGCGCGGGGGCGAGCGCGAACACCGAGAGTCCGGGCGAGGCGGCGGTGAGCCGAACCTCGCCGTCGGTCTCGGCGACGACGCTCGTCGAGAGCGCCCGCCACTCGCCGTCGCTGTAGCGGTAGAGGCGGAGGTCGGCCGGGTCGAGACCGCGGTCCGACAGCGTCGCCGCCGAGACGGAGAGGGTGAAGTCCACGCCGTCGACGGCGCTGTCGTCCACGTCGTGGGCCACGTCGAGGTAGGAAAGCGGCTCTCCGTCGAGCGCCGGCGTCCCGTCGGGGACGCTGTCGAGCGCCCGGACCGTGAGTCTCGCGTCCGACTTCGCGCCGAGCGTGAGCGAGAGGCCGTCGACTCGGACGCCGCCGGTCTCGACGTCCGAGAAGTCGACGTCGACCGGCGTACCGGGCTTCGCGTTTCGGATGTCGACCGCGAGGCCGCCGCCACTGACGGACGTGCGAACCGACGTTCGCGCGCCGCCGGAGCCGGAGCCGCCCGACGAGCCGCCGTCGTCGTCGGTGTCGTCGTCCGAGTCGTCCCGGTCGTCGCCGGAGCCGGAACCGCCGGACACCTCGACGGACGCGTCGGCCGTCGTCCGCGTAATCGCCGACCCGTCCGCGTCGGCGAGGGTGTCGACCTCGACGCCGAGCGTCGCGTCGCCCGCCGACTCGCCGGTCACGTCGAGCGCCGCGAGCGCGACGTCGCCGGTCCGTCCGGTTCGTGCGTCGGTGTAGCCGACGATTCTGAGGACGCCCGACTCGGGCGCGGCCGTCTCGACCGCGAAGTCGCTTTCGGCGACGCGCACCGAGACGACCGAGGGGTCGTAGGTGACGTTGACCGCGAACGCGCCGACGCCCGCGCTCGCGGGGACGTCCGCGGCCCGCAGGGTCGCCGTCGCCGTCTCGTCCACGCCGACCGAACTAACGCCCGCGACCGAGACGGTCGCCGAAGACGCCGCGCCGGCCGTGGAGACGGCGGCGGGCGCGACGCCCGCGAGGACGACCGAACAGACGACCGCGGCGACGACGAAGCGCCGCGCGAGTTCGAGATGGCTCATCGCGCACCTCCGTAGTCGGCGGTGCGATTGCCGGCGTCGTACTGGGCGACGAGCATCGCGTCGACGGCCGTCACCTCGCCGTCGCCGTCCACGTCGCCGTAGGGGTCGCCGTCGTCGACCGCGGCGACCGCGGCCGCGATGTCCGCGGCGTCGCCGTCGTCGACGGTCCCGTCGCGGGTCGCGTCGCCGACCCGAAAGCCGACGAACTCGACGGCGACGTCGAGCAGGCCGGGCGAGTCGAGCGCCACGGTCGTCCTGCTTCCGTCGCGCTCGGGCGCGACCTGCTGGCCGTCCACGGTGGCCGTCACGTCGTGGTAGCCGGACGGGAAGTCCGCGGGGTCGGCGACGCCGACGACCGCTCGGCCGTCGGGCACGTCCGCGAGGAACGCGACTTCGAACCGCGCGCGGGCGGTGGCGTTGCCGGCCTCGGTGACGAGGCTGTCGACGCTCCCGTCCGCGACGACCGACTGCGCGTCGGTGGCGGCGACGACCGTCGGGTCGTCGAGTGAGCCGTGGCGGTAGGTCACGTTGGTCTCGCCACCGGCGGCGACCGAGACGTTCAGCGCCGGGTAGGACTCGCCGTCGACGGTGACCGAGACGGTGTGGTCGCCCGCGGTCACGTCGTCGCGGACGGTGGCTCCCGCGCGGTCGGTGCCGTCGACGGTGACGGTCGCGCCCGACGCGGGGTCGCCCGCCTCGTCGAGGACATCCACCGACAGCGCGCCGGTGGCGGCGGCGGTCGCGGTCGTCTGCGCGCGGACGTTGTTCGACTCGTTGTACAGGGGGCGAACGTCCGCCTGAATGGTGCGCTCGCCCGCCGATTCGACGGTGACGGTGAACACGTAGGTCCGCGACTCGCCCGCCGGGACGTTCCGTCCGTAGACGAAAAGCGAGTCCCCGCTCGTAATCGTGCTGTTCTGGACGGCCCACGTCCGCGTGCCGTCGGTCGATTTCACCACCGGGTTCGGGTCCGACGGGGCCGACAGCCCGGTTTCGAGGGGCACCTCGACGATGGGGCTGAACAGGTCCGTCCCGCTTTCCGTGTTGTCGATGGTCACTTCGAGTCGGTTGTCGCCGACGTGGAAGTCCGCGGGGACGTCGATAGAGACGCCGTAGCCGGGCGCGGCCGCGGTGGGCGCGGCGACGCCGGCGACGACGACCGCGGCGAGCAGGAGTCCCGTCACGGCGCGTGCGACAGACATCTCAGGCACCCCCCTCGTTCGCGGCGTACTCGTCGCGCGCGACGAGTTGGTCGTTTTCGATTCCGACGACGAGCACGCCCGTCCCGGTCGTGTCGACCTGCACGGTTATCGGCCCGTCGGCGTTGTCCCGGAGCGTCTGGAGTTCGCTCTCGGTGAGTTCGACCGAGTCGAGCGCGTCGGTCGAATCGACGTCTATCGTCTTCGTCACGAGCGCCGGGTTCGACTCCGTGCCGAAGGCGACGGTCACGTCGTGGGTCGGGTTCGCGCCGCCCTGCCCGAGCGTCAACAGCGTGTTGATGGCGAGCGCGGTCGCGCGGGTGTAGCCCCACGACCCGCGGTCGTCGTAGACGGTGACGAGGTAGGTCTGGCCGTCCTGCACGGAGGCGTTCGTGTTCTCCAGTCCGGTCGCGTTGAGCGCCATGAGCGCGTAGGCGGTCGTCTCGGAGGTGGTGCCGACGTCGCTCCACGAGGCGGAGCGGCGCTCGGTCCACGCCCCGCTGTCGGCTTGGGCGTCGAGCAACCACGTCCGGCCGTCGTCGATGGCCGTCTGCACGGCCGGCGTCTCGACGCCCGAGGCTTCGAGGCCCCAGACGGCGAGCGCGGTGGACATCGTGTTCGGGTCGGTGCCGTCGCCCCACGCGCCGTCGGCGCGCTGGGCGGCGACGAGGTAGCTCGCGGCGTCATCCCTGAGCTGGTCTACGGTCGATGCGGCGGTCGCGTTGTACGGGCCAGCCTGGTCGAGGGCGACGAGGGTGAACCCGGTCATGGCGGCGTCATCGTCGAAGTAGAACTTGTCGTTGCGGATGCGGCCGTCGGCGGCCTGTTCGGCCGCGAGCCACGAGACGGTCGCGTTGGCGTCTATCCCGTCGAGGTCGGCGCGGACCGGGGCGCGGGCGCTCTGCACGGGGTCGTTTCCGACCGCGCTCGTGCCGAACAGCGCGTAGGCCGTGTAGAACACGTCGCCGTCGGGGTCGTTCCCGTACATGCTCCACGAGCCGTTCGCGTGCTGGGCGTCCTGTCCGGTCGTCAGACGGGCGACGCCCGCGCCGACGCTGTCGTTGATGCGGTCGCTGTCGTACCCGCCGGGCGCGGGGTTGCGCCGGTAGTACTGGCCGGTGTACAGCGCCCCGAGCATCGGCGAGGTCGTCTGCTCGACGCAGGCGTGGGGGTACCGCACGAGGTAGTCGAGGCCGGCGAGCGTCCGCCCGTCGGTCCCGAGGTGCGTGGTGATAGTCAGGTCGTGCTCGTAGGTCGTCTCGTTGCGGAGGGCGAGCGTCGTCGAGTCGCCGCCCGTGCCGGTGAAGTTCACCGCCGTCGTGTCGACCACGCGGGTCTTCGGGCGCTCGACGGTGAGCCGTTCGGTCGCCGTCTCGGTCTCCCCGCGGGCGCTCAGGTTCAGTTCGAGGTCGTAGGTCGCATCGCGGTTCGCGGCGGCGACCACGGTCCACTCGAAGTACGACCGGTCGTCGGTGTCGTGCTTGGTCGCGGTCTCGCCGGCGGCGAATTCGAGGCCGGCCGGGAGCGACAGGTTCGCGGTCACGTTGCTCTCGTAGTTGCTGTACCCGCGGCCGTAGACGGTGACGTTCTGTCCGGCCTGCACCGGGTCGGCCGCGGACAGCCGTCCGCTGAGTTCGTACGGCTGGCTGGTCGTCGCGTCCCCGTCGCTGTTGCCGCGGGGCGCGTCGGGGTCGTCCACGGAGGCGACGACCGCGTGCCGGCCGGCCGCGAACGTGTGGTTCCGCGTGAGAACGACCGACTCGCGGGGGTCGAGCGCCGGCACGGAAAGCGTCTCGTTCGGCGAGCCGTCGCCGAAGTCGAGTTCGACCGTTCTGGGGTCGTTCGGGGCGTTCCCGTTGTTCCTGACGTAGACGCGCGTCTCGGCCGCCTCGGTCGGGATGACCCGCCACGGAGCGTTCACCGAGAGTCGGAGGTCGGCGTAGGTGACCTCGGTCGTCGCCGCGGTCCGGTTGTCCGTCTCGTCGCCCTCGGCGACCGCGTCGTCGGGGTCGGAGATTGCGACGAGTTCCACGTCCGGGTACGCCGAACTCAGGTTGCCGCGGAGCCGGTCGGTGAGGTCGACCGTCACCGTCTCGTTCGCGCCGGCCGCGAGCGTGCCGACGGAGCGGGTGTAGGTCGTCGAGGCGTCGCTGTAGTAGCCGACGCGGGACCGCGCGACCAGTCGCACGTCGACGTCGGTCGCCTCGGCGGTGCCGTCGTTGGCGACGGTGACGTTCGCGGTCACGCGGTCGTTGCCGAGGGTGTACGCGGGTTCGACCTCGATTCGCGGTTCGAGGTCGGGCGCGGCCGAGGCGTTCACGGCGATCGTCGTCGCGTTGCTGTTGCCGGACGCGTCGGTCGCGGTGACGGTGATGTCGTGTGCCCCCGCCGTCGCCAGCGAGAGGTTCGTCCGGTTCGCCGCCGTCGTCACCGACTGCCCCTCGTCGGTCTCGAAGGTGAAGTTGGCGACGCGGTGGTTGTCGGTCGCGGTCGCGGTGACGGTGACGTTCGCGCCGGTCCTGACCGGCGACGGCGCGCTCGCCGAGACCGTCGGCGGCACGCGGTCGACCACCGGAACGGTCGTCGACAGCGTCACAAGCGTCTGCTCGGTCGTCCCGTCGAGCACCTCGACCGAGACGGGCGCGTCGCCGAGCGTCGCGTAGGTGTGGGTCGTCCGGTTCGCGGCCGTGAAGTCGGTCTCGCCGTCGCCGAACGCCCAGTCGTAGCGAACGTCGGTCACGGACGCCGGGAACGAGCGATTGGTGACGGCGAACGAGACGTTCGTCACGTTCACGTCGGCGGGCGTCGGGGTGACGCGGAGGTCCGCAGAGCCGATGTCGCGGACGGTCACGGTCGTCGTCGCGGTGTAGAGCCGGCGGTCGTAGCCGTCGAGGCCGGTGACGCGTGCCGTGTAGGTCCCGGTCCGGTCGTACGCGTGCGAGGCGTTCCGCGCCGTCGTCTCGGCGGTCGCGCCGTCGCCGAACGACCAGCGGTAGGCGTCAATGCTGGCGGTATCGCCCGAAGCGGTCGTCTCGAAGGTGACGTTCTCGACGGCGCGCCGCGGGTTCGCGGGCGTCGCCGAGAGCGACCCAGAGACGGACGCGAGGGGTTCCACGTCGCCGAGGGCGACGAGCGAGCGGTTGATGTCGGACGACGACCCGGTCTGGACGTAGAGCCAGCCGTCGCCGCCGCCGACCGCGCTCGCGACGGTGGTGTCGAAGCCGGGGGCGTCGAGCGAGTCGTTCCACACCGGCGCGCCCGTCTGCAGGTCGAGCGCGTGGACGGTGCCGTCGAACTCGGCGACGTAGACCGTGTCGCCGAGGACGGCCGGCGCGCCGAGGACGGCGCTTTCGGTGTCGTAACTCCACGCGCGCGAGCCGTTCGCGGCGAGCGCGACGACGCCTTTCTCGTCGTCGTCGTAGCCGCCGCGGGTGTCGACGACGACGCCGTCGGCGACCGCGGGCGACGAGCGGCTCTCGGTCTCGCCGGCGGCCGCGGACCACAGCGTCGAGCCGTTCGCCGCGTCGAAGGCGACGAGCGAACCGTACGTCGAGACGTAGAGAACGCCGTCCGAGACGGTGGGTGCCGCACCGCGGTGGTTCGAGAGGCTCCGGTTCCACCGCTCGGTGCCCGTGTCGGCGTCGAAGGCGTAGAGGTGCGAGCCGAAGCCGGTGTAGCGCGCGCCGTCCCAGCCCTGCGTCACGTAGACGGTGCCGTTCGCCACCGCGGGGACGGCCTGCGCGTTCCCGGTCGTTGCGAGTTCGGTCAGGTTCTTCCGCCAGCGGAGCGAGCGCGTGCCCCGGTCGATGGCGTAGAGCGAGTCCTCGGCCTCCGAGACGACGTAGACCGCGTCGCTCGTGACCGTCGGCGCGGAGAGCCGCTCGCCGTCGGTGAACAGGCCGTCGCTGTCGGCCGGAACCGACACCGACCAGCGTTCGGTGCCGTCGGTCGCGTCGAACACGGTGAGCGTGTCGCGCTCGTTGTTCGCCGCGTCGTTGTAACTGCTCACGAACACCGAGTCGCCCTCGACGGTCGGCGGGGCGGTCACCTCGTCGGGGTAGGCGCTCGCGGACCACAGCGTCGACCCGTTCGCGGCGTCGCGGGCGACGATACCGTAGCCGTTGGCGACGAACACCCGCCCGTCCGCGAACGTCGGCGACCGCGAGTAGAGCGTGGACGTGGTCTCGTTCCAGCGGACCTCGACCGGTCCGGCCGGGCCGACGCCGGCGACGTTCGCGCCGGTGTTGGCGTCGTCGTAGCCGAACTGCGGCCAGCCGTCGGTCGGCGCGGCGAACTCCTCGGCGGCGACGTCAACCGTCGCCGAGGTCGTGAACAGCGGCGTTCCGTTCGCGTTCGCGGCGGTCACGGCGGCGTCGTACGTGCCGGGGTCGGCGTAGGCGTGGGCGGTCTCGTTGGCCGCGGTCGTCGCGTCGGCGGTCCCGTCGCCGTCGAAGTCCCAGCGGTACTCGCCGACCGACTGACCGGCCGCGAGCGAGACGTTCCGAACCGCGAACGCGACCGATTCGCCCTCGGTGAGCGCGTCGGGCGCGGCGACGAGCGTCCCCGACCCGGCGGCCGTCACGTTCAGTCGGAGCGTCTCTTCGACCAGAAGCGCCTCCGTGCGGTTGTCGCGGACCCGAACGGTCGCGTTGTACGCGCCGGCGGCGTCGTAGGTGTGGTTCGCCGTCGCGTTCGGGTGTCGGGTGGTCGCGCGGTCGCCGTCGCCGAACGTCCACGTGTAGAAGTCGCCGTCGCCGACGCCGGAGACGTTCGCGAGGGAGAACCGAACCGTATCGAGATTCGCGCGGGCGGGCGTCGGTGCGGCCGTGAGCGTGCCGTCTCCGGCCGTCGTCGCATCGAGCGTGAGCGACTCCTCGAAGAGGAACTGCTCGCTCCCGCTCCGCGCCGTGACGGAGACGGTATGAGAGCCGGGGTCGGAGAAGCCGGTGAGGACGAGGCTCGCGTCCGGATGCGTCGTGTACCCCGCGTAGGAGCCGTCGACCGTCCACGTGTAGAACGAGGGCGTCTCGCCCGTGATGTTCGACAGCGAGACGTTGACAGGCTCGCCGAGCGCCGGGGCCGTCTCGTTCGCCGTCATCGTCGCGCCCGGCTGTTCGGCCGATTCGAGCGTCACTGTCACCGTCTCGTCGCCCGTCACGTCGAGCTGTCTCGTGTAGACGCGCTGGACGTAGCCGCTCGACGACGAGACGGGCTCGCCTTCGACTCCGCCGTCGTAGCTGAGTCGTCTCGGCGGGGCGACGGCGACGGTCACGTCACCCACGAGTTCGATGCCGGCCGTCTCGTTCGAGAGGTGGACGTCGCCGTCGGACTCGGTGAGGAACCACTCGCCGAACTGCGAGGTGTTCACCGTCGCGCCGTTCGCGTTCGTGTGCTGGAAGGCCACGGCCGCCCCCGAGACGGGCGCGCCGGTCTCGTTGACGACAGAGAGGTTCACCACGTGCGCGTCCGGGAGCGCCGCGTTCCCGAGGTCGGCGGTCGCGCCGGGCGAGGCTCGCTGGAGCGCGAACACGTCGGGCGAGCCGTCCCGGGGAAACGCGCCGGGCGAGCCGGGTTGCGACCCGTTAGCGGCGACGTAACTCACGTCGTACGTGGCGTTCGACTGGAGCCCCGTGAGGTTGTACGCCCCCTGTGCCGATAGCTCGTCGTTGGTCGGTTCACTCCCCTCGGTCGCCGCGAGGACGACGTCGCTCGCGGCGGGCGCGCCCGTCGCGCGGTCGACCGACCCCGCGAGCGACCCCCCGGCCGCCGCCCCCGAGACCGCGACGAACGGACTCGAAAGCGAGACGAGGACGATAATCGTGAGCGATACTGCCCCTACCTGATGTCGATAGCGTGTTGTCATGCCCCACCGTGTTCCCTCCGAAACCCGCGATACTCACGAAATCCGGACTGATACCGTGTGTCATCACGGCGGGGCTATAATTCTGTGTTACTGACGTCACAGCGGTGTTTCAGGGCGTGAAACGGCGTTTCGACTCGCGGGATGCCGGCCGGCGAACGGCGTCGCTGTCGAGTGGTCGGTCGCGGCGGCGGCCCGCGCCGCCTCAGAGAAACGCGTCGCGGTCGGCCGGCGTCGCTTCGGCGCGATACCGCGTGTACGTCGAACGGGCCCAGTCGACCACGGCGTCGGCTTCGGCGTCCAGCACCGCTCGCGGGCGGCCGTGGTCGTCGACGACGCCCATGCCGACGCGGTCGGCGTCGAGAATCGAGAGGACGTACGGCACGCGCTCGTAGCGGTACAGAGAGACGCTGGGGGCGTCGAAGAGGTCAGCCAACTGCCCCGCCGTCTTCTCGCTTCGCGCCATCGCCTCGTAGGCCCCGTCGGTCATGACGACCTCGACGTCGATGTCGTCGTTCCGGCGGCGGTGAATCGTCGCGAGCACGTCCGGCGAGGCGGCGTGGGTCAGGATGCGGATTCTGTCGGCCGACTCGACGTGCGACACCGCGAGCCGCAACGGGGCCTGCGGGTCGCTCGGCGTCGGAGCCACGACGGTCGCGGACGCGAGCGCGCCGAGATTGAACCCGAAGTCGTCCCGCGGGAGCCACCGCAGGAGGTCGCTCTCGGCGAACGCCGTCGCCGCCTCGACCGTCGAGATGGCCGACTGGAGCTGTTCGACCACGACGACCCCGAGCGGCGTAATCTCGTATTCCTCGCCCGACTTCGCGACCCAACCGCGCTCGGAGAGCGACTTCATCACCCGCCAGACCGTCGACCGCGACGTGTCGAGCGTCGCCTGCAACTCGCCCGCGGTCGCCGGTCCCTCGTCGAGCGCCCGGAGCGCCGCTAACCGGTTCGGTGAGGTGACGAGACACCGAAGTTCGTCCACGACCCCGTCCATGGTGAACGATATGACACCGCTGTAATAGTAGTTCCCCTCTGGCGGTGCGAAATCACACGCACAGGACCCTCTGCGGCGCGGAATCGGCTTCGTCGCGTCGGCCGCGGACTGCGAACTCGCGTTCTCACTTCGAGCGAATCCACCTCAGCGGTTATGTGCGTTCGCTGAGGATATCGAACCATGTTCGACCGACTCCTCTTTCCGACCGACGGGAGCGACGGCGCGGACGCCGTCCTCGACCACGTCGTCGATATCGCCGCCGCCCACGACGCGACCCTCCACCTACTGCACGTCGCCCCGGCGGAACCCGAGCGCCGGCCGAATCTTCGCGACGGGGACGGCGACACCGAGGCTTCCGACCCCAGCGATTCGGACGGTTCCGACCCCACCGAGCGCCGCCGAACCGACGGCGAGCGGTTCGTGACCGACGCCGAAGCCCGCGCGTCGCAGTCCGGCGTGTCGGTCGTGACGAGCGTCGAGCGCGGCGAGCCGTACCGAGTCATCACCGAGTACGCGGCCGAGCGGGACGCCGACCTCGTGGTCATGCCGACCCACGGGCGGACGGGGCTGAGCCGACTGCTCCTCGGGAGCACCACGGAGCGCGTCGTCCGCCGGTCGGACGTGCCCGTGCTCACGGTCCGGCCGGACGCGGCGACCGGCCTCGCGTACCCCTACGCCGACGTGTTGACGCCCACCGACGGGAGCGCCTGTGCGACCGCGGCGGTCGCGTTCGGAAGCGAGTTGGCCGCGGCGACCGACGCGGCGCTCCACGCGGTGTCGGTCGTCAACGTCGCCGCCTTCGGCGCGGACATCCGCGGCCCGCTTCTCATCGACGAACTCGAAGAGCGCGCGAGCGACGCGGTCGAAAAAGCGGCCGACTCGGCGGCCGCCGCGGGCGTCGAGACGGTCAGGAAGTCGGTCGGCCGCGACGTGTCGATTCACGACGGCATCCTCGCGTACATCGACGAACACGACGTTGACATCGTGGTGATGGGGACCCACGGCCACACCGGCTTCGACCGCTACATGCTCGGGAGCGTCGCCGAGAAACTGGTCCGGACCTCGCCGGTGCCGGTGGTGACGGTCAGAGAGCCGCGAGACGAGTAGGGCGGGGTCGCCGGGCGTCTGGCCGAGTCGGCGGACGCCGGCCGCTTCCCCGTCAGTTCCGAAGCAGTCCCGTGACGCCCGCGGTCTCGGCGACGACCCATCCGACGAAGACGAGATACGCCGCGCCGAGGGCGTAGCACTCCAGCCGGGTGAGCGACAGGTCCGTCCGGAGCAGGCCGAAAAGCAGGACGGTCGCCAGCGTCAGCACGCCCAGCATGGGGACGGCGACGGCGAAGTCCACCGGGACGCTCCCGACGATGAGCACGCCGACGGGGATGGCGACCAGCAGGTCGAACGTGTTCGACCCGAGGACGTTGCCGAGGCTCGTCGCGCTGTTGCCGTCGGCGGCCGAGCGGACGCTGACGAGCGTGTCGGGGAGGCTCGTCGCGGCGGCGACGACGGTGACCCCCGCGAGGAACGTCGGGACGCCGAACGTCGCGCTGAGCGACTCGACGCTCCCGACCAGTTGGTGGACGCCGACGAGGATGACGAGGAGGCCGCCGAGGAGCCGCGCCCACTCGCGGCCGATGCCGTCGGCGACGCCCGCCTCCTCGCTTTCGTACTCCGAGACGTCCTGCCACTGGATGAACAGGTAGAGCCCGTAGAGAAGCAGGGGAATGAGCGCCACCGGGCGGGTGAGCTGTCCCGTCAGCGCCGGGCCGTCGGGGACGGGGAAGTAGATGACCGCCAGCGAGAAGGTGACGACGAGCGTGGCGACGGCGACCATGTAGAACTGCGCCTCCTTGTAGACGACGAGCCGACTGGTCTCGAGGGGGCCGTCGGTGACGAGCCCCGACAGCGCCGGAATCACGAGGATGTTGAAGATGGCCGAGCCGACGATTGCGCCGACGCCCATGTCGAAGACGCCCCCGGCCGCGGCGACGGCGACGCTGGCGAACTCGGGGAAACTCGACCCGAGGGCGACGACGATAGAGCCCTGCACGACCGCCGGGAGGCCGTAGTACGACGCGAGGTGGTCGGCGGACGCTTCGAGCCAGCCGCTTCCGAGCCAGATGAGGGCGGTCATCAGGAGAATCACGGCGACGTTCGCGAGCGGCGACGACGGGAGGAGACTGCCGAGGACCATTGGAAGCCCGTTCAGCGACGCGGGAAAAGAAGCCACCGACACGGGTGAAAAGCAGTCCGTGGTCTCGAACCGCCGTCAGTCGTCGCCGTGGGCGGACTCGGGGGTGAACGTGACGCCGCCGATTTCGATTTCGTCGGGGACGCGGTCGGTGTCGTGCGCGCCGACCGGGGGGAGGTTCGCGTCGGCCGCCGGCGACGCGTCGAGGTCGGTCGCGGACGCGAGGCCCTCCATCTCGCCGTCGGCCTCGCGCGCGTCTTGGTCGATGCGCATCGAACAGAACTCCACGCCGCACATCGAACAGAAGCGCGCCTCCTTGTAGTTGTCACCGGGGAGCGTCTGGTCGTGGAACGACCGCGCCCGCTCGGGGTCGAGCGCGAGGTCGAACTGCCGCGCCCAGTCGAACTCGTAGCGGGCCTCCGAGAGCGCGTCGTCCCAGTCGCGCGCGCCGGGGAGGTCGGTCGCCACGTCGGCCGCGTGGGCGGCGATTCGGTAGGCGGCGAGCCCCTCGCGCACGTCCTCGCGGTCGGGGAGACCGAGGTGTTCTTTCGGCGTGACGTAACACAGCATCGCCGCGCCGGCGCGGCCCGCCTCGGTCGCGCCGATGGCGCTCGTGATGTGGTCGTAGCCCGGTGCCACGTCGGTCACGAGCGGCCCGAGGACGTAGAACGGCGCGCCGTCGCAGACTTCCTGCTGGCGCTCGACGTTCTCGGCGATTTGGTCCATCGGGACGTGACCGGGACCTTCGACCATCACCTGCACGCCGTAGTCCCACGCGGTCCGCGTGAGTTCGCCCAGCGTGTCGAGTTCGGCGAACTGCGCGTCGTCGCCGGCGTCGGCCAGACAGCCGGGTCGGAGACCGTCGCCCAGCGAGAACGTCACGTCGTGCTCGGCGAAGACGTCGCAGATGTCCTCGAACGCGACGAAAAGCGGGTTCTGCTCGCCGTGTTCTTCCATCCACTGGGCGAGAATGGAGCCGCCGCGGGAGACGATGCCCGTCTTCCGGCCGTCGGTAAGCGGGAGGTGTTCCATCAGCACGCCCGCGTGAATCGTCATGTAGTCGACGCCCTGTTCGGCCTGTTTCTCGATGATTTCGAGGAGCAGGTCGCGGGAGATGTCCGCGGGGCTGTCGACGCGCTTGACCGCCTCGTAGATGGGGACGGTGCCGATGGGGACCGGCGAGTACGCGACGTTCGCCTCGCGAATCTCGTCGAGATTCGACCCCGTCGAGAGGTCCATCACCGTGTCCGCACCGTAGTGGACCGCGGTGTGGAGCTTTTCCAACTCTCCTGTGAGGTCGCTCGTCGTCTCGCTGTTGCCGATGTTCGCGTTGACCTTGGTGGCGAACTCGCGGCCGATAACCATCGGGTCGAGCGAGTCGTGATTCCGGTTCGCGGGGACGACCGCCTGCCCCTCGGCGACCTGTTTCCTGACGAACTCGGGGTCGCGGTTCTCGCGCTCGGCGACGCGTTCCATCGCCGGGGTGACGCGTCCCGCTCGGGCGTGTTGGAGTTGTGTCGACGCCATTGATTACTTAGTGATACAACTAACTAATAACAGTTGTGACGGGCGGGTCGGAAACGAGGGACAGAGAGACAGAGAGACCGAGGACCGAGAGACAGAGCACGCGGGCTATCGGCTTACAGCCCGAAGGCGCGACGACGCGTCGCTCAGCCCTCGTAGCCGGCGTACTCCATGAGGCTCGCGAAGATATCGGAGTCCATCACCTCCTTGTAGACGACGCCGCTCAGCATGCCGCCGGGGTAGAAGTTCCCGTTCATGACGTGGTTGACCTTGTGGCAGTGCATGAGGTAGATTCCGGGCTGGGCGTCGGCCGTGAACTCGACCGTGTGGCGCTCCGCGGGCGCGATGTTCGTCACGTCCATGTCGTGGCGGGCGGCCTCCGGGACGACGCCGCCGTCCTTTTCGACGAGTTGGAAGCGGTGGTTGTGGATGTGCATCGGATGGCTCATGTAGCCCGCGTTGACGTAGTGAATGCGGACGGTGTCGCCCCGTTCGACGATGATGGGCGAGCCGTCCTCGGGGTGGAGCGTCCGCGGCGCGCTCTTGCCGTTGACGGTGAACACGTCCGGCTTCCGGTTCCGGGGGTCGTACGTCACGTTCTCGCCGGCCATCTGTCGGGGGAGCCGCGAGTCCCAGTCGCGGACGGTCATGAAGTACTCCCTGTCGGCCGGTTCGTACCCCTTCGGGTCGACGCGGAGGATGCCGTACATCCCCATCTCGATGTGCCGGTGGGTCTGGTAGTGACAGTGGTAGAGATGCGTCCCGGGGACGTTCGCCGGGATGGTGTAGGTGTGCTTCTCGCCGGGGTCGACGCGGATACCCGTCGTCGTCGGCACGCCGTCGTCCTTCCAGGCCTTGCGCACGCCGTGGAAGTGGACCGTGTGGGGGCGCATCCCGTCGGTGTTGTCCAGCGTGACCTCCATGTCGTTGCCCTCGGTCGTCCGGAGAATCGGCCCGGGGACGCTCGGCGCGCCGTCGTCGGCGCTGAACGCCCACACCTGCGGGAGTTCGACCGGGCCGCCCATCGTTTCGAGGGGGTGGGCCGCGTGGCGCGCCGGCGCGCTCTTGAGGGTGACTTTCCCGCCCTGCTCGTCGACCTGTACGACCTCCGGCGGGCTGGTGTACGGCAGGCTCGACTCGCTCGTCTGGGCGACCGTCGTCTCGTCCGCGCCGACGGCGGCTGAGTCACCGTTCGTGGGCGCTGTACACCCCGCGAGGCCGAGCGCTCCGACGCTTCCCGTTGCGGCGAGGAATTCGCGACGCGACACCGTCGAACCGGGTGCACCGACGTAGTTTCGCATTACAGTCGGTCGTTGGCCCGGGGGAGTGGAATACCGTCTCGCCGGTTCCCGTCGCACAGGAGCCCTGCGAACATGTTCGGCGGGGTCGATACGTACCGGGCCGAAAAACGGTCAGTCGGGGCGTACCAGTCCGAATCGACGGCCATCGGTTCGACCGGACCCGACGCTGGTGCCCCGCGACTTTCATACGCCCCGGCGGTGTATCGGGAGCCGAACCGACGGCGCGCGGGTCGCCGCCGACCAATCCACTCTCACGCAGATGTCGACCAACCCACTCTCAGACGCGCTCGAACCGGACTTCGAGACGGTGTTCGACGCCCTCACCAGTCCGCAGTGCCGGGCCGTTCTCAAGGAACTCGACGGCCCGATGACCGCCTCGGACATCGCCGCCGCGTGCGACCTCCCGCGGTCGACGGTGTACCGGAAACTCGAACAGATGGTCGAGGCGGGACTCCTCGAAAAACGCGACCGCGGCCGCGACGCCGCCCGCTACGCAGTCGGCTTCGAGGAGGTGGTCGTGACGCGCGAACCGGGCGACCTCTCGATTTCGGTGTCGTCGCCGTCGCGGTCGGCCTCGGACCAACTGTCGACGCTGTGGTCGGCCGTCGGCGAGCAGACCGACGACTGAAGACTAAACTGACGACCGAGAACTAGACCGCCGCGTCGTCCCGCGCGAGAAACGCCTTCATCACTTTGCCCTCGGCGCGGTGGAGCTTCTCGCTCGTCGTCGACTTCGCCAGCCCCACGGCCTCGGCGAGTTCGGTGAGCGTGCACGTCCGCGGCGTGTCGTAGTAGCCCTCGGCGACGGCCGTTTCGAGGAGGGCGTACTGGTCGTCGGTGAGAAGCGACTCCGTGTCTATCGACTGGTGGATGGAGACGAGGTCGAACGGGATGCCGAACTGCGCGAGCTGGTCGCCCAGCTCCGAGAGGTTCTCGCGCGGCGCGGTCACCTCGACTGTCACCTCGCCGTCGACGATGGTGATTGGCAGTTCCAGCGGGATGCCCACCTCGCTGAGCGTGAGAATCAAAAGCGGCTCGGTCGTCTCGAACTGCACGAGCGCGCGCTCCGGTTGCGCTTCGAGAATCGTCACCGAGACGACCGAGTCGTACTCGTCGATGGTGGTGACGACCGGCTCGATGTCGGCCGCTCGTATCTCGACGAGGCCGACGCCCGTCTCGTCGGCCGGCATCGCCGCGAGGACGGTGAACTCGGCGTCCGGATACCGCCCCGAGAGGTCGGAAACCCAGACCTGCTCGGGGAGCGTGATGGAGAGTGTTGCCCGAGGCATCGGTAGTGAAACGAAGTCGTCCCCGCCGCACAAAGATAGTTCCGAACATGTTCGCCCTCCGGCCGCGTTTCGGGAACCACCGAGGCGGGTTTTTCACCGGACCACCGACCGTCGAGTGTCGAGCGGGGCGGGACCGCCGCCTCGCCACCTTCAATCATGAACCCGAACGACACCACATCTCCGACGCTCGGCCGGCGAACCGTACTTCGACTCCTCGGCGGCGCGGCCGTCTCCGCGACCGCGCTGGGAAGCGCCGCCGACGCCGCGCGGGCGCAGTCGGGGACCGACCTCGATTCGTGGTTCGCACAGACCTCGAACTACGACGGCGTGGTGGACAAGACGGGGAGTTCGACGGTGACGGTGACAGTCGGTGCGGAGGCCAACGGCGGCGCGTTCGGGTTCGGCCCGGCCGGCGTGCGCGTCGACCCCGGGACGACGGTCGTCTGGGAGTGGTCCGGGAAGGGCGGGTCGCACAACGTCGCGGCCGAAGACGGGAGCTTCGAGTCCGACCTCGTCGGCGACGCGGGCCACACCTTCGAGCGGACGTTCGACGCGGCGGGCGTCTACAAGTACGTCTGTACGCCGCACGAGACGCTCGGGATGAAAGGCGCAATCGTCGTCGGCGACGCCGACGGCGCGACCGCGACCGAGGCGGCCGACTCGACCGACTCGGACGCCGAAAACGAGTCGGAGGCGGCCACAGACAGCGCCGGCGAGGGGGACGCCGACCTCGACGCGTGGTTCGAGAACACCTCTAACTTCGACGGCGTCGAGGCGCAGACCGGTCTCCAGCGCGTGACGGTCGACGTCGGGGCGCAGGCCAACGGCGGGGCGTTCGGGTTCGGCCCCGCGGCGATTCGCGTCTCGAAGGGGACGACCGTCGCGTGGACGTGGACCGGCGAGGGCGGGTCGCACAACGTCGTCGCCGAGGACGGGAGCTTCGAGTCCGACCTCGTCAGCGCCGGCGACCACACGTTCGAACACACGTTCGAGGAGGCCGGGACGTACACCTACGCCTGCACGCCGCACAAGACGCTCGGGATGAAGGGCGCGGTCGTCGTCACCGACGACGAGGGCGGGTCGAACGCGCAGGTCGCCGAGCCGTTCGGCGACCCCGAGACGGAGCGCCTCGGCGGCATCGCGCTGGCCGGGACGTTCGGCGCGATGCTGGCGTCGCCCGCGCTGTTCGGCGCGTTCATGTGGCTCACAGGCGAGGGCGGCGAGTCGGCGGGCGAGACGTATCCGAAGGAGAACTCGGAGTAGGTCACCCACGGTCGGGCAACGCTTTCAAAGACTGGGCGACTGCGACGCGGTCGTGACGAGACGACGGCGACAACCCGTCGCGATGGTGTCGAATATTCCCGGCGCTGTCGTCGGTCCAGAACATTGTTATCGCTACCAACGTGTTGACAGCTATGCGCCGCCGCGCGTTCCTCGCGTCCGCCCTGACCGCCGCCTCCACCCTGACCGCGGGGTGTAGCTCGCTCAGTCCGCGAACCGAACACACCGACCCGGCGGTCGAGCGCGACGACAACCCCCGAGACAGGGGAATGTACCTCCAGTTCGACGGAGACGGAGACGACGGAGACCTCGCCACCGTGGGCGTCGACCCCACGTCCGGACCCCTCCCGAGGCCGCTCGCCGTCTCGATTTCACACTCTCGCGACACCGAACTTCGGTCGCTCACACAGCGGTTCGCGGCCCCCGACGGCGACGGGTCCCCGCCGAAACTCTCGCTACGGGGGCCATTCGAGGCCGGTCACAGCCCCCACCCGTCCGTGTCGCTGTTCCAAGACGGGGCGGCCGCGGTCGTCGAAGTCCATCGGTTCGGCGAACTCGCCGACGAAACCGCGTTCATGGGCCTCACGGTCACCGAATGGCCGGACTCGGCCCGCAGACTCGTCGTCGACAGTACCGTGGAACTCGTCGAGACGGGGACGTTCGAGCACACGCACGTCCTCGATGGTGACCTAGCGTTCGAGTTCTTCGCCGAAGCCGACGACGGAACCGCGGACACGCCCGATTCGTCGGGATAACTGGGAACCGTCTCGCCGCGAGCGCCCAAACGCCGCAACCGTCCTCGGCGGGCGAGACGTGTCCGAAAGAAGAGAACGCGTAAGTCGTCTGCGGGGGTGTGTGGAGTTTCCGGGGCCGGACGACTCCGTTTTCTCGCGTGGCGTGTTCAGAACAGCGACGCGAGCACCCCCGAGATATCGACGTGGAACCCCCACCGCTGGACTCCCTTGTAGCCGAGGTAGATGCCGACGATACCCAGAATCCCGGCGAGGTTGGGTGGGGCCGGAATCGGCGTTTCTATGAGGCCGAACAGGGCTCCGGCGAAGACGCCTGCCAGCAGGGCCAAAACGAGTTGCGAGGCCATAGGTGAGTCATCCGCGTTCCCCGGTAAATAAGTACAGCTATCGACGCGAGCGCGGGGGCCGTCCAGCCGCGGTTCGAAACCGAGACTACTCCACGTACACCCGCGTCACGTGGCCGCCACAGCCGCATCGCTCGACGTACTCGTACGCCGCGTCTTCGCCGAGCCGCTCTGCGAGCGCGTCGTACAGGTACGTCTCCGGGTGGCCGTGGTCGCCGTGGGTGACGAGGTTGACGTGGTGGCCGGCGGTGGTGTGTTCGACCGCGGCGACGGCCTCCGAAATCACGAGGTTCCGGTCGGCGGCGTGCCGCGGGAGTTCGAGGTTCGCGGACCACGAGGTGTCGTGGACGCGGTCGGTCGCCGAGTCGGGCGTTTCGCGGTCGCGGTCGCGGTCGGCGGGGCGCGAGTCGGTCGTCATACGATTCGAGAGACGGCTTCCGGCTCAAAGAGCGACTATCCGAACATGTTCGTCCGGGCTGTGCGAGGCCGGGAAGCGGCGTGTGGAGCCTATAGCAGGCGTGTGAACCACGACGTGTATGGAGATTCAACGCAAGACCATCGCGAAGGCAATCGTCGTCGTGTTCGTCTTCAACCTCGCCGTGATGGGTGCGGGCGCGTGGTTCGCCTATCAGGAGGCCCCGCCCATCCCCGACGAGGTGGTCGGACCCGACGGCGACGTCGTCGTCAGCGGCGACGCGATTCGAGAGGGAAAGACGGTGTTCCAGCGAGACGGCCTGATGAACCACGGGTCGATACTGGGCAACGGCGCGTACTACGGGGCGGACTACACCGCAGACGCGCTGGACTCGAAAGTCCGATTCATGCGGAACTACTACGCCCAAGAGCGGTACGGTGAGACCTACGACCAACTCGACTCCGCCGAGCAAGCCGCCGTCGCCGACGTGGTGAAATCCGACCTCGACGACAGCTACGAGGGCGGCGCGATTCGGTACACCGCGGCCGAGGTGTACGCCCACGAGCAGGTCCGCCAGGAGTACGTCGAGCGCTATCACGAGGGCGACCACGAGCGCGGCGTCCCCGCGAACATGATCGACTCCGAGGAGGAGGCGCGGGCGTTCGCGGACTTCGCCATGTGGACGGCGTGGTTCTCCCACACCGACCGCCCCGGCGGCACCCACTCGTACACGAACGACTGGCCGTACCAGCCCGGCGCGGGGAACGACGCCACCGCCGCCTCGATGACGTGGAGCGTCGTCGCCATGGTGCTCCTCGTCGCGGGCGCGGGCCTCGGCATCTGGCTGTACAAGTCGGTCGAACTCCCCGAGCCGTCGGCCGAGGACATCGCGGTGCCCGAACCCGGTGACGTGAGCGTCTTCCCGAGCCAGCGGGCGGCGCTCCGGTTCATCCCGGTCGCCGCCGGGTTGTTCTTGGCGCAGGTGCTGTTGGGCGGCCTGCTCGCGCACTTCTACATCGAGCGCGCCGGCTTCTTCGGCGTCGAGTCGGTATTCGGCGTGCCCATCCTGCAACTGCTCCCGTTCGCCATCGCCAAGACGTGGCACATCGACCTCGGCATCCTCTGGATCGCCGCGACGTGGCTCGGCGCGGGGCTGTTCCTCCCCCCGCTTCTGACCGGCTACGAGCCGCCGAAGCAGTCGACGTACATCAACGTCCTCCTCGGCGCTATCGTCGTCGTCGTGGTCGGCGGCCTGTCGGGCATCTGGCTGGGCGCGAACGGCTACATCGACGGCTCGCTGTGGTGGGTTCTCGGCAACGAAGGGCTCGAATACCTCGAAGTCGGGAAGCTCTGGCAGTTCGGCATCCTCGCCGGCTTCCTCATCTGGGCGGGGCTGGCCGTCCGCGGCCTGAAGCCGCTTCTCGACAAGGAGCCGCCGTACGGGCTGGCGCACATGATTCTGTACGCCGGCGGCTCTATCGCCCTCCTGTTTACCGCGGGCTTCCTGTTTACCCCCGAGACGAACATCGCCGTCACGGAGTTCTGGCGCTGGTGGGTCGTCCACATGTGGGTCGAAGGGGCCTTCGAGTTCTTCATCGTCGCCATCGTCGGCCTGACGCTGGTGTCGATGAACCTCCTCAGTCGCCGGAGCGCCGAGAAGGCGGTCATGCTTCAGGCGCTTCTCGTCATGGGGACGGGCATCATCGGCGTCTCGCACCACTACTGGTGGGTCGGCATGCCCGACATGTGGGTCCCCATCGGGAGCGTGTTCTCGACGCTCGAACTCATCCCGCTCGTGTTCATCCTCTACGAGGCGCTCGGGCAGTACCGCGCGATGTCGGGCGAGTCGTTCCCGTACCGCCTGCCGTTCATGTTCATCGTCGCCAGCGGCGTCTGGAACTTCGTCGGCGCGGGCGTGCTCGGCTTCTTCATCAACCTCCCGCTCATCAACTACTACGAACACGGGACCTACCTGACGGTCGGCCACGCCCACGCCGCGATGTTCGGCGCGTTCGGCTTCCTCGCGCTCGGCATGGTCACCTACATGCTCCAGCTCTCCATCGACGCCGACCGCTGGGACGGCTCGTGGCTCCGCGCCGCCTTCTGGTGTTGGAACGTCGGCCTCGTGTTGATGGTGTTCGTCTCCGTCCTCCCGGTCGGCTTCCTCCAGTTGGAGACGGCGTTCACCGGGAGCTACGCCGCCGCGCGGAGCGTCGCCTTCTACGACCAGCCGCTGATTCAGACGCTGTTCTGGGCGCGGCTCCCCGGCGACACGCTCATCATCCTCGGGACGGTCATCTACGCGGCCGACCTCGTCAGAAAGCGGTTCGTCCTCCGGCAGTCCGCCGACGACCCGAGCGTCGAGGACATGGCCGTCGCCGAAGGTATCTTGGGCGACGACTAACGGTCGAGCGCTGTCGAACCGCTTCTTTTCTGCTCGCTTGTTGAGACCGACTTCTGTTGTACGCGCACGCGTCACTGTCGCGCCAGACCCGTCGAAGAAGCGGAATTCAACAGAGCCACTGACGGCTGATTCACGTTCCCGATTTTTCACCGCCGGTGGACTCCCGACTCTCCCACGCGAGCACCAACCCCGTCACGGCCCCGACGACGACCGTCCCGCCGAGCGTCGCAATCACGCCCAGCGCCCCGAGGAACAGCGGAACGACGAGAAACAGGACCACACCTCTCACGAGCGCCGCCACCGCCCCCACCCCGACCGGCGTTTCGAATGGATTGCCCTCCATCACGACCACCGCGAGTTCGAGCAGGTACATCGGGACCGGGAGCGCGAGCAACCCCACGAGGCCGCCGACGAGCGCGCCGCGGACGCGGGAGTTCGGCCCGCCGAGTCGCCGCCAGAGCAGGCTGGCGAGCAGACCGCCGCCGAGAAACCCCCCGACGACGAGCACCGCCGTCGGTCCGGAGGGGACGGCCGGGTCGCCGCCGGTCAGAAGCGCGGTCACCGGGTCGGCGAGAACGTACCAGAGCGCGAACGCGCCGCCCGCGAGGGCGAACGTGAGCGACGGGCGGCGGCGCGCGGCGGCGAGGACCGAGGACCGAGGCATACGAGAGATTCGGCGCACCGGGAGATGAAGCTCGCGGGCGGTGAAGAACCGACCGACTGCGGGCGGAAACAGACCGAAAAACGACGCGGTCGGACGCTACTCGACGACGATTGCGCCCTTCATCCCGAGCGTCTCGTGCGGGGTGCAGGCGTATCTGTACGTCCCGGCCTCCTCGAAGGTGTGTTCGAACGTGTGGCCGCTACTGCCCGCTAACTCCGATTCGAAGGAGCCGTCGTCGGCGGCGACGTTGTGCGAGCCGCCTTCGCCGTTCCATTCCCAGACGACCGTGGTGCCCGGTGAGACGCGAACGGCGGCCGGGCCGAAGCCGAACGCCCCGCCGTTGGCTTGCGCACCCACCGTCACCGTCACCGTCGAACTCCCGGTCTCGTCCGAGACGCCGTCGTAGTTGTCGACGTTGTCGAACCAGCCGTCGAATTGCGGGGCGCTCCCGTCGCCGGAACCGTCGTCGCCGCCGGTCGTGCCGCCGGATTCGGTCGTCGATTCGGCGGTCGATTCGGCGGTCGTCGCGCCGACCCCGTCCGCTTCGGCCGCGTTCGCGGCGTCGTCGCCGGAGCCGGAACAGCCGGCGAGCGCCGTCGACAGCGCCGCCGTCGCAGTCAGTGCCGTAAAGCGCCGTCTCGTGAAGGTTGTGTCGCGCGTCATCAGCTACACCTCGGCGGCGACGGATGCAAGCGGTTATCCCGAACGTGTTCGGGGTGGCTCCCGCGCGCCGCCACTTTCCGAGGGTCAGTCGCCCGCCGACCGGGTCGTCGGCATCGGGCCGTCGTATTCGGCGGGGACGTACGCACAGAGCGGGTCGCTGGCCAGCGGGTCGCCGGTGTGGGCGTACGCCCGCGAGCGACTGCCGCCGCAGACGTGGCGGAACTCGCACGCGCCGCACTTCCCGCCGAGGGCGTCGCGGTCCCGGAGCGACCGAAAGAGGTCGCTCTCGCGGTATCGCTCGACGAGCCCGCCGTCGCGGACGTTGCCGGCGGACGCGGGGAGAAAGCCCGACGGGAACAGCTCGCCGGTGTGGCTGACGAAGGCGAACCCGTCGCCCGCGGTGATGCCGAGCCGGCGGCCGATGCCGTCGGTCGGGGGGGCGTCGCTCGCGTCCCGCCGGCGCTGGATGGCGACCCGCCGGTAGTGAGGCGCTTCGGTCGTCTTGACGCCGAAGGGAGCGTCCTCGCTCACCTCGGTCAGCCACTCCATGACGCGCTCGGCGCGCTCGGGAGATATCGGGTCGAGGACGCGTCCGCGCCCGACGGGAACGAGGAAGAACACCGACCAGAGCACCGCCCCGAGGTCGGCCACGAGGTCGCAGAGCGCGGGGAGTTCGGCGACCGTCTCGGCGCAGACGGTCGTGTTTATCTGGAGCGGGAGGCCGGCCTCGCGGGCCGCGCGGGCGGCCGCGACGGTCTGTTCGAAGCTCCCGTCCTCGCCTCGAAAGGCGTCGTGCGACGCCGCCGTCGCGCCGTCGAGACTGAGCGCCATGCGCCTGACGCCCGCGTCGGCGAGGTCGGCGACCGTTTCGGGCGTCAGCGACGACGTTCCGCTCGGGGTGAGCGTCATCCGGAGGCCGAGGTCGGTGCCGTACTCGACGAGGTCCACGAGGTCGGGGCGGGCCAGCGGGTCGCCGCCGGAGAGGACGACGAGCTGTCCGGGGCCGAACTCGCGGGCCTGTTCCAGCAGGCGCGTTCCCTCCGCGGAGGTCAGTTCGTCGGGGTGTCGCGCGGGCGTCGCGTCCGCCCGGCAGTGGTCACACGCGAGGTCGCACGCCTGCGTCACCTCCCAGATGAGGACGAACGGCCGCCGCGAGGTGTCGATGCTCGACGGGTCAGCCGGGGCGGTCGCCGTCGGCGGCGCGTCCGCGTCACTTCCCGCGTTCGTATCGGTGTCGACGTGTGGCGGTCGAGACATGGCTCTGGCCGGGTGGTTCGAGGGCGCGGGAGGTGAGCGACGCCCCGAACGTGTTCGGCCGACTGGCCGGGGGAACCGAGACGAACACGTTCGGGGTGAGCTTCCTGCGCTGTCGCCCCCACGGCTTTGGTATGGAGCACGAGGCGTACCTCGACGGACTCGACGCACCGACCGAGCGAGCGGTCGACTTCCTCGACGTGCGGGAGTTGCCGCCGCCGGAACCGCTCACGGAGACGATGAACCGCCTCGCCGACCTCGACGGCGAGACCGTGTTCGTCCAGCTCAACGACCGCGAGCCGAAGTTCCTCTACCCGAAGCTCGACGACCGGGGGTTCGCCTACTGCTCCGCCGAACGAGACGACGGCGTCGCCACCGCAATCTGGGTGCCCTGAGTCGGCGACTGCGCCGACTCACGTCCGGTATTACCCCTCCAGCGCCGGTCTCTACGCCGCTTGCGCCCCGAGACGTATCAACCGAGCCTAATTTGGCATAATCGTTAATGTAATAACACCCCGGGCGTTTGTACGTGGTATGAGTTCAGACCACACGAATACCACCCACTCCGAATGGTGCCCCGACTGCGGCACGAAAATGGCTTTCACCGGCACACAGCCGGCGGGGGTCGCGCAGTTCTTCTGCGAGCAGTGTCGGTACCGCCGCGACCGTTTCGTCGGCGACGACTGAACCCCCGTTCGTCTTCTCTGTATTCACGCGCTCGATAGCGGTCGCGCTTCGCGGCGTCTCACGGCGTGGTACGGCTCGCGAAGATGTTCGGAGCGCGTCTCCAAACCGGACAACCATTGTCCGTTTATACCCGTGTCCGGGCACTCGATTCAACCGGAGGGAGACAACATGCTATCTACGACTCGGCGGCGGACGCTCCAGTGGCTCGGACTCGGCGGCGCCGCCTCGCTCGCCGGCTGTGCGACCGAGGCACCGACGACCGCGCAGTCGCTCGACGAGACGGGGGAACCGACACGGCAGGGTTCGACGAACCTGGTCGACCAAGTCGCGGCCGGCCCGACGGACATCCCGGGCCCCATCGACCGGAGCGAGCCCGCGGAGGTCGACGTGACGCTCCGGCCGGAGGAGGTGACCGCGGAGGTCGAAGACGGCGTGACGTTCACCTACACGACGTACAACGGGCAGGTGCCCGGCCCGCTCGTCCGCGTTCGGCAGGGAGACACGGTGAACCTGACGTTCGAGAACCCCGAGGAGAACACCATGCCGCACAACGTCGACTTCCACGCCGTCGCCGGCCCCGGCGGGGGCGCGGAAGCGACGATGACGAACCCCGGCGAGACGGCGCACCTGCGGTTCAAGGCGACCTATCCCGGCGCGTACATCTACCACTGCGCCGTGCCGAACATGGACATGCACATCAGCGCCGGGATGTTCGGCCTCATCCTCGTCGAGCCGCCAGAGGGACTGCCGGAGGTCGACCACGAGATATACCTCGGCCAGCACGAACTCTACACCGACAAGGACGCCGGCGAGGAGGGCCAGCACGCATTCGACTACGAGGCCATGCGGAACGAGGAGCCGACGTACGTCCTCATGAACGGCGAGAAGTACGCGTGGACGCCCGACGGCCGGGGACCGGCCGCGACGGTCGGCACCGGCGAGACGGTCCGGTTGTACTTCGTCGACGGCGGACCGAACCTCTCCAGTAGCTTCCACCCCATCGGGAGCGTCTGGGAGACGCTCTATCCCGAGGGGTCGCTGACGACCGAGCCGCAGACCCACATCCAGACGCGGCAGGTGCCGCCGGGGAGCACGACCATCGCGACGATGAGCTCGCCCGTCCCCGGCGACTTCAAGCTCGTCGACCACTCGCTGTCCCGCGTCGTCCGCAAGGGCTGTATGGCGGTCGTCCGCGCCGAGGGCCCGGAGGACCTCGAGATATTCGACCCCGACCCTGACCCGCAGTAGTCCCACCGGGCCGACCGGTACTCACCGACTGACCGCTGTTTTTCTATCTGTCTCTGTTGAAGCGACCACAGCATTATGGCGTTCGCTTTCAAAATGCCAAAGATGCCAGACGACAAACAGGGCCGAGATAAGCAAGCGGCCAACGAAGAACAGCGCCAACGCGAGCGAGCGCTCCAAGAGGCGCGTGACCGCGCCGACGAACCCAAACCCGGCGAGCAACTCGGGGACCTCGACGATGCACTCGAAATCCAGGACTATCCGACCACAACGGAGCAACTCGTCGAGAACTACGGCGACTACGAGGTCGAAACACAAGGTGGGTCGAAACCAGTCGACGAGGTGCTCGCCTCGGTTGACAACGAAATTTACGACTCCGCGGACGACGTTCGCGACCGGATACAGCGATTGATAAATCGGAGGTGAGTGCGTCCGAAGTGGCCTCTGTCGTGGCGATATTTCGGTGACTTGCGTTCCGAGACGTGTCCGCTCTGTCTGTACCGCTCTTTAGCCCGCCCCATCAGCACCTCCCGTCCCGTGACCGAGACGCGCACTCGATTCAGTACGCCCGCTTAGACCTTCCCAAATCGACAAAATTGGGTCAATGATGTTACTTGAGTGGGGCGTCGTTATTCGCTATGGCTTCTGGGCGCTACCCCCGTATCACGGTTGCTGAAGGCTCTCAACCCAGCAAGGAACCCTTCCAGCTCAGCGTTGAGAAGCTACGGGATTTCTCATCCGATGCACCTGCCCAGATTCGGAGTTCATTTGAGAACCTTTCCCCCGAAGCACAAACGGTTGGCTTCGGCTCAATCCAGCCGTACTCCAGTATTTGGAGTGATGGCCAAGGATGGCTTGTTCTCATTCCGAGTGACCGTCAGGTACAGAACCACGCCTTTGGAACAGACGAACAGATTATTCCGGACCGCCCGGTCGAGGGGTGCTGGCAGACGAATCTCGTTCACTTCGTTCTTCCTGACGTGCTTAGATGGCAGTCACTCGATGCGGGAGAGTGCATTCAGACCGAATACACCGTACTGCATTACCCGGAGCGGGAAATATTGGAGGCCACGATGGACAAGTGGGTGAGCAATCGCCCCGAAGATATGGGCTGTCTTCCCGCAGAGGAACACCGCTTTACCGAATCATTTGTGCCGAAAGCTAGAGCGGACACGGCATGGGAAGCGTTTGAGTGGAGCTATACACTCACGATCGAAGAATAGCTCTCAATCTACTGATTCGGACGACCGACTCGCGCACGCTATTCAGCACGGACTCGGCAAACTATCCGGACTCGACAAACTACCACTGACTACGGATTTCAACCGCACCACCGACCTGCATCTAAACCCCGCCGGAGCGCCGCACCCCGAACGGTGAGTCGAACGTGTTCGGAGGTGGGCCTACGCCCGCGGCGACCCTACCTCGGACTATGCCAGACATTCCGTCCCTGTTCGGCGGCGGGTCGCGGGCCGACCGCTTCGACGATATCGACCAGTTCGTCCCCGAGCACCTGCCCGACTCGGACGCCTTTCTCGACGGCCACCGCGTCCTCGACGGCGACGACCACGTCGCCGTCCACCGGGTCGCCCGCGACCTGTTCGAAGCGCGGGGCGTCTACGACGTGACGTTCGGCTACAACCTCGCGCGGCTGAACCTCGACCGACGCCACCCGGACGCCGGCTTCCGCTACGCGGAGGACCGGAACGACCCGTCGGTCCTTCTCGCGGAGTTCACGCCGACGACGCCGTTCTGCCCGCAGTCGAAGACGCTCACCGTCGGCGCGTTCCGGGCGTGGAACGGCCTCGCCGACCGCCACGACTACGACCGCGTCCGGGTCCGCGTCGCACCGATGCACCAGCAGGCCGACGCCATCAACGCGGAACTCGACGCGATGGACCCCGCTGACGCGCAGGCGGAGACGGACGACTCGGTCCCCGATACCGGGTCGCCGACGGGTGAGCGCGACGGCGACGAGTCGGGTGCGGTCTCGCTGTCCGAGGAGTTCGAGGCGGCACTGAAGCGGCTGTCGAGCGAGCCGGAGTAAGGTGGGCGTTCGCCCGCCGGTTGGCCCTGCGGTTCAGTCGTCGGCGGTCGGCGCGAACACGAGCACCGCGCTACAGTCGACCGGCGCGCGCGGCGAGATATCGCGGTCGCCGCCGAACCGCATCAGCTCTCCCGCCGCGACCTCGTGCGTCTCGCCGTCGAGGGTGAGTTCCATCCGGCCATCGACGACGTGAAAGACGATGTCGAAGCCGGGGTGGGAGTGCGCCGGCACCTCGTCGCCGGCTTCGAGGCGGAGCCTGACGGTTTTCGGGCGGTCGGTCTCGAAGACGGACGCGTGCATCACCGGCGGGAGGTCGGCGAGCGCGGCGTGTTCTACCATTGCGGGTGAACTGTCGGCCGCGCGGTCGGTAAGCCTGCGGCCGAACGTGTTCGGAGGTAGAGCGCGGCCAACGAGGTGGCGAATGCAGGAGTTATTTTTCCCTCCCGGGAGTCGACGCGTTCGATGCCCTCCATCGTGAACGAAATCGTGTTCAGCGAGCCCTCCGGCGGCCCATTTGCACTCGTCCAGCTCTGTAGCGCGCTCGTCATGTCGGGGCTCTACTGGCAGTACGCCGTCGTGGAACAGTCCATGTCTGGCGGCTGGCTCCTGTTCATGATAGCCGGGATCGCCCTGTCCGGAATCGCGGAATCGCTTCCGAACAACCGGCGACGAGCGACCGGCATCCTGCGTCTCGCGTCGATTCTCGTCTTAACGAGCCTGCTCGCACTTCTCTTTCTCGCGCCCGAACTGCTCGGGATGTGAGAGAGTTCGAGACGCATCTCCGACGCACTGACTCAGTCCGCGCTGTCGTCCGCATCGGCGGCCGATGCGGCCGCGCCGCCGACCAACGACTGCGGGCTGTGGACCCAGATGACTCGCAGGAGGTTCGCGGCGAACGCCGCGACACCGACGAGCACGAGCGCCCAGCCCGCCGTCTCGACGGCCGTCGAGAGACCGACGAGGTCGCTCGCGACGACGGCGGCGACGCCCGAGACGACGAGGCCCAAATCGAGGCGAGCGAGGCGAGCGCTGTAGAGGTCGTCGAGCATCGGCACGGGTTCGAGGCCGAGGCGGTCGCTGTAGCGGTGGACCCAGACGATGAAGGGGACGACGTGGTAGAGCGTCCCGAGCACGACGAAGCCGACGAAGCCGAGGCGGAACAGCGAGCCGGTCCCGGGCGCGCCGAACAGGCGGTCGCCGGCCAGCGGGGCCGTGAGCCACGCGGGAAGCGTCAGGACTGCCCACCCGGCGAGCGCGACGGCCGCGACGGCGTACCGGGTGAGCATGGGCGTCCAGTCGACCGCCGACTCGACGAGGCGATGGGCGAGAATCGCGGCGACGCCGAGAAGCGAGAGGGTCACGAGCGCGCCGCCGACCCGCGCGAGCGTCGGGTCGGAGACGAGTCGGCCGCCGGCGAGGGCGACGACGCCCAGCGGGTAGCCGACTTCTTCCACGCGCCGGAGCCACACGTCGACGCCGCGGAGCTTCGTCTGGGTGAACATCGTCGCGAGTTGGTAGAGCGCGCCGACCACGGTCGTCACGACGACGCCGAAGACGGCGAGCGTGACGTGGGCCGCGCGGACGCTCCCGTGCGTCGCGCCGACGCCGGCGAAAAGCGGGCGCGTGAAGTCCACTGCGAGCAGGAACCCGAGCGCGGTGGCGACCGCGAGAAAGCCGAGTGCGAGGCCGAAGTGGCGCTCGGTCACGTCGGAGTCGTCGAGTCGGGAGAGCGTGCGCGCGACGTTGTAGGCGAACGTCCAGAAGCCGAGGAGCGCGGCGGCACCGAAGACGGGAAGCCACGCGAACGCGCCGAGGAGGAAACACGCCGCGAGGCCGCCGAGGCCGACGCCGACGGCCCACAGTTGAGCGGTCGCGAGCCGCCGCGAGTAGAGGTCGACGCCGGACCAGACCGGGACGAACTGCGTCATCGCGCCCATGATGGTGACGCAGACCCACCCCGCGAGCAGGAGATGGACGTGCGCGAGACGAGCGGTGCCGGCGACGACGCCGGCGGCGAGGGCGACTCGGAGGCCCACCGCGGCCGTGAGGAAGCCGAGCGCGACGACGAAGTGCCGGAGCGGAATCGTCATCGGTGGCTGTCGGGCCGTGTCGACCTCGGCGGGAATGGCGCTCATACGCGGACTAGCGCGGCGCGAAGTCCTACCGGTGACGCCGAACATATTCGCCGAGGATGGAGAAACGGAGGAGCCGGGTCGGCACCGCGGTCACGACCCGCGGCCGCGACGCTACCGCTTCGGGAAGGTCGCCGCGAACTCGTTCGGGCCCTGCTTCTCGACCGCGTAGTTGTCGGCGTCGAAGGCGTCGACTTCCGCTTGCATCTCGTAGAACAGCGGTTTCGGGTCGTGGTCGTTGAGAATCGTCAGCGACTCGCCGGCGTCGAGGTCGTCGAAGGCGGCGTGAATCTTCGGATGGCGCTCCGCCGGCGGGAGGTCGCGGACGTCGAGGATGGTGTCTGCCATACGTGTCCTACCTCACGGGGGACCGCCGAGTCGGTTACCCCGAACACGTTCGCTCGCGCGGCGGGTGATATCGATACTACTCGTCGCCGGGAGGGAGTAAATATACAGCTTCCACGGGGGTCGCCGGCGATGACCAGTACCGCCACGGGAGCCACGGGGCCCGCCAGTTCGAGAACTCGGGGACACGACTCCCCGACGCATCGCGAGTTCACAGATTCGAGTGGCATCTACGCAGACAGGAATGGACGAACAGACAGACGGTCTGGTCTGGTCTGCCGACGCGCGCTCCCGGAGCCGAACTGCCGATGTTCTGGTCTGAAAGATATGTTTATACCCATTCAACATGTTATTTACTGACAAGTGTATATCACCGATAACGAATTGGAGGAGAACGGAACAGACAGACCGATGCCGGTCGGTTCGGCACCGCTCCCGTAAGCAGTCAGAACGCATATGACTCTCATCTCGGAACTACCACCACGACATGGACATCGAAGCGAGGATTAAACGTCGGCAACGCCGAGACGGAACGCCTCGCCTCCTCGTCGATTACGACTCGCTCTCGCCGGTCGCACACACCGACGACCCGGTGAACTGCGGGCCGGTTCTGGAGCGACTGCTCGACTACCTCGACCCCGTGTTCGACGGGCATCTCCCGCCGAACGCCTACGTCTACGGCCCGAAGGGGTCGGGGAAGTCGGCGGTCGTAACGGCGCTTTTCGACCACCTCGTCCGCGCGTCGAGCGTCAGCAACGCCGCCATCCACACGACGACCCGCGTGCAGGCGACGTTCGCGCCGCGGTTCGTCTACGTCGACGCGCGCGAGACGACGAGCGCGTTCGCGTTCTACCACGCCGTGCTCGACGCGCTCGTCGACGAGTCGGTGCCGAAGCAGGGCATCAAGACGGAGGCGCTCCAGTCGCGGCTCAAAGCGACGCTCGACGCCCCCCAAACGGGTGCCGTCGTCGCCGTCGACCATCTCGGAGAGCCGGGGACGCTCGACGGCGAGGCGTTCGTCGACCTCTGTGCCGGACTTCCGAGCAAGGTCAGTTGGCTGGCCATCGGGCGCGCGCCGCCCGGCGAGACGGTGCTGACCGACTACACGGCCGACGAGGTCCAGTTCGAGCCCTATCAGAGTCAGGTGCTCATCGACGTGTTGATGACGCGGGCGGCGGCGGCCGGCTCGCGGCGGACGCTCGACCACCGCCTCGCCCGCGACATCGCCGAGTGGGCCGACGGCGACGCCCACGACGCGCTCGCGGCGCTGTTCGGCGCGGCCGACGAGGCGGTCCGCAACAGACACCGGAGCATCACGGCCGCCGACGTCGCCGCGGGCATCGCCGCGGTCCCCCAACCCTGCGTCTCGCTCGGCCGCGTGCTCGCGCTCCCGGAGAACCGCCAGCAGGTGCTCCACGAACTCCTCGCGTTGCGCCCCGACCAACAGGAGTCGGTACAGGCGGCGAGCCAGCACATCGCCAAATCGGTCGACCTCTCGGCGACGACGGTCAAGCGAATCCTCTACGAACTCGCCGAAGACGGCATCACCCGCCGAGTCACGGCGGAGCGCGTCGACCGGAAGGGGCGGCCGCCGAGCCGACTCGAACCGCAGTTCCCGACGGTCGTGTTCGAACGGCTGTTCGCCGCTCAGTAATCCGTTTCCACTTATCGACAAAGAATATAGTACAACTGGGTGTCACAACTCAGCATGGGACTGACTAGTAACCGACGGTCCACCGCTGGCATCCTCGCTCTCTGTTGTGGACTCCTTTCGACAATGATTGCTGTGGAGGTTATCGGCGGCTATCTCTCGTTAGAGGGACTGCCGGTCGTGTATGGCCTTCTGGGACTGTCAGCAGTCGGAACTCTCGTGTCGAATCGGTTCAGCCGAACCGCCTCGTGGAAGTCTCTGCCTCTGTACGGCGCATTGACGTTTGGCAGTTCGATTCTCCTGTTTCTCTATCTGTTCTCTCTAACAGATGCGTGATGGTCCTTGCCCCGGCGTTGGTGCATCACTAGAGCCGTCAGTTTCAACCGATGACTGGAAACTCTGTCAAAAAGAGTGTGAAACAGACAGACGGTGTAGCTCTCACGGGGGCCTCGTTATTCCATCGTACCGACGCTGAACTAACCGTTCGGTGGCGCGTGCGTAGTGAACGAAAAGCATTCGCGCGAACGAGAGGTCCGAAGGACCCGGTAGTGAAACGATTCAGCGGTCGAGCGAATCGAGACCGGCTTTTTGGCATGAGCGGGGTTTCGCCGAGCGGTTCCCGCAGCGAAGCGAGGAAACCCGAGGCGAAAAGAGGTTCTTCTGTACGTAGCGATTTGAGCTGGCCATATTGAGTGCTGAACCGATAACCGACTCGCGCCTGTATTCAGCACGAATCCAACAACCGCCACCAGCGAAGGCATCAACAGAGTCGGAGTCGAAAACCCGCCGCCAACTCCGTCGTCGGCGTCGTGCAACGCTTACGCGCGGGGACAGAACTATACTTCGTCCACGGGACCAGTAGGTAATGACGACCACCCCGACGCCCGTCCGTGCACCGCCCGTCGGCGCTCCGTCGAACCGCTTCGGCGCGCCCGCGACTCCGCGGGGTGTATCGACCGCATGACAGACGCATCGAGTCGGGAAGACGACGTAGTCGACGCCGTCGTCGAGACGCTCTGTGCGGCCGCGCCCTCGATTCGGGCGGGACTGCCCGGCCGGCGCGTCTACGAGGAGGGGACGAACCCGAGCGGCGAGCGTCAACTGGAAGCCGACACCTACGCCGACGAACTGCTGTTGAAGCGGCTTCGCCCCCTCGACGGCGTCGGCGAGTACGCCAGCGAGGAGCGCTCCGACGTCATCGACGTCGGCGAGGGCGTGTCGGTCGCGCTCGACCCGCTGGACGGGTCGACGAACCTGAAGCCGAACAACGTGATGGGGACGCTCTACAGCGTCTACGACGAACCGCTCCCCACGGGCGGCGAGAACCTGCTCGCCGCGGGCTACATCCTCTACGGCCCGGTGACGACGCTCGTGGCCGCCCGCGACGGCGTCGTCAGCGAGTACATCCTCGAATCGGGCATCAAGCGCCCGCTCCGCGAGGAGTTGACGCTCCCCGACGACCCGGCCATCTTCAGCTTCGGCGGCCGCGTCAACCGCTGGTTCGACGAGTTCGAGGCGTTCGCCCGCGAGACCGAACGGACCGAGGGGATGAAGCTCCGCTACGGCGGGTCGATGATCGGCGACGTGAACCAGATCCTCCACTACGGCGGCGTCTTCGCGTATCCCGCACAGACCGACGCGCCGGGCGGGAAGCTCCGCCAGCAGTTCGAGGGCTTCCCCATCGGCTACATCATCGAGTGCGCGGGCGGGCGGTCGTCCGACGGCGAGAAGTCGCTCCTCTCGGGGACGCCCGAGGGCGTCCACGACCGCGTGCCGGTCTACATCGGCAACGATTCGCTCGTCGAGTCGTTGGAAGCGCGACTGAAGTGACGGACCGCCCTCGGTGGCGTGATGACGAGCCACGCGTTCCGAGGCGACCGAACGCAGTCGGCGAGCCGACCGCTCGTCAATCGCCGCGTGAGGGCCGCGTTCGACTCGGCGCGAACGAGACATACTGACAAGTAGAAAAAATGAATCGGTATCGGACACGTTTCGATTCCCGAACGTCAGGCACGGTCTGTGAACGGCTCTGTTCTCATCATCCGATTGTCGGTCTACAAGCCTCAAGCGTGCTAACTCTGAATTATCTGAGACAGACGGGAATAGAATCGCACATCGAAGTCGGTCAGCCGACATGCGCAGTTAGAGCGCACGAAACTGCGTACTACCGCTGGTTATCGCCGGTTTCGTCATCAGAGACGCGCTATCGAGTCAACGACTCCAAAACAGTTTGATATTCGATACTATCCCATTCAGTTTTCATTTTTGATATGTGTTTCGAGACGGACAGAGCCGAGTACGTTCCCACAGTCGGAGCGCGGCGTATCGGCCTCGACACGCCGAACTGGTCGGATGGACATCGGACGCCGGCGAGTGCGAGTGCCCGAGAAGGATTACACGCGTACCCCTGTCATGGAAACCGGCCGGGCGGCTCAGTCGAAGCGCCCGTTGTTCGAACTCCGCGCGGCCATGTTCATGTTCACCTCGATGATGTTGGCCGTGCTCGTGACCATCTCGGGGATGGTGTCGCGGAACTGCTCGCCTTTGATTCGACTCGTCGGGCCGGACACGCTCAGCGCGCCGAGGACGGTGCCGTTGCGGTCGCGTATCGGCGCGCCGACCGCGCGGAGGCCTTCGATTTCCTCCTCGTCGTTGCAGGCGTACCCCCGCTCGCGTATCTGGTCGAGCTCGTCGAACAGCGCGTCGCGGTCGGTGATGGTCGCGGCGGTCTTCGCCGGCAGGCCGTGTTGGTCGACGATTTCCTCGACCCGACTGCGCGGGAGGAACGCGAGGATGGCCTTGCCGGTCGACGACGCGTGGAGGTTGTCCGGGCGCTGAATCTTCGACCGCTGGTACTGGCTCCCGACGGCGCGCTCGCCGCGCACCTTGAGCAGGCTGATGCGCAGGCCGTGCTGTTCGGTCGAGAGGTGGGCGTACTCGCCGGTCTTCTCGGCGAGCGCCTCGACTTCCTCCTTGCCGACTTGGTAGAGTATCTGCTGGTTGCGAACGTACTCGCCCAGAAGCAGGAACTGGAGGCTGAGGTGGTAGCTGTCGCCGTCCTTGGCGACGAGGTTGTTCTTCCGCAGGGTCGCCAGATGGTTGTACACCGTAGATTTCGAGAGGCCCAGGTAGTCGACCAACTCGGCGACGCGCGCACCGTCTAACTCCTCGAGCGCCCTGACGACGCTGACCGCCGTGTCCACCGTGCTGAGGGTCCGGGACGGGGCATCGGTGTTGGGGTTCTCGGGCATGCTACGAGAACGTCTATCCGGTGGCATAGCTGTTCCGAATATCTTGCAATCAAAACGTGGGAGTGAAATCGCTGTCGAGACCGTCGAGCTGAGCCGATATCGCTCGATGATTGTCCAACAGGCGGCGCGCCCGCGAGACGACCGGTCTCCGTGATGCGCGCGAACGAGCGCGTCACGCGTAACGCGGTGGAAGCGACGCCCAGCCCTCTCGAACCCATCGCTGTCAGATGTGTGGAATCGCTTCTCTCCCAGTCTTCTGCTATCTCGCCGGTTTTGGTTCGGTTCTCACCGCGAGCCGATGTCTAAGCCGTTGTATTTACTGACAACATATCGAAACGGGGCGGTAGAGCGCTCAGTTCTCCCAGAAAGAGCCGATAGCTGGCGGGCGAGCGCTCGGCCGGTGAGGGGCAGTTGTCTACAAAAACGATACCCAGCGCCCGAGCGTGGCTATCACATCGGGGAACGCGGCCGAAGCCACGACAGGAGTTCCCGTCGAGGAGGGGTGTCACATATCGAAACTACCGGCGCGACCGCGAGGAACACCACAGAAGAGTCGCGACCATGGCAGTATGTCACCGCCACTCAGCTGAGGCGGGTCGGAGAGCGGCAGGCCGCCCACCGCGACTCACGCGCCGGCGAGGCGAGCGAGCGTCCCCGCGAGAACCGTCGCCGCGGTCGCACAGTCCGCCCAGTCGGTCCATTCGCGGGGGTTATGCGAGAGGCCGTCCGCCGACGGGGCGAACAGGAGCACGGCATCGGTGACGCTGGCAACATTTGCAGTATCATGCATCGCCGCGGAGTGCATCCGTTTCGCGTCGATATCCCCGGCCGCGGCGGCGTCGAAGGCGGCGTCGACGCAGTCGTCGGCCATCTGACTCGGGCGCTGGTCGCGGTAGCGGTCGAAGTCCGTCTCGACCGGATGCGCGGCTTCGAGTCCGTCGAGCGCCGCGTCGGCCCGCTCGGCGATGGCGTCCATCGCGCCGTAGTCCACGTCGCGGATGTCCATCTGCAGGCTGACTTCCCCGGGGACGATGTTGCGCGCGTTCGGGGCCACGTCGAACTGGCCGACGGTCCCCACGGCGGTCGGACTCCGGTTCTGCGCCACGTCGTCGGCCGCGGCCCGGAACTCCACGACGAACTCGCTGGCGGCGACCAGCGCGTCGCGGCGCTCGTCCATCGGCGTCGCGCCCGCGTGGTCGGCCTCGCCGACGATGTCGGCCGCGCAGGTCGTGATGCCGGTGATGGCGTCGACGACGCCGACCGACGCGCCCGCGGACTCCAGTACGGTCCCCTGTTCGATGTGGAGTTCGGCCCACGCGTCCCACTCTTCGGCGTCGATGGTGTCGGTCCCGCGGAAGTCGATGGCGTCGAGGTGGGCTTCGAGGGTCGTCCCGTCGGCGTCGCGGAACGCGAGCGCGTCGTCGGCGTCCCGCGCGCCCGTCGCCACGGACGACCCGAGCAGGCCGTGCGAGAAGCGCGCGCCCTCCTCCTCGGTGAACGAGACGACGTCGATGGGGCGGTCGAGCGCGAGGTCTGCCTGTCGTTCTTGGAGCGTCCGAACGGCTTCGAGCGCCGCGTAGACGCCGAGCGGACCGTCGAAGATGCCGCCTTCGGGGACCGAGTCGAGGTGACTGCCGGCGGCGACGGGGGCCGCGTCGGGGTCGGCCCCCTCGGGAACCCACCGGCCGGCGACGTTGCCCACGGCGTCGACGCGGACCGAGAGGCCGGCGTCGCGCAGTCGCTCGACGAAATATTGACGGGCGCGGCGGTCGGCGTCGCTCCCGGTCAGGACGGTGCGGCCGCGTCCCGCCGGCGCGTCGATGTCGCCGAAGCGGGCGTTCGCTTCGATGTCCTCGCGGAGTCGTTGCTGGGAGGCCTGCATATGCGGCTCAACTCGCAAACGATGTGCAATAATTGTGTGTGTTCGTGGCAGATTCTACGGGTCGACGGCGGCGACGACGGGCGAGACGCGCGGCTGGTCGGGGTCGAACAGCCGGGTCGAACCGCCGCGTTAGAGCGTTCGAATCGTCTGACACACCACGTCGACGCCGATGTCGAGAGCGTCCTCGTCGATGTCGAACCGCGAGGTGTGGTGGCCGAACTCGTTGCTCGCGCCGATGCCGACGTAGGTCGCCTTCCCGCCGTGTTCCTGAACCCGCCGGATGAGATAGGAGGCGTCTTCGCTCCCGCCGATGTCGAGTCGCGGGACCGTCTCGGTCACGTCGTCGAGGTCGGCCGCCGACGCGAGGACGGCCTCTATCATCTCGTCGTCGGCCGTGAACGTCGCCGTCTTCCCGTACAGGCCCGTCTCGACCGACACGTCGTGCATGCCCGCGGCGTGGTCGAGCACGCGCCGGGCCTTGTCGAGCATGTACTCGTTGAGGTCGGCGGTCCCGCCGCGGACCTCGACGCGGAGGCTCGCCTCTTCCGCGATGATGTTCTGCGGGTTGGGCGACTCGAACTTCCCGACGTTGATGCGGGTCGCGCCGTCGGCGTGGCGCGGAATCCCGTAGAGGTTCTGGACCGCGGCGGTCGCCGCGTGGAGCGCGTTGCGCCCCTCGTTGGGCGCGTTGCCCGCGTGGCTGGGCGCGCCCTCGAAGGTCACGTCGAGTTTCGCGTTCGAAAGCGGGTTCTCGTAGGCGCCGATGACGGTTCCCGTGGGGTTGCCGAGGCCGAGGTGGAGCGCGAGGAAGTAGTCGATGTCGGAGAGCAGGTCGGTCTCGCTCATCGGCTTGCCGCCGCGGCCGCCCTCCTCGGCGGGCTGGAAGAACAGCCGGAGCGTGCCGTCGAACCCGCCGTCGTCGTCGATGTCGCGGGCGATACCGAGGCCGATAGCGGTGTGGCCGTCGTGGCCGCACGCGTGCATTTCGTTGGGGTGCGTGCTCGCGAAGCCCAGTTTCGCGGGGCGGTGTTCCTCGTCGCTCGACTCGGTGCGTTCGAGGGCGTCCATGTCGACGCGGACGCCGACGGTCGGCCCGTCGCCGAAGCGCTTCTCGGCGACGAGACCCGTGACGCCGTCCATCCGGTCGAGGTAGGCATCGGGTGCGCCCTCCTCGCGTGCGCGTTCGACTGCGGCCGCGACCGCGTCGTCGTCGGGGACGCCCAGTCGCTCGTCTTCGGCGACGGCGTCGGAACCGAGGTGGAGCGTGAACTCGCGGTCGTCGAGCGCGGCGGCGATGAGTGCGGTCGTGCGGAACTCCTTCCATCCGGACTCCGGATGGGCGTGAAGGTCCTGTCGTAACTCTCGCAGGGAGAGCGTGCTGGCGTACGCCATGAAGCCGATATTGCAACCACCCGCTTAAACTGTTTGGGAAGCGGTAGCACAACGAACCCGACCGGTCTATAGTGCAGATTAGTGCCAAGTTTGTGAGAGTTTGGCAAAGCTATAAATAACGGTGTTTCATGAGCTAAGGTATCACGCGTACCGCTACAAGGGTGTGTACGTAGCTCAACAAAACAATGGCAGACGACAACATTACCGAGATAAACATGGACAGACGGCAATTTATCGCGGCCGCGAGTGCGGTCGGCGCGGCTGGCTTCGCGGGCTGTACCGGCGGTGACTCCGGTGGCTCCGGCGGCTCCGACGGGACCGAAACGAGCGGTGGAAGCACCGACAGCAGTTCGTCGGGTAACTCGGGAGAGACCGTCCGCGTCAACGTCGCGCTCGCCGCGGAGCCGTGGAACTTCGACCCCGCGCTCTGGACGGACACCGCGACCAGCACCATCGGCGGCCTCATCTACGACGAGGTCATCGAGCTGACCCCCGACTCCGAACTCCAGCCCGGCCTCGTGACCGAGGTTCCCGACCCCGTCGACGGCGGGACCGCGTTCGAGTACACGCTCCGCGAGGGCGTCACGTTCCACAACGGCGACGAGGTGACCGTCGAGGACTTCAAGTACTCCGTCGACTGGATTCTCAACCCCGACAACAACTCGCCGGTCAAGAGCCGCCTCCCGTTCGTCGAGGACACCGAAATCGTCGGCGACCGGACGCTCCGGCTCAACCTCTCCCAGCCGTTCGGGACGCTCAACTGGTGGCTCACGCGCGGACTGGAGGGCATCGTCCCCGAGGGCTCCCGCGGCGACACCTCGGAGGGCAAAGGACCGAGCGGCCTCGCGACCGACCTCACGCAGGACCCCTCCGGCGCGGGCACCGGCGCGTTCAAATTCGTCGAGTGGAAAAGCGGCAGTCACGTCCTCCTCGAGAAGAACGAGGACTACTGGAAGGAGGGCGCGCCCGCCGTCGACGAGTTCAGATTCGACTTCATCGGCGAGGACTCCACGCGCCTCGCGAACCTCCGTTCGGGCCAACTCGACCTGACCGACAAGGTCCCCCCGAAGGACTTCGACGGCCTCAGCAGTCAGCCGGACATCACGACCGAGTCCGTCCCCGGCAACTTCACGCAGGTGCTGTACGTGAACCTGATGGAGTCCGAGGGCAACCCGATGAGCAACCGGCACAACCGCCGCGCGGTCCTGTTCGGCATCGACCGCGAGGAGATTCTCGACGAGGTGTTCTACGGACAGGGCGCGGTCCAGAAGGGACCGTGGTACCCAGACAGCGACTGGACCTCGCCGAAGCTCAAGGAGATGCAGATGTACGACCCCGAGAAGGCGAAAAAGGAACTCGAACTCGCGGGCAACCCCGACGGCTTCGAGATGGACATCATCGCCACGAAGGGGTCGTGGTTCAAAGACGAGGCCGTCGTCATCCAGAACCAGCTGTCGAAAATCGGCATCGAAGCCACCGTCACCGCCGTCGACAAGTCCACGCTCCTCAACCAGGTGTACAGCACGGACACGTGGCACGCCGCGATGGAAGACTGGGCGCAGTCGATTCCGGTCGCCACGTCGTGGCTCGACGCCGGCTACGCCGACAACAACCACAACCACAACAACTGGCACCACCCGTCGGACGACCTCGAAGACATCTACGCGCCGAGCGGCCCCGCCGCGCCCGAAGACGCCGAGGGCGACTTCTCGAACGGCCACGAGTGGTACGTCTCGAAGCTCCGCGAGGCGCAGGCGTCGACGGACGAACAAGAACAGAAGGAAATCGTCTGGGAACTGGAGGAGTACCTCGTCGAACACGGCATTCAGATCGACATCGCCTACGTGAACAAGCTCGAAGCGTGGCGCAACGCCATCAACGACTACGAGGTGGGCACGTTCCAGGACAACTACCGCTTCGTCTCGAAGGGTGAGTGAGGAGCCGATGCACACGCGTTCGCGTCGGACTCGTCGACCGCCGGCGGCGACCGAGGAGGTGACTCAGCCGTGAGCATGTCCCGGTTCGTCCTCAAGCGCCTGCTGTTGAGCATTCCCGTCCTCCTCGGGGTGAGCGTCGTCGTCTTCGCACTCGTTCACCTCGCGCCGGGCGGGCCGGTCCGGGTGATGCTCGGCCCGCTCAGCAACGAAGAGCTCGTCAGACAGATTCGCCTGGAGATGGGGCTCAACCGCCCGCTGTACGTCCAGTACGGCATGTGGGTGTTCGACGCGCTACAAGGCGACTTCGGCGTGTCGTGGACGGTCCAACAGGGGACGCCCGTGACAGACATCATCGTCGAGCGCATCCCGCTGACGGTCGAGCTGTCGATTCTCAGCATGATTACGGCCGTGCTCATCGCCATCCCGGCGGGCATCATCAGCGCCGTCCGCAAGGACAAGCCCGCTGACCACGCCGCGCGCATCGCCGCGCTGTCGGGCATCTCGATTCCCGACTTCTGGCTGGGCATCATCCTCATCATGATCTTCGCGGTGCAGTTTTCGTTCCCGTGGGCGACCGGCGGCTGGACGCCGCCGTGGGTCGACCCGGTGGCGAACCTCCAGCAGTTGTTCCTCCCGGTCATCACGCTCGGGACGGCCTACTCCGCGCTCATCGCCCGGATGATGCGCTCGGAGATGCTGGACACGCTCAGTCAGGACTACGTCAAGACCGCCCGTGCGATGGGCATCGGCGCGCGCGAAATCGTCCTCAAGGACGCCTCGAAGAACGCGCTCATCCCCGTCGTGACGGTCATCGGCGTCGGACTCGGCCAACTCATGAACGGCGCGATTCTGACCGAGACGGTGTTCAACCTCCCCGGTATCGGGAAGCTCCTGATACTGGCCATCGACCGTCGCGACTACCGCATCATCCAGGCGCTCATCCTGTTCATCGCGAGCGTGTTCGTCTTCGCGAACCTCGCGGTGGACGTGCTGTACGCCTACCTCGACCCCCGCATCAGACACGATGGAAACTAACATGGCAACGACAGACCAGACGGACGAGGCGGTGCCGGCCGCGCAAGCCCCCGGCACGCACCACAGTCAGTTCGAGATGTTCTGGAAGGAGTTCCGCCGGAACACCCTCTCGCTCGTGGGGAGCGCGATCATCCTCACGATGCTCCTGACCGCGCTGTTCGCGCCGTTTCTCGCCCCCCACGACCCGACGACGCAGTTCGAGGCACCGGACGGCGAACACAACCCGATGCCGATGGGCACCGAGATGCTCGTCGAGAACGACGCCGGCGAGGTCGTCGGCACGACGACGGCCTACCTCGGCACCGACCACCACGGCCGGGACATCCTCTCGCGCATCATCTACGGGTTGCGGACGCTGATGACCGTCTCGCTCGGCGTCGTCGGCTTCGCGATGGCGCTCGGCGTGACCGCCGGCGCAATCGCCGGCTACTACCGCAACACGTGGGTCGACGAGATCATCATGCGCTTCATGGACATCCTGTTTTCCTTCCCGAGTCTCATCCTCGCCATCGCGGTGCTCGGCGTCCTCGGGGTGGGAAGCACGGAGTACGGCTCGTTTACCCTCCCGAACATCGTGAAAGTCATCGCCGTCATCGGCGTCGTCTACATCCCGAGTTTCGCGCGCGTCATGCGCGGCTCAGTCCTCAAGGAGATGGAAGAGGACTACATCGACGCCGCGAAGTCCCTCGGCGCGAGCGACCGACACATCCTCGTGAAGGACATCGCCGTCAACACCCTGCCGACCGTCGTGGTCCAGGGGACGCTCTACATGGGGACGGCCGTCCTCGCCAGCGCCGCGCTGTCGTTCCTCGGACTCGGCATCCAGCCGCCGAACGCGAGCCTCGGGCTGATGCTGTCGAACGCCCGCGGCTACCTCTACAGCGGCGAGTGGTGGTACTCGGTGTTCCCCGGGCTCGTCATCGTCGTCACCATCCTCGGGTTCAACCTGCTCGGTGACGGCCTGCGCGACGCGCTCGACCCCCGCAACGACGGAGGCGAGCGATGAGCGCCGAACCGGACGAACGGCCCGTGCTCGAAATCCGCGACCTCGTCACGCGGTTCTACACCGACGAGGGAACCGTCAAGGCCGTCGACGGCTCGTCGTTCGACCTCTACGAGGGCGAGACGCTGGGCATCGTCGGCGAGTCCGGCTCCGGCAAGTCCGTGACCGCGCTGTCGATGCTCCAACTCGTCGACAGCCCCGGTCGCATCGAGCGAGGGAGCGTCCGCTACCGCGGCGACGACCTGCTCGAAAAAAGCGAGGCCGAGATGCGGACGATTCGGGGCAACGACATCGCGATGATGTTCCAGGACCCGATGACGAGCCTCAACCCCGTGTTCACCGTCGGCAACCAGATCAGCCGGGTCATCAAGACCCACCAGGACGTGTCGGACGCGGCGGCCCGCGAGCGGACCATCGAACTCATGGCCGACGTGGGCATCCCCGAACCGACCTCGCGCGTGGACAACTACCCCCACCAGTTCTCCGGCGGGATGCGTCAGCGCGCGTTGCTGGCGATGGCCATCTCCTGCGAGCCGGACGTGCTCATCGCCGACGAGCCGACGACGGCGCTCGACGTGACCATCGAGACGCAGATATTCAACGTCCTCGACAAACTCCAGGAGAAGTACGGGATGAGCATCATCCTCATCACGCACGACCTCGGCGTCGTCGCCGGGACCTGCGACCGCGTCGCCGTCGCCTACGGCGGCCGCGTCGTCGAGCGCGCCGGCGTGGACGCCCTCTTCGAGAATCCGCGGCACCCCTACACCCGCGGCCTCATGCGGTCGATTCCGCGACTCACCGACGACACCGACCGGCTGACGCCCGTCGAGGGCGACGTGCCGAACCTCACCGACCTGCCGTCGGGCTGTTCGTTCCACCCGCGGTGTCCCCACGCGACCGCCGAGTGCGAGTCGTACGACCCCGAACTCCGGGAGGTCGAACCCGGTCGGGAGGCGGCGTGTCTCCACGCCCGCGGCTACGACCTCTCGCCGTCGGCCATCGAGACGAAGCGCGCGGAGGCGGACGGCGGCGGTCCCACGGCCCCCGCGACCGACGGAGGTGAGCCGCGATGAGCGACGACCCGCTGTTGTCCGTCTCGGGGCTCCACAAGTACTTCACCCAGAACGACGGCTTCATCGACCGCCTGCTCGGAGCCGACGAGACGGTGAAAGCCGTCAACGGCGTCTCCTTCGACATCGAGCGCGGCGAGACGCTCGGCCTCGTCGGCGAGTCCGGCTCCGGCAAGTCGACGACCGCGCGGTCGGTCCTCCGGCTGGACGAGCCCACGAAAGGGACGGTCAGTTACGACGGGACCGACCTGACGGCGCTGTCGGACCGGGAGATGACGGAGATGCGCAAGCGCATCCAAATCGTCTTCCAGGACCCCGCGTCGAGTCTCAACCGCCGGAAGACCGTCGGCCAAATCATCAAACAGCCGATGGAGATTCACGGCCTCTACAAGGGCGAACGCGACGCCCGCGTGGACGAACTCATGGAGACGGTCGGCCTGCCTCCGCAGTACTCCAACCGCTACCCCCACGAGTTCTCCGGCGGCCAGCGCCAGCGCGTCGGCATCGCCCGCGCGCTCGCTGTCGACCCGGACTTCATCGTCGCCGACGAGCCCGTCTCCGCGCTCGACGTGTCGATTCAGGCGCAGATTCTCAACCTGCTCGACGATTTGCAGGAGGAGTTCGACCTGACGCTTCTGTTCATCGCTCACGACCTCAGCGTGATTCGCCACGTCTGCGACCGCGTCGCCGTGATGTACCTCGGCGAAATCGTCGAACTCGCCGACGCCGACGAGCTGTTTTCGAACCCTCAGCACCCCTACACGCGGGCGCTGTTGGGCGCGATTCCCCAGCCGGTGCCCGAGCTCGCCCGACAGCGGCAGGTGCTCGAAGGCGAAGTTCCCTCGCCGCTTGACCCGCCGTCGGGCTGTTCGTTCAACCCGCGGTGTCCCGAAGCGACAGAAGAGTGCACGTCGGTCGACCCGACGCTCGACGACGTGGCGGGCGCGACCGGCGGCCACAAGGCCGCCTGCATCCACGTCGACGAGTTCGAAACAGGCGCAGGCGTTCCGAGTGCCGCACAGGACGTCGACGAGCGGTTCAGCATCGAGAACTTCGACGCCGAACCGACGCTCGTCACCGACGGCCGGGGTGACGACGACAGATGACCGTCGCCGTCAAGCCGATGCTCCGCATCGTCCTGACGTTCGCCATCGTGTGGTTCTACCGCGGGCTGTTGCCGCCGCTGTCGCCCGTGGCGAGCACCGTCGCGCTGGTCGTCCTCGCGGTGCCGACGTGGGTGGTCGTGAGCCGCCTGCTTTTCAACTCCGGCGGGGCGCTGGCGGTGATAGACGACGAGTTCGACCGCGGCGGGTAGCAGTCGACGGGCGCGCCGCTCGTGCCCTGCCCGCAACACTATTAATAAGAATACTGACTTATACGCAATTATCTAACCAAATCGTTAGTATCGGATGGGTATTCATAGACATCTGATTGTGGATACTACAAGAGCTATATAGCCATATTTCAGCAATTCGACTCAGTGTCTGTTAGACATCGCGGTTAAAGGAGAAAACACATCTTTTCGGCGGTATATCCGCAATAGATGCACTGATAACCTATATCCGAGAATTGTCTAATATTTCTCCGGATTGAAAGAGATATAAGTTCTGATATATAATTGATTCTGGTAGGTGTGTCGTTCGAGTGCGGTATCGTCATACTCTGTGGTCGGAGTCGCCCGCTACTTGGAACCCGAAGTACCGTTGTGAGTCGAGTACGAGCCGAGGTGACAGAGACGAGGCCACCGGGCCAGCGAACGACCGCCCTCGGCGTCAGTCCCGTTGATAGAACGCCGCGATGTCCCGCCATCGGTCGAAGTACGCCTCTTTTTGCGTATCGAAGTCCGCGCCCACCGACGGGTCCGGCTCGATAACGTCACGCTCTCGGAGGAGGTTTTCCGCCGCCGTCTCGACGTCGCTGTAAATCGACGTGATGAGTGCGGGGGCCATGATAGCGCCGGCAGTCGTTCGCGGCTCCATCTCGACGACCGGGCGGTCCCATATCGACGCGCGGAGCGTGTTCCACCAGTCGTAGTTGCCGTCGAGCGTCGGCGTCCCGTCGTTGATGACGAGCACGCGGTCGATATCGGTGTCGAAGTGCTCTTCGACCAGCGAGATGTACGTCCACTCGGTCAGGATGATGCCGGTAATGAGCCCGCGCGCCAGTCGGCCGTGGACCTCCTCGGTCGACAGGGAGTTGTCGTAGTTGAGGCCGAGGAGCGACCCCGCGACGTCGGCGTCGAAAAACGGGCTTCGGTTGCCCTTGAGGAACACCTCGTAGCCGTGGCCACTCGGGACTTGCCGGGCGAGTTCGAGCCCGCGCTCCGGCGTGCAGTTGAGGACGCGGTCGAAGAACCACCGAAGGAGGTTGCCGGTGTCGAACGACGCGCCGGGCAGGTAGCCGTCGATAGGGTGACGGTGGTAGTACAGCGCCGGGTGCGGCGAGACGGACTCCGAGACGTACTTGACGACGCTCGAGGCGCCGAAGGTGATGCTGAAGTCCCCGGGTTTGACGCCGCCGTTCGCCAGCACCGAGGCATTGCCGTCAGTGAGCCCCTGAAAGAGTTTGATGCCGTCGAAGCCGGTCCGCTCGGCCAACTGGCCGTCGGCGACGCCGATGAACGAGCCGGGGGGTCGAATCGCCGGAAAGAGCGACCGAGGCAGGTCGAGCGTCTCGAACAGCGACTCGAACCACGTGGGCAGGGGCGTCGTCACGTCGGCACCGAACTTCAGCGCGTTCGTCCAGTCGGTCTCGATATCGCGCCACGGCGTCGACGCGTCGAACCGGAGCCGGTACAACAGCCACGTCGTCGGGCTGAGAATCCACTCCACCCGCTGGAACTTTTCGGGGTGCTCCTCGCGAAGCTTCAGAATCTTCGGAAGGGGGCTGGTCGGAGAAAACGCGATATTCTGGTTAATCGAGAGGTCGGACAGACCGAGGTCGCGGAGCTTCGACGCCTGTTCGGGCGCGGAATCGAAGTACATCTGCGGGGAGAACACCGGCTCACCGTACTTATCGACGAGCACGGCGGTCCCCGACGTACTCGCGACCGAGCCGATACCGGTCTGCGGGAGTGCTGGTGCCGCTTCGTGGAGCGCTCGCTCCCACGCGAGCGTCGTCTGCTCGACGACGGGTGCCTCACCGCCGGCGAGTCGTTCACCGTCGGTGCTGTACACGTCGACATGCACGCTCGCGGTACCGAGATGAACGCCGACCAGTTGCGGGCTCTCCATACCACGCCGTCACACAGGACGCCATTAAATCCTTCCGAGGATGGTACCCCAGCGAGCGCGTGAGGGCGCAGTCCGGCCGACTGACAACAGCGGGGTTCATTTGAGAAGAGTTAGCATATGCTCTGGGAGAGCGCACATTCGGTTGACAAGCATCCCCGAAGTGAGAGAATACAGTTAGATAACCGTGGAGATAGGGGACATACCCGGATAAAGTCTAATTGTAGCCTGAGAGACCCAGATTCTGTATCTGAGAACAGAAGTGCACTCGAGCTGAACAGACCCGTCAGGGCCAGCGGCGGCTTGCAAGAGTAGTCGAGACGGGAATTACAAATCTATGCGCGTAATGTTAGTGGTTCGTGTGGAGTTCGATGACGTTGGCGGCGCTCTGGACGATGTCGGGAACCTCGTCGGTGAACCGCTCGTTATTCATGCGGCTGACGGGTTGCGAGACGCTGATTGCACCGAGGACGGTCCCGTCTTTCGCGATGATGGGTGCGCCAACGCATCGGAGCCCTCTGATGAGTTCCTCGTTGTCCACGGCGTAGCCCCGGTCACGGACCGTCGCCAACTGTGCGTCGAGTTCCGCTCTGTCGGTGATGGTCTGGTCGGTCTCCGCGGGAAGGCCGTGTTCCTCGATGATGTCGTCGACGCGGTCGGACGAGAGGTGCGCCAGTATCGCCTTTCCGAGTCCGATGGCGTGGAGCGGCCGTCTGAGGCCGGGGTAGATGTCTAAATCGACCGCCCGCTCGCCCTGTTCGGAGGCGAGATAGACGCCCTGTCCGTACTCCTCGACCATCAGGTTCGCGAGTTCGCCGGTCTGGGACGCCAACCGGTGGACCTCGCGCTTCGCCACCTGATACAGCGGGTGGCGGTGCTGTACGTATCCCCCGAATCCGAGCAGGCGGAGACTCAGTTCGTAATCGGTCCCGTCGCGGACGACGAACTTCTCGGCTTCGAGCGTGCTGAGGTGGTTGTGAACCGTGCTCTTGTTCATCCCGAGTTCCCGTGCGAGGAACGTCACACTGCTCGACCCGTGTTCTCGAAGCGCGTCGAGCACCCGAATCGTCTTCCGACTCGTTTCGACCCGGTTGGGCGCGTTTTCTGTCATAACAGCGTGTCGTCGAGGCAACCCTAAATAGTTTGTTCCATCGAGTAGAACAGCTGTTCGATTCAGCGAGACAGCGGAGCGAGTCGTCGACCCCGCTCGAACGGCGGCTGTAGAAGGGGAGAACCCAAGATATCTGCCGCCTAACGGTCGCTGTGCGGTGTTCGGGGGAGCCTCGGCAAAAACTATTTACGCTCACTCTCTGAGCTACGGTGTATGGAGATACAGACAGAGAGCTTCTCCATCGAGAGCCACAGCAGGTTCGAGATTCTGAGCGTCACCCCCGAGGTGGAAGCGACCATCGAGGACCTCGGCGTGACCGATGGACTCGTGTACGTGTCGACGCCGCACACGTCCGCGGCGCTCTCGACCAACGAGTACGAAGAGAAGCTCCTCGACGACATGATTGACAAGTTCAAGGAGATTGCCCCCCCGGACGAGGGCTACTACCACGACCTCGACCACATCACCGCGGGCGAGCAACCGAACGCTCACGCGCACCTCATCTCCGCGATGATCAAGCGACCGGTCCTGCTCGTCCTCCGCGACGGGGAGCTCGACCTCGGGACCTGGGAGGAGGTCATGTTCTTCGAACTGTGCGGCCCGCGCGAACGAACGATTACTACGACGATTCTACAATAGCCATGACGGACCAACGACTCGGACGATCGGTGACTGTCGCTATCGACCACGGCCTCCATTGGGGTTCGCTTGAGGGGTTCGAGGACCCCGCGGCGCTCCTCGACACGGTGTTGGACGCCGGCCCCGACGGTATCCTGGCGAGCGTGCCGTTCCTGAAGCGCTTCGAGGACCGAATCGACGCCACCGACGTCCACACCATCGGTACACTCGACCTCCTGTACGACTCGACGATGCCGGGCGACATCGAGAACGCGGAAATCCACTCCCAGGTGTTCAGCGTCGAGGACTGCGCCGACGTGGCCGACGCCGCCAAAGTCGCGCTCGTCTTCGGCCGGGAGGACCCCGACGTGCTGAAAGAGAACGCCGAGTTCGTCGCGGCCGCGGCCGAAGAGTGCGACGACGCGGGGATTCCGCTCATCGTCGAGCCGACCCTCTGGGGCCAGCGCGCTGACGACGAGTTCGACACCGACTACCTCGTCAACGCCAACCGCCTGGGCTTCGAACTCGGCGCGGACATACTGAAGACGCCGTACCCACCCACGGGCTTCGAGCGCATCGTCGACAACGCGCCGGTGCCGACGTACATCGCCGGCGGCCCCACCGTCGAGACGGACCGAGAGGTACTGGAGATGGTCCACGGTGCCGTCGAGGCCGGTTCGCAGGGCGTGATGTTCGGCCGGAACGTCTGGCAACGGGACGACCCCGCGGCCATCATCGACGCGCTCTCGGCCATCGTCCACGAGGGCGCGACTATCGAGGAGGCGGAGACGCTGTTGTGACTCCCCGAGGGAGCCCCCAAACCCACCCATGAATCTCCCGTACCCCCACTTTCAGGTCAACTTCAAGGTGTATCCGGACACGAGCGGCGAGGACGCGCTCGCGTTCGCGCGGATGCTCGAAACGATAGAGGCGGAGACCGACGCGCGCTTCGTGTTGACGCCGCAACTGCCGGACATCCGGCTGATAACCGAACGCACCGACCTCGCCGTCACCGCGCCCGCGATGGACGCCGTCGAGCCCGGTCGCGGGATGGGGAAAATCCTCCCCGAGACCGTCGCGGACGCGGGGGCCGACGGCGTCGTCATCAACCACGCGGAGAACCGCGACACGCTGTCCGACCTCGTGTGGAAAATCGAGCGCTGTCGCGACCTCGACCTCGACTCGGTCGTCTGCGTCGACAGCATCGAGATGGGTCGCGCAGTCGCGGAGTTCGACCCCGACTCGATGATATACGAGATGCCCGAAGACATCTCGTCGGACCGCGCGATCACGCAGACCCACCCCGACCGCGTGCGCGACTTCATGTCGATGGTCGAAGCGGAGAACCCGCGCACTCGCGTCCTCGTCGGCGGCGGCATCTCGACCGCCGAAGACGTCCGCCTCGCGTTCGAACAGGGAGGCCACGCGACCGGTGCCGCATCGGCCGTGTCGCTCGCGTCGGACCCGGAGCCGCTCCTCCGCGACATCGCCGCGAGTTTCCCCTGAGACGGTCAGACGGTCGCCGACGGCGGACCGCCCCGTCTCGCGCCGCGCGGTGACTGCGGCGCGTCAGACCGGCGCAATCTTTTTTAGTGGTCATCGATGATGTGCAATACACGACAATGACAGCGAAAAACATCCTCGTAGTGTGTGGCACATCGGTCGCGACGTCGACGGTCGTCAAGGAAGCGCTGAAAGAGAAGCTCCCAGCGCGGGGCCTCGACATCGGGACCATCGCCAAGGCGAAGGCGACGGAAGCCCCCGGCAAGGTCTCGTCGGGGAACTTCGACCTCATCGTCACCACGACGCAACTCAACCAGGACAAGTTCGACATCCCGGTCATCCACACGACGGCGTTCATGACCGGCATCGGTCAAGACGAAGTCCTCGACGACATCGCCGCGGCGCTCGAAGACTGATTGACGCGTCTGCGACGCGGATTTTTCACGAACGATAGCAATGTTTATGTGGGCTCACTCTCATCCTGAGACAGGGTTGTGAGTTAATAGCATGGCAGTACCAGAAGTACTCTTACAGAGTGGTGTGAGTTCCCTGTTGAATTCGATCAACAGCGTAATCCAATCGCTGGGCGTGAGCGTCCTCCTTCCGATAATCATCTTCCTCATCGCGCTCGCGTTCCGGGTGGACGTGTTGAAGGCGGCGCGCTCGTCCATCCTCATCGGCATCGGCTTCATCGGCATCAATCTCGTCATCGGGCTGTTCAGCGAGAACATCAGCCCGCTGGCCCAACAGATGGTCGAGGTGACCGGCATCACGCTTCCGGCGGTCGACGTCGGCTGGCCCGCCGCCGCCGCCATCGCCTTCGGTATCGCGGAACTCGGCGTCTGGATGATTCCGCTGTTCGTGGTGATGAACCTCGTCCTCTTCGCTATCGGCTTTACCTACACGCTCAACGTGGACATCTGGAACTACTGGCACTTCGCCTTCATCGGCGGGCTGGTCTACATGAGCACGAACAACTGGCTGTACTCGGTGGCGGTCGGGCTGACGCTGGGGCTGTTCGTCCTCGTGGCCGCGGACTGGACGCAACCGGCCGTCGAAGAGACCTTCGACACGCCCGGTATCTCCATTCCGCACGGGACCTCGGCACCCTACGCCGTCGCCGCGATTCCGATTCACTGGGCGGTGGATAAGACGCCGCTCGGGAACATCGAAGCCGACCCCGACGCGATTCAAGACCGGTTCGGCATCCTCGGTGAACCAATCTTTGTCGGCCTCGCCATCGGGCTCGTCATCGGTATCGCCGCCTACAGTAACGCGCTCTTCGTCGCCGAGAGCTGGTACGCCATCCTCACCGCCGGCATCTCGTTCGCCGCGGTGATGCACATCCTCCCGATGATGGTCGGTATCCTCATGGAGGGGCTGACGCCGCTTTCGGAGTCGATTCGGAACTACATGACCTCGCGGTTCGAAGACCGCGACATGGCGATCGGCCTCGACTCGGCTATCCTCATCGGCCACGAGTCGGTCATCGCGTCCAGCCTGCTCATCGTTCCCATCGCCATCGTGATGTCGATCATCCTCCCCGGCAACGACGTCCTGTGGGGAATCGACCTGGCGACGTTCCCGTTCTTCTTCGCGCTGATGGTTCCCATCATGAACGGCAACATCGTGAAGATGGTCGTCACGGGAACCATCCTGCTCATTCCGCTTCACTACATCGCCTCCGCGGTGGCTCCCCTCCTGACGCAGGCGGCGGGGAGCGCGGGCTTCGACCTCGGTGGCCGCGGGCTCATCACGTCGCCCGTCGCTGACGCGGGGTCGCCCGCGACGGGCATCCTGACACTCATCCCGGCGCCGGTCGCCCTCGCGGTCGGACTCGTCATCGTCCTCGGTATCTGGGTCGCACTCCGGATGTGGCCCCAGCGGATGTACATGGTCGCCGGCGCGTCCGAAGAGAAAGCGCGGGAGACCGTCGAACGTCGTCACACCGGCAAGGGCGGCGGGCTCCTGCCCAACAAACTCGGTTCGACCGTCGACGCGACGAGCGCAGAGGGTCGCTCCGACGACTGACCGCGCAGTTACAGTTACAGTTACAGTCACCCGTCGGTGCCCGCGACTCGACCGCGACGAGTCGCCGCGTTTCCCGGCACCGCCGGCGAACCGGTACCAACACTTTTCTCGGAGACCCGCGTACGACTCATCGATGCGAACCGAAAGCCTCGAACTGACTGGCGAGACGGACGAAGCGGTCCTCACGGAACTCGGCGCGTACGCCTACGACCAAGGCTGGGCCGACAAGACCTACGCGGACGCCCTTCTGGAACGCGAAGCCGACTACCCGACGGGACTCGACATCCCGACGATGGGGTTCGGCATCGCCATCCCCCACGCCGACCCCGACCACGTCTCCGAACAGGCCGTGCTCCTCGGACTGCCGCCCGCGGGCGAGTCGATAGCCTTCCGGAGCATGGACAACCCCGACGAGCGCGTCGAGGCCGAAGTCGTCGTGTTGCTTCTCGTGACAGACACCGACGGCTACTCCTCGTTCCTCTCGAACCTCGCGAAACTCTTCCAGGCCGAGGAGTTCGCCGAGCTGACGAAGCGCCGCGACGCCGACGGCCTGCTCGACCTCGTCGTCGAGCGCTGTGTCGATTTCGACGGCTGAGAAGGTCCAGTTCTCAGTCGATGAGCGCTCGCACGTCCTCGCGGGTCTCGGCGTTGAGGGCCGCCTCGGCGAGCGTCACCGCCGACTCGTCGTCGACGTCCCGGACGCCCGCTTTCACGTCGGGAATCGTCACGGCGCTCATGCTCAGTTCGTCGAGACCGAGCCCGACGAGCAGTTCGGTGAAGTCCGGGTCGCCGGCCATCTCGCCGCACATACCGACCCAGGCGTCGCCCTCGTGGACGGCCTCGACCGTCCGCGCGATGGCGCGGAGAACCGGCGGGTGAAGCGGGTCGTGTAACGAGGCGACGCGGTCGTCGTCGCGGGCCGCGGCCATCACGTACTGCGTGAGGTCGTTCGTCCCGATACTGAGGAAGTCGAGGCGTTCGGCGAACTCGCGGGCGAGGAAGACCGACGCCGGCGTCTCGACCATCGCGCCGAGTTCGGGGACCGCGTAGTCGATGCCCGCGTCGTCGAGTTCCGCGGCGATTGCGCTCACTTCGTCGAGGAGCGCGTCGAGTTCCGCGACCGTCGACACCAGCGGGAACATCACGGCGAGTTGCGCCGGGCCGGCGGCCGCGCGCAGAATCGCGCGGACGTGTTCTTCGAACAGTTCGGGCCGCTCGCCCGGTGCGAACCGGACGCCACGGACGCCGAGAAACGGGTTATCGCCGGGGTCGGAGTCGACGTACGGAATCGGCTTGTCGCCCCCGATATCGAGCGTTCGGACGACCACGCGCGACCCGGCGAACGTCTCGCACACCTCACAGAGCGCCTCGTACTGCTCGTCTTCGTCCGGCGGCGCCTCCCGGTCGAGAAAGAGGAACTCCGTTCGAAAGAGCCCGACGCCGTCCGCGCCGCGTTCGGCGGCCGCCACCGCTTCCCGCGGCGTTCCGACGTTCGCGGCGACTTCGACGTGCCGGCCATCGACCGTCGTGACGGGGTCGTGCCGAACCGTCGCGCCGCTCGATTCCCGCGCCGCGGCGACGGCGTCGGCGTCCGGGTCGACGGTCACGTCGCCCGTGGTGCCGTCGACGACGAGACGCGTGCCGTCGTCGAGGTCGACCGCGTCGGGGTCGACGCCGACCACCGCCGGAATCGCCAGCGACCGAGCCATGATGGCGGCGTGCGACGTGCGGCCCCCCTCGACCGTGACGAACCCGGCGACCGCGTCGGGGTCTAACTGCGCGGTGTCGCTCGGCGTGAGCCGCTCCGCGACGAGCACTGTTCCCTCGGGGAGCGTCGAGAGGTCGACCCGGTCGCGGTCGAGCAGAATACGGAGCAGTCGGTCGCGGACGTCTCGGAGGTCGTCCGCGCGCTCGGCGAACATCCCATCCGCCCCCTCGAACGTGGCGATGGGGTCCTCGAACGCCCGGAAGACGGCTCGCTCGGCGGTGACGCCGTCTTCGCTGACCGCGGTTTCGACGCCGTCGGTGATCTGTGGGTCGTCGAGGAACTGCAGATGCGCGTCGAATATCTCCGCCTCTTCCGCGCCGACACGCTCGGCCGTCCGAGACCGCTCGCGGGCGAGTTCGTCCGCCGCCGTCTCTCGTGCCGCCTCGAACCGCTGACGTTCGGTCTCGGGGTCGACCGCCGACCGCTCGTCGTCGTCGAGGTCGACCGCGGAATCGTACTGGACGACCGTGCCGACACCGAGTAGCGGCGTCACCCCGACGCCCGAGATTCGGCGGTCGCTCATCGGTCCCCCGTAGCTATCGCTGAATACGCTTCGCTTGCGAACATGGCAGGCGTCTAGTCCGCATCCGCCGGTAAAAACACTCGCCAAACGGTAAAGCCTTAGTGCCGGCGTGGGATGTTGTCGCACGGATGCCAGCGAAATCAGCGACAGTAGTCGTAGAGCACGAGACCGGTCTCCACGCGCGCCCCGCGTCGATGTTCGTCCAGACGGCGTCGAAGTTCGAGACGGACATCTCCGTGCGGAAAGCCGGCGGGGAGACGGAAGTAGACGCCAAAAGCAGTATCGCCGTTCTCTCGCTCGGTGTCGGCCCGGACGAGGAAATCGTCATCACCGCCGACGGCAGTGACGGCGAGCAGGCCGTCGAGCGACTCGTCGAACTCGTCCGGAACGACTTCGACCTCGATTCGTAGACGACCGCTCGGACACGTCGTCGACCCGACGCCCGCCGACGTGGTGGGCGCGACGAGTGACTACAAAGCCGCCTGCAACCACGACGGCGAGTTCGACCGCGGAGGGGAACGGCCTCGCGGAATCGGTCGGGGTTCCTCCTCCCGGCCGAATCTGAGACAGATATCTGACGGTTTCTGGTGTTACTCAGATATTTGAGAATTTCGGCGGGCAGTCCGAGAGTACGCGGGATATCCCGGACACGCGCGCTGAGAGTGGATTCAACCGCCGATTGAGATTTCAGGCGTTCAGAAATCGAAGTTTGGCGTTCGGTAAAGAAAAACGAGCTTATCGTTGCTTTCGAACGTGTATATCGGTGTTTCCGGATATATGTCTCTACACCCACGAGATCAGCTTATATTGATTACTGATATGTGTCTTTGACCAGGAGGTCTAGCGTCGAACCGGGGAGTCGGTCGACATCGCGGGCGACGCGGTCGTCTCGGTGCTCGTCGCGTTGCTCGTGTCCGCGGCGTCGGCGTCGCCACCGGTCGTACAGCCGGCGAGCCACGCCGCCGCGGCCGTCCCGCCGACCGCGAGCGCCTGCCGCCGCGTCAGCAACCGACCGACCGGTTCGTCGTCGTTGTCCATAGTCGTCTGTTCGCCGTCGGGCCGATAACCGTTGGCCGAACTGGGGCGGAACTGAGACCCCAGTGGTCCACAAATTCGAGGGCCGTCGGGGACGTCGCGGCGCACCCGACGGTCAGGCGGTCAAAAAACGCGTGCCGATGACGGGGCTGTCGGTGGTGACCGTCGCGGTTAGTGGATTGCTCTCCACACCAGTCCGAGGAGGATGAACGGCGCGAACGGTATCATGAGCACTGCAATCAAAGCGACGATGAGCGTCCCCATGAGCCCCATCTGGGTGTTCGAGTAGTCGGTTCGAACGGGGTTGACTGCGCGGGCCATACGTAGTCGTCAGTTCCCCTCATACATAACGTGACTGGATAGTTAATATATAAATAGCCGCGAGAGCGGAGCGGCAGTTGTGGGCGAACACAGGACGTGACGGGGGTTACGCCCGACTCGGCTCCGGCGCTCGAAGCGCCAAGAGCACGCCGACGACGGCGACGCCGCCCGCGGCGAAGAACGCGGGTGCGTAGCCCGCGTAGTCGATAATCGCGCCGGCGGCGATGGGGGCGGCGAACGCCCCGAGGAGTCCGACGCTCGTCAGGAGCGAGACGGCCGTCGCCCGCACCGAGGGGGCGACGAGCTCGGCGATGTACGAGAAGATGAGACCGGTGACGAGTTGGATAGCGAAGCCGACGACGACGACCGCACCGACGACGAGGCCGAGCCGCGAGACGAACGCGAACGCGACGACCGCCGGCGTGGCGACGGCGAACGACGAGACGATGACGCGGCGGCGGCGACCGCCGAACGCGCGGTCGGTAATCACGCCGCTTGTCGACCGCGCCACCGCGCCGATGGCGGGAAAGAGCGCGGTCAGGAGGCCGCTCGCCGCCAGCGAGATTTCGAACTCGCTGGCGAGGAAGCTCGGGAGCCACGTGTTGACGAACAGGTACAGCGAGTAGGCGAGAAAGCAGAGCCCGCAGACGGTCCAGACCGCCCGACTCCCGAACAGTTCGCGGAGCGCCGCCCCGTCGGGGGACGGCGCGTCGACACCGGGGACGCGTCGGCGCGTCGCGGCCGCGAAGAACGCGACGCCGACGACCGCGACCCCGGCGTACAGCGGGAGAATCGCGGGCCAGCCCGCCGCGTTTGCGATGAGCGGGCTCCCGAACTGTCCGATGGCGAACCCGACGGGCGCGCTCGCGGTGAACACGCCGACCGCGGTCGCGCGCTGTTTCGGGGGGACCGCGCTGCCGACGACGTTCGCGCCCGCGTTCCAGAACGTGACGTACGCGAGGCCGCCGAGCACCCGCGAGGCGAGGAGCCAGCCGTACGCGCCGGCGGTGGCCGCGTACCAGCCCCAGCCGCCGGCGACGACGAGCGCGACGGTCGCCAGTCCGACCACGCGGCGCACGGAAAACCGGTCGAGGACGACGCCGATGGGGACGCTCGTGACGACCGCCGTCGCGTACATGACGCTCACGAGCCAGCCCGCCGCGCTCGAACTCAGCCCGAGCGAGTCCTGAATGGCCGGAAAGACGCTCGCCGGGGCGATTTCGTAGGCCGCGGCCGCCGTCGAAAGCAGGAAGAAGCCGACGACGATTCCCAGTGTCTCGCGTCGCGTGCCCGTCGTGTCGTCAGTCGTACTCACGGTTTCGCTACCTGCTCGGCGGAGGAGTATGAAACCGCCTGATGTCGGTCCGGTTTCGTCTCGTGGTGACCGCGAGCGGCACCGACTCAGTCGCCGCCTCGAAGCGCCCGCTCGATGGGCGTCTCGCCGCCCGTGAGGCGTATCGTCTCGCCGACCGTCCGGTCGGTGTCGAGACAGGCGACGGCCGTCTGTGCGACGTCGGCCCGCGGAATCTCGGCCGTGTCGCCGCCGAGGCCGTCGGCGGCCAGCGAGACGGAGCCGGTGCCCTCTGCGTCGGTGAGCGCCGTGGGGCGGAGAATCGTCGAGTCGAGCGACGACTGTTCGAGGTGGTCGTCGGCGCACCGCTTGGCGACCAGATACGGCCGCAACGGCTCCGGCCCCGCGAGCGGGTCGCCCGCGCCGACGGAGCTAATCATCACGAAGCGGTCGATTCCCCGGTCGACACAGGCATCGACCACTCGCCGAGCGCCCCAGAGGTCGACCATGAGCGTCTTGTCCGCGCCCGTCGACCCACCGGACCCTGCGGTGAAGACGACCGCGTCGGCCCCGTCGAGCGCCGCGTCGAAGTCGCCTTCGAGGTCGCCCAGTCGCGGCTCGCCGCCGCGGTCGCGGACCGCCTCGAACTGCGACTCGTCTCGCACGACGCCGACGGGGTCGTGGCCCGCGTCCGCGAGTCGCGGGAGAAGCTCGCGTCCGATACCGCCGTTCGCGCCGATGACTGCGACCTGCATGATTCGGCGGCGTGTAGTCGGGCCGGCGCAATAGGGGGCTTGGTTCGGCGAAGATGGCGAGGGGGCCCGCGCGACGGGAGCGCCGACGACCGACACCGAGTCCCGTCGAACCGGACGGTACTGCTGGAATCGTCACCGTCCTTGGTCCGCGGGCCCGCGTTCGAGTATGCGCGATTCGAACCGCGAGTGGATTCTCGCCGAGCGACCCGAGGGAGAGCCGGACACGGACAGCTTCGAACTCCGCGAGGGCGACCGCCCGGAGCCGCGACACGGCGAACTCCTCGTGCGCGTGCGATACCTCTCGGTCGACCCGTACATGCGCGGTCGGATGCGAGACGCGGAGTCGTACGCCGAGCCGTGGTCGGTCGGCGACCCGATGCGGGGAGCCGTCGTCGGCGAAGTCGTCGAAAGCAAAAGCGACGCCTACGACGCGGGCGACCTCGTGACCGGCAACGGGGCGTGGGCCGACTACAGCGTTCTCGACGCCGACGAGGTCGCGCCGGTCGACCCGTCGGTCGCGGACCTCCCCGCCTACCTCGGCGTGCTCGGGATGCCCGGCCGGACGGCGTACTTCGGCCTGCTCGACGTGGGCGACCCCTCGCCCGGCGAGACGGTCGTGGTGTCCGGGGCGGCCGGCGCGGTCGGCTCCGTCGTCGGCCAGATTGCGAAGCTCAACGGCTGTCGCGTCGTCGGCTTCGCCGGCTCCGACGAGAAGGTGTCGTGGCTCACCGACGACCTCGGTTTCGACGCCGCAATCAACTACAAGCAGGTCGACGACTACCTGGCGGCGCTCGACGACGCCGCGCCCGACGGCGTCGACGTCTACTTCGACAACGTCGGCGGCCCCATCACCGACGCGGTGTTCACCAAGCTGAACCTCGACGCCCGCGTCGCCGTCTGCGGGCAGATCGCTCACTACAACGACGAGAGCGTCCCGACCGGGCCGCGAAAGCTCCCGCAACTCATCGCGCCGCGCGCGAAAGTGCAGGGACTCCTCATCGGCGACTACGCCACCCGGTTCGGACAGGCCAGCGAACGGCTCGGGTCGTGGGTCGCCTCCGGCGACCTCGAACACCGCGAGACCGTCGTCGACGGACTGGAGAACGCGCCCGACGCGTTCCTCGGACTGTTCTCCGGCGACAACATCGGCAAGCAGGTCGTCGGCGTGTCCGAGCCCTAGCTCGGCGGTGCTTCGGCCGTCAGTGGCAGGTCGCCCCACGAACGCGACCGGTCGTGCGACTCCGTTTTAGCCCGGCCTAAATTTCGAAGCACCTATATCGCTTTAGGCGAGCCTAATCCGTATGTTGGACGACGACGGCGAGAACGCGAGGCCGACCCGGAGAGACTACCTGACGTACGGTGGGGCGCTTCTCGGCGGCGGGGTGCTCGCGGGATGCGCCGGCCAGTCGGGCGACGACGCGACGGCGACGACGACCGCGACCGACGCGGCGACCGAAACCGAGACAGGGACCACCGAGACGGCGGCCGAGACAGCTGAATCGAGCTACGCGGCCGAGCTGTCGCCGGTCGGGACGGTCACGCTGGACGAGTCGCCGACGAACGTGTTCACCCACTTCCCGTGGTTCCCGGACATGGCGAGCGCGCTCGGGCGGGGCGACACCGTCAACGACCTCTGGTGGGACGGCACCGTCGCGGGCCTCGACTACTTCACCGCCGACTTCGACGGCTTCGAAATCGAGTGGGCGGACGCGGCGGGCGAGTACGGCTTCACGAAAGAGCGGCTGTACGAACTCGACAGCGACCTCCACCTCGTCGACCCCGCGTGGGTGTCCACGCAGGACAACTGGAGCCGAGCCGACATCGACGAGGTCGCGGACAACGTCGGCCCGTGGTTCGGCAACTACTACAGCAACTTCAACGCCGCGCCCCCGGGGGAGTGGGCCGACGGCTACGAGTACTGCGACCTCTGGGAGCTGTTCGACCGCGTCGCGTCGCTGTACGGCGAGCGCGACCGCTACGAGGCGCTCCAGTCCGTCCACGACGACCTGCTCGGCACCGTCGAGGGCGGACTGCCACCGGAGTCCGAGCGTCCAACCGCCGCGTACCTCTCCATCTCGACGGACCTGTCGAGCATCTACCTGCTCCGCCTGAACGCGCCCGGCTACTGGAACTCTCACACCCGGCCGCTCGGCGCGGTCGACGCCTTCGCCGACGCGGAGTTCACGGGGCCGTTCCAAGAAGTCGACATGGAGGCGCTGTTAGAGGCCGACCCCGACGTGATTCTCGCGTTGTGGACGGTCACGGAGACGTTCGACTTCGACGGGCTGAAGCGGAACCTCCGAGACGACCCCGTCGGCCGCGAACTGGCCGCCGTCCAGAACGACCGCGTCTACCCGCAGGGGACGCGGTGGCAGGGGCCGCTGATGAACCTGTTCCAACTGGAGATGACGGCCAAACAGCTCTATCCCGAGCGGTTCGGCGCGTGGCCGACCTACGAGGACGGCGACGACTACCCCGACTTCGGGACCGACGAGCGGTTGTTCGACCACGAGCGGGTCGAGGAAATCGTCACAGACGGCTAGCCTGTCACAGCCTGTCGTTCCCGTCAATCAGTGGTAGTATCAGAAAAAATAAATTTTGAGAGCTGGTAGCGGGAGCTGAGTTCGACGCCCGTGGAGTTTTCAGATTCTGTCCGCGTGAACCCGGCCGACCAGCCACTCTGTGGTTTGACAGAGACGACATCTGTTCCAGACGAAACAAATCCGACAAACGAATAGACGACGCATCCGTCTCGGGAGCGTCTCAACGGTCAGCGGCGGCGTCCGGTCGGCTCAGTCGGATTCGGACTTGCGTGCCGGAGTCGGACGCTTCCACGCTCAGCGTCCCGTCCGAGCGAGAGACGATCCAGTACACCAGCCACAGGCCGATGCCGGAGCCGTGTTCGAGGTCCGTCTCTTCGCCGGCTTCCAAGACGGCGAACTCGGATGGCGGGAGGCCCGGTCCGTTGTCCTCGACGATAATCGTCACTTCCGACGGGGACACATCGGTCGTGACGCGCACGGCGATCGGTTCGTCGCCGGAATGGTGAGACACGGCGTTCTCGATTAACTCGGCGAGTGCGAGGTCGAATCGTGGATGTGCGTCAACGACGACGTCATCGACGTCGAACGAGACGGATTTCAGAAATTCGGCCGGAACGTTTTGTCTCAGCTTGAGTAGATACTCGTTGAGCGAACGGCGGTCCGTCTCAGAATACGACAGCACGGTCTCGATTTTCCTCGCTTTGGCCGCTTGTTCGACGACTTTCATCGCACGCGTATGTATGCGACCCGCCGACTGAGCGGTCTCACCACCCGTCGAGTCTCGGATGATGGCCGCAAAGCCCGCAATCACGTTGAGGTCGTTTCGAATGTTATGACGGAAGATACGCGACAGGACTTGTTTGAGGAGGTCCAATTCTTCCTCGCGCTCTTTGAGGGCCGTAATGTCGCTCAACACGACGATTTTTCCGGTCACTCCCCGGCCATAGGAAATCGCCGACGTCTCAATCGAGAACGTTCGCGTTCCACCGTTTACCGCTAACTTGATGACGTCGGTGGTCTCCTCGTCCGAAAGCACCGAAGCGTCGCAGATGAACTCCTCGAGTTTGGTACCGATGAGGCGCCGTCCTGACAGTTGGTGTCCCGATTGGTTCGCATCAACGATGTAGCCCGCAGAGTTGACCACGAAGATGGGGTCGGTGATCTCTTCGAACGTCTGCTCCCGAGCGACGGGAACGAACTTCAGTAACCCGTGTTCCCGAATCGAATACGCGAAAAAGAGCCCGGAACACGAGTACAGAACTGACGTGGGGTCGAAATAAATCGGGACGAGTCCCACGACTTTCACTACCGTCGAACCGACGAGCATCGAAAACACGACTAAGAGATAGACGGTCTGTCGGCGTTGCGTGCCGCTCGTCCGGAGCAGTTCTCCGACGAACATACCGGCCGCCAGAAACACGAGCAGGTAGCCGTAGACCTTCGTCACGAGGAACTTGATCGGGCCATCGAAGATTGGAAAGTGTAAGATACCGTCCGCGGTCGCGTAGTATGCACTCGTAAACACCAGTTCGTACGGATTAACCCACGAGATGACAAACAGAAGCAGTATCGGGCTGAACAGGACGTAAACGACGGTCCGGGAGACGGTCTGTTTGAAGACGAACTCGTAGGCGAGTAAGAAAAGCGTCACTGCGGCGGTCGGAATCATCACCCAGAAGAAGTTTGCAACCGCTAACGTGAGCTGTGGGTCCGGGATAAGTGTGAACGTCGCGAACAGCAACGACCAGAGACCGCCGGTGGCCATCGAGAGGATAAACCAGATGACGCCCGGTTTATCGCGTTCTTGCCAGAGGAGATGGCAGTTCACGACCGATGGAATCACCCCAAGGTACATCAGGACGACAGCGATTTCAGGGGTGAGCCATCGGTCAAGCACGTATTCTATACCAGCATTATCGAGCTAATTATTCTTTTGGGAGACCTGTAATATAATCCACAATTCATGCTGGAGCGCCCATCCAGTGACGCCAGTGTGGCGACAGGAACGGCGATTCTACCCCTTCTCGCTACGGGGAACGCCCGCATCCGCGCTCACGTCTCGAAGCACTCGCCCGGTCTCCCTGAGGACTCCTGTAGACCGGTGACCAAACAAGTATAGTACGAGCGGCGAGATTGCTCCGAGAGATGAACGGTACGGACTGGTTCCCACGACGGCAGTCTCCGATCTGTCACCTCCGCTCTCGGGGAGGAGCATTACTGAGATGAGGGTAGCCGACGCACGGTTCCTGTTTTTTCAGTTGAACATCTGGCTGTGTTTGCTCTCGGCCGCGATGGTCGGGGTCTCGGGGCTAGCGATGGGTGTCGACCCTCGCTCAATCGGGAGCGGGCTCCTGCTCGCGCCACTCCTGTTTTATTTCATATACGTCGAAGACCGACGCGGGGGGACGGCCGAAGACGAGATAAACCAACCGCACCGGACGAAGCTCGTCCGGCGGTACCAGCGGGGGCTGTTCGCGACGGAACTGCTCGCGTTAGTCGGCTACGAACTGGTGGTCTGCCTGCTGGTGTTTCAGGCGGGAACCGCGACTGCCAGCGACCTACTGTTCGCCCAGATTCCCCTCGTCGTACTCGGAAGCTACGGGTGGCTGAAGCGCTATCCGACGCTCGATTCCATCGGCGTCGGGTTCACTTGGGCGTTCGTGGCCGTCTTTTCGGTCGTCGCGGCGACACCCCTGCAGTATTCGCTCGACGGCGCGGCTGTCTTCTTCGGGTGGTTTCTGATTACCGCCGCCGGAGTCGAGTCCCGCAACATCCAGGACATCTCCGGAGACACACACGCGAATAAGACCACGCTCGCGGGCTACTTAGGACCCCGAACGGCGTCGGTGTTAGTTCGACTCCTGAAAGCGGGCGGCGTGGCCGTGTTCTGGGCCGTTTCCGGGCCGCTCGTCGCCGGCCTCGTCGTCTGCTACTTGCTTTCGCTCTCGGTGTTCCGCCATCTCACGCGGCTACACAGGCGGGGCCCGTCGTCTGAGACGAGTCAGAGCTCCGCCCGCGGGTGACGTGACGCGATGCGACGCGATGCGACACGACGTTGCGCGACGTGGTGCGACGCCACGTGATGCGACGTGACGCCGCGGACCCCGCTTTGCGGCGGGGGTCTCAGCCTCTCAACGCGTCGACCGGCCGGTCGTTCGCCGCTTTCCACGCGGGGTAGACCCCGCTGAGGATGCTCGCGACGACGGCGAAGCCGAACCCGTACACCAGATACTGGAAACCGCTCCACTGCAACGCCCCGAGCGGGTCTCCTGTAATCATCTGGAAGATGACGAGCCCCGCCGCAAGCGAGAGGAGCACGCCGATGAGCCCTCCGAGCGCGCCCATCAGGGCGGCCTCCGTCAGAATCATCCGGAGCACTTCGGAGCGCCGAATCCCGACCGCACGGAGGACGCCGATTTCGCCGCGGCGTTCGACCGTGCTCATCAGCATCACGTTGAGGATGGCGACGCTCGCGACGACGAGCGAGATGCCGCCGATTGCCAGCAGGGCGAGCGAAAGCGTCTCCAAGAACCCGCCGACTTGGCCGGCGTTGCCGAACGTGTTGATGCTGAGTTCCTCTTCGTCGTCGGTGTTGAAGTACTCGTCTAACTCCCCGCCGATTTCGGTCGCGGTCGAGCTATCCGCGGCGACAATCGTCACGACGTCGTAGTGGTTCTGGTCGGAGAGGGCGGACTCGGGCAACACGAGTTCGCCGCCGCCGAAGCCGAACGCGTTTTCTTCCTCGATTAAGCCCTGTACGCGGTACAGTTGGCCGTCGTACTCGACGGGGTCTCCCTCCTCGATGCCGAGGGTGGTCGCGGTGCTGTTGCTGAGGAGTGCGCCGCTCAACAGCCGGGTGGGCGCTTCACCCGAGGTGAGGTTGTACAGCGCCGCCGCGTTCGTCACCCCGGTGACGCTCACCCGCACCTCCCGTCCGTTTCGCGACGAGACAGTCGTCGAGTTCGTCTTCTGGGGGACCACCTCCGCGTCGGTCACCAGATTCCGCATCGTATCGACCTGGTCGTCGGTCACTCCGTCCGTGTCGCTGTCCTGACCGGACGTTATCGACACCTCGTTGCCGATGCTTCCCAGTTGCGACGTCGCTTGTTGCTGGATTGCGGCCGTCGCCATCCCGAGCGAGCAGATGGAGACCACGCCGATGATGATGCCGAGCGCGGCTAACACCGTCCGCAGTTTGTTCCGGCCGAGGTTCCGCCACGCCATCTGGACGCTGGGGAACCGCCAGAGGAAATCGACGACGCTCATCGCCCGGAGACCTCCGTGATGACGCCGTCGACGAGTCGGACGGTGCTGTCGGTGTACTCCAGCATCTGTTCGTCGTGGGTGACCGCGACAATCGCGACGTTCTCGTCCTCTTTTAACCGAGTCAGCTCGCTCAGAATCGTCTCTCCGGTGGCTTGGTCGAGGTTCCCCGTCGGCTCGTCGGCGAGGAGAATGTCCGGCTCGTTGATCAGCGCCCGCGCGATGGCGACGCGCTGTCGCTGGCCGCCCGACAGCTGATCGGGTGTGTGGTCGAGTCGGTCGCCGAGCCCCACTCGCTGTAGGAGGTCCTGCGCGCGGTCGTGCCGGTCGACCGAGGTGTCCCACATCGAGGGAAGCTCGACGTTTTCGGTCGCGGTCAGCATCGGCAACAGGTGGAAGTCCTGAAACACGAACCCGATACCCGACCGACGCTCTTCGGTCAGCTCGTCCTCGGTGAAGTCGGTCACGTTGCGACCGTCGAGGTGGACCGTCCCCTCTGTCGGCGTGTCGAGCAACCCGATCATGTTCAGCATGGTACTCTTCCCGGAGCCCGACGGGCCGATGATCGTCACCATCTCACCGCGGTCGGCTTGGAAGTCGACGTGGTCGAGCGCGGCGATGACCTCCTCGCCGTTCTGGTAGCGTTTCACGACGTCAGTGAGTTCGATGACACTCATGCTAGTGGTGGCGCCAGCGATAGATGCCAACTCCGCCGAGTACGACGACCACCAGCACGCCCCCGATAACGGGCAACGAAAGCGGGAGACCACCCGACGACCCGCCCGAACCCTGACCCCGATTGGACTGGGGACCGCCGGCGGCGGGCGTGGCGCCGGCGCCGCTCGAATCGATCGGCACCTCCTGTGTCGTCGTCACGCGGTCGCCGTCCACGATGTAGGACACCTCGATGGGGACGGTGGTCGGCTCGCCGCTGAGCTGTGCGGTCAGGTCGAACGTGGCGAACTCGCTCCCCTCTACGCGCCCGACGAAGTAGCCGCCGGACGGCGAGCCGTGGGACACGTTTTCCGTCTCCTTGACAGTCAGCAAGACCGAGCTCGCGTCCGTGTTCCCGACGTTCGCGGCGTCGCCCTGTATCGTCACGGAGCCGGTGGTTCGCGTGGTCTCGATGCTCGTCAGTCGAATCTCGCCGGGGACCGACTCGTCGTCTATCTCCTTCGACAGCGAGGTCGTGTACGTCTCTCCGTCGACGGTGTACGTCGCGGTGAACAGCACGACCTGGTCGCTCATATCGTCGGTGTCGAACACGACAGAGCGGTTCGTGTCCGGGCCGAGGTTCGCAGTGTACCGCTGGGCGACCTGAGAGTCGTTTACCGACGCGGTGATTTCGACGTTCGAGAGGTTCGTGTTCCCGTAGTTGGTCAACTCCACGTTGACGGTGTCGTTCGTCTGCTCGGTCACGGAGAGCCCGGCTCGCACGTCCCGTTCTTCGACCTCCACGATGACCGGGTACTCGACGTTGATGACGTTCCCGTTTTCGTGGCGGCCGGAGACGTGGACTCTGAGCTGTTTCTCTCCGGCGCTCGTGAACGTGGTCGACAGCGGCACGTCGACGGAGCCACCCGGCCCGAGCGTTCCGAGGTTGTTCGCTTCGGCGACGATGCGACCGCCCGAACGGAGCGTGACCTCTTTGAGGTCCACGCCGCCGGAACTGCTCTCGAAGTTCGAGACGGTCGCGCGAACCGTGACCGACTCGCCGACGTACGGCTCACTCGGTTCGACTGTCGTCGAGTTGACCACGATTTGCCCCGACTGGGCGCTCACTGCCGAGGGACCGCCGACGAGGATGCTCGTGACGGCCAACAGCGCGACTGCCCCCGCGACAGCGGGCCGAACACCACGACTCCGCGTCATGCGCACGACCCGGACGTCACAGTCGTTTGACGACCGCCGTCGGTTCGCCTGCCGGGCCGAACCGACCGCGTCAGCGGTGTCTGCTTCTTGGAGGGCCGATCGATCAGTGGGACCATCTGGTTGCGTCGCTCCATTTCTACAGAACAAATCAGCGAGCCAAGAATAAATGAGTCTTTTCACTACTTAGACCCAAATCACCCATAGATACCGTCGCAGTCGGTGAATCTGATACCCGTTTGTCGGTTTCAACACGCCGCCGACGTCTCGGGAAAAAACCGGACGCTCGAACAGACGCCCCGACGAGACGTCAGGTCCGAGTCGCGACGAGATACGCGGTGCCGGTGAGTCCGATCCACAGTATCCCGGCGACGCCGGCAACGAACACGAGCCGTGTCGACCCCACGACTCCGGCGACGAGCCAGACCAGGATTCCGAACCCGGCGAGTAGCTGGACGAACAGCCCGCGCATCGGTACCGGTTGGCTTCGAACCGTCCGAACCATTCCGTACCCGCCGAAGAAGAGCGCGGCCAAGAAACAGCCGCCGCCGAGGAGACCCCACGCGGAGAGGAGGCCAGTCCCGGAGGCCGCCCCCGGTTCAGGCTCGGTCAGGGCCGCGGCGGTCTCGGTGGAATCCGCTGACTCCGAGCCGGTCGCCGGTACCGGGCGAATCCGTGCCGTCGCGGATTCGTTGCTGTCGATTCCGAGGCCGTCTTCGACGCTGAGTGCGACCGTAAGCGTCTCGTTCGGCATGCGGAGGCTGAGTCCGGCGCGCTCCCGCGTCGTGTGGCTCGTCCCGTTAACGACGAAATGGTACTCCGAGACCGAGCCGGTCTCCGCCGCGCTTTCGGCCCCCGAGAGCTGGATTTGACTCCCCGCGACCGCAGTCGACGGTGTACTGAGCCGCGGGGTCGGCCGTCGGTACCGTTGCCCAATCGGGGCGTCCGCGACCGGGATGAAGTCGACCCAGCCGTTGGTAATCGTGATTTCGTCGCCGTCGCCTTCCGGCAGGATAGAGGAGTGATACGGCCCGCTCGCGGCCCCCCAGTAGTTCGACTCCGCGTTGACGGTCCGTATCGAGTCGGTGACGATTCGCGCCGTCGCGTTCGCCGTGACGAGCCGGGAGATGTTGATATCCATCCCGGTGTCGTGGCCGTAGACGTCGTTGTTAGCGATTCGGTAGCGGTCGGCGTCCGCCTCGCCGTACGAGAGCTCGATACCCGTCGGCAGTGAGTCGTCGACACGGCGGATATCGACTGCGCCCTCGGCCGTCGACCGGGTGTGGCTCACGCCGTCGGTGCGAAGGACGGCGACCGTATCGTCCCAGAGCGTCGCGATTTCGATCTGTTGCCGGAGTTGCGGGTTCGCAACGAGCTCCTCGAACGGGGCGTCGACATCGCTCTGGTCGAGAATCGCACCGCGGGACCCCTCGGCGACGTAGAGTCCGGTTCCGGGGGCGACGCCGTCGAGTGCTGGCGGTCGGACGTGCGTATTCGTGTTGAACACGATGTCGTTGTTCCGAACCGTCGCGTTCAGGGTGCCGCGGGACACGAGCCCGTAGCCGTTCGCGGCGATGACGTTGTCCGACACGGTGAGTTGGCCGCTGTGGGTGAGCGGACTGGAAACGAGAACCCCGGCACCGCCGTTGTTCGCGAGGCGGTTCCCCGCGACGGTAACGCGGTGCACGAGGAGGTCCGAGCGCACCGTCAGCGCGTGGCCGCGGTTGTCGACAATCGTGTTGTTGGTCGCGACGAAATCACGGGCCAATGCGCGCACGAACACGTCGAGACCGTCGCCGCCGTTCTCGGCGATTCGGTTTCGTGACAGCGTGACGTTTCGGACCACGTGGCTGTTGACCGCGACTCCGTCCTCACCGTTGTTGAGAACTCGGTTCCCGGTCACCCGACCGTTCCTGATCGCCCAGTTGGAGAGCGCGACCCCGTGTTCTCCGTTTTCGCTGATGACGTTGTCCGTGAGCCACAGTTCGCCCTCGCTCGTTTCGGACTGGATTTCGAGCCCGTTGCGGTCGTTGTCGACCAACTCGTTCCCGCGAAGCGTCACTCGCGTGACGCCACGGTCACGCCGCTCGGACTGCCGAACGCGAATCCCGGTCTCCGACTCCGAAATCCGGTTTTCGTTTGCGACCAGCGTCGTCTGCGTCCGCGTCTCGACGTGGATTCCCGCGTCGCCGGCGTGCAAGCTGTTACCTCGGAAACTGCCTTCGCTCTGGGCGGCCCGTATCGCCACGCCGTCTCCCCGCACGTCGATGAACCGACTGTCGCTGACCCGGATGCCGGTCGCGATATCCGCGTCGGCGAACAGCCCCGCGCCGTCGATCTCCTCGAACTCGGAGTCGCTGACGGTAATCCCCCGGACGCGCGTGAGGTCGGTCGGCGGCGCGTACGCGTACGGCGTCGTCTCCGCGCCGACGACGTACATCGCGTGGACCCCGTCGGATAACTGCGGAATCCGGCGTTCGAGCAGGCTGACCCCGACCGGGTACACCCCGCGCGTCCGCGGGTTCACGACCCCATCGAACTCGACGATGAGCCGGTCCCGACTCGATACGTACGTCGAGTGCGATAGCGAGATTTCCACGTGACGCCCGCTGACCGACACGTCCGAGACGGCATCGTCGAGCGACTGGTCGATGTCTCCGTCGTTGTCGGTATCGAGGCCGATGCGACGAAGCGACCCAGTCTCGATGTCGGCTACCGACCGCTCGGCCGGATACCGCAAGCGAATCGTCTCCATCGAGACGCCGACGCCGGGGGCGAGCCTGAGCGTGTGCCGTGCGGTCCGGTTCCGGCGTCGGTCCGTCGAGTCGAGTTCGACCTCTTCGACGGCCCCGATCGACGGGCTCGCGCGAATCGCGTGGCCGCCGATTTCGGTAAGCGTCGACCGCGTTATCGTCACCGGGGGCGTCGTCGTGCCGTTCGCGGAGAGCCCGGCCACAGAAAAGTTTTGCAGACGCGAGTCGGTGATGGTGACTGCTCCCTCCCCGCTCGTGGTCGTAATCCCGCTTCGACCGCCTCGTAACGTGGTATTTCGCAACGAGAGCGTCGACGACTCGGAGCCGTTGTAGCGAATCGTCTCCCATCTGAGGTCCCGCCCGGAGGCCGCACTCTGCGTAATCAGCACGGGCCGCGTTTCGGTGCCGGTCGCGCGCAACGACCCCCGGACCGTGAGCGAGACGCCCTCCGCGAGTTGGACCTCCGTTCCGGGGCGGATAGTCAGCGTCGCGCCGGGTTCGACAGCGACACTCCGGATGAGGCGATAGGGTCCGCCGTCTTCGGTCCACGTCGTGTCCGACTGAATCGGTGATTCGACGAACGTGACCCCAGAGGGTGCCGCCATGGCCGACGCGCTCAACATGGGGGCGAAAAGCGTACAGACGACAGCGAGCGCCACAGCCCACGGGATCAGTTTGTTAGTCACCACGTTTGTCTTACACCCTGATAGGTCAGGATACGGATTTAGTTTTCCCTTCCCCGAGTATCCGTCGCCGGCCCGAGGTCGAGACCGCTACCTCGACGACTAATATCTAATAATATACAAAATAAATCTTATAGAACGACCGTTCGATAGAGTTTTAGGCCTCAACGAATCACGTCTCAGGTGTGAAATCGAACGTCGGAGACAGTGAAGACTCGGTCGGTCGACCGACGAGTCGGCAGTTAGATAACTAACACAAATCACCAAGATGGTACGGAACAAATCAGCGATACTCCTTTGTGTGCTAGTAGTAACGTCAATCGCGGCAGTTCCCGTGTCGGCCGAGAGTTCAGTGTACGGCAATCCGGAGCTCTCGCTGAGCGTGTCGGACAACACCTACCGGTCGAGTGAGTCCGCGACGCTGTCGATTGTCGCAAGTAACAACGGACGGCTCGAACAGGGTGGGCCAGCGCAGTACGAACAGGAGGTTCAGACCGCACAGAGCGTCCAGATGGAGGTTCTCGAAGACCAGATCGACGCGCCGATCGACGTGAAAACGGGGACCGTGACGGCGGGCGCAATCCCGGATTCGGGAACCGCTCGATTCGATTTCAACGTCGAAATCGGTGCCGCCGAGCCGGGGACCTACGAGATTCCCGTCGAAGTACAGTACAAGTACGTCCGGATGGTCACGTACGGCGACGTCGATGGCCCGGAATACGTGTGGCGGACGGTCACGAAAGAGAAGTCGGTGACGGTCGAGGTCGAAGACCGTCCGCAGTTCGAGGTCGTGAACGACGAGAATAACGCGGTGTTCGCCGGTGACACCGGCCGGCTCTCGTTCACGCTCGAAAACACGGGGACGCGAACCGCCACGTCGTCTTCGGTCCAGGTCACGACGCAGTCGCCGACGGTTTTCTTCGGAACGACGCAGAACCCGCAGTCGTCGACGAGCCTGTACGTTCCGTCGCTTCAGCCGGGTGAGCGGACGAACCTCTCTGTCCAAGTCGGTGCGGCGGCAGAAACCCAAGCCGGGTCGTACCCCATCGACCTCGCCGTGTCGTACGAGAACCAAAACGGTGTTACCGAGACCTCGGATACGCTGACGACCGGAGTCACGGTCAAACCCGAGCGGACGTTCGAGATCAGAGACATCGAAACGAAACGCTTCAGAGTCGACGAAGGCGAGGCGAAGATCGACGCACAGGTCGTGAACACGGGCAGTGGGTCCGTGAGCAACGTCGCCGTCCGTATCGGCAACACGGCGGTTGTGACGCCGACGAACGGCGAGTCCGCGATCGGTGACCTCGAACCGGGCGAGTCCCAACCGGTCTCCTTTACCGTCTCGATTCCGGCGAGCGCCGAGCCGGGGACGAACACGTTCCCGTTCATCGTCGAATACGAGAACCAAGACGGCGACGTGAGGACGTCCTCACCGATTCGCAAGTCGATATCGATCGGAGCGGAACAGGACCCGTTTTCGGTCGTGAACGTCAGCACGAGCGTCTCGCCGGGGACGACGAAGACAGTGGACGTCGAGGTCCAGTACAACGGTGAAGAGCCGGTCTCGGCGGCCAACGCCAAGCTCTTCGTGAGCGACCCGATTTCGACGTCCGACGACGGCGCGTATCTCGGCGAGATGCAACCGGGAGAAACGAAGACGGCGACGTTCACCGTCAGCGCCGCCTCGGGAGCGATCGTCAAAGCCTACGACGCCTCGGTCGAGGTCCGGTACGACGAGGCCGACGGCGACACGAAATACACTGACGGACTGCCGGTCGGCATCGCCCTGTCCCCGTCGAGCGGCGGACTCCCGATTCCGATGTCGGTCATCGGGGTCCTCGCACTACTCGGAATCGGCGCGATAGCCGTCGTCTACCGCCGCCGATGACGGATTATGGACGGAACAAGGAGTAACCATGGATAAGCTACGCGAGGTATTCAGGTCGGTCGGCCAGCAGGTCCAACAGCGACCAGTCGCGGTGCTCATCCTCGCAGTCCTGCTGATATTCAGTGCGTTCGGCGGTGCCGCACAGATCACGAGCGTCACTGGCGACGCCGCGTTCGTCGCGGACAACCCGACGTACAACGCCTTTTCGGAGTCGTTCGACCGGGGGAGCGTCGCCATCCTCGTGCGGGGAGATATCACGGAGCCGCGGACGATCCACGCGATAGACCGCGTCGACCGGGAGATGTCGACGAAGGCGAACGTCCATGCAGTAACGAGCCCGGCCGATCAGATCCGACAAGAGTACGGGCGAATCCCCGACTCGGAGGCGAAGATTCGGGACGTGATCGGGTCACCGGACTACACCGTGGTCCAGATCGTCTTCGATACGGGACTCACTCAGCAAGACGAGCGTCCCATCTACACGCAAGCCGTGGAGGCGACTGACTGGGCGCAGTTCCCCGCCGGAACGACGGTGACCGTTACCGGCAGTGCCGCGTTCTCTGCACAGCTCTCGACGCTCATTCAGCAGAGTACACAGCAGTTGCTCGGGCTCGCCATCGGGCTCATGGTCGTGGCGCTGTTCTTCCTGTTCCGCGGCGTCCGCCTCCGCCTCCTCCCGATCGTCGCCGTCTTCGTGGGCGTTATCTACACCTTCGGGGCGATCGGGTACGCGGGAGTCCCCAACTCGACGATGACCAGCGCGGTCTTCCCCATCTTGATCGGACTGGGCATCGACTACTCCGTCCAGTTCCACGAGCGGTACGAGGAGGAACTCGAAAGCCATCCGCCGCGTGAGGCGCTTCCGGAAGCGCTGAGCGGAATCGGCCCACCCGTCTTCGTCGCCATGCTCGCCGCCGCCTTAGGGTTCGGAGCGACGTGGGTCTCGACGTCGTCCCCGTCTATCATCTGGTTCGCGCAGACATCGATCTTCGGCGTGCTCCTCACGTTCGCCGCGGGGATCATCGTCCTCCTCCCGCTTCTCACCCTCTGGGTTCGCCGGAAGGACGACTCGACGGAGGAAACGCAAACGCCGGACGGAGGCGAAGATGACGCCCCGACGACGGCCACGGCCACGCAGTCCCAACACGACTCGGACCGGGTCGGCCTCGTTGGACAACTGCTCGGCCGTTCGGCCCGGCTACTCGCAAGTCACCCAGTGCTCGTCCTCGGCATCGCGCTGTTGATCGCCGTCGTGGGCTTCCAGGCCAGCGGGTCGCTCGACACGCTCGCGGATACGGAAGGGTTCATCCCGCAGGACCTCCCGGCGTATATCGACCTCCAACAGTTCCGCTCCGTTACCGGCGGCGGCTCGAGCACGAGTTACGACGTCCTCGTGACCGGCACGCACCTCAAACACCCGACGACGTTGCAGTGGATGCTCGACTTCCAGCACGTCGCGACACAGGCCCCGCTCGTCCAAGGCGTCGATTCGCCGGCGACGCTGATCATGCAGTACAACGGGGGGCAACTCCCGCGTACCGAAAGCGGCGTCAAGCGCGTGCTCGAAACCGTGCCGGAGGCACAGAGGCTACAGTACTACAACGACGGACGCGCACATATCACGGTCTACTCCGCACAGGACATGAGCACCCAGCAGGCACTGTCGTTCCTCCAGAACACGCGTGAGTCAATCGCGTACAGTAGCCCGCCCCCCGGCGTGACGGCGGAGGTCACGGGTACCGCCGCGATTTCGACGCCCTCCATCGTAGAGCAGATCAACTCACGAAACGTGACGACCGGACTGGGAGTCCTGTTCGTGTTTATCCTGCTCCTCCTGTACTATCGCGACCTGGTGAAGGCCGTCGCCCCGCTCATTCCGATGGTGTTCGTCATCGGCTGGCAGAACATCTACATGTATCTGCTGAACATCCCGGTCTCGCCGCTCGGCGCGAGTCTCGGCGCGATGACCGTCGGAATCGGCGCAGAGTACACCATCATCGTGATGGACCGGTATTACGAAGAGAAACAGCAGGCGGGCGTCAGTCGACTCGACGCCGTCCAGACGGCGGCCACGCGGGTCGGGAAGGCAATCAGCGTGTCGGGAATGACGACCGTGTTCGGCTTCTCGGCGCTGGTGTTGTCGCCGTTCCCAATTCTCAGCGGGTTCGGGTTCCTGACCGTCGGCGTCGTGTTCCTGACGCTCATCGCGTCGCTGGTGACCCTCCCCCCGACGCTCGTCCTCTTGGACTCGATCGCCGAGCGCGTGACCGCCATGCGCTCGTCGTGAGTGTGACTCCGCCCCGCTTTTCTTTCCGTCCCCCGCGCTAACGCGCGAGGGGGCCGCCGCTCTCGTCGATGACCGACCTCCGGAGGCGGAGGCAACGCACGGGATGGACAACGTCAGACCCACCGGGGGTCTGCGATACGCTCTCGGTCACGCCCCGAGAGACGCGCCCCACGAAACCGTCGAAATCAGGTTCCTGACCATCTCGACGAATGTGCCGATGAGTCCGTCCGACGAGGACTCCGAGGGGACGCTGGGTAACGGCGTGTTCGTTCGCACCGACCCGGCTGGGGTCGTTGTCGACGCGGTCGGTTCGTCGGCCGTTGCGTTCGGCGGTGCGACCTGAATCGTCTCGATGTGTTCCCTCCCGGTCGAATCGGTCGCGCGGACCCGGATACGTGTCGGATAGCCGTCCAGTTGGAGCGTTTCGTTGATGCGAACGTCGCTGGTCACGCCCCCACCGTAAATCTGCGCTAAATCGACGGTGTTGCCGGTCGGTCCGACCGTCTCGGCGTACACGCTGGTAACGCGGCCGTCGTACACGCGGCCTTCGACGTGGACGCGGTCATCGCTGACCCGAATCGTGTCCGGCCGGAGTTCGATAGTCGGGCGCACGAGTTGGGTAACGTTCACCTCGAGTTCGCGTGTCGTCGCGTTCTCGGTGCCGTCGTCCGCAACGATGGTAATGTTTCGACTGTCCCCCGCGAGTGGGATCGTCTTCGTGAACGTGTGTTCGATCGGCCGTGAACCGATTGGCTTCGGCTGAATCTCGTAGTTCAACCCCGAGCCGTCCGCCGACCCTCGACGAACGCCGACCGAACGGATGCCGACCGCGTCCGTCACCCGGATTGTCAGCCGAACCGCGGAGCGCGTTTTGATGAGGCTCTGGTTGAGTATCTCAATCGACGGCGGTGTCTCGTCCATAACGTAGAGGTCGACGTCGTAGTGGCGGCGGTGGCCGCGCGAATCGAGCACCGATACCCTGAGACTGTTTTGGCCAGCATCCACGCGCTCGTCGAACGGCCCCAGCCGAAGCGGTCTGGAAATCGACCCGTTCGGATCGTCGATCACGACGCGTTTTCGAAAGCCCCAGGGCGCCTCGACGCCCTGACCGTGATAGCGCAGTTCGATCGACACCTGCTCGACGTCCGAGTGGTCGTAGATCGTCCCGTCGAGGCTAATTCGAGACCGGTTTATCGTATAGTTGGTCTCGGGACGGTCGTAGATACTGGTGTTGCCCGTCCGGAACGGCGACGTGAACACTATCGCCGGGGCGATCGAATCTTCGATTACCGTTATCCGTCGGGTCGTAGTGCTCCCGTTTTGCTTTACGAGGACCTCCAGCGCGTGCTCACCAGCGGTCATCTCGAGCGTTGCCGTTTCCTGAACCGCGGTGCTGTTCGGGGTATAGACCCGCCTGCTGTCACCATCCACGCGGACGACGAGCAACTCGATCACTGCCGACCCGTTCGCTCGAACCGTGAGTTCGGGGTTGTCGCCCGTCGTGACCGTGTCACCGTCGGCAACAGTCCGGTTTTCGAGTACCAGCGTCAGGTTCGGCTCTGAGCGCTCGGTCGAGTTGTTCCGTTCGACCTGCTGGTGTGTGTCCGGGACGCCGATAGCCCCGTCTCCGGTCGTCGTTGATGGCTCCGCCGCGGCGCTTATCCCTGCAGTAAAAGAGAGTATCAGCAGAACTGCGGCCACCCAACCCACGTGCTTGGAGTCCATGTTCGAATACACTAGCCAGTGGGCGTTTCGAAGATAAATCTACAGACCCAGCTATCATCGTTGAAATTCAGAGGGGACCAACAAGGTGGCTCCAAGGATACGGGCCAATACGGTCCCGAGATCGGGAGCCACCAACCCAAGATGGAGTGTTACTGGCTTGTCGTTACGAGTAAGCAAATCGGTGTACGATTACCCGCGTTACGGCCGTCAAACAGCCGGCCAATGACACGCCTAGTTGGATCGATCCGATGACTGCCCATACAGAGGCTGGCCCGACGCCAACCTTTGTTTTTCTCAGAGCTATCGATACTAATCTATTTCGGTCCCAACCGCGTCCCACGCAGTCTCCGCTTCGTTGCGATACGACTCGGTCCCGGCGGAGCCGACCAGCCCCGCCGTTCCAGAATCGACACCGTTCGTACCTCTGTGGCGCATCCACCCGGCGAACGGCCGAGACCAAGGGAGACAAGTACCCAAACCGCTACCTCTCTCCGAGAGGAACTCTACCCATGGATAACAGCGAAGCGATCGATGCGCTCATCGAGCTCGGTCTGTCTACGTATGAAGCTCGGGTGTTTACTGCGCTTATCGAACTCGGAGAGGGGACGGCGCGCGAAGTTGCGAAGACGTCTGACGTCCCCCGACCGCAGGTGTATACGACGGCCAAAGAACTGCAGTCACGAGGCTTCATTAGCGTCCAACAGGCGAATCCACAGGTGTTCCAGCCGATATCGCTGTCCGAAGTCGAGTCGCAACTCAGTCGCGAATTCGCATCCAAGCGCGACACGGCGTTCGACCGGCTCAAGACGCTCGAACGGCAGACCGCTCCGGCGGCCGAACAGAGCGAAGACGTGTGGACGATTACGGGCACGCCGGCGATTATCGGCCGGGCCAGTCAACTCATCGACGAAGCCGAAGCGCGTGTGATCTACGGTGCTGAGAACCTCGCGCAACCGGATGCCGAACTCCAGCGGACAATCCGCTCGTGCTGTTCGCGCGACGTCTCAGTACATCTGCTTCGGGATAGCGGCCAAGAGATTTCGGACCAGTGGCAGGAGATCGACTGTGTGTCCACCGTGTCGATCCCACCGCAACAGTCCAAAGGCGACCACGCAGTGCGACTGTTACTCGTTGACTCGGATAGCTTCCTACTGAGTGTTCGTAGCAACCGGTCAGCACCCGAAATCGCGATTTGGAGCGCAAACACGACGTTTGCCGAGGCGTTCTCACAACTCCTCACGAGCAGTCTCCCCGTTGCCGAGTGAGATAGCACTCCCGTCTATCCTACCGACTCGCTTACGCCCGACAGCGTTCGCTGTTTCGGGACGTCCTGAGCACTCTCCGAGGTTCTGACTGCGACCCAGAAGTTCGCGAGAACCGGTTCCATTGTTCACGACGCTCCTCCCAGACGGGTGCGACAAACACACCAGCTAACCGTTCAGAGTCTGCTTTGAGGCTACGGTCTCCACTTCGGCGCTGTCGGTGGCGACTCCCGCTCGTCAGAAGCGTCTCTTCGGGTTGGTAGGGTAAAATAAAAAGACCGGAACGAATCCGGTTGGTTACTCGTCTGCTGTCGTCACATCCTCGTCGGAGTGACGAGGAGTGGTGGCGGCGTTAGTTCTCGCGGCGGAGTGCGAGAAGGGCCGCGCCGACGAGTGCGACGAGAGCGACTGCGATACCGAAGCCGGGCGTGTTGGAGGACGTGGTGGTCTCCTCAGTCGGCTCTTCGGTGGTCTCAGTCGGCTCGGCGGTCGTCGTTTCAGTGGGTTCTTCCGTGGTCGTCGTCGTTTCCGTTTCGCCCGAGGACGTCGTCGTGGTGTCCTCACGCTCGGAGACGACTTCGACGTTCACGGTGTCCGTGTTGTCGCCGTCGTCGGCTTCCACGGTGAACGTACCCGTCTCGAAGTCGGTGGTGTCAATTTCGACCATCCACATGCCGTCGTTGCCCCACTCGTCAGTGTCTTCGAGTGCGACGGACGTGCCGTCTTCACTCGTCACTTCGATGCTGATGGTGTTGTCGTCCGGCTTGAGGTTCGTCGAGCCAGCGATGACCATCGTTTCACCGGTTGCAACCGGGTTGATGCCAGACGCTTCAGCGGCGTCGGGGTAGATCGAGTCGATGGACGTCGAGGACTCGGCCAGACGGAACGTCTCGGTGACGATCAGGTCGTCGCTCGCCGTCTCGTCAACCGTTTCGGAGGCGATGAGCTCGTTGACCTGCTCACCGTTGTTGCTACCTGCGTCAAGATCGTCAAGGTAGGTCATCAGTTCGGAGAGGTCGCCACTGCTGCTAGCCGGCGGGAGCGAACCGTCACCGACGTTACCGTCACGACCGACCGAGAGGATGTGGGCGGTGATCCGGCCCTGCGTGAGGCCGACGGTGATGTCGTCCTCCTCGTAGGTACCGTCACTGTCAACGCTCACTTCCTGGTAGTTGACGTTACCGCGCTCGTCGACGAAGATGACGAGGACGGAGTTGGCACCGGAGGCGGTACCGTTAACGTCAACCGTACCGGAGGCGACAGGAGCGACCTGACCGTTGATCGTGGTGAACTGACCCGTGAGGGCCTGGTCGGTCACACGGAGCGAGTTACTGCTACTCACACCGCTGGTGAATTCGGACGTCGTAAGCGAGTCGTCGACGGAACCGTCGCCGCCAACGTCAGCGTCCGACGCGTCGATGACACCGATGCGGTAGGTACCCGTCAGCGACAGGATACTGCTACCGTCGCCGCCGAGGCCCGAGAGCGCAACGTCTTCCTCTTCGAACGTGTCGTCGGAGTCAACGTTAATTTCGTTGTTGCCACCGATTTCGAGGAGCTGCCAGTCGCCATCGTCGCGGACGTAGATTGCGACGCTGTCGGAGCTGGTAGCCGTACCGTTAATGTCGACTTCCGAGCCAACGACGTACTGACCGGTCGGGCTCGAAAGGGATGCACCGCCTTCTTCGACGGTGAGCGTAATGTCGTTCGTCGCGTCCTGATCGACTGCTGCAGTCGCGCTCACACCAGCGTCGTAGACTTCGATGTCGACGTCGCTGTCGTCGAGGTACTGCGTTTCAACGCCGCCAACTGCACTGGCGCCGTCGATTTCGACGACTGCGTACGCGATGTCAGCAGTCTCAACGGTCGGGCCCGTGGCGGAGCCGCTCGCGTTCGTAGCGCTGCTGTTCGCGATGCCGACTTCCGAGGTGTCGCCGATGTTACGGAAGACCGCCTTGGCCTGTTCCGTCGTGGCGTCGTTCCGGAGGTCGGAGAGGTCGATAGCGACAACGTGCTCGTTGCCGTCGATGCCGTTCGTGACGGTGTACTGAACGTCAGTACCCTGCGTCACGGATTCGCTGTCGAGTTCGAGGCCGACCTCGTCCTGCGACGAGATCGTGAGGGTCATCGTCTCAGAAGCGTCACCGAAGTCAAGGTCTTCAGCGCCTTCGAGGATGATCGTGTACTCGCCAGCGTCCTGACCGGACATGTCGATCTGGGCACCGTTCTGCGAGTCAACCGTGCTGTCGTTGATGATGTCGCTGGAGCTGGTCAGGACCTCGTTGGTGATGTCCGTTCCGCTCGGATCTTCGACGGTCACCGTGACCTTCTCGGCGGACTCGTAGTTGTAGTTCGCGTTGACGTAGAGTTCGTCAGCGTCGTCCGAGCTGATGGCGGAGCCGGTGACGTCGCCACCGGAGGCCGTCACGATTTCGCTGTCGGTGATGCGCGGCGCCAGCAGCGTGACGTTGGCCGAACCACTGTTGCCGTCAGCGGAGTACGTACCAAGCGGCTGGTTCTCCGAACTCTGCGGGATGGGCGAGGTAAGGTCAAGGGGGATACCTTCCGCGTTGCCCGAGACACCCGTCAGAAGCGGCTCCGAAGCACCGAGGCCGGCGTCCGTGTCAATTTCCTCACCGAGGAAGACGCGGTCGCCGGATGCAATTGTCTTGTTGAACGTTTCGTTGTCAGCGTCGAGATTTCCACGCTCCGCGGCGGCACTTCCCGTGAACGCGATGGCTCCCGCAAAGACGGAAGTTACCATCAGCGTGGCGAGAAGTATCGCACGCGTTTGATCTTTGAGCTTTGTCATAGTGTACTTGTAGCGCCAGTATTTTCCGCGCAGTTCGCTATAACGCGGATCCCTACTAGCGGGGGATGGGCAGGGGTACGGTAGAACGATATAAGCGGCCTTGGTAAATGCTTTCTGTTTCTATTGCATGTTTGGTCGCTGTCCCCGTTTTCGTCTTCCACTTGGCGTCCGGACGCGGGCCCGCCCGCACGCAACAATACAGTCAGAGTCAGCGGACGGTTCCGGCCAACACTCTCGGAGCAGACGACCGAGAACCCGACCGCCACCGAGCATCGAACTAATCCGACCACCGACAACGACACGACAAGAGCGGTCGTGACGACGACGGCAGCCTCACCCTCGACAGGTCCACGAGACGCAAGAAAAGAGACCACGACCGCCGAGACGAGTCAGACCGAGAATCCACGGACAGACCACAGCTTCAGTCGCGAGCCGACGGCAGTACCGCGTGGAAGAGCGTCACCCGCGAGTGGTCACGTTCGACTCGATTTCGATTTCTTCCGGTCCCGCGACGACCGTGTCGTTGTAGCTAATCGAGACGTTCGCAGAGCCGGTTCCTGGCGGAGCGAAGCTACAAGTGACGACGCCGTTCTTGCCGACCGTCGTCAGGCACCGCGAGAAATACGTGGTTCCTTCCTGCGACATCGTGAGATCGATATCCATCTTGGTCTGTGGGGCGAGGTTGGTCCGTGCCGAGACGTTAAGCTTCGTGTCGGACATGGTGGCCGAGAGGTCATCTACCGACGGTTCGGCGACCGTGAACGCTTCAGTCAGTACGACTTGCTCGCCGTCGGCGTGGATATCGCTGTCGATTGCGACCGTCACGTTGTACGTCCCGGTTTCCAAGCGGGCGGAGTCAGCGACGACGTTGAGGCTGTCGGTCTCCGCATCGTATGCGACATCGAACACCGTCTGTGGGGAGATGAGATCCATCTCGGAGCTCTCAACCCGGAGGTCGACACCGGGACCCACGTTACCGAGACCATTCGGTGCGTATTCGAGACTACTGTGGATGGTCTCGCCTCCGAACGATACCGAAGCATCGCTTACGCCTTCCGTACGGGGGTTGACGACGTGGTATTCGAACAGCAGTGTCTCGTTGTCCGCGACTGTTATCGGTTCGTCGAACGCGACTGTCAGCCCGCCAGTAGACGTGACCTGATACCGATTGACGGCGGTTCTGAGCGACCGGTCGATCTCACCGTCGGCATCCGTATCAATCCCAATGTGGTCGACCAGCTGTGAGCTGTGCAGCGAGGGAGACGGACCCCCGCGGTAGGTAATCCGAAGCGTTTGGCCCGTACGAGCGTCACTCTCTGGCGACCACTGTACAACGTGTGTCGTGTGCGCGCCCGTGGACGCGTTACGCGCGAACACCGACCGCGTGCCGGGAGCGGGGCGTTGAACGGAGCTTTCGAGCCCACTCACACGGTACTGCACGACCGCGTCGTCGCCGACGGCAACGACGGGGGACCCACCCTCGCGTGATCTATCGGTACAGTCGATGGTATCGGGTTGCTGAGTGGCCGGTACCGAACACACCGCGCTCCCCCGGACCGATGGGGGCTCAATCCAGAGACGGTCCGCAATCCGGGTCTGGCCGGCGGAGGCGATGACGTTGTACCGTCCGGTCGGGAGCGTCTCCGGGGCGGTCGCGCTCGGCCGAGTGAGGACCGAGACAGTGTCGTTTGCGTCCGCCGCGCGGAAGGCGGCGTCGGGGTCGTTTGCGTTTCGCGTGTCGAACACCACGGTGACAGCGCCGTCGCCGGAGCCGTCGGTCGCCGAGACGGTCGCCGAGAAGTCACCTTCCGCAGATGCGATCTGGAGTCTGGCTTCGTCGGTGTTGTTGAGGACGAGCGTGCGCTTTACGAAGTCGCCTTGCTGTTCGATCCGTTGGGCGTCCGCGAACCGCACCGACTCGTCTGTCGATTCCGACGCAGACACCGCGATTGCACCGCCGGGAATCGCCGTGAGGCCGAGAATCAACAAGAAAATAACAGATAATGTTCGTATCGAGCGGGTCCGTGGACACATACCCCTGACTATCTGGTCCGGCAGTAAGTACTTTCTGTCACAGTCACCATCCTCAAACGCCTGCAGGCGGCCCACAGGTCAGTTGAGAGTCCAGTTTTTCGTTTGGGTTCTGTCATCGGTCAGTACGGGTCCCCGATAACCGCCCGTTTGACGTGATTGACCCCGTCAAACGAGGGGTTTCTTGTTGATTCACCGACCGGTGTCCACAAAAGATATTAGTTGTGTGTCGCTACTGTTAGTAGAGATGTATACACAGGTTTTACTCCGAGCGTCTTGTCAAATCACTTCCCTCCATCACACGTCTGAAACGTACTGATGTACAGGGACACAGTTCGTTCTACGCTACTTGCGCTCTGTCTCGTTTCCGTGCTAACTACTTCGATGGTCACCCCCGTCGTCGCCCAGACCGCGAGTTCGGGGCAGGTGTACGGGTCGCCCGATATCGACGTGTTCACCTCGACGAGCGAGTTCGAGCCCGGAACGCAGTCGGAGCTCAGGCTCACACTCCGAAACAACGGCCAGATCGACCAATCGGGCCCGGAGCGCTACGAGAGCCGCGTGACGACCGCCCGCGGCGTCACGGTCGAAGCGATGTCTGGAAGCGCGCCAATCGACATTAACACCGGCACTATCGGGGCCGGAAACGTCGCGACGGGCACTGTCGACCTTGCGCCGATCGATATCACGGTCTCCGAGAATGCGACCCCCGGAACGTATCGGATTCCGATCGAGGTGTCGTACACGTACACCCGACTCGTCGATTACGACCCGTCGGGTGCCGAGTACACGGACAACACGCGAACGAGAACCCACTACGTGACGGTTCGCGTCCGCGATCAGCCACGGTTCGAAGTCGTCGAGACGTCGTCGACCGCGCAGGTCGGGAACACTGGCGACCTCTCCGTGACGATCGAAAACACCGGCACCCGCGCCGCGACCGAAGCGAGCGTCACGGCGACCTCGCGGAGCGACGAACTCGTGTTCGGGACGGCCTCGGCGAGTTCGACCGCGCAGGTCGGCCGCTGGGCCGTCGGCGAGCGTCGGACGGTCAATTACACCGTTTCGCTCGCCGAAGACGCAACGGTTCGCGGCTACACCGTTAATCTCGACGTCGACTACACCGATACGGACGGCATCGCTCGAACGTCGCGAACGATGAACATCGGCGTCACCCCCGCTGAAGAACAGAGCTTCGCCCTCGAAAACGTCTCTACGAACCTCCGTGTCGGCGCGGACGGAACGGTCTCGGGGACGGTCGTCAACAACGGGCCGAAACGCGTCGACGACCCCGTGCTCCGGCTCAGGTCGAGCAACCCGAACATCAACGTCGAGACGTCCGAATACGCGCTCCCGGACCTCGAACCGGGCGACAGTGCCACGTTCGAGTACGAGGTCGGCGTTAGCGACGCCGCGAGCGCGAACGTCCAACAGCTCAACCTCACGGTGGAGTACCGCAACAGCCGTGGGAACATCCGAGTCAGCGACGGGCTCACGACCAACGCCGAAATCGCGCCGCACCGGGACCGCTTCGTCGTCGAGGTGGTCAACGACACGATCGAAGCAGGCAGTGACACCGCACTCCGCGTGCGGGTCACCAACAACGGTGAGGAGCCACTCAGAAACATCGAAGCGAAGGCGTTCGTCCGCGACCCCCTCAGTAGTGACAACGACGAGGGCATCATCGGCGAACTCCAGCCGGGCGAATCCGAAGAGTTCACCATTGCGCTGAGCGCCGGGGCCGGCGCGTTGCCGAAGCGCTATCCGGTCTCCTTCGACTTCCAGTACGAGATGCCGGACGGAGACACGGAAGTGTCGCAAACGTACACCGTGCCCATCGAAGTAATCGAGTCACAGGGCGGCGGCCTCCCGATCGGGCTGATCGTCGGCGCGGTCGTCGTTATCGGCGTGCTCGGTGTGTTCGGCTGGCGGCGCTTCAACACGGACGAGTAACTAATGGACTTCCAGATCGATTACCAGCACTACATCGACGTTGTCGACGGTTGGATAGTCGACCAGCCGAAGACAGTACTCCTCGCGTTCCTACTGCTTTCGGCGGGGTTTTCCGCCGGGCTCGGACAGTCTGGAACCTCGTCTGGAACCAGTCAGTTTACTGAAGACGTCCCCGCGTATCAGGCGTTCGAAGAGGTCAACGACAACTTCGAGCGGGTGACGTTCGAAGAAGACACCGGCACGACACAGCTCATCCAATCGGGGACGAACGTCCTGTCGAAGCCCGAGCTACTTCGGATGCTCAGGGCGCAACAGCGGTTGCAAGCGAATCCCGAGCTGTCGGTCGTACAGACGACGAGCGTCGCCCGGGCCGTCGCCAGAGTCATAGACCCATCGGCCACGACGCTCGCTGAAGAGATCGACGCCGTCGAACAGGCGACGCCGACGGAGATCGACCGCGCAGTCCAAGTCGCCGTCGAACAGAACCCCGCGATTCGGGCGAGTCTGAGCGAGGACTTCAACGTACGTTCCGCGTCCGCGTCCGCGACGATCGGTATCGTCACTCACTCGCTTAGCGGAGAAGTGTCCGACTCGGCGGGGACGGGCGGTGACAGCCCGCTGACGGAGATCCAACGTCACGCCGAGTTCATCGTCGGCTCCGTCGGCGGGGATATCCGGGTCTTCGGGAGCGGAATCCTCTCCGAAGAGTTCAACTCAGTGATCGGCGACTCCCTCGCGCTCGTCGTTCCCGCGGCGGTCGTTCTGATTCTGTTCTTCTTGGTGTTCGCCTACCGCGACCCGATCGACCTCCTGATCGGGGTCGTCTCCCTCGCGATGGCCGTCCTCTGGACGTTCGGGTTTATGGGCCTCGCGGGAATCGCGTTCTCGCAGATGCTGATCGCGGTGCCGCCGCTCCTCCTCGCGGTCGGTATCGACTTCGGTATCCACGCCATCAACCGCTACCGCGAAGAGCGGACCGAGGGCTTCGGCATCCACGAGTCGATGCGGACGGCGACTGACCAGCTTCTCGTCGCGTTCACTATCGTGACGGGAACGACCGTAATCGGCTTCGCGGCCAACGCGTCGAGCGACCTCGGGCCGATTCGGGACTTCGGTATCGTCGCGGCCGTCGGCATCGTGTTCACCTTCCTCATCTTCGGCATCTTCCTGCCGGCGGCGAAGGTGTATCTGGACAGCCTCCGAGAGCGGGTTGGCTTCCCCGAATTCGGGTCCGAGCCACTCGGTGCAGAAGACACGGTCCTCGGGAAGGTCCTCCCCGTCGGGATTCACATCGCTCGTATCGCCCCGAAGGCGTTCCTCGTCATGCTGGTCGTGAGTACCGCGTGGATGGGGTACTACGGGTCGGGCGTCGATAGTCGCTTCACGCAGGATTCGTTCCTCCCGCCGGAGGACAACCCGGAGTATCTCGAACTGTTCCCCCAACAACTGCAACCGCGTGACTACACGGTGACGGAGACCACGAACTTCCTGGAGGACAACTTCCAGACGGGTGAAGAAGATGTCACGACGGTGTACGTGGAGGGCTCGCTCACGGACGGTGGTACCTTAGAGTCCATCTGGCGGGCCGGGAACAGCCCCCCCGACAGCTTCGTCGTCGACGACGGCCACGCGCGGGAGACGAGTATCATCACCGTCATCCAGAGCTACGCGGAGCGGGACCCCGAGTTCGCGGCGCTCGTCGCTCGGAACGACCGCGACGCGGACGGCATCCCCGACGACAACCTCAAGCAGATCTACGACGCGCTCCTCGACTCGCCTGCGCGCGGTCAGGCGCTCAACTACATCACCGACGATTACACCTCCGCGCGCGTCGAGTACGCGGTCGAGTCCGACGCCAGTCAGGCCGACGTGACCGAAGACACGCGCGCGGTCGCGGACCGCTACCGCGTCGAGGCGACGGCCACCGGCAACGTCGTCATTCTGAAGGCCGTCTCGGACGTCATCGCGCAGTCGGCGTTCATCAGCCTCGTGCTCGCGCTCGGCGGCTCCGCGGTCTTCCTCATCATCATCTATGCCCTGCTCGAAGGCCGGCCCTCGCTCGGCGTCGTGAATCTGGTCCCGATCGTCGTGACTGTCGCCGCTATCGCCGCGACGATGCGGTATCTCGACATCCCGTTCAACGTGATGACCGGGACGATCCTGTCTATCGGTATCGGCCTCGGAATCGACTACTCGGCGCACCTCGTCCACCGGTTCGCCGAGGAGTACGACGAGGGCACGGACGTCTTCGTCGCGCTGACCGACTCGGTGCGCGGGACCGGTGGCGCGCTGACCGGCAGTATGCTGACGACGGTGACTGGAATCGGCGTTCTCGTCATCGCGATTACGCCGATTCTCGGCCAGTTCGGACTCCTGACCGGGCTCTCGATTCTGTACTCGTACGTGGCCTCGCTCGTCGTCTTGCCGCCGGCGCTCGTCGTCTGGGCGCGCCTCGTCCACGGCGAGAACGCGGAGACGACCGAGCCGGCGAGCGGCCCGGACGGCGCGGGCGGTTCGGTGTGAGTCTGCCGGCCATCCCTCGGTGAAACGCGGGGCGGGGGTTCACCCCGCACGGTCGAGACGCGCGGCCACGGCGGGCAAAACGCCGGCCGGGACGCACCGACTCCCCCCAACAACGCCCGTGCGCTCAGCCGCGGGATATCGGGATTTTTTTCGCCCGGTGAGTAGCAGAGCAGACCATCAATGAACGTGTTCTGCTTCGGGGCAGGGAAGGCGGGGGGGAACGTCGTCGAGCAACTACTTCGCTACGAGCGTCAGCTGAAGGCGGATTTCGTCGTCGGCGCGGCGGCGTGTGATACGACCGCGGCAGACCTCGACGACCTGGCGCTGATCCCCGAGGACGCGCGCGTGCTGTTCGGCACGGCCGAAACCGAGGGACACGGCTTCGACGGCGACGCCGCCGGTGGCGTCGCGGCCGCCAAGGACGCACACCGACAGCTCCTCGAACCGACCGACAGTGCACCGATTGCGGCGAGCGACGCCTTCGTCGTCTGCGCCGGCCTCGGTGGCGGGACCGGCGGGCCGACTGCCGCAGTCATCGCCGAACAACTCTCCGAGCTGTACGACCAGCCGGTGTACGGCGTCGCCAGCTTCTCGACGTCGACAACTGACCCGCAGTGCGCTTCGAACACCCTGCGGTCGCTCCGGCAACTCGTGTCGGCCACGGACCACGTCTTCGGGTTCGACACCGCCTCGTGGGTCAAAGAGGAGCCGGTATCCGAAGAGCAGTACGACACGCTCGACGCGGAACTCGCGCGCCGCCTCGGCACGCTGTTCGCGGCGGGCGAGGTCACGACCGCCGACGACGTCGGTGCGAGCGTCGTCGACGCCTCCGAGATCATGAACACGCTCCGCGGCGGTGGGCTCGCGACGCTCGGCTATTCCGAACGCCCGCTCCCGCCCCGCGACACGAGCGTTCGCGGGCGTCTCAAGCGACTCGTCGGCGACGACACAGAGTCGGTCGACCAGATCGACTCGCTGAACCGAATCACGACGCAGACGCGAGAGGCCGTCCGCGGACAGCTGACGCTCCCCTGCGATATCGAGACGGCATCGAGGGGGTTGCTCGTGATTACCGGACGGCCGGCGTGGCTCAACCGCGACGCGATAAGCCAGAACCAGGGCTGGCTCGAAGACCAGACCGGGAGTCTGGAGGTTCGCAACGGCGACGACCCGCGGCCGGATGCGGACGCCCTCAGCGTGTTAGTCGTCCTCGGCGGGGTCGCCCCGCCCGAGCGACTGACCGCGCTCCAGGCAGTCGCGGATGCGGACGACCCCAGCTAAAGACATCGTTAAGTACGGTTCGACACTATCTACGCTATAACCCTCGCGCTGACGACCCCAGAATTCATGACTTACTTCTCGGATTCAGCAGACGCAGATCGACATCAGACACAACAGGCCATTCTCGAAGCGACGCATCAGATATTACTCGAGTCCGGTTACAGTGAGATATCTATCTCGCGAATCGCCGACCGAGTCGGCATTAGCAAGTCGGTCATCTACCATTACTACGACAACAAGGAGTCGTTACTGGCGGAACTCTTAGACGTCGTGCATCGACGGTTCCTCGCGAAGATATTCGAACAGGAGGACACGACACCGCGCGAAGAGCTCGAACGGTTTCTGACCCTGTTCGTCGCCGCGCCGTCGGTGAGTTGCCAGCCGGAGACCGAGCTGACACAGCTCGCGAAGACGTACGTCGAACTGCGAACGCAGTCGATTTCGAACCCGGACTACCGCTCGATTTTTACCGAGTCGGAAAACAGGGTTAAACGACGGCTCGCGGAGACGATCGAAGAAGGAATCGAACAGGGGGATTTCAAGCCCGTAAACCCGGAGCGAACGAGCGAACACATCCTCACGTTCGTCGCTGGGGTGCTGTTTCGGCAAGCGACGACCGACTCGGTCGACGGTGAGCACCTGTACCGCGAGATTCAACAGCTCCTCGCCGACCGGATTTACGTCTGAGGGCCGCTCGGCGAGACGGCGAACGCCGCCGAGAACGGACCCGCGCTATCGCTACGACGGGGCGAGTGCAGACGCTCGTCAGGCACGGACGGTAGTCACTCGGGGAGGTGAGAGACGAGAGCCGTCAGAAAACGGCGGCGGGGACGGACAACAATCGGTTACGGGTGCTCAGTCGTTTCTAAACCAACGACGGCCGGTGAACAGGAGCGCAGTCACCACGAGGCCACCGAAGAAGCCGCTAAGCAGGAACGTCGACGAGTTCGAGGGGTTCGCACTACCGAGGTCAACCGTGAGTGCGTTCGTGCCCGAGGCGCTTGCCGACGAATCGAACTGGACCGACTGCGTCGCCCGGCCGGACGCCTCGCCGACGTCGTACGTCGCGGCGACCGTTGCGGTGTCCGACGGCCAGCCGTTGACATCGACGACGACCGTCTCCGAGGTCGCGGCGTCGACCGACTGAAGCGAGGTCGTCGGCAACTCCGACTGGTTCGACGCGCCCGAGATGACGACGTTGTCGATGGGGGCGTTCCCGTGGTTGGTGACGCGATACCGAACGGAGACCGAGTCGTTCTCTTCGAAGGCGGTCGCGTAGACCGACACGTCGTCCCGAATCGACTCGACCTGCATGGTGTCGAACGCTTCGACGGTTTCGCCGTCGTTGTAGCGGAGCGTCGCCTTGAGCGCGGTCTCGCCCGCCGCCGACGGTTCGACCGTGAACTCGTAGGTCGTCGAGTTCTCCGCGGCGAGGACCGGGGTGAGCGCGGTCTGGGCCTGCATCTCTCCGGTAACCGAATCGAGTCGAAGCGATAGGTCCGTCAGCGCCGCGTCGTCGCCGTTCGACACCGTGACGGTGACGGTGGTATCAGTTTCGGCGACCGCGTTGTGAGTCTCGATTTGGACGCGGGGCGGAACCGTCGTCGACGTGCTCGGCTCCGAGACCGTGACGAACACCGGATGCTTGAGGTGGACGATTTCCGACGTCGCACCGTCGGAGTCGTAATAGCGACCGCGGACGTGTACGGTCAGTCGCTTGTCACCGGCGGTGGCGAAGCGCGCGCTCACCGGCACTTCGGCGGTGTCGCCAGCACCGAGCACGCCGATTTGGTTCGCCTCACTGTGTTTCGTTCCGGAGCTATCCACAACCGTCACCTCCGTGACTTCGAAACTGCCGCTCCCCGAGCTGGAATGACTAATTGTCGGGGTTATTATGATACGGTCGCCGGTTTCGGGGTCGTCGTCGGACACGCTCACCCCGGTTACTGCGGTATGCGCGGGCGACGCCGCCGCACCACCCACGGCACTTCCGACCGTGAGTAAACAAACAACCGTCACTAATCCAACTAATACGCCGTTCTTCGGGCCGAGTTTCGATGTCATGCAAACTTTAGGCTCGCCTAAATAAATAAAAATGCATCGGTTTTTAGGGCAACCTAATACCTAGGCGTGGAGTCCAGCGGACGGGGCGTGAAAGTCACTATTATTTGATATTTCTCCGCTGTCTCACCGTCCGGATGGGGATACGTCCGAAAGACGTCTCAGGGGAAGAGTCGGCCGGTTTGCCACTCCCAGACCAGTTCTGTCCCCAGCCAGACGAGCAACCAGACGGTTACGAGGACGAAGACGAGGGCGGTAATCGACAACTGCTGGAATGGTCGCGTAACCGCGAGCAAAAGCGGGTAAAACAGAAGCAGGACCCCAGCCATGGCGCCGAGGCCGATCAGACTACAGACGTACCGCTCGGTCGCGTCGATCTCTGCGGGTTGGATCACTCCTTGCGTCGGTTGGTCGTCGTCAGGTACCGGCCCGTGTCGGTTGTACATCTGTCTGTTCCCCTCCGTTATACTACATCAACAATAATTATAAACTTAGCGTCGAGGACGACACGACAGTCGACGAACAGTTGTCTGACGGAATCTTGATTAACGTCGTCAGAGTGGACAGCACAATGCCACTGTCAAATTCTCCGGACGAATCGGCGGACGACCGGGCAACGTCTGACTCTCGCGGCGGGGTCACACGCCGACGGGTGTTGCAAGCGTCGGCCGGAACGGGCGCGCTCTTGCTCGCCTCCGGGACAGCCGCCGCCAACGGCAAAGGCGGCCAAGCGATCGTCAAGGAAGACGAGTACTATCCGGACGAGTCGTTCGTCATCCTCGAAGCCGAATCGTGCGAGAACCAGACGCAGTACGGTTCCTGTCGCGACGACTCGCTCCCGTTCCGGTGTGAGGGCCAAGGCGGGCGGTTCCCCCCGGGCAAAGGCGGCGCGCTCCCGTTCCCGTGGTGGAACTTCAAATACGAGAGCGGCCCGCTCGAAGGGGAACTGCTTCGCATCTACACGCGGGACAACAGCATCGACACCGACAGCACCTACCGCTGGACGCGGAAGGAAAAAGACTGCCCCGAAACGCCCGACTACTACCAAGTCGGGTTCGCCCGCGACTAAGAACCCTCAGAGACGCGCTCCGCGACGCGAACCGAGCGTCTGTCGACGAGAGACATTCGCGCGACCGAGACCCGCCTTTTCTCCGTGGCGTGTGCGAAGACTGTCATCAACAGCTTCCGAGCTGAAACGCCGAAACGACAGCGCACGAGCGGTAGCCCGCCTAGAAACACTTTTCAGCCTCAGATTAGATAGAAGACATGATGACTGGCATGAACGAGTCCACCTATCGCGGTACCCGGTCGGTTCCTGCGGTGCGAACGGCTGACGCGAGTTGTACCCAAACCGATGAGTGAGTCGACGTTCCTCGAACAGACCAGAGTCCACCTCCACAAAGCGCTCGAAACGGACGACCCCGACGAGAAGAACTTTCATCTCCGAAATGCGCTTCAGCTCTGTGCGTGGGACGACCTGACCGACCGAGCCGAACAGAACGACGCCGACTGACGTTCTTCTCGCCACCGGTTCCGCATACTCGAGGACTCGCTTAGAGACGAGTAGCCGAACCCACCGTCGATTCGCCTCGCGTTGGGGAACCAGTCGTCTCGGCAGTCCGAAGTATAGTATCCAGAGACGAGATATTTCAAATATAGTTTTATTTCTGATGAAAATCTCGTTCGTCTGCGTTGTCGGGTTTTCGAATAGACTATTTTTATAAATAATATTCTCCAATATAAATTGATTATCTCTCTTTTTCCGCATTGAATTTCGAGCTTGTATATTTTTGTAGAGGTCACGATCCATTCGATTTCCAATTTCACCAGCTTAGTGTGATGTTGTTATATCTGACTATTTCTGTATTCGCGTGTTCGCGCTCACAGTCGTGGTCCGCCAGAGATGGCTGTCTCGACGCGAGTCGGCTCGGTGGCGAATCAGAATCAGTCGTAGCTCCGCGGCCGTTGCGAACAGACCACTGGGAAGGACTGTCCGTACTATGTGACAGTCACACAATCTAGCTTTAATAGCATCCCCGGCGAACGAGTGGGTAAGCCCCCACAGGCGGCTCGCATGCAGTCGACAGGCATCGTACCCGATGCCGCGTTTCGACTGTTTTCACCCACTGATTGCCAGCCGCCCGTCCGGGCGTAGGAAATTCCAATGCAACTCACAAACCTCTTCAACGACGACTCCGCCGTCTCGCCGGTCATCGGCGTGATTCTGATGGTCGCGATTACCGTCATCCTCGCGGCCGTCATCGGCACGTTCGTCCTCGGCCTCGGCGACCAGGTCAGCGAAACGTCCCCGCAAGCGAGTTTCAGTTTCGACTTCGCAAACGACGTGTCTGACAGCAACACCGCCGCTCAGCTCGTCATCACGCACGAATCCGGGACCAGCATCTCGGCGGACCGCCTCACCGTGACCGTCGACGGAACCGGCGTCGCCGCCGACACGACCGATGATTACTCGTTCAGTAGCGAGTTCCCGGACGACGTCGAGGCCGGTAGTTCCGCCACGGTCGAGAAGGACGCGGCCGGGGACGACGTCTGGGAAGGCGAGTCCATCCGCGTCGTCTGGACCTCGGAATCCGGATCGAGCTCTGCCACCCTGCACTCACAGACCGCACCGCAGTAACCACGCGCCGTCACCTTTTTTATTGAATCGAACGCGCGTCTCAGGACACGAGACAGTTCACAGCGTTGTTCTAACACCGATATGTTCGTTACATCTCTCCGAGCGGCGGCCGCCCTCCCGTGAATTACGACCACACAAGTAGCCCATCAGAACACTCTAGAGGGCCTGTAATACCTAACACACCCTCAGACAGAGAGAGGCCAAATTCTTTATACGTGTGCTTTCGTCTATCTGATAGTACGCGTCAACTCGGAGTGTGTACGCTTGTCGCCTCTCGCAGACACACCCCATAGTGACACGGAGGAATCCAGTAAATGAGTACGAAACCCCAACCAGAATCCCCCGTAGACGCTCCACAGGAGGGAGCGACGAACGGGCAGTCCGCCTCGGACATCCACCTGAGCGGTGACGAGCTACTCCTGTCCGCGGACAGCGACATTACGCCCACCCTCTCGGTCGTGATGCCCACCCTCAACGAAGAAGGCGGCATCGCCCAGTGTATCGAGTGGGTCAAAGCCGCCCTCGAAGACATGCAGATTTACGGCGAGGTCGTCGTCGCGGACAGCTCGACCGACCGCACGCCCGAGATTGCGGCAGAGAACGGGGCGATTGTCATCGAACCCGACGGCAAGGGCTACGGCTACGCGTATCTGTACGCCTTCGAGCGCGTCCGCGGCGACTACATCGCCATGGGCGACGCCGACTGCACCTACGACTTCGAGGAGCTTCCCAAGCTGTTGAATCTCGTTCGGTCGGGCGAGGCCGACATGGCCATGGGCTCGCGGCTGGAAGGTGAGATTCTCCCCGGGTCGATGCCGCCGCTACACGAACACGTCGGGAATCCACTGTTGACGAAATTCCTGAACGTCTTCTACGGCGCTGGCGTGAGTGACGCGCATAGTGGGATGCGCGTGTTTACTCGAGACGCCTGGGAGACCATGGAGTGTTCGTCGACGGGCATGGAGTTCGCCAGCGAGATGATTATGGAGGCCGGCGCGAAGGACCTCGAGATCGAAGAGAAGCCGATTACGTATCATCCCCGCGAGGGCGAGGCCAATCTGGAGAGCTTCCCCGACGGCTGGCGACACGTTCGGTTCATGCTCGTGAATGCACCGGGGTATCTGTTTTCGGCACCCGGGTTCGGGTTGTCTGTCGTTGGCGTGTTGGCGCTGGTGTTGGCGTGGACGGGGATCGAGATCGGCGGCGCCTCGTTCGGGATTCACACCGGCATTGGCGGCGGTTTGTTCGTCCTCGCCGGCTTCCAGTTGATGCTGTTTGGGGCGTTTGCGACTGTGTCGTCGGACCCGGTTCGCGGCGCGTCGGACCCATTTACGACGTGGTTCACACAGCGGTTGTCGCTCGAGAAGGGTGCGACGCTTGGGACGTTCGTGCTGCTCGGCGGACTTGCCTACGGTGGGTTCTTAGCGTACACGTGGGTCACGAGCGGGTTCAGTTCCCTCCCGCTTGCCGTCGCCGACGTCGTCGCGACCGTGGCCGTCGTGGTGGGGTTGCAGATGATGTTCGGATCGTTCCTGTTGGGTTCCCTCAGCGAGTAACCAGGCACCTCTTCTCTCGCGACGTTCCCCTCGAATACTGAAGGCGCGTTGTTTCTGCTGTCCTTACTCGAGCGCCAGGAGGTATCGCTCGACGTACGGGTGGAGATTTCCGTACGGCGGTTCGAAGACCTCCAGTTTGCTGTGTTGGGCGTCCATCTCGAGGTTGTCGTCGTCAAGTGTCACCTCGAACACAGTCGCAAGGTAGTGTTTCGAATCAACGCCATCGACCTCCGAAGTGTCGTAAAAGTGTTCGAACGTACCAAGCCGTGACTGGATAGTCACGTCAACGCCTAACTCCTTGTCGGCGACGCGGTGGACCGCATCCGTCAGCGTCTCATTTTTGAACACGGTCCCACCAGGAACGAACCACTCGCCGCGTGCGGGGTCATTTTCACGGAGGCCGAGGACGACGCCACCCTCATGGCGGATCACGAGGTCGACAGAGACGAGCGGGACATTCGCGACGATTGTCTCCCACTCGTCGTCGGGAATCCATGCGTCCGGGTCATCCGCCTGGTTGCGCTGGTCAGCCATCTATTCCTCGTCGCGGAGGTAGTAGTCGACGCAGGCGTCGAGGCCGTCTTCGAAGCACCACGTGGGTTCCCAGCCGAGAGCCTTCGTCTTCGTCGCGTCGATGGCGTAGCGCTGGTCATGCCCCGCGCGGTCTTCGACGAACTCGATTTGGTCTTCAGACCCGCCAACGGCTTCGAGAATCTTCTCCGTCGTTTCGAGGTTCGACAGTTCGACGCCGCTTCCGATGTTGTATACCTCTCCGATATCGCCCTCTCGGAGGACGACATCGAGTGCGGCGCAGTTGTCTTCGACGTAAATCCACTCGCGAACGTTCGAGCCGTCGCCGTAGACCGGAAGCGTCTCGCCGTTCGCGGCGCGCTGGATGAACTTCGGAATGAGTTTCTCCGGGTGCTGGCGCGGACCGAAGTTGTTGCAAGTCCGCGTGATGAGCGTCGGTAGGTCGTGGGTCTCCCGGTAGCTCTGGACGAGCAGGTCCGCACCGGCTTTCGTCGCCGAGTAGGGATTTCGAGGAGTAAGCGGGTCGTCCTCTGTGAACTTCCCCTCGTGGATCTCGCCGTACACCTCGTCGGTCGAAATCTGGAGGAAGCGGTCGATATCCGCGTCGAGGGCGGCGTCGAGGAGCGTCTGGGTTCCCTGAACGTTCGTCGAGACGAACGGCTCGGCCCCGCCGATGGAACGGTCGACGTGCGACTCCGCCGCAAAGTTCACGATGACGTCGACATCGGCGACGAGGTCAGCGATGAGATCGCGGTCGCGAATGTCGCCTTCGACGAATCGATGCTTCGGATGGTCGAGATAGCCAGCAAGATTGTCACGCGACCCGGCATAAGTGAGCGCGTCAAGCGTCGTGACGGAATCATCGCCGCGTTCGAGGAGATATCGGACGAAGTTAGACCCGATAAATCCGGCACCACCAGTAACGAGTACGTCCATATGTCACCCACAGAGGCGGCATATATTTACATTTTCATCGACACAACGAGCATATGTACGCATTCGTCACCGGCGCTAACGGCTTGCTCGGGAGTGTCGTCGTTCGGACGCTCCGCGAGCAGGGCCACGAGGTCGTCGGTGGGTATCATTCTGAAAGACCTGTGTTTGACTGTCCCCTCCACCAGGTCGATATCACAGATACCGAACGGGTCGTAGCGTTGCTCGATAGGTACGACGACGTTGATGTCGTCATCAACTGCGCCGCCTACACTGACGTGGACGGCTGTGAGTCGAATCCCGAGTTGGCGACTGCCGTGAACGGGACCGCGCCGGGTGACCTCGCCGCCGTGTGTGACGACCGCGAGATTCCGTTCGTTCACTACTCCACGGACTACGTCTTCGACGGCGAGACAGACGGGTTCTACGAGGAGGATGCCGAGACAGCGCCGATTCAGGAGTATGGCCGTTCGAAGCTCGCCGGCGAGCACGCGGTTCGCGACGTGAATACCGATGCGCTCGTTCTCCGCCTGTCGTTCGTCTACGGCGCACGTGGTGACACGGGCAACCTTGTCGGCTTCCCCCAGTGGGTCGCCTCGACGCTCGCCGCTGGTGACACGGTCCCGCTGTTTACCGACCAGACGATGACCCCCAGTCGGGCCGGCAACGTCGCCGCGACGACGCTGGAACTACTCGATGCCGGTGTGTCGGGAACGTACCACGTCGCCAGTCAGTCGGCCGTCACGCCCTACGAGTTCGGTGAGGAGATCTGTGAGGTAATTGGTGGCGACGCGACGCTCATCGAGTCGTCGGTCATGTCCGACCTCGAGCGCCCGGCGGCGAGGCCGCAGCGCTCGTGTCTCGATGTGGCGAAACTCGAACGAGAACTCGGTCGACCCCAGCCGACGTTGGACGCCGACCTCGCGGCGCTCGAGGCCGCGTTCAGCGACTACAACTACAGTTCGTAGCTGGCTTTGTTGTCGAGGAAGTGCTCCTGGTCGGCCTGGTCGAGGTCCGTGAAGCGGAGGACGTTCTCACAGCCCAGTCCGGGGCACTTCATCACGCGGTTCGATTCGAGTTCGTTCGCGGAGACGACGGTTCCGCACTGCGTGCAGGCGTGGGTGATGATGTGCATGGTTAGAGTTTCAGCTGGGAGTTTTCGCCAACGACGAGGCGACGACCCTCCGGGAGGAAGTCGTCCGCGCTCCCGATGTTTGCGCCCTTGCCGAGAAGGCTATCGACGATGCGGCCGGAGGTGTTGATGCTCGACTCACCGATGACGACCGAGTTCTCGATGTGGACGCCTTCGAGTGTCGAGTTCGGACCGACGGACGTGTACGGACCGACGTAGGTTCCTTCCTTGATGACCGCGCCATCCGCGATGGAGACCGGGCCACGGACGACTGCGCCGTCTTCGATGGTCGCCGACTCCGCGAGTTCGATACGGCCGTCGACGGTCGCATCGTCGCTGACGGTGCCCCGCTTTTTGAGCGACTTGTCTTCGAGGACGAGTTGGTTCGCCTCGAGGATGTCTTCGGGCTTACCGGTATCTTTCCACCAGCCCTCGACGACGTGCGAGTCGATGGCGTAGCCGTCTTCGAGAAGTGACTGAATCGCGTCCGTGATTTCGAGTTCGCCCCGCCACGAGGGTTCGAGTTGCTCGATGGCGTCGAAGACCGCGGGCGAAAAGACGTACATCCCGATGAGGGCCAGATTCGTCGGTGGCTCGTCCGGCTTCTCGATGAGTTGGGTGACGTTGCCCTGGTCGTCGACGTCCGCAATCCCGAACTGCTGTGGGTTCTCGACTTCCTGGAGCGCGATGCCGGCACCGAAGTCGCCCGACTCGAAGCTCTCGACGAGGTCGACGACGCCCTCTTTGAGGATGTTGTCGCCGAGGTACATCACGAAGTCGTCGTCGCCGACGAAGTCCTTCGCACAGCCTGCCGCGTGGGCGAGGCCGAGGGGGTTACCCTGGACGATGTAGGTAATTTCGACGCCGTAGTCCGAACCATCGCCAAGGAGGTCCTGGATTTCTTCGCGGCCCTTGTGGCCGAGAATGACGCCGATTTCGGTGATTCCCGCTTCTTTGAGGTCCTCGACCGCGTATTCGAGGACGGGTTTATTCGCGACCGGGACAAGTTGCTTCGGCCCGGTGTGGGTAATGGGTCGGAGACGGGAGCCCGTGCCTCCTGAGAGAAGTACGCCTTTCATGATTGTGTCTGTGATGTTATCATACTGACTCAAGTATGGTTCGCTTGCTCGAACTAATTGGTAAAATTAGCTGTAGCAAAATCTTATAAATCTTCCCCAGAAACGGGCTCTCAATGATTAAAGAGATTGGGAGCGTTGGTCTCGAAAAAGTTCGACAGTTACGAAGTCGAATGGCGTACGAGTTGCGAGGCGGTGGCAGTTCTTCGATGGTTGACGTGGATGATAAAAAGAACATCCTCGTCATCACGATTGACTGTCTTCGGGATGATAGACTCTCAGTGTCTGGATACCATCGCAAAACAACTCCATTTCTGGACTCACTAACATCCTACACACCAGCAATTGCTGCAGCACCGTGGACATTCAGCTCTGTTCCCTCTATTCTTACAGGACTTCACCCACACAACCATGGTGCAGCATACCCAGATGACTCCTCCAGAAACCAGGACCTGAGTAATCCACCGAACGGTATTCAAGATGATGTTCCTACACTTGCAGAGTTGCTTGATTCGGTGGGATACGAAACTCGATTTATTACTGCGGTCGGCACCGCAGCAATCCCCATGGAGGGTCGGTTTAAATCTGTAAAACGACGCCATGATGCAGATGCTGAAGATGTTCTTTCAGACATTCAGCAATGGTGGAATACCACATCTGGCCCAAAGTTTGGCTATGCACAATTGGGAGATCTCCATGAGCCCTTACACGACCCCCCAACCGAGTATTTCGAGGAGATACCGGAGGTTGACGGGATCGACCGTTGGCGCTTCACTTCTGGAGATATTCAGAACGATGAATTCGAACGCTACCGTTCAGCAAGAGGACTACTGTACGATACGCTTCTTCGCTACGTCGACGAAGAGGTTGAGCGTGTTCTTGATGAACTAGCTGAACTTGAGGATACAATTCTTGTCGTGACAAGCGACCACGGCGAAGAGTTCTGGGAATACAAATCATTCGAAGAAGAACATTTCGAGGACTCTCGTGGAATTAGCGGTGTAGGTCATGGTCATGCGCTTGTCCCTCCAGTTCTCGAAGTTCCAATCATAACCAACCTTGAATCGATTTCTGGATCTACGACACGTCGGAGTTCAACAGACATCGTCCCGACAATTCTCTCGGAGATGGATGCCACGGTAAACGTTGAGTTTGACGGAGAACCGTTGCAAGAATCTTCAACTGGAGAGACTGCGTTACTTTCTCAAGAGATCGCCTACGGACCAAACCAAATTAGCGTTACTGAGGGGACTGAGCATCTCATCTATGTCCCAACAACAGATAGCTCGGTTCTCATTGACTTTGAAACTGGTGAGCAAATTGATGACCCAGAGATTAAATCTCGTCTGATGAACTACGTCCCACGAGAACGCGCTACCGGTTCGTCTGTTGAGCTATCTGACGACGTGCAAAAGCAGTTGTCTGATCTTGGATACGCTGAGTAGCGTCAGCCGTGGATTTCCGCGTTCCAGTCGTATGGGATGCGGTCGTCGTCATAAGGAATTCGCTCTTCGTCAGGGTCTTCGTAGTCGTAGAGGTTCGTCGGGTAGTTGATGAGCAACGACGGCTCGTCGCCGATGGCCTTGAATCCGTGCCAGCAGTCACCGGGAATGCGGATGACTTGCTGGTTGTGTTCGCCGATGACGAACGTGTCGAGTTCGCCCTGCGTGGGCGAGTCCTCGCGGTCGTCGTAGATGCCCACCGTGATTCGACCCTTCGGACAGACGAAGTGGTCGATCTGGCCCTCAAGATGGCGATGCCAAGCTCGCACGACTCCGGGGTACGTCATCGAGTAGTAGGACATCTCCGGGTCGATTTCGTATTCGTCCCAGTCGCTACGGAACACTTCGACCAAATGGCCGCGCTGGTCGGCGTTGACTTGGAGGTCGCGAACTTCGACGTCGTGGATGTGAGCCATTTATTTTCAGATCTTCCCTTGTAGTCTTATCTCTGGCGGCTGATGTTCGGCACATGAGACTGCAAAGCTTCTATGCGTGACGGAAATCTCGATCATCACTAATAAATTCCGGCACCTAATCAATTTGCTTATAACGTTGAAAGGTAAATCCAGAAAGAGATGAAGAAATATGAATTTATTACGTTCAAGTCTTAAGATATTCTCGGGAAGTATTACTGGGTCAGCGCTACAATTCCTTGGAATTGCTTATTTCGCTCGAGTTCTAGGCCCGTCTTCAATGGGTGTGTTTTTTCTTTTTCAGGCTTTACTCGGGATGGTCGCGATTCCTGCTGACTTTGGTCTCCGTGGTGCAGTTGAAAAACGAATTAGTGAAGGTGAGTCACAAGGTAGGTATTTATCAAGCGCAATTCTTCTGAAGATACCCCCAGTTATGATCATTGTAGCTGGTATATTTGTATTTCGACCATGGATTAACAATTATCTTGGTGCTGAAGTTGCTGCTCTCCTTGCAATCGCTCTTATCCTCCAGGAAGCATCACAACTTACTATTGTTGTGTTAAAAGGTGAGCTTCGAGTCGGTGAAACAGCGGTTCTAGAAGTAGTACGTCAGGCAACTTGGTTGGGTGTCGGTGGAATGCTAGTCTCTCAAGGACTCGGGGCGCGAGCATTAATTTATGGATTATTAGCGGGGTTATTTTTAGTATTTTCTTGGGGATGTTTTAAAATCTCTGTCATACCTCAATACCCCTCCCGTGGTCATGCTAGCTCGCTGTTTAATTATGGTAAATACAATGCTATTTCGTCAGTAGGCGGGTATTTTTACAGTTGGATGGATGTAGCAATCATTGGGCTATTCCTCACACAAGCGCATGTCGGTGCTTATGAAGTTGCATGGCGGATTACAACCGTTGTGATCCTTCTGAGTCGTTCGATCGCAACTGCAGTTTTCCCTCAGTTTAGTGAATGGAGTGGTGAAGGTGCGAAGAACCGAATTAAGGATGTTATCCCACAAGTTCTCACTCCATCACTAATATTGGTGATCCCTTCATTTTTTGGAACTGTGTTGTTCTCGAAGGAGATTCTAGGTCTAGTCTTCGGAGTTGAATATGAGATAGCATGGCTCGCACTCATTATCTTAATGTTTGACCAAGTTACGGAAGCCGCACAAGTTGTCTTTGGGAGGTCACTCCAGGCGCTTGATAGACCAGACCTCGCAGCTCGTGCGACCGCATTTGGTGTGATTCTAAACCTCATCCTAAATATAATATTAGTTTCAAGCTTTGGAATTACTGGTGCTGCTATTGCAACTATGGTGGCCTCCCTTTTTAGTGGTCTAATACTTCACTTTCTGTATTTGTCAAAAATCATCTCGATAAAGATACCCTACGCGGAATTACTTTGGTGCGTTCTCGCTGCACTGTGCATGACATTTTTATTGGTTCCAATCCGATGGTTGGTTACTGTGAATTCAATTATTGAACTCCTGGTGGTTATTGCTCTTGGAACAGTTCTTTATATGGCGACTATTCTACTATCTCCGTCACTCCGATCGTCAATTTTCAAACATTATAATAATGTCGTTGGGGAGAATTGATGAAGATCAATTTTGTATTACCTGGGATAGGATTATCTGGTGGCAATAGAGTCGTCTTCGAATACGCAAACAGACTTACCAGCCGCGGGCACACAGTAACGATATTATATCCCACAGTCCCGTCAGCTATGTCTGAAACGTGGACGTCAGTACGTGCACGAATAAACCAGGCGTCCAAAACACTTCGACGGTGGTTAACGCCCAATGGCGTTGATTGGTTCGATATTGAGGCTGATGTACGGCAAATTCCGACATTATCCCCCGATATAATTAGATTTTTCCAACATAGAGTGCCAGATGCAGATATAACGATCGCGACGGCATGGCAAACGGCCTATACTGTCGCTGCCTTTGATGATTGTAAGGGCACAAAAATGCATTTTATTCAGCATTACGAGATATGGGATACCTGGAATAGCGACCAAACGTGGGAGGTCGTATCTTCGTTGACAGATGATGCATCATCTTATCCGATTGAGATGTACGAAGTTACGCCCCTAAATTCAAAGGCAAAAAAACAAAAAGAGTTAGTAGATCGTTCTTATCAACTCCCGTTAAGGAAGATAACGATATCCTCTTGGCTAGAAGAACTAATAGAAACAAAATTTGATCAGAACACAGCGGGAGTTATTACTAATAGCGTGAATCATTCGTTGTTTTATCCAGATAGTACTGGCGAAAGCTCAAAAACATCTATACTAATCCCATCAAGAAATATTCCTTGGAAAGGCGAGAGGGAGGCAAAAGAACTCATACAGGCCATTGGGGACTCGTATGACGTTGAAATTCACACGTATGGTGAAAAGATGAAAAATGAATCCTATTCGGAGCATGTTAACCAGCATCCAAACATTTCAGATGATGAGTTGCGGCATCTATACTCTAATTCGGATATCTTTGTGATTCCAAGTTGGGTTGAGGGTTGTCAACTGCCACCTTTGGAAGCGATGGCTTGTAAATGTGCGGTTGTAGCTACAAACGTCGGTGGAGTACCAGACTATGCTGAAGATGGAGTAACTGCATCTGTAGTCCCTCCTCGAGACAGTAGTGCGTTGATTAATGCAGTCTCTGAGTTAATAGAAAATGAGGAACAACGGAAAAGACTACAACAAGAGGGGCACAAAAAAGTGAAGAGCTACACGTGGGAGGACGCGACAGATGAGTTCGAACAAACACTAAAAAGAAACCTGACCTGACCTATACAACCCCCATGATGGGTCTATTCCAATAGTGGGACTCTCTAGTTACGCCGGTTTGAGAAGCGAGCTGGTCGTTGAGTTAATTGGAATGACGCTCGCAGACCTGCCCAGCGAGTGCTTTGGGGTGGATTTATTAGAAACTCGGTGTGAGCGGACGCGACACCCGTCATGGTGTTCGCCGTCCAGCCCCACGCAACCGGCTGTTCACTTAGAGAAACAAAACAGATTCTTCGCTTTCTCGGCGTTGAATGCTCTCATCAAACTCTGTTTGGAACTGGGTACGGCGGGGCTGACAGCGGCCTGCAACCTGCCTGAAGCGAAGCCGAAGCAGGTTGCAGGTCGATGGACTGCTGTCAAAACCATGGCGAGTGGTCTTGGTTGTACGCCGCAATGGGCTTTGAGACAAAATTGATTCTCGATATCGAGTTGTTTGGACAACATTAGGTTTGAGCGCCCGGTTTAACTACGTTGAGCGAAATCTTATCGAAAGGTGTTTCATACTCTCAAAATGGGGGTCGACCACTTCCATGATTTGTGGATGGGCAGTCACGGAAGTATCTGCGAATAGCTCATACAATTTGCGCAATACTATTATATCTACCGACCACATCAATCGCGTGATGGACAAACACCAGTTGAGGACACTAACTAGACCGAACCAATATAAAGATCTATCAAAAAACCCATGCGGAGAGTACTCTCTCCATCGTTGACGGATTCCAACAGATCAATATAGACAGAATTTATTAGACGTGCAGAATACTACATGGCTATGACTAGAGATGATATCGTTCTTATTACAGTAGATTGCTGGCGCCCGGATACATTAACACGGATGGACTCAGTACAGTCATCAACATTATCTCAAGACTTTGCGATTGCACAGGGGGCAGCGACTAATGGTGTTTTCCCTGCCATCTTTGCAAGTCAATACTATCCAGAAGTGTATGATGAGACTGGTGCAGTTAAAGGCAGTTGCCGCACACTCCCGTCCGTGCTAAGTGAACTAGGATATAATACAGGAGGATTTGTTGCATCTAATCCCTACCTCTCGAAGTGGAGAGATGAGTTTGATACCTTCTGGAATGATGGATTGTCTCCTACAGATGAGTTTAAGAGCGGAAATATAGTTGAGAATATAGTTCGGTTGTTTAGCATGAAAAGTCGGGTCCCTGCTCCAGATCTCCTAAACAGAGCGGGAACTTGGTGGAGAAATTCAGACTCTCCACGGTTCTTGTGGTTGCATTTTATGGATCTTCATTCTCCATACTTACCAGGTTTGAAGCGTGTCCTTCAAACAGGACCTATTAAAAGCTTACAAACGCTAAATCATGAGTGGTCTGATTCGCGTAAACCAGATGAAAAATACCAAGATTCGTACAAAGATCTATATTACCACTGTGTTGACTACTTTGACAACTTTTTGGAAAGTTTATTTGATTTTATTCCAAATGATGCGCATACAATTATGACGGGAGATCATGGTGAAGGGTTTGATCATGATGTCTGGGGACATGCTCAGCTCTATGATGAAGTGGTAAAGGTTCCATTTCTGTATCGTGGACCCACTAGAAGTGATCAGAAAAAGCTGATTCGACATGTAGATATTCCGATCATGTTTTTGGACGCAATCGATTCTGAACCACCAACACAGTGGAGAGGTTCGTTTGAGGACGATGAGCCGTTTATTATTAATCACGCTCCACGGATAGGTGAAACATATGTCGGATATAGAAACGAACGGTGGAAGTTCATCCGCCGGTATGGTTCTCATGGTAAATACGAAACGGAGTTATATGATCTCAAAGAGGATCCAGATGAGGTCGTTAATATATCTAACTCAGATCTGATTGAGGAGTTGGACGCGGCCGTAAATTCATTTATCTCGTCCGATTCGATAGATCAAGAAAGAATTGGTGAGCATTTGGTAGGGTTTAATCAAGATAATAGCGTCACGTCACGTCTTCAAGATTTGGGGTACGTTGAGTAGTATCGCATGGTTTCCTCAATTGGTTACTGCATTTGCGTTTGAAACTAACACAGAATCAGTTACTTTCAAAATAGATTTCTTTAACGACCTTCAGTTATAATATCCATCTGGGTTCGATGGTACTGTCTAGTTAACCTCCTGAGCTGGCGTTCGACCGTTGAGCGATTGATGCGGTCATTAAAAATCATAATATTGAACAAACTCTGCAAGTCATTGGTGGACGCTCAACCGACTGCCTACCCATGAATTGTGGAAACGGTCGACTCTCGTTTTGAACGTGTGAAACCACTTCGCAATTAGGTTTCGGTCTGTGTAGTCGACTCGGTCGTTCAGCCTTAATCGAGAGAAAGCAGTCCGATATCCGAAGGCATCTGCCAGAAACACTATCTCTGAACAGTCGTGTTTCTCACAGACTCCGTGAGAGATGCAGCGGCCGGATTAGTTCCATGACACTTGAACAGTACGACGTCGAGAATCACTTTTGTGTCGGGGTCTATTGCAGCGTACAGCCAAGACCGCTCGCAGTTGATTTGACAGCAATCTCGTCGACCGCGACCCGCCTCGGCTGCGCCTTCGGCGGGTCTGAGACGCTGTCAGCCAGTCGGTGTACCTACTGAAAGATTGCCTGGAACGAACGTTCTACGCCGAGGAGCCGGAGAATCGCTTCTGTCTCTGAGCGAAAGACCGACAGCATTGGAGTCGGACGGTGAACGCCCTAACGGGTGTCGCCGCCCGCTCCCGCTGCCACCATTCAAGCGCAGTGTCTAAACTCTCTGTGAGCCGGTCTGAGAGTAGCATAGGAAACTAGCTCTTCGACCTGTTCATGCCTTAACTAGACGGTGCCGGTTCAACCTTTCATTCAATTTGATATCGAATTGTTATACCTGTTCTGTAGTACTCCCACACCTCCTGATGCGTATATTTTGTCACTTTTTAGTTTGAGACTGTCCAAATATTCTTGAGAAATGACAAATCTGCTAAATAGTTTTGTGTTTGATTCTCTGTACGACACACGGTAATCTGACCAACTGTTTCGATATACGAGCGAACCTGACGCAAATGACACATTGCTTTCACTAACATTTATTCCACTATAGTCAAAGTCGTCTTGACGAAAGTGGTTCATTGTAACGCCAGTGAGCCAATCAGTATGAACATTTGAGTCAGCAACAAATTCTGTCGTGGCCTCTATTTGGCTGTACTCTGTAGCACTAAATTGGGACTGTGATTGAACTGGTCCCATCAAGGTAACAGTACTACTTGCCAGTGGTGCTGCCACAATTAGACAGACAATCAGTAGTGTGCCGGGAATGCGCAGCGAGCGACTCTTCGAACGGCTGAGTTGAATAAGCCCGAACAGGCCACATCCTATAAAAAATATTAGTGAAAGTATGAGAACCAGCCTTAATCGATCGATCGATTTGAGTGAAAGAGGTGTTGGAAGGATAAATGGGGATATAATGATTCCAGTCAGTATATATGGGAGGGAATCGGAAAAATCCCTGTATTTTATTAATAATACAACCCCCGATAGTGTTAATATGCTAACGAGTACAACAAAATAGACAAACGGAGGATAGACCGTTGTTGCGACAATACCTGATGAGAGTGTTGCTGAACCTACTTCTGTTAGGGCGCTACCTGCGGAACCACCATCAGAAAAGAATAATGACGCACCGCCAATCCCGAGTAGTAGGAAAGCGTAGTCAGATAGTGGAAACAAAAACCCTGACCCGGTAGTTGTCCACCTTGACAGCCCCATAATCAATAGCAAGGCTGCGTAACCCCATCCTAGAACTGTAGCACTTCGGTAGGTAGCTGCTGACCAAGCTGTAAGCAGATCTGTGATGAGGAGGAACGCTAAAAGAACGAGACTAACAAGAACACCAAGGTGGTGAATGTACATCACAGAGAGCAAAATGGCTACTAGCATAGAGCCAAATAGCTTAGACTGTATTTGGGAGTTAGACTGAAGAGCCAATTCTTTCTGGATTCTCGCAGCAGTAAAGAATAGTAGTATTAAAATTACAGCATATGCCTGGGGGAAGTGATAGTTTGCATACCAATAGAACTGTCGGATAGATAAAAACGCAAGCGCAACTGAAATTCCAAATAGTCGGTTTTGAGATAATCTAGTTGCTAATACATATGCAAGTAAAACACCAATACCATAAATAGTGGAACCCGTTAGTTGAAGAGCTGAATATCCAGTCACGCCCAGAATATGACCGACAGATGCCATCTCGAAGAAGTAACCAGGATACTGCTGATATAACACTAAATAAGGCCCTGTTGTTCCTGTTTGCATGACTCTCTGAATGTTTGGTGTATGAACCAGGAGATCTCCATTCCCGAAGAAGTATCCTGTGCTTAGGAATCGTGAAAGGGGGTTCACGATAAAGAAGAATACAATTTGTAGGAGAGACCAACTGATAGAGTTACCATTTCTAATCTGGAGAACAATAAGGAAGGAACTGAGTGGAAGTAATGTAAGTAAAAGAACGTCGCGAGAAACTCCAACTGTACTTCCAACAACAATCCCTGAGAGGAGTATGCCAGTAAGTTTTGGAAGTCTACTTGAGCTATTATCTTCAAAGGTGTCAATAGATATCGGGCTTTGCATTGAATAGCCTATTGAGAATATGAGTCCAACCAATAACCCGATAACGGTATATGAGCCATTGATTGCCAAGTTTGGTGAACTGCGACCAATAATGTATAGACTGATTGTTCCAATAACAAATATTAAAAAAACAAATGAAAGAAAAATACCTATACGTCGATTCCAGATTCTCCGCCATATGAAATCATCGACTGTTTTAGTCCAGTTTCGTTTCATAGAATCATTATCCGAATATTGTTGTCAGCAATTTGTCCCACTGTATATATAAATGAATGGGGTTCCCACATTTGTACATTCCACTTGGATTGACACGCCTGCCACACACTCACAAAAAGTCTGACTCATTATAAATCATCCAGAGATTCAAGTAGTAAGCTAGATAATTTTTTCCAGGTATACTCCTCTCGGACTTTTTTGCGACCGTTTTTACTAATTTTCTGAAGCTGCTTCTCTTCAAGAGAAAGAATTGTTTCATAAAACTGATCAAGATTCCTAATGAATACTTCATTACCATCACTCAATTCGAATCCTCTCGATCCAAATGGGGTAGTAACGGTTGGTACAGAGTTTGATAGATATTCAATCAGCTTAATATTAGATCCTGCCCCCTCTGTAATTGGGTTCAAAGCTATATCCCCTGCCGTATACAGTTCATCAATATCCTCAACAAATCCAGCCAATGTCAGATTCGAATGCTGTTCATCAAAGTGACTACAGACATTTCCTGCAACTAAAAAATGAAGAGGGTCGTTTTCATTTTTAGCCTTTTCCGAAAGTTGAATTATGAATTCAACCGCGCTAATATTCGGTCCGTAATCACTTCCAACAAAAACTACTAGACGATCATCCGAGTCAATTCCATAGTAATCTCGAAAGCGCTCAGTACCCTTCTGAATAAAATCACTATGTACATTTTCACTTGATGTTCCATTAGGTATTACGATGATTGGAGATGAAGGTGAGAAAAGTTCGTTGTAACGTTGCTTGTCTGCTTCAGACACACAAATAATTGCATCACAATTTTCAACCGCATCTCGCTCATTTTTCACAAGTCTCTCAAAGAAGTATTCACCCACAGACGAATCTGAGACGTCTCTCCATCGATCTATCTCGACATTGTGGCTTGAATATATTACAGGAGAGTCGCTAGTCAAATGGCTGATAGCTGATGAGAGATGTGGCCCCTCGGCAAGTATTATGTCTGACCATTTAATCAATGATTTTAATTCTGGAGCCTGATAAAACAGAAGAACCTGTTTAGCCAATGTTCCTGGAACATCGAATAAAGTTGCAGGGATACTCGGCAAGTCATATATCGGGTTTAGTGGGCGTATCTCTGTATACCTCTTATTGATATCCAATTCTCGCGTGACCCCCGACATTGAGTGGTTACTCAATAGGCCACCAACGCAGTATCGAATTGTTTGATGGTTTTCCTGCTGGAATGCGAGAGTCAAGCCGTGTGAGCGGTGTTCACCACCTTGTTCGGGTGGGTAGATCGTTGTTTGTGTGAGTTGTAATAAGTTCATTTTGGATACGGTCCGCGACCTTCTGAATTTTTAACTCCATCCGTTACTCCGAGAAACAATGGCGCGGCTGATTTAAACTCCCTGTTGTACAGTCTTCGTGTGATACCATATAGTATACTGACTAGATAATAAAGCCAAAACGCGGAACTCACTTTATCAGAGTATTTTCTAGCTAAGAGGATTCTATTTCGAAAGTTGTAGTACGTTGGTAGAGGACTAAGATCTCCATCTGAACTAGCAGACCCAATATGTGTGATTTTGGTGTTTGTTGAGGTATATAATTCATAACCTGCTTCTTTCACCTCTGTACAGAATTCCACATCCTCAAAGTACATGAAATATTCTTCTGGCAAAAGACCAACATCCTCAAAAACTTCAGATCTGATCAAAGAAGCACACATTGGAATGTATTGATTTGGAAGAAGGTCCGGTAAGGAATTAATTGCTCTATCAGGTCGGGAATGGTCAACACGACACAGGCCCCAGTCAACTACACCCTGTAAGAACCAAAGATCTGCCGAGTCTGTTTGAATTGTTGGTGATAATATTCCAATATTTGAATCTGATTCAAGTAATGGTATTAGGTTTTTTAGTGTATTTCTTGGGAGGTGGACGTCATTATTCAGCAACCATATATAGTCGGCTGAATCACTGATTGCAGTTTGAATACCGAAATTCATACCCCCGGCAAAACCCTGATTACTGTCAGAATATTTAATGGTTACATTCTCAAACTCACGTTCTAGACGTTCTCCTGAGTTATCCGTTGATGAATTATCGACGAGAATGACATCTAGATTCGAATAATTCTGTCCCAGCAAGGATTCTAAGCATCGGCGAGTATCTTCATAGTTATTCCAGTTTAATACCACCGCGACAACATGAGGGGCAGTTATCCTTGAGTTCATGTCTGTAGTCATTGTAGTAGCCTAATAAAGAAACAGGCAGCAATATAATCAACGATATTTGAGTAACTAAACCCACTCAGTATAACGGTTTTCAAAATAGAGGCTAATGTCCGGAAGCCTCTTTATAGTAGACAATGACTGCAATAGGTATGCATGTGTTGTTGATACACCTATCTGGTACGCCGCTATATGCAGCTGAAATCGCAAATTCACTACTCAAATTGGGAAATGAAGTTGATGCATTAGTAGCTGAGCGAAACGTTGACGAGAACTACTTTAACGAGGATATTAGTATCTCAACTGTAGGAATATCTTCTAACAAAGAAACATTATTAAGAAGTCTGAGTCCATTAACGTATTATAGATTATTAAAAGAAATTAAGACTATTGACCCCGACGTGATTCACATCACGCAGGGTTTCTTTTGGCTAAATCCTGTTCTTCCGTTTTTGACATCCTATTCACTAGTTTTCACAGACCATGAACCAGAAGAAACAAACGATGTTACATTTTATGATCGCACTCAGCTGTACACTTGGTCAAAACACCATATGCGATCAGTGGCCGACTCCATCATTGTGCACGGTGAATATCTAAAGTCTGTACTAATGTCAAAAAAGGTTCCTGAGGATAAACTCAAGGCTCTTGACCATGGGACATACCGATATTATAGACAATTTGACAGTAGACAAGATAAAGACAAAAATGAATTAAATATTTTGTTCTTTGGACTCATTGCAGACTATAAGGGAATTGATGTCTTTGGGGAAGCAATCCCAGCTATCATGGAGAATTGTCCACGAGCTACCGTAACAATCGCTGGAGGTGGTGACATTGAAAAATACCTCTCAGATGAGGTCGTTTCTTTAGACTCTGTTAGAATCTACGACGAATTTATCCCAGACAACCAAGTCGGACAGTTATTCCGTCAAGCTGATGTTGTGGTTTTGCCTTATAAGAGTGGATCTCAGAGTGGGGTTTTAACAATTGCTTACGAGTACAGAACTCCTGTTGTTGTGACAGATGTAGGAGGGCTCCCAGAAGTAGTAGATAACGGTGAGACAGGATATGTGGTTCCGCCAAATGATTCCGATGCACTAGCAAGTTCAATACTAGATGTGATTAAATACCCAGAGAAAAAACAACAAATGGAGCGGAAAATCAACGAAAAGGTAGAATCAGAGCTTTCATGGGACATTATTTGCGAAGAATTGGTGGAACACTATAATTCATTATTGCGAGGTTGATTTATACATAGATAAGTACTTCTCTGAAACAGACTCCCAACTGAATTTTTCTACTGCGAATGACCTGCTGACACTTCCCATTTCTTCTCGGAGGTCTGGATCATCAATTAACACCTGTAATTTCTCTGCGAGCTGTTCGCTATTATCTGGTTCAATAAGAAAGCCGTTTTCCCCATCGACTACCTGTTCAGGTATTCCAGAGACATTAGTGGCGATAATAGGAGACTCGGATGACATGGCCTCTGTGATCACCATTCCCCAACCCTCTTCATGTGAGGGTAACGCAAACAATTCGCAGTTAGCGTATAGCGCCTTTAATTCCTCTAACTCAATGAAACCTGGAAAGTGAACAGTTACATCTTGCGCTTCTGCTTGCTCCTTCAACTGAGCTGAGAAGTCCTCTTCGATATTTGGGTTCCCAGCGATGACAATGCTGAACTGATTGACGTTATATTTCTGATCAAGGATTGAAACAGCGTCAAGTAGAACGTCCGGTCCTTTGCGAGGTGTAAGAGTCCCAACAAAGAGGGCAAATGGTGATTCAATCCCAAATCGGTCATTCAAATCAACAAGGTCAGAATTCTCTGGAGAGTATTCTGAAATATCAACGCCATTGGGGATCGTTTCAATTTGCTCTAGAGGAAGCTGAGCTGCTAATCGTTTATTTAACACACTTGAGGCGGCGGTTCGTCTCATAAGATGAAGATCTGGCGAAAACATTGCAAGAGCTCGTGAAATGAGTCCTTGTTTAGAGAGTCCGAATCTAACATCTTCCTCACCAACGTGTGCTGTATAAACTATCTTATCTCGAAGTTGTGGACAAATATGAACAAGGATATTTGCTGTGAATGGAACGTGGAAATGAATTACATCATAATCTGTTCTCCCAAAGTGGCTTCTGAGTTTTAGAGCAAGTTCAAACCGATCCACCACTAATTTTGAAACGCCAATTGCGCTTTTTATTTGGTTATATGGAATCTCTTCACCCTCAGTATCTGATCCAATGGAAAGAGAGAACCTTTTAAATTTAACTCCTTCTCTTTGTTCATTCTTGGGAAGACCCGACCACTTCCGTTCAATTACAGTAACGTCATGACCAAGCTGAGACTGCGTAGTCGCTAAGTTGTAGATGACTTTTGCGACAGACCCTTTCTCTGGACTAACACGGTAGTGTTCATCGTAAACATGTACGATTTTCATACATTAACACCACTCGTTGAGTAGATGGAACATTGTAACCGTGGAGTCAATATTCGACTATTCATTACCAGATACCAGATCGTATACATTCATCACTCTTTTTGTCCGTTGTTCCCAGGTGAGGTTCTCTGAAACATACTTACGAGCAGTTTTCGAGAGACGTTCTCGACGTTTTGGACAGTTAAATAAGTCATTGATATTCTGTTCAATAGCCTTCGGTTCGCCTGGGTTTAAGAGAACACCTGTTTTGTTGTCTTCAACAACTTCTGGCACTCCTGCAATTCCCGTAACAACAGGAGGTACGCCAGATGCCATTGACTCGAGCATAGTCAATGGAAGACCTTCGGAATACGAAGGTCTACAGAACACGCTCGCACGATTATACATCTCAGAGATGTCCTCGACATAACCGTGGATGGTAACCGAATCAGAGATTCCATTCGACTCAATAAATTCGCGAACGTCTTCCTCTAGTGGGCCACTACCAACTATATGCACGACAGCGTCTGGGTGTGCATCAAGAATTCCTGGGAGAGCAGTCAGCAAGTCTTGAATACCATTGTTCCGTACCAGACGTCCAATATACAACAAAGACTTTTCGTTGGTGGGTGTTGGCGAAAAGTCCTCAACATCAACAGAATTACGAACGACTGCTGTCTGCTTTGCTCCCAACGACTGCGCAATTGACTCTGCAGCAGCGCTAACGCCGATTACCTGGTCGCTTTGCGAGATGACGAACCGACTAATTGTTTGCTCAAAGGTTTTTGCTGCAGCGCCACCAACACCAGAGATCATTCCAATATCACCGAGGTGGAGCGTGGTTACTAACTTGTAGTCTGAATATAGTGAGTGGAGAGCGGCTAGAACTGACGTGTAGAAGAACCGATTGTGTGCATGCACAACATCTGGCTGAAACTCCTGAATAACACGTCTAAACTTAGCCAATGCAGGAACCGAGAACATACTTTGAAGTCCAATGATATCCGTCAAATCGATGGCTGAGGATGTATAGAACGAGATTTCAGGACGACTCTGTAGATCGAATTCTCGGCTACCATCATCTAGCGTGAATATCCCTACCTCAAATCCTTCGTCAACGAGATGAGCTGCTAGTTTCTGTACTACTTGTTCGACACCACCATCACTTGGTGGAACATAATCTGAACAGAGAAGTATCCGTCTTCCCGACCGTTGCGTCATACCATTTGGTCTACTGTCGTCGTCAAAAGAGTATCCTATTGTAGAAGATTCGAACTGATGTTTGATTTACTCTCGCGGATCTTCTACCAACTCATACAACCCTCCTCGATTCAATTGCGTAATCCAGCCGGCACTCGTCAGATTTCGAAGCGCGTACTCGACCTGCCCTTTCTCCAAGTTAGAGTGCTCACGCAGATAGAGCGGATTAACACGACCCCACGGCGAACCGGAACGCCGACCCTGCTTGAATAACTCGAGGACGACTTCCTCCCGTTCGTTCGGTTCGTAGCGTTCGTTGACCATGTATGACGCGCAGTTCTGACTCCGGACGCATAATACTCAGCAATTCACCAAGCACGCAACCCAACTGTTTGCCAAGCATTTTGCTGAGCAAAACTCCTAAATAGCCGCCGTCCGTAGTATCTATCGAGAAGCACGGGTCGCCTCAACGGAGAGGACGGTGCTGGAGACACCGCCCCGTGCTTCGCCCAAGACGAAGCATGAGCAATTCAGATAGAGATCGACAAGAGTCTGTTGAACAGAATTACGACTACCAAACGTCTCCGGTGGAGGCCTGACGGATGCGGTACGAGTGGCTCGACGAGCGAGTTGACGAACTCATTGAGCGCTATGAAGCGGGACAGTCGCTCCGTGAGATTGCGGAGGTCTTCGATGTCTCTGCACCGACGATTCACCGCCGTCTACAGGACCACGATGTCACAATGCGAAATGGTGGTCCGGCGTACACGCAGTTAGCGAACCGAAGAGAGGAACTGGTCGAAGCGTACGAGCGTCGGAGTTCCCTCCAGACGCTTGCGGACCGATACGACACCTCCCCAGTCGCAATTCAATTCCACCTTGAAAAAGCGGGTGCCGGTCCCATCTCACTCCCGAAAACTACTGATATCGGACTGAGTCCATCTCAGGTGTCGGTTATCCAGGGGGAATTACTCGGTGACGGGTGCTTACACTCTCGATACGATGGTGCGTGTTTCTTCCAACTCTCGACGACCACGGAAGGGCACGCACGTCGGCTGATTGAGAAGCTTCCCGATGGATTCTTCCCAGAGTCACAGCCGAACTCGTTCACTCGGCTGAATCAGTTTACCGACGAAGACTACACTTCGTGGATAGTCACGTCACGACCGCAACCACGTCTCCAACGAATGTACGAGGAGTGGTACGAAGTCAGGGACGAAAAGAACAACCGAAAGATCGTCCCGGAGGACTTCCACCTCGACAAGACAGCACTCCTGCATTGGTACTGGGGTGACGGGAACTGCTCAATCCGTGACAGCGGCGCACCGCGCGTTTCCTTTGCGACCCACGGCTTTCCCGAATCGTGCGTCGAACACCTCCAGTCGGAGGTCGACCGACTGGGCTACGACAACTACGCAGTCAGACAGAAAGGCATCGAGGACGGTTCTGGTCTGTATATTCGTCTTCGTGACTACGATGCACGGACGTTCCTCGACGACCTCCGACGCTCGAATACGCTCATGGCGTACGACTACAAATTCCCCGTCCCCGTGGAAGACGAATAAGTACGGTACTTCGAGAGTAGTGTGTGACAACTACTGAGAGGCGATTCAGATGGCGTGGAAGCACCGCGAGTCCACAAAGACGCCGACCGCCTCGCCGATATCGGCCGCGACAGAGACACCATCGAGGTCGTCCCGAACGGCATCGACGTCGACCAGGTTCGGAACGCTCCACTCCCCGATGACGGCGACTCGTTCGACGTGCTGTTCGCCGGGCGACTCATCGCCGACAAGAACGTCTCCGTCCTCCTCGATGCGTTCGACCGCGTGGCCGACGACTACGACGACGTGACGCTCGGCGTCGTCGGTGACGGCCCGGAGTCCGACCGTCTCAAGCAACAGGCGAGTGAGTTGGACCACGCCGACCGCGTGAGCCTGCTGGGCTTCCTCGACGAGTACGAGGACGTGTTGGGCCAGATGCGCGCCGCGGACGTGTTCGCTTCGCCGTCCACACGAGAAGGGTTCGGCATCACCTACGCCGAAGCGATGGCCGCTGACTGTACGGTTATCGGCGTCCAGCATCCCGAATCCGCGGCGAGTGAAGTCATCGGCGACGCGGGCTATCTCGCCGAACCGACTGTGGATTCAGTCGCCGAGTCGTTAGACCGAGCACTCGCGGGAGAGACGCCACCGACTGAGCCGACGAAACGCGCCGAAAAATACGATTGGGATAGCGTCGCCGACCAAGCTGAGGCGGCGTACGAGCGCGCCATCGACGACCGGTGGTAACTGTTCTACTGCATGTTGTTTTGCGTCTGCTGACGCTCTTTTCGCTCCAGTATCGACATTTCGGTACGTAGACCTCACACGACACCGTCGAGTGTGAGAGTACATTTCGTATGCTTTCGTTCGTAGTTGGAAGCGCAAGACAGCATAGAGGAGAGCATACGAAATGTACTCTCTCACTCAGCCGTCGGTCAACTTATTACTCTTCGGGGGGCGGCGCAACACGGTCGCGGTTGTGCCTACCGGAGATACTGATGCAAGCGGAGATACAGATACATCCCGCCGAAGATGAGGCCGACGAGCACCACGAGTCCAGTCACGTCCGTTTCGGGTACACCAATACGGAAGGGAGGTGTTTGGAGGGCCACCCCAGACCACAGGAGAGAGATCGCGGACACGGCTAGCAGTATCGAGCGTCAATTGAGTTAGTGGTTGTGTCCATCGTATCGTCGCGCTCGGGTCGTCGAACGGACCACGCCGAGCAGTACGAGCGGGGCCGCGTCGCTAACTAGCCAGTGAACACCGCAGTCGAGAACTACAGTAGCGTTTGCAAGTCAATGCACACTCAATCGCATGCTGTCGTGCGATTGGATGTGTAACCAGTTGCAAACGCTACTATAATCGAGGAGGCCGAGCCCCCTCCCCCCATGACTTCATCTGTTCTTTCAATGTCGGCATGGGGTGACTCGTCGACCAATCGAAGCCAATGCAGTCAGGGAAAAACACACAAAGTACTGTCTTTCAGAGCAGATGGAACCCGCTGAGAGACCTGAGTCGAGCTGATACACAGTCGTGTGCTTCCGAGTCATAAACGTCCGTGGGACAGCTCACTCGGTGGGCTATGGGAGTCAGGCGTCGATCGCAGAAGCAGACGAGACGAACAAACACCGGTTTCGGGTATGAAGGCAGACGTCGCGTGAGACGGCAGTTGAGGACCGGGGCACGCCACCACTTCATCTGTTTTTTCGAGAGACAGAACAGAGCCATGACCACCCACACCCCGTCACTTCATCTGTTCTGTGGGTTACTGCTCCGAGCAGTTCTTGGCGAACGATTGAATCGAGCGGTGGACGCCGATTTCATCGATCGTGTCGGCGAGGGTTTCCGTAATTAACCCAAGGTCGTAGTTGAGTCCGTACAGCACCTTCTTTCCGCCGCGACGACCCAGATTCCGCTCTTTGCCCGTAATGACACCCATCATCTTCAGCTCGGAGAGATGACTTTGCATCTGCCGATGTGAAAGCGGGTCGATGCCACTCGAACTGCAGAGTGCGAGGTAGCGTTCGCGGATTGTCGGTGAAGTGACTGGAGTCTCACCGTCTGCGGCGAACGTCGTAAGTGCGTACAGCGTCAGTCGGGCGTGCTCTGTGAGCTTCGACACCCCAGTCGTGATTTGGTCGGATTCGAGCTTTCGTTTGGCTTGGTCGACGTGCGGTTTCGTTACCTGTGGTGCGTTCTCGTTCCGTGCGATATCCCCCGCCTCCAACAGGAGATTAATCGCCTGTCGAGCGTCACCCGAATCCTTCGCACCATAGGCGGCACAAAGCGGGATGACGTCCTCCGAGAGAGCGTCCTCACGGAAGGCGACTTGGGTTCGTTGTTCGAGCACTTTACGGAGTTCTCCCGCATCGTACGGTGGGAAATAGACCTCTTTTTCGCACAGACTCGATTGGACCTTTGCCGAAAGCCCTTCTCGGTACGACAGATCGTTCGAAATACCGATCAGCCCAATCTTCGCTGACGTGACGTAACCGTTGTCTCGTGCGCGCGGAATCTGATACAGAAGTGAGTCGTCGTTGACGTGGTCGACCTCGTCGAGGATGATGAGTATGGTCCCGTACTGATCGAGTTCTTCCCACAGGAACTGGTACACCTTCGACTGTGGATAGCCGGTCATGGGAATCTGATTTTCCGGACTACGCAGACGGTTAATGATCGTTACGGCGACTTGATAGCTCGTGTTGAGTCCGTCACAGTTGATCCGTACCGCGTGCAAGTCGAGGTCGTGAATCGATCGAGCGGCGTCTTGGAGCCGATCCAGTAAGAATCGTGTTGCGGCTGTTTTCCCGACACCAGACTTGCCGTACAGAAAGATGTTCGACGGGAGTTCGTTGTTGATTACCGGCTGGAGAGCGGAGTGATACTCACTCAGTTCTTCATCCCGGCCAACGAGTTCTTCGGGGGTATAATCCTCACGTAGCACATCCCGATTTTTGAAGATCTGATTTGATTGTGAGAACTCGAAGGATCCCATACGTGTTGCAGACCTGTATACCACATATATCCACCGGTTCATCTGTTTCATCTGTTCTCCGAATATATAAGTGATGAACCCCGTGGCTTCATCTGTTCTATGCTGTGTGATCTGTCTACGACTGACAATGATGGTTAAGAGCCAGCGACCACCCGAACTATTGAGCCCCAAACCACACAGAAACAGTGCAGATAATCAGAACAGATGAAGTGGTGGGGTGGGAGAGTCTCCAACATTGTTGGTCATGGCTGTTCAGGTAGCCGAGAGGAGTTGGTAATCGTTCTACCCCCACCACTTCATCTGTTTAGCAGCCATACAGGGGTTCAAGATGCCAATATCTTCGAGTCGAAGCCAGTTCGAGACGGAGATCCCGGTGGTAGTGCAGCGCTGCTGTGGATAGAGACGAACCACAAGAACACATGAAGCGATGGGGGGGGTGACAACCAAACTGTAAACTGAACCAGTTCGTATACCGGAGACGAAGGAAATAGACTGCAAAGAAATCGTTCTGAGAATCCGGGACGAAAATCTGACCCCCACGACTTCATCTGTTTAGATGCGTCTCAGGAAGTGGTACACACGAAATCGGCAACAGAGACTCCGAGGCCGATGCGAAGGACACGAGATCAGATACACTCGAAGTCGTGGAGATACACTCGAAACGGTACTCCCCGAGGAACCGTCATGTCGTCATCGCATCTGCGGTGACCTGTACAACGCGATACATTCAAAACTCCACACCCACCCCTCGTAGAACACTTCATATTGAGGAAAGCATACGAAATGTACTCTCTAACGTAGAACGCGATGGCCTAATCAGGACGGGATAGAGTGCATTTCGCATGCTTTCTTTCTTGGTTGAAACCGCAAGACGGTGCAGACGATAGCATACGAAATACACTCTCTTACTCGGGTTCCAGTTCGGCGACGGACAATATCTATACATAGTCGTCATCACGAGAAGAACGGAGTCCATTTCGTATGCTCACATCTGTGTCCAAAATCGGCAGACGCCGACGTGGAAAGCATACGAAATGTACTCTCTCACTCAGAACGCGATGGCCGAAGTGGGACCGGATAGAGTGCATTTCGCATGCTTTCGTTCGCCGTTGAAAGCGCAAGACAGCAGAGAGGAGAGCGTACGAACTGTACTCTCTGACTCGGCCGTCGGCTCAACGTGAGTATTGTTCGTCGAGAGGGTGCAACGCAGTCCGTGGCTGTGTCTACCGAAGAAACTGACGCCAGCGAGTGTACAGATACATCCCGCCGAAGATGAGGCCGACGAGCACCACGAGCCCGGTCACATGCGTTTCGCGCACACCGACGGGAAAGGGAGGTGTTTGGAGGGATACGCCGAACCACAGTGGAGGGACTGAGAACACAATTAGTGTCGAACGTCCATTTAGTTAGAGATTGTGTCCGTCGCATCGGTGTGACCGCGTCGTCGAACGGGTTACGCCGAACAGTAACGAGACAGCGTGGACAACAGCGGGGCCGAGAGGTATAACATCCATATGTCCGGTACACCACGAGTCGGACATAACCCAAGGTGCGCTTGTTCAAACGTCACCACCTACAGCGTCGCTTGTGGAACACTGGTGGCCACAATAACGTGTTGTGTGGATTTTCCGTGAGGACCAAAAGTGAGTGATTGCTGTCTAAAAATAGGAATGGTCAGATACAATACTAGTATATTTGTTGACTAAATATACGATTTGGGGTTTGAGTTGGAAGGATACAGATAGTGGTTTGGTGTGTCTTTCGACTCATTCGGCCGCTGTTCAGTGTCGGAGCCGGTTTTATCGTGACCCAGTCAAGCCAGTACTGAGCGTGAGCGTACTCACTAGCATCTGTTCTACCCTCTACCATTTACTTCGAGACGCTCGTTCGTGCGTCTATGAGCTTTGTCGATCTCAGCCATTCGTTCGAAGATGGGATGCCGGGCTTCCGTATGGAAGCCGAAGACGGAACAGTCACTGAGTATACCGCAGAGATAGAGCCGTTTTTACCCACGACGAATCCGAATCATTCTACAATGGAGAGTCTGCATTCGAGATCACAGAGATCAGGTTTCAAACCTCGATTGGCACGTACTTGGACTCGCCGTATCATCGCTACCCAAGCGGTCGTGACATTGGTGATCTGGATATTGACGAACTCGTGTTACCCGGCGTCGTCGTCGATGCCAGGGGACTGGAACCGTATGATGAACTCGGTGTTGAGGTGGTACCCAGCGATCGAGAGCTCACAAACCGAGCAGTCTTGTTCAATTTCGGGTGGGATGAGCATTGGGATACAGAGCAGTATCGGTCGTATCCGTATATTTCAGATGCACTGATCGACAGACTCATCGACGAAAACGTGGGTCTAGTCGGTGTTGATACGATCAATGTCGATGACCACCGCAATCCGTCACGGCCTGCTCATTCGCGCTTGCTCGACGAGGAGATCTTCATCGTAGAGAATCTGACCGGATTGGACGCACTCCACGGAGAGTCCTTCCGGTTGTTTGCGGTCCCAATTAAGGCATCACAGACGGCTGCAATGCCGATTCGTGCATTCGCAGAACTCGACTGATTGGCTGTTGATACGAGAGTCCGTCTGAAGAATATAGTAATCTCCAGAAGTATTTGCTCATCTTCCTTGACGCAAGGGTGAAAAGCGATGGATAGCAGCAGGTTACGTCGTCGTAGGGTGCAAAGACTTCCAGATTCTACTATAGGATTCCAACAGGTCCAACCAAACCATCATATTCAAAGAATAATCAAGAATATGGTAGCTTCGCGTTAAAATATAGGTTTGCTCTGATAACGTTTGAGACTCGATTTATCCACGTCGACAGTCGTGTATTTCAATCCGTTCTGGCAGCCCCACCGTGCCACACGCAGGACACGCCACGAGCGTCGTCGGCAACTCCTGACAGGACTCCAACGCGGCGTGCAGATGCGCTTGCACGTCGGGCTCGGTCGTCCGCGTCAGCGCCTGAGTGAGATGCATCTGTAGCTCTTCGTGGACACTCATGCGCGGGGAGTCTCCTTGCGCTCGGTATCTACTCGGAGCCCGAGGTGTGCAAGTTGGCCCATCGAATCCCACCCACGCTTCTGGGAGACGAATGCCTTCCACTCGCGAAGCGGCCGGCCATCAAGTGGTTCGTAGTGATCGAGGGTCCGACCATCGAAGACGACGACGGCGTCGGCAGGACGGAAGTAGTGGTGTGTGAATCCCTCGGTGTCGATACCAAGGGTGAACGAGCGTGCGAGGGCGTTGATGAGTTGGCCGGCTAGCGATACGGTATGCTCTTGTGTCGCGGTGTGCGTAGTTGACATTGGCTTTCTCTGACCTGAGAAGCCACCGGTCACGTGTTCTAGCACGTGGCCTTTCTGCGAAAGGCGAACCCGGTACTTCTCAGTTACAACTATGATCTTCACCGACTTAATACTATGCATAATGCCCAGTCAAATTGCATATTTGTAATGCCATGCTTTATAGCATATGCTGGTCGAGTAGAGACTATGAGTGGCTCAAATCTCACTGGGACAGACAAAGCAATTCTCGACGTGCTCAAGCAAGGACGCGATGGCGAGAGTCCGTGGGGAATCGCGACAAAGGGGTATCTTGTCGACGAGACTGGCTACTCACGCAACAGTGTGTATAATCGCCTCGAAGTGCTTGAGGCTCGCGGCTACGTGAAACTGGTCCACGAACCGACTCGGCTCTTTGAATTCGTGAGTGATCCGCGAGAAGAGTGAGCGGAGGTCCTGATTTTGAGACGAGACACACCTCACACCGAGTGACTAATACACGAACAGGATGATGTGAGCAACCAGCCAGACACACCTCGTAACGAGTGAGGATATAATTCGTTTAGGGAGACACACCTCACACCGAGTGACTAATACACGAACAAGGTGATATGAGCAATTAGCCAGACACACCTCGCAACGAGTGACCAACAGTGGTGTTACATAGCTATTGGAGAATCCTACTCAGACACACCTCACAACGAGTGAATCAGAAAAGAGGAGGCCAGGGGGTTACTCACTCAGCGCTTCAACAACCACTTCCGGATCTCCAAGCAGACGATGTTCAAGATAGCTTCCTTCGCCAGGTCCTCCGCCCGTGTGGTTTGACTCTGTAATTCCAAGGAAGGCTTGTTCTTTAAGCAGTCTGTATACTCGATCTTCAGAAAGCGGCGAACTTCCCTCTGTTGAAGCAAGCGAACAATAAGCATCGTAGATGTCATGTGTCCGGAATGCGCCCTTTCCAGGGTTCTTGGCGGTGAGCAGTGCCAACGCCCGAAGTATATGTTGTACATGAGGTGTCGATCCAGTAATCAGGCGTTCAAATCGGTTTACCTCTGCTTTGTGGACGGCCTCATCAACGTGAGCTGCCGTCACAGTCTCAAGATTTTGTTTCTCTGCGAGCCGACCTGCCTCGTATAGTGTGTCAACTGCCTTTCTCGCATCCCCGTGTTCTTTTGCTGCGATTGCTGCGACTTTTGGAACCACACCATCAGCCAATACACCGTCACCAAATGCGTCAATACGGTGTTCGAGTATCGCACGAATCTGTGTGGCGTCATACGGGTCGAAAACTAACTCGTTATCTTGGAGACTCGAATCAAGGCGCTCGTTCAGTCGGTCGCGATATTCGATCTTGTTACTGATACAGACTGCACCGATGTGAGACGCTGCCTTCCCACTCTCACGTGCACGTGTGAGGCTGCGAAGTAGTTCATCATCGTCGAGTTTGTCAATCTCATCGAGAATGACAACGAATGCGTCGACATCGTAGTCGTTCAAAATCTCCCACGTAATGTCCCGGTAGTCAGACGCAGAGATACCGATTCGTGGGACGTTGCGGTCAACTCCCAGCGTATCAACCAACTGTCGAGCCATCTCTCTACTTGCCTTCGTCTCTGACTGATAATCTGAACAGTCGACATACGCATACGCAAGTGTCGTGTCGTGCGACTTGGCTTCGATGCGTGCTTCTCGAGTAACGCACCGTGACACGAGTGACTTACCGGTTCCAGTCTTTCCGTAGATGATTGTTGTCTCTGGTGGGCCGCCACGTGTTGCTGGTGCAAGTGCCCCCCCGACAGCAGCAATCTCTTGATCTCGACCAACTACCCGGTCAAGCTCAGGAACGTGGCCAACCCGGAGAAGTTCACGATTTGAGAATATATCTCCGGTCTCAAAAAGCGACGACCGGTCATCAGTATCAACCATGCTTAGTTTCACCAATGCGGTAATGTCTCTTAATACTGCCGGGGCTCAAACCGAGTGAGTACCTTTAAATACCGATATTCAGACGTTAACGACGATTTCAAGAGTATTTAAGTATTAAATATTGTTCATGGACACACTACACACCGAGTGAGTGAGTGCGTCCGGATAGATGTAGGCCAAACCCAGATGTATCAGCCTCAGATGCAGCATAACAGGATATTCTTCAGGTGGTTTGTCACTCGGTGTGAGGTGTGTCTCCCCTCAGTAAGTGACGATGCCATCTACCCGCAGTTAGACATTGATGACACTGAATCGCGGGAAGCAAGAACCAAACTGACGAGGGACATCCTTTCCTACCACTACTCACTCGGTGTGAGGTGTGTCTCTGGTGTGTTTCACAGAGTACGCCACGAACGTCCCTGCAGGCTTCGCACTCGACGCAAGTACCATTCGCACGGTCCTCCACGCAAAGGAAGGCCGAACGCCCCACACCCAAACCGTCAGTCGTGTCATGGACTTTCTGGATGACCTCGGCAAAGAGGGCGTGAAGATCGTGAAACGCCGCGGGACCAAACGCGTCATCTTCACCGAGCACGCTGTCTCGGAACTCGCGGAGACGGCACCGAAGTCCGCGGGTGGAAGTGGGATCACGGACGTTGTGATGGGGTGGCGCTAGCGACCGTGTGATCACCGGTCGATAGTCGGACGCACGCCACAGGTCGTCGACACCCACCGCGGGTACAGACGCTCGTTCTAGCAGCGGCACTGAAGAAAGCTCCTCTGTGGACAACGGTAGTGTGAGTGAATAAAACGAGTTTGTGGTGGTGAGTCCATCGAGACAAATCACAACAGGTGTGATTAGTAGGCACTGTTGAATGCCGTAGAACCTGATAGAACCTGTGTGACACAGACAGAGGGTGAGTTCAGCAGACGGATGTCAGTCTTGATGTGACTGGTGGAACGAGTTCTCAGACAGAGAAAGCGATTTACACGCACGTCTGCAATTACCGATAATGGGTAGCTACGCAACACCACCGAATTGGACTGATGAGTCGTCGGACGACGACCAACCTCGGCCACGACTCGGAGATCTGCTTTCGGGCCGACTTGCGGACGTAGACGTTGACTCGGTCGAAGCAGTACGTGATGAACGAAAGAGAGAATGAAGGTCTTCGTCGATACAAACGTCTTCATCGCTAGTTTGACTGATGAACCTGGTCGCGGTGAGATTGCGACACAGTTACTCAACGAAGACCACGAGTTCTGTACCTCTATTCTAAATCTCATGGAGATTCGGTCAGTGATGACGAAGAAAAAGCGCGTTGAGCAAGACCGAGTCGAGGCGGTGTTATCGGATATCTACAGTAGCGTAGATATTTACGCGCCCGAAATCAGCGACCAAATTGCAGCATACGAATTACAGCGAGACAATCTCCTCTATACAATGGATTGTGTGCTGCTCGCATTAGCGAACGACGTTGATGCGACCATGGTTACCTTCGACGGAGAGCTGCTTGATCACGGTGGTGTTGCACCCGAAGAACTAATCGATTGAGCTGTACGGACGAATTCCTATTTCTACCTCTATCACTGTTGTCAGATATCGCGTGCTGAACTTAGAGGATGAGTTCAGCAAACGGTATCGTTTATTTGACTCCCTCAGTGGTGGAACAACCCTTGGGTAGGAACGCTGAACGGGACAGTCTGATCAATGTCTGTACAATGATTGGTCAATTCAGAAGAATTATTACCACTACCTCGGCCGAAGGTTATCTCAGGGGGTACTCATCAAAATGCTCGACTACTTACCGCACGTTGTTGACGTTGCGCTCAGTTCTGAGCTAGGCGCTATGACCTTAGAACTAGCCAGCGTTGGTGTCGTCTTCACTATACATACCATCGAGACCAGCAAGGTCAAGTGACCGACTCGCGCGCTGTATTCAGCACGGCCGCTGCAAGCTGTTAGTAGCTGAGGATTTCAACAGAGCCGAGTAGTATTGATTGGCCATTCTCTGGCAACGACGACTGCCTGCCGTAATAGCCAACTACGAGCCGCGAGTGGACCCGCTCACGATGTCGGTCGAATCGTACGGTCCCACTCATCCAGACCCGCTGACTCGATTCATGGCCGCCTGCCAGGGTGCTGGGATTGCCTCCATCGCATCTCCAACGGTCGGAAGTGCGTCAATCCTCGTCGTGAGTGCCGTCACCCACTGGACGCCGAGTGAACTCCTGCATTGGAGTGGACAAACGCTGTTGTTACTGTTCGTGTGTGCAATCGCCGTCGGCTTTGTCGCAGGGTCGTACTGGCCGGTGGTCGATGGCCTCCCACAGAAACGCGAACACGAACTGTACTGGGTTCGAAAGCGATTCACGATGTGTCTCTTTGGCGGGCTGGCGTGTTACGGCGTGTTCTCGCTCATGTTCGTCGTGACGGTCACAGACCTGCTGCAGAATATGGTCGGCCTTGGCGCGGCGATTCTCGTGTGTACCTATTTGTATGCATACTCCACGGACCGACGCGGGGTCAGAAAGTAGGCCGTGTGCGTAGCCAAAGTCACGCGTCAAGACGCCATAGTGAAGTACCACAGGGACAAGCCCGAGGCACTCTGCGTTGATACATAGTGCGATCGCATACCCGCGTGTTTTCTGTAGACGTATTGCTTAGGGATGAACGAGGTCGACTGACCAAATCGGATATACTTATTCCCACTCTTTGTAGGAGTATAGCCATGGTTGACTCGGAAGACGACCCCAAAGAAATTCTCGCCCGCATGGAGCAACTTATTGAGGAAACGTCTTCAAAGCGAGAAGAGACGACGCCGCGTATCGAAAAGGCCGACCCAATTGCCCAGAAGCACAGAGATGCGGTTCGAAAGGGTGCGGAGAAACACTGCGATAAGTGACGCTGGTGGACCCTATGCTCGGGTAGCGATTGACCAAGGTGTCATCAACCCACGACTGAAGTCGTGGGCTTGTCCGTGGACTCCCGGTCTGCCTCCGACGTGGAGTAGGCGGTGTACTCGCCGTTCCCGTTCAGCGTCCCAGACTTGAGGGCGAGATGACCGTCGCCCAACCCATCGGGACGTTTGCCCGATGGTAAAGTTAGCAACTTGAAACCGATGTTCTTGCTCGCGTTGTAGTCACCGTCAACCGAGTACCCACAGTCGTTACACTCGAACCAACCGTCCGAGTTACGGTTCGTGCTGGACTGATGCCCGCACCGAGAACAGGTTTGACTCGTAAACGCGGGCGGTATATCCTCAACGCGGATACCGTACTCGGCGGCCTTGTACGCGAGCATCTCTTGGAGTTCGCGGAACGCCCAGTTGTGCATCTGACGCTTCACTTGGTCGTCCCAATTACTCATCCGCTCGCGGATATGGGTCAGGCGTTCGACGGCGATGTACGAGCAGCCGTGGGCGTCTGCCTCCTCCACGATGCGTCGAGAAATCGTGTGCAGGCGATTCAGCACGAAGCGGTTTTCTCGCCCCGACAGTCGCCGGAGTTCCTGCTTGTCGGAGCGAGTGCCTTTGTGCTGAAGGCTACGACGCACGCGGAAGTAGTGGTTCTGACCCCACAACAGTTCGCCACCATCGTAGAACGACCCCGTGCTGGTCACGGCGACGTTCTTCAGGTTCAAGTCCACGCCCAGTATCTTGTCACCGTCACGTTCTTCTACCTCTTTCTTGATGACGATATGGAGGTAGAACGCGTCGTCGTCTTCGCGGTAGTGGAGCGTCCCCATCCGCCTCTCGTAGTCGTCATCATCGAGGTAGGACTTCTGGTAGTCCCCGAGTACATACTCAACGGCGACTCTGCCGTTGATGGTGGAGAGGGTGGCCGACCTGTCTTTGATGGTCAACGTCCGTTTGTCGTAGACGGCGGACGGCTCGTTGAATCGCGGGAGTGGTCGGCTGTTGCCCTTCTTCCAGTCGGCAACGGTGGACTTCATCGCTTCGACGGCTTTCGAGTACGCCCGAATACAGAGGTTCGCGGGGAGGTCTGTCTCGTCTCGCAAGTCGTGGTACACTTCGTCGTGTATCTTCGACTTGTTGAGGATGAGGTAGCCGTCGTCGTTCCTACCGTTCTGGACGGTGTAGTTGCAGGCGTGGTTGAACTGCTCGATGGTCTGATGGAGGTCGTCCACTCGGTCGTCGGGAACCGAGAGTTTGACCGGAACGGTTCGCTTAACCTCCATCTGTAACTTCACATACGGAGTGGTGTTTTATAATTTCTACGACCGGTGTGGGGGAGTCAGACTGCTATTGCTCGTGGTTGGTGGAGTGGTTTGTCGGATTCCTCCCACGGCTGAAGCCGTGGGCTTCCTCCTTGCATCTCTGTGAACCAAAACGCCCGGTTGAAACACAACCGCGAGTGTCGTCGTCAGTCGAGATACGGCTCACAAACCCGCTCGACACCCTCCTCGAACGAAACCTCGGGCTCCCACCCGGTCGCCTCGTGCATCTTCGAGTAGTCGGCTTTCGTGTCGTGGACGTACACCTCGAACGGATTCTCCACGTACTCAGGCTCCACATCTGTCCCGAGCACCTCGTTGATCATCTCGACCATCTCGTTGAACGAGTAGCTCTCGGCAGTCCCGAGATTGTAGATGCCCTGCAGACGCTCCTCTGCGGCGAGTTCGACCCCCGAACGATATCATCCACGTGGGTGAAGTCACGCGTCTGCGAGCCGTCGCCGAACAGCTCCGGCGACTCGCCGTTGGCGATTTTGTCGGTGAACTGCGCGACCGTATTCGCGAACTCGCCTTTGTGTTCCTCTGCGCCACCGAAGCCCTGGTACACCGAGAAGAAACGCATCCCCGCGAGCTGCATGTCATAGTGATGGTGGAAGTACTCCGCGTAGCGCTCACGGCCGAGTTTCGACGCTTCGTAGCCCGTCCGCGACTCGACCGGCATATCCTCGGGCGACGGTTCCGTCCGCGACCCGTAAATCGAAGAGGTCGTCGCGTACACGACGGTATCACAGCCGTCCTTTCGCGCCTGCTCGACTGTATTGACGAAGCCTTCGATGTTCACGCGCGAGCGCCCTTCGTCGGGTTCTCCTCGTGCATCTTGTACGACGACAGCGCCGCGAGGTGGAACACCACGTCGACGCCCTCGGTCGGGAGGTCGTCGTCGAGCACACTCATGTCGTGGAACTCCACAGAACTGTGTGACCCAGACAGCGGGTGGTAATCGTTCACCAGACGAGAGACGACCACGGTTTACCAGCTGGAACCAATTGGAACTAATTATCTCATAGATACTTTTCCAGTCCCGCCGACTGACTCGGTTCCATGCAACACTACACCCGCCGGAACACCCTCCATGCGTGCGGCATTGTCGCTCTCAGTTCTCTCGCTTGGTGTTCGGCCCTCCCAACGGACGCTTCGGACGCAGAGCGGCCGACCTACGAGCGGCTCGACGTGACGCCGGTGTACGTCGCCGATGGACTGGACCTCTCAATCCCTGCAGACATCGAGACGGTGAGCGAATCCCACAGCCGACCTGCTCGTTCTCCCCGATGAGACGGACACTGACGCCGAGCAGGCGGTCGAGTGGCTGGTCGATGACCGAGTGCTTGCACTCTTTGGAGAAAATGCTGAAACAACGTGGCTGTCGTGGGTTCGGAGCGACGCGTTCAACGACGTGTTCGACACGCAGGGGTACAGCGAGAGCGAACCAGACCCAACACTCGTCGTCGGTGCGAAAATCGGCCTCGATACGACGACGTCTCGGTACTCGTGGGGCGATGAATTTGAATGACAGTACGAGCTGCCGTATCTCACAGACACGTGAGCGAAGTGGTCGAGAAGGCAGAGGCCCTCGGTACCGATGGCGTCATCCAGACCCAGTAAACTCGCTCCAAATTTGACTAAGTGGCCCAGATCGCGCCACTATCTAAATCAGCTTAAGACCGGTTTGAGTAAGTCGGTACAACCGATGTCTCAGTCATCATCGAAAACGTCGTCGACAACTGATGTGCGTTCAGAACGACTGCCTGTTCACTCGACGACGGTCGTCTGTGGTTTGAAGTCGGTCGGCCGCTGTGTCTTGGCCCACCGTCGATAGCCCCAGAAGACGACGAGTGCCACCGGCAAGACGAGGAGCGTCAGGTCCTCGACTGGCGCACCCGTCTCGCTGACGACGAACAGCGGGTTGAGGTCGAACGTTCCGTGGAACAAGCCCACGAGCACAAGATTCCGAGTGAGTTCGTAGGTCACACCGAGCAGCAGCGCGTACACGGTCGTAAGCACAGGTGGGCGTTCCACCGCTTGTTCGAGTACGTCACGTACAAAGCCGAGTCTGCAGGACTTGTGGTGAAGCAGATTAATCCAACGTACACGAGCCAACGTTGCTCAAAGTGTGGGTTCACCCACGAGGATAACCGGCCACACACCAACGGTCAAGACGAAGTTGGTTGTCTGAAGTGTGGATACGATGTTCACGCAGATTACAACGCGGCGAAGAATATCGGCTTGAAGTATCTCCGCGACCAGCAAAAGTCTGGACGTGGAGGCGCACCCGTAGGCGTGCGCTTGAACAGCGGGATGTTGAACGTGAATGGCGAATATTCGCCTACTGCTCTCAGCAGTTAGAACGGGAGTCCACGCTGAATGCCACGCTCTTCGGGGCGTGGGAGCTTACTTCGATCACGGTGTGGGTCCCCCTCCGTGACACCGTCGTAGTCGAATGCCTTCGACTTCCCACGACGTGACGAGAACACTTGCAAACCGGTGTGAGAGAGGACATAAAGAGACAGAACACGGAACACATTGGAGGGTGTTCTTTGTATGCATCGTCAGGAGCTACAGTCACAGGCGTTCTTGCATGGCCAGCGATACGCTCTTCGTTGGTCCTGTTGTGTGTGCTGTTCTACGACTTCAGGCGTCACAACGCCGTCACTCACCAGTCTGTCACTCGGTACGAGGGGTGTGGGTTACCACGTTTGAATACGGTATCCCCGTGACCACAACCGAGACGCCGAGTCCACGACCGACTGTTCACTCGCGACCGACGCTATTGAGCGCGCTGTTCAGTTCAAAGAGTTCTCGGACGACGGTGCTGTCTGTGACCCGGTACCGGCGCGGTGACGTGTCCGGTACTTCTTCGATGAGTTCAACCTCAATCAAGAGGTCCGTGTAATTGCCGACAGTCTGGCGTGTGACGCCGGCGTGGTCTGCGAACTCTGTTTTGTTGAACTCACGGTTTGGCGGAAGATCGAGCAATGCGTCTACGAGAATCGGGATGGCGTCGTGTTGCGTGAGATAGAGCCATCCACTCGGGTGCTCCTTTCGGAGTTCCTTTTTGTCTCCTCGATCAGCCGCGTGCTCTATACTGCTCATACAGAGATTCACCCATTCTGCGTGTATAAACGTTTCCACTAGTGTTAACGGCCATTAACAGTATTTATATGCGGCCGACTTGATTCTTCGATCATGGAGAAGCCGTCGGTGAAATGCGCCCTCTTAGCAACAATGATCGCGAAACACAAGTGGGGGACACCGATTACCGAAGAAGACCTCCTCAGCCTCTCGGCTATCGGCAATGACTACCCAGTCGCACGTGAGGTCTACGCCGATCTTCGGAGCGAGCCCTATATCACTCACCGTGGAAATCGTGGTATCGAACTCGACGAAAGTAATTTCGACAAGCTTGCTGATGTCCTTTACCATGAATGTCGCTGGGAAACGTGGGAGATTGAGACTCGTCTGAAACACTACGAAGGGATCAAAGATCACGACTGGGGGTGAGCCGACTGTAGAATCTCGAAAGTTAGATATTCACGCCTGCCCCCTGGGAACGGGATTGAGGAAGGGTCTGCACGGGACTCTTCACCGTCCGAACGCTTATCGTCTGAGATTGATTCGAGTTCAGTATGGCAAGTGCGACCCGGGACGGTGACCCCAACGGAGTTGAGTTCGTCCGCGAAGATGATGGGAGCATCACCGCCTACGACACCGAGACCAATCTCGCACGTGATGGCGACACCCGGGCGGAAGCACTCTCGCAACTTGCGGAGGTTCTTGTTCTCCACGAGGGAGGTGGTGAACCCCTCACCGACGATGACCTCGAAGAACTTGGCCTCAACTCCGATGAGTTCGAGAACCGCGGCCTGCCCGACTTCACGCAATAACGCGGCGTACTCAGGGTGCTCGATGAGTCCCTTGTTGCCTTTGAGCAGATGACGCAGACAGGATGATGCGGCTGTCTCCCACCCCTCGAACCGAGTGATAGACTGACGAATACAGGCGTCTCCCGCCAGACAACTGCATCGCATCGAACGAGTATCCATGCACCCAAATCTTGCTCATCACCATGCGAAACCCCCTATTACAGGCCTTAGACGACTGAGAACACGAGAACGTTTGCCAATCCCTCTCAGACCTCGGTGAGGCCGAGACTGTATTCGAGTGCGGTATCGACCTCGTCCATCCGCTCTTGCGGAATCGAGCCGATGTTCTCGGTGATACGGTGCTCTACGGAGACGGTTCGAACCTGGCTACAGAGCGCGACAGAATCCTCTCGAAGCGCACACTCTTCGGCTGGGACGAGCACTTCGAACGGGTAGAGCTGCTCTCCGAATGAGGTAGTGAACGGAACAACGATCGTTGTCGGTGCGTTTGCATTCCCGACGTTATTCTGCACGACAAGACACGGACGCGTTCCCCGTTGTTCGGATCCCTGCGTCGGATTGAGTTCAACAATAACGACGTCTCCTCGACGGACAGACGTGGCCATTCGCTACCACTCTGGGGCATCGCCCAGGTGTTCATCAGCCTCCGTCGAGACACCCTCCAGTTCGTTAGCGAGTTCGCGGGTCCGTTGGGCACGCTGGCGGTACCCTGCGGCCAACTCTTCACGAGTGATTGACCGCTCGATAACGAGCTTGCCCGCCTCTTCGTGGATCACGACGTCATCTCCTCCCTTTATTCCGAAGCGTTCGCGGAGCTCTTTGGGGATCGTTACCTGGCCCCGCTCCCCGACTTTCCGGCGTTCACCCTTACTCATACATATTCGTATCATATTCATACTGATAAGCGCTTCGGGCGGAAGGCAGTCAGTACGGACCGATGTGGGAATCTGTCGAAAGGGCTCTGTTGAAATCCTCAGAAAATGAGATATTCTGACCCAGTCGTGGTCAATACAGGAGTTACACCGAGCAGGGGAGTTGCGACTGAAAGATGTATTCAGAGCTGGCAGGGTCGCCCGAGTTCTCGTTCGTACTGCGATTTAATTTGCTCGAACAAGTCCTGGCCGACTTCTGTCTGGAAACGAGGCGCGGCGGTAGCAAAGAACTCGTCCAGATTCTCGAACTCGGCAAAGTGGTCGTTCGCTTCAGCGTCGTCGTACCGACCTTGGCGCTCGTACTTGAGCGCCTGGAGGCAATTATCAATCAGATCCATGTCCTTGACGAACTGTGCTGTCGGGGTGTCACGAGCTTCGTACTCTTCCCAAAGCGACAGCAGTTCGGTGTCCGCGAACGGTCCGACGAGATCGGTTACTGCGCTCCGTTCAGCCGACTCCTTCTCGGACGTGGGGATGGTCTGGCGTCCGTCCTCCGCGCGGGTTGCGATATCACCCGTTCGAGCTTCGCCGAGGTCGTGAATGAGTGCCATCGTCACTGCTTTCTGACGGTCAACCTCTTGCTGGTCGGCATAGAGCAGACAAAGCGACGCTGTCCCCCACGTGTGGGCTGCGACCGATTCAGGCGAGTCGATATTCCGAAGCACCCATCCCGTCCGAAGTTCGTCCTTCAACTCGAACCATTCAAGCAAGGAGTCGAGTTCGTTGGTCATCATATCGTGGAGAAGGGAAGTGGCCAGTTCAACTCATCGAGACTAGTCCGCCGGGTTGCCGACATTCAATCTGAAGTTGCGGGTTTCCGTCTTGAAGACCAATCAATTAGTCAATTGCCGACGAGATAGTCTGCGCCGTCCTCCTGCTCGAATTCGTATTCCGACGGAAAAACCAGATCTGTTGACGCCCAGATATCGTTGATTCGCTTCTCGATACTCTCAAGAACCATCCGAAGCACGTCATTCGGATCATCTGGATAGACTGCATCAATCACACGCTCTTCTCCTGGCTGGGGTGGTATGTGGTAGTGGTCGCGTGTGTTGTGTATTCGCCTTTCGTTCTCGAAAGAAGACACACCGCACACCGAGTGAGCAATGCAGCGACAGTACTGGCAGGGCCCCCCACACTGAGTGGCAGTGAACGCACGTTCGGCCACTCACGCACAAACAGCAGGCTCGTTCGTGGTGTGACCTTGGGTTGAAATCTGCAGTAAACTCCTCGTATACAAGATAGTCGTGAAATGATGAACTACCATTTAAATCTAGATACTTAACAGATAGTAGCACCTAAACCACACATTTCACAATCAAAAGAGCTTAATTATCGCCTGAAAGTTGAAAGTACAGGAATTGTAGCCAACAGGCACAATTCACAAGCAACCCACATGTCGAACGAAAAAGACAGTCCACCCAATACAGTAGTCAATCCAGCTCACGATTCAATTCAAGTTGTTCCGTCCGGCCGTATCTTCGTGATAACTGCCCTCTTTGGACTCGTCGTCCTCACACAGCCTGTTGCAGCCCAAGATGGAGTCATCTGCAGTACAAGCAAACTGCCCCAGATGCTCGAAGGCTTCTTCCAATTAACCACCGCGCTCGGGCTGATCGGTCTCATCGTTGTCTGGCAAGGCGATTCGCTCTTCCAGATGTTCACGACGAATCACGAGCAGAAAGCCAAACTGAAAGAGCATATGCGTGCAGCCCTGAAGTCTGCAGTCACCCTCCTCGTACTCGGCCCCCTCTACACCGTTGCAGGGTCGTTGATGGGACTGCCACTTGCGCAGTGTGTTGATCTCGCCCCCTGGTAGGCTGGTCGAGAGACTCACATCACATTGCCTTCCCGTATGCGCACTCCCGCGTGGTCTGTCGTCTTCGTTTGCCTCCTTCTCACGAGTGGTCTCGCCAGTCTCGTCACAGCCACGCCACCACGCTCGGGGACAGAAGACAATGGCTTGACCGAAAACGAGACCGCAACCTTGTGGTCTCGTGACGCAGATGCGTACCTAAACGAGACGGCGTATCGCCAGCGCTACGGCGAAAGCCGAACCCCGATCCAACAACTCGCCAATGGGACAGACATCACGTTCACCCGCCCACCGGCGACCGCGGCAACATGGACACGCAATGACTTCCGTGACCTGAGCGCAGGCAATTCACAGACATCGCTGTATCCCGACCACGCGTCTCTCACAAGTGGACGCTTCATCGACGATGCACACGCGACAGTCTTCGCCGTCCATCCATCGACGCGAGGCCATCTCGAAGCAGGTGACACGCCACTGTACGTCGCACCCAATGGGAGCGTTCGTGGATTTGTCGATTACCGTGTTCGGATTCCAGATGGCCATCACTCCAATCGGTCGTCTATCACGTGGGCACTCGTCGACGACGAGATCTCAGCGGTCCGCCTAAAGTCTGATGACGACGTTATCGTCCGCACAGGAGGGAGCCATACACCACTCCTTGCGTACCAACTCGACGAGACGTGGCGTACGACGCTCACCCTCGAAGCCGACATTCACGTCCGACTCAAGCAGACGACAACAACCACAATCGGGAATCGCACCCAGACGGACGTCACGTATCGAACCGAGACGATCACCGTCGCGGATTCACTCGATGTCGAGGTGTACAACCTCCACGCGTCTGCCTACGACGCGGCGTATCCCAATGGCGACACCGGGGTTGCGATCTTCCAGTCTCGGCCGTGGCAAGGCTACACGCTCACCGAGGATGGCGATTCACGCGTTCGCGGTGTCTGGCGGTTCTACACGGCTCGTGACCCTCGCTGGGACCGGCTCACCCAAGCAACGGCGACAGCCGAGACCGAGATTCACTCCGAGGCACTTCCGGTGTACGTTCATGCCTACCCATCACGCATCGGGCCGCGAGCCGAACCAATTCGTGATGGCCCGACGATACTCGACTCGTGGGGGAGAGAACGTACCTCACCACACGCGACACTCCCAGAGACGGTTTCTGTCGAGGTCGTAGACCGAGCGTATACGCCCACCTACGGACTTGCAGTCCGCACAGACAACCTCGACCGTGATGCACTCAGTGTGAGCGGTATCGTCCGCGGCGTCGACGCGACACCCATCACGTCAACGGTGAGCAGTGGGCCTGATCGCGAACTTCGCGAGAGTCGACTCACCGCCGAAGTGGTCTCGCAGACGAACGAGCAGGCGACTGTCCACATCGAACTTCGCGATACCGCGACTGGCTCTCCGATCGACCTCACTGCCGACGAACGCCACGTCTCGCTCAATGGCGAATCCGGTGGAGGGTATATCGCCATCGCCGACCAGCGTGTTCGGACGAACGAGTCCGGCGTCGCGGTCGTCACTATCGACCAACCCGGGGTCTACACGGCACGCTATCATCCGGGAACGTGGCTGGTCGCAACACCAGCCTATGTTTCGGACACGGCGACTGTCCGATGGCATCCACTCGGAACCCTCGATGGGTGGGTTGGGTTACTCATTGAGGTTGGCTGGCAATTCATTCCATTTGTTGTAGTGTTCTATGCAGGGAGGCAGATTCTCCGATTTTTCGGGCCACGCGATGATTCTGAACGATATCCATGACACACGATCAATCAAATTTCGATAGACGGACCGTTCTCCGAACAGCAGCAGGGCTCTCACTCGCTGGCATTGCTGGCTGTCTCACCGGCAGTCGCTCCAGTGACGAGACGACCAGCACGAATGGCGACTCCGACGACCAAGGACTCTTGCGTCAGGTCGCTGTGGAGGGAACCACGCTTGTCGTCAGACTCGGCTCTGGGAGTGCTGTCGAACAGATCAACCTCATCCAGCCAAATGGTGAGCTATTTGGGACGCGCGAGGTCGTGACCGGCGTTCAGCAGGTCGCATTCGAGATTGGGACTGCGTACGACCCCGGAGACTATCGGGTGATCGCAGTTCACGGCGACGAGACAGTAGCCGAGACGAGGTTGGAGATCCGACCACAACTCGAAATCGTTGACGTCGGTCTCTTCAGGAACAACCCAGACAAGCCGTGGGATGAGATCTACGGGGAGAGTGAGACTAATCGAACGAGAAATAGCGAAGCGTATGTCGAAGTTCGAAATACAGGGTCAGGCCCCGATGCCGTGGTCGGACTTCGATTTAGAGGAGATGTTCCTCATTTAGCGGAGACTTACGAGGGAAGTGGCTTGTACGGGACTGAACGAACCATTGTCCTACCAGACAGTCAGATCAACCTTTTCAGTAGCACATTACCTTTCGGTCCACAACTTGGCGACGACGGGATGGGCTGTTCAATCGACGGGAATCGGGGTGAGTTTACTGTGGTTATTGAGTCCATGGTTTCCGGCCGTGAGATTACAGAAACGTTCGGTGTCACGTACTCTGGCTCAGAAGAGATGCGCGACTGCGAGATCAACATTTCTGCCCCATAATCATGGTTGAACTCATAGACGTCGTTCTTGAGGGATTCAAAGATGTCGTCGATTGGATTATGAGCCTCTTCGAGAGCGGACTCAAGGAAGGATACAGAGCCATCTCTGAATCAATGTTTGGAACACCAACCCCGAATACAGACGGTGGGTTCGTATTTGGGACTCCAACGAATGCTCCGTGGCCTACAATTCAGGATGCACTCGTTGGGGGTGAAATCATGCTGATTTCATTCTTACTTCTCATCGTTAGTGTGCAAGGTCGCCACACGATGCGAATCTTCAATATCGGAAGCGGGTACAAAGCCCGGAAAACACAGAAAACAGCTTGGACCGGAGGGATTCTAATTGTCGGTTGGTACTGGGTTGGTGCCCTCTCCCTGTACTTAGTGGACGGCATTACTGTCGCCTTACTCCCGAGCCTGGGGTCTCTGTCAGATGTAATGCTTCAATTGCTGAGCGCAACACTCACCAACCCCATCTTAGGCCTCCTTCTCGCCGCACTCGGGGGCATCTCGATGTGGGCGATTCAAGCCCTCTTTTTCATCCGCGAGATCTTGCTGTACGTCTACGTCTATGGGATGCCGATTGCCATCGCACTCGGCTATGGAAACATTCCCGTCCTCTCAGACATCGCAACTGGATTCGCAAAGCGATTCGTTCCCTTAGTCGTCCTCCCACTCCCCGCAGCAGTCGTGTTCAAAGGCTACGACCTGCTCTTCGCCAGCGGGACGTTCTCCCCACCAACTGCCTTCCTCCAATATCTCGTCGCCGTCTCACTGCCCGTCATCGCACTCTATCTGACGTGGAAGACCTTCGCCTACGCAACCCCACTCACTGCGAGGGCCATCGGGTCGGCCAGCAAAGGCGCAGTCATCGTTGGAAGCGTCGCAGCAGGCGCGTCCATGGGTGGTGCGGGCGTCGCTACGACCGCTGCCCGCTGGGGACCCAAAGCCGCTGCTGGCCAAGTAATCGCCCAGAAAGCCGCCGCCCGAGCTGAAAACCCCAGTACGCACGACACTGCCTCGTATCGCCGTACCGAAAACGACCCACACAACGCCAATCGCTAATTCATCATGTCGACTGATTCAGACGCTGCAGAACGCCGTATCATGGACGAATTCGGAGAAGAAAGCCGTATCCCAGGACTCAATATCGAAGAAGGGGACGTTGGTGTCCTCATTGCGTTCCCACTTCTCGGATTGTTCATCGCCGGACTCACTGGAATCGACTCACTCGCAGTCCCACTCATCGCAGGGGGTGTCGGACTGGGTGCGGCCGTGGTCTATGTCGCACCGGACCACCGCACTGCATGGGCATGGGCCAAAGACGTGTCTCGCTTTGCAATGCGACCGCGTCGAACGTTCAGCGCTCCCACCGCAACAGCCACCCAAGGGGCAGTCCGAAACGAGGGTGGCCTTGCGAACTACACACCGTTCAAGCCTGATGAACGAACACAGGATCTCACCAACATCGAGCGTGCGTGGCCCGGCGTGGGTGCGATCCAGCGGTCGGACGGGGTGATGGAGGCGTTCATCGAAGTCAACCCAGGGAATATGGACTTCGCCATGTCAGATGAGTGGGCGAGTCTCCACGCGGCCGGCGCTGAATTCGCAAACACGGAACTCGATTCGAAGCTGACGTTCCACGCGACGACGCGGTCGTTCCCAGTCGAACAACTCACAGAAAACATCGAACGGCGTCTGTCGGATGAAGACGTCACCCAAAACCCAGTTTTCCGTGAACTCCTCGAAGAGTACCGCGAGAGACGCCCACGGGCGATGCGAAACCGCGGAACACAACAGATTCGCTTTTTCATCGGCGTCGAGGTCTCGCCACTGGAAGTCTATGACCGCTTCCACGATGAGCGAACACCCGCAGAGAAGTTGACTGAACTTCCTGGGATTGGCTTCCTATTCACGCCATTCGTCACACGCCGAGAAGACCTCTCGAAGCCCGAAGAGCGTGCCCGAATGTTCGAGCGATTAGCGACCCGAATCACGAACATCGACTCTGGGTTCATCCAACAGGCGTCGGGGTGGTCGGCTCGCCGAGTGAGTACAGCCGAGTTGTTCATACTGACAATGGAGTTTTGGAACGGCCATGAACACGACTACGACAATCCACAACGAGTGATCCGCGACCATCCGATTATCGGACGGTCTCGTCGAGAGGATTCATTCGATGCGTAACCTCACCCTCCAAACAGTGAGCGACCTCGGACACCAGCTTTTCGAGTGGTTACAACAACCAACGTCACCCGAAGGTGCTGCCGTGTACGCTATCGGAGCGCTCGGTATTGCGCTCGGGGCCATCACTGTGTGGAGATACCGTTCTTCCGACGACGTACCCGAAGTCGAGTTCTCGGACGTCCTTGACGAAGACGCGATTCACACAGGACACACGGAGGGGCAACTCTTCGATGATATCGCAGAGTCACACAAAACCACGATTGCACCCACAGCCATCGAATGGGAGACGCGAACTGCTCGTGTGGGCGAACAGTGGACCTCGACACTCATGATTACGGACTACCCTGATTACCCAAATGATGGCTACCTCAGTGATCTGTTCCAGCTAACAGACGTTGAGTTCGATCTCACAGCCCACATTCGGCCAAAAAACCAGCTGCGTGCCCGAAGCGAACTCCAAGAGATTGCTGATGATCTCCAAGTTGATGCCGACCTCGAACAGAGCGTTCGAAGTGGGTATCTCCAACAGCGAGCACACCAAGCTGCGGCGACATACAATGCGGTCGAGAGTGGGACTCGTGTCTTCGACCAAGCACTGTTCGTCACTGTCCGAGCCGACACACGCGATGAACTTCACGATGCTGTCCAACGCGTGAAAAGTACGCTTCGCGATGAGCCGGCCAGTCTCACACCGAAGACTGCGATTTGCAAACAAGACCTCGCACTCCAATCTGCCGCACCGATTGGAAAGAACATCGTTGGTCGCAACTCAATCGCGCTTGGTGGGGCCGTTGGCGCGCTCCTTGCGTCACCACACAACGCGACCATCCTCGAAGAAGGAGGCGTCGAATTCGGCATCCACAAAGACACCCACAGCCCGGTCGTCATCGACCCGTTCGCTCGCGAGAACGGCTATGCGATGTTCACCGTCGGTGATACTGGCTCTGGGAAGTCATTTGGTTCGAAACAGAACTTCATCCGGTCGATCGAACAAAGCACAGACCGGATTGGGATCATCCTCGAACCCCTCAACAATTGGGCTGGCGTCGCCGAAGCCTTGGACGCCAAGCGCATCACTGTTGGTGGGACACTCGGGTTGAACCCCTTAGAGATTCGCCAGACTCCCGAGCACGTCCAGCGGGCGATGGGTGAGGATGCAAGCCCGTTCAACGAGAAACTCGACGACGCAATGAGCTTTCTCACGAACTACTTCGCGCTTCGTGGGATCTCACTTGGCGACCGTCGCATCACGCTTGAGCTTGGGCTTCAACAGGCGTACGAACGCCGAGGGATCACCGACGAGATCGATACGCATGGAAATCCGAGTCCGACGATCCGAGATATGATGGACGTCTTCGAAGACATGGTTGGGTCACCAAGTGAGTTTGTCGTGCGGACGAACGCCGAGGCGGACAAACTCCACGAGGATGCGACGTGGCTCCTTGGACAACTTCGGCTGTTCGAAGAGGGAGAACGGTATGCAAACCTCGGAAGGCAATCTGAATTCAACATCCGCGACGAGAAGGTCATCTACCTTGACCTCGCGCAGCAAGAAGGCAGCGTCAGCAGTAGTACCGCCCTGACGATGCAACTGCTCATCTCGTTGGTGTACGAACGAGCCAAGGAAACAGACAAAGAAGTCGTGTTCGTCATCGACGAAGCACGGTATATTATGCAGGATGCCGCGAGTTTGGCGTTCTTGGAGACGGTGTTCCGTCATCACCGCCACCACGATCTCTCGATTCGACTCGTCACACAGACCGTCGACGAGTTCTTTGAACACACAGAATCGGAAGCGATCCTCGATCAGTGTGCAGTCAAGCAATTCCATCATCTCGATGGCATGGACGAAACGTGGGCCAAAGAGTTCGGGCTGAACTACGCCCAGATGCGGTTCGTCCAAGATGCGATTCCGGGGAATGAGGATGCGGGGTACTCCGAAGCGCTCGTTGGCGTCGACGGTGAGTGGCGTGGGATTCGCGTTGAGGCGATGCCCAAGGAGAAAGAAGTCATTGACTTCGACCCAACGGAATCGGCTGCTGGGTCGTTACCCGGTGGTGAGAGCACTCGTCGAGCGCACAGGCGTTCATAGTTGGCACGGACGGCATGATACCCCACCGAGAGGAAAACATCGTCTCCGCCGATCCGACTGCGAGAACGTCGGGCCAGTTAACCTCTGAACCAGATTTATTCAAATTGAAAGGGAACGGGTGGTGCTATCTGGGGACTGCCGGGATGTCAGTAATCTCCGATAGCTGGTCGCCGTAGATACTACGTCCCTTATCGGGATTTGTCCACCACAAGCCTGTTAATTATCTTGTGTAATTCTAATCCGTACTGTTCCCATGTCGGCACAATAGATGGGTCAATTGAAGTTGGATCTATTTTCAATAATTTGGGTATCATTTCCACCCATTCATCTATATTTGGTTGAACAACCTCTACGCCTGGTTTCCCTGTTAAAACCTCGTTAACAAATGCGTCAGATGAAACTCCAACCGGGGTACGCATTGCATACGCCTCCAACGGCGTGATGCCATAAGACATCCACCCCGGACAAGCAAAAACATCCGCAGATTTATAATATGATGGTAATTCAGTCTCTGGAACAAACCCGGCGAATATAACCGAGTCCCGAATTCCCAATTTTTCAGAGAGATTCTCAAGATGTTCACGACGTTCGCCAGTCCCCGCAACAACTAATCCCACGTCATATCCGTCCTGTCGAAGAGAACCAACGGCCTTGATTAATAAAGAAACTCTTTTGCGTTTATCAAGTCGACTAACACTTAGTATTGTATAGTCATGATTCGTGAGACTAAGATGTTCAGTCTCCTCGTATTGTGAAATCCAAGCCTTGGATACACCAGGGCGCGCTATTAATGAATCAACTGTGTAAAGGGTTTCTAACTCTCTTTGAACTTGATGGGAGCCAGTGATAACTGTCGAACTGGACTGAAGTGCGCGCTTTTCCAGCCATTCATTTACGTATGAATGTAATGTATCTTGAAACGAAGGAGAGAGTTCATCATAGAATTCCCCATGACCTGGCACGGAAGAGATTAGTTCTTGATAGCTCCGTGAATTTGCATGAGGAAGACGATCCGGTTCATCAACAAACCATAGAACTGTACCGTGAACGTGGGGGATATAGGGGGTGTCATCGCCAAAAGGCCTTGTCGCTAAGTAAACTCGTTTGGTAAATGAATGTGTGAGAATGATGTCAATATCTTCTTCATTAAGGATTTTTCTAACTGTGAGTGTATCATCTATCAATCCCCCACTTGTGACAACTATATTAACGCTATGAGGCACGCCATAATCGTCTAAAATTGCTTGGTCATAATCGGCGACAAGGAGAGTAACTCCCCAACCTTCAGAAGATAGATACTGAATTTGTTCACAGACTACTCGTTCAGCACCACCGTGTGTCGAGAGGGAAGGAATAGCGATACACGCTCTCATATACTTAAAGAGATGGTAGTTCGTTAGATAACTTTGGATGTCCTGTGTTCAAACATCACCGAGTACGTGGGGCGATATTGAAGACGGACACTTACCCGCACCCCAACGAACGGAGAGCGCTTCGCAGTCGTTGATATCCCGCCCGTGCGGACACTCGCCGAAAGACTGACATGAACGCATCCACTTGTAGATGGTATCTCGAACGGTGTTCTTGCTCGGGCATCTGTTCTCGGTCATAACAGAGAGTCACGTCCGTACTTGTCGGTAACGTCGTGCCAATTTACCTCGGTATAGTCTTCAATCACGATGCATACGCCGGGATTTAGTGCCGCCAGTCGCTTACCCTGTCGCTTGTTCTCGAGTGTCGTGTCGGTGGGATCGACATCCGAACAGTCACAACGACGGCGAGCATTTCTATCCGTCGCCAGATGTCGCGACGCTTGGAGAGAATATGCGTTTGGAAGTGATTTGAGTACGGCAGCCGACGCGATGTCAGAAGAGCTTACAACTCGATCGAGAATCGACTTCCCCGAGATGCTGACGCTCTCCAACTGATTCAAACAAGAGGCTGAGGATATGTCATCCGTCTCCTGGGACTGGGAAACGTGAGAAATTACGGAAAGGTGACCACGACATGACGAAGCTCAAAGTAACAGTTTGTGAGGGGAACGACCTCGACGAAACCACAAAAAAGCGGCTCAAGGCGGCACAGGCAGGCGAAGAATTCGAAGACGCGCAGCCAGTGCTGAACTTCGACTCGTTCGCAGAGCTCAGTCGACTGCTCAGCCCGAAGAACCTCGAACTGTTAGAGGCGATCGCTGCGGCCGAACCGGACAGCATCCGCGAAGCCGCAGAGTTGGTTGACCGTGATTACAAGCAGGCCCACCGAAACCTGACTGAACTGACCGATCTCGGTGTCATCGACTTTGAAGGCGGTGGCCCTGGACTCCCGAAGAAACCCGTACTCGCCTACGACGGTCTCGAAATCGACCTTTCGTTCAACAACTCGAACAACCTCGGTGCCACCCCGCGCTGAGGCGCGAGGATTCCTACCGCGGGATTGGGTTCTTTAATAGATTGTCAGAAGCCGTATCGCTTGTGGGCATCGTCGATTGGTGATATTTCGAGGATGCGAACCTCTCTTTCCGCTTCCAAGACGGTGTAAATCGCTGTGTAGGTCCGCGAGACGTGCATTCGGAACCTATCGCGTCGTCCGTCGATGGGCAACTTCTCTTTATCCCCGCGTCCGCGTCCCGGATATGGGTTCTCACTCAGGTACCCCAGCTTCTCCTTGCAAATCCGTGCCGTCTTCTCATCGGCGACACTCAAGAACTCGCGTGGTTGATCAGCAAGAAGAACAGCGTAGTCGTCCTCAGACATCCTCAAGCGAGGTTAGATCATCACTATCTGCGTCCTCCAACTCTTGGAAACGCTTTTCGAGGTCCTCACGACGACGACTTTGGGCAAGTTCCTTGAGGAGATCGTCGTAGGTCTGTCCCGGCTTTTTCAGTTCGTGAAGTTCCTCCCGAGTCTCTTCGGTCACCGGGATTCGTTTGTCAGCGGACATGCGTTGTAAGGACGTATCGTCCTGATAGTATTAACCGTTTTGTCACCCCGCGGCTCGATGAGCCGAGACCGGATCCCCCGCGTCGCACCTTCTTGCTTGATGAGTCAGTCCCCAAGCGCACCGAGATACTGTATTCCTCAGCGGTACACACCAGTCGATTCACGAACGCTCGGAACACCCAGAAATTGTGCGTTTTCGCGTTCGTCTCGACCGACCAGTGTGTTTCCAACACGTCCGTCAACGCCCAGACATACACCGATCCAAACACAAGTCTTACCCCTAGCAATCGGGTATGATGTCGCAGCGGGATGGGATAGCCAGGAGATTCCGCCGGGCTCATAACCCGGAGATCGGTAGTTCAAATCTACCTCCCGCTATTGCTCTTGAAAGCTCCACTCCGAAATTGTGGAGTACGTCTCTCGAATGGAATGCTGAAAAGGCGAACTCCAGTTTCGGCGTCGGAAGGTGGTGACTGACGGTTCAATTATCGGCCAACTCACCGAAACTCTCGGCGACAACCGACCCGACTGCAGACCGTAACGTCTTCCAATCGATGTTGCCGTGCTCAAGTCAGGTGTACTCCTCTCGAACAATCATCTCGAATACACGTTCGTGAATTTCGGTAGTCGTGGCTGTCTTTCCGTGCGTTTCGATGGCTTTGATAGCCCGGTTGACTCGTGGCTTGGTTACAAGGCTGTGAGAGACTCCTGTTGGCTCACCGTTGAGTGGCTCGTGACCGGCGCTTTCGTTGACTCGGGTTTCTTGGATGAGTGCGCGTCCACCACCGCGGTTCTCGATTACGACACCCGCTGCGGGTCCGTCGTACCATGCAGACTCGGGAATCTCGAAGCAATCAGGATGGAAGTCTCGGACGCTCACCTCCTTCTGGAAGGTGTTCACTGGCGCAGACGCTCGAACACTCGTTCGGCTTTGTCGATGGGGTGGAGTTGTTCTTTGGCTTCGTTCCAGACAGCACAGCCAAGAAATGATGGAATTCGATCCCAGTCATAGTCGATACCGACGTTACACGGAGCCACACCGAAAAAGACGTACGCTGACGGGTCGTCGACAGCGTCGTAGAACGCGTCACGGTCGAACTGCTCTCGGACATGCCGAACAGCATGTTCGTACGGCGGTGGCACGTCGTCGAAGACTCGTTGTCGGTCTCCGAAGACCAGAAGCCCCGACGGTTTCATCTGAAACCGCAATCGAAGTCCAGCGACGTACTCACGGATCCACAGGTGCCCGCTCGACAGCAACCCTTCGGGGGCATCTGCGAGTTGAGGCGTCGATGGATACGGTTGCATGAATAGATACGGCCACCTTCCACCGCGAGACAGATAGTCTTGGCCGTGTCCTGATTCATCTCGTCGATATTCTGGACACGTGGCTGAGTGGTATCTACAGTGAAGTTGGAGACGCTGAAGGGAGTCTAACGGGGATGTTCTACGACGAATCAGTAAACACGGGCCACCCGTCATCTACGCTGGCACCGCGGGGCGTCCCATCTACTTCGACGAAGGGAACAATCTTGCCCGTGTTGACGGGGGGGCGAGACTGGCAGCTCGAGGTGGGGATCTGGATTTACTCAGTATTGGTGTGATAAAGGACCCGCGAAATTCAACGACAGCCGATAGTATGACTGCGGACCCTGAAAGCGCGTCAGAGGACGGATATATTGAAATCGAGGTTAATGGGTCAACGAGGCAAATCCCGTTCTACAACTCATAACCAAAAATAATGAACTGGGGGATTTATCTCAATTGCAGGTCCCAGATGTTTCAATGCAACGTATTATCGACCCCCTCGTGTCCTTGGCCCTATCGCTTAACTATCGGCGTAAACAGGGCAACGAGCTCCCGTTCGATTTTCTCGTGCTTGGACTTCTCTATCGCCTCATCGCGTGTCTCCCTGCTACGGTACGCACATCAATAGGTGAGCAATCAGTCTCGTATCGCTTCCCAACCAGATCCGCTGCTGAGGCAGGACTGCACATCCTTGCGACCGAAAAGCCACTGATTCGGGACGTGGTTCAGTTCATTGGAGAGGATGATGTGTTTTACGACATCGGAGCAAACGTCGGCGTCTTCGCTGCGGCAGTACAGGGGAAGACATACGCCTTCGAGCCTGTTCCCGCCAATATTATAGCGTTGACTCAGAACCTCCGATCGGGACATGGGCAGCTTATCGGTACTGCCCTTTCCGATACGGCCAGTCTATTGTGGATGAATATGGAGGATATTCGCAACGGTTCACCGACGGCATCCCCTGGCGAAGTCAACGAAGGAGTCGCGCTTGCAGGACTGGCACTAGACGATTTGGATCTTCCTGCGCCGTCGGTGGCGAAGATCGATGTTGAGGGGGCGGAATTGTCCGTCCTTCAAGGTGGTAAGGAGACGTTTTCCGGCGATACCTGCCAGCGGCTCTATATCGAGGTTCACGAAGGTAAGGGGATAAAATATGACGATATTGAAGCTCTCCTCACCGATTATGGCTTTACGGCCTTTGAGATACTGGACGAACGCGGCGAGGAGCTGTTTGTCCGGGCCGAGAAACAATCGCAATGATGGCGTCATATCTTAGGCGATATTGGAATAACCGTGGGAGCCTCCACTGGTACACGCGCACGCGTTAACGATCGGCTGATTCAGTTCCAACTATTCCGTAAATAAGCCACGAATCAAAATCATCCTCCGAACTTGTGGGTGACCCACATTCGCAATCAAGTCCGCGAGTCCTGCAAGAACTCGCTGAAGCGTTCAACTGCTGGTACGGCAAGCGGCGCAACGGGGACACGAGAGCCAACCCACCGAGGTACCGCAAACAAAGAGACGACCACCCCTGAAGCACGGTCACGTTCAAAGCCGCAGGACTCAAACTGGACACCAAGTGAGAGAGAGTCCGACTCTCAAAGGCTCAAATCTCAAAGAACACTGGTCGGACTTCATCCTCTGCGAGTACCAGACTCGCCCTGACGTTGACCTCTCCACCGTGGAGAACGTTCAACAGGTTCGGGCGGTCTGGACTGGTGACGAGTGGGAACTTCACTTCGTGTGCAAAGTCGAACTCGAGCTTTCTGACGCACCAAGTGAGAAAACCGTGGGTGTTGACCTCGGTATCAACAGCTTCACCGCTCTCGCCTACGAAGACGATCACAGCGAACTGACCCGTTGAACTGCTTGAAGCAGGATGACTACTACCTCAGCAATGAAATTGCTCGCTGTGACGACTCCGGCTCCGAACAGGCTACACGGTTGAGCCAGAAGAAGTCGGCTCGTCGCACCCATTACTTCCACACCCTCTCGAAACACATCGTCCAGCGGTGCGTGGACGAAGGAGTTGGAATCATCGTGGTGGGCGACCTCTCAGGCATCCGTGAGGACGAGGAGAACGGCAAGTCGAAGAACGGGGGCAAACACGGCAACCTTGACCTTTGCTCATGGGCGTCGACTGTTTTACCTCGATGCTTGAGTACAAAGCAGAGATGGAGGGCATCACGGTTGAACAGGTGTCTGAGCGTGAGACGTCGAAGTCGTGTTCGTGCTGTGCTCGCAAACGGAAATCGAACCGCGTTGAGCGCGGGTTATACGTCTGCGATGAGTGCGGTGCGGGGGGGAACGCAGATGTGAACGGTGCTGAGAACATTCGGCAGAAAGTACTCCGAGTTTACTGGGTTTGTCGGTGAATAGGAGTAACGGCTGGTTGGCACAGCCATCGACGTTCTTGTTTGACAAGGAAACTGGTGCGTTCGCACCTCAAAAACAGGTAACGTCGGCCTTGTTGAAACCCTTCATTGATGATAGATTTCAGCAATTTTGCTGAATACACAGCGATTTCCCGAGGTAATTGACTGCTGATGGAATAACACTAAGATAATACAGCCGAGTTTTCTTCCCATATGAGGCGTCTTACACAGGAAGAGATGGACGAGGCACTCGTTCGACAGGGGATTGGTGTCCTCGCAATGGCTGAAAGTGGGCACCCATATGCGATTCCAATGTCTTTTGGATACGATTCCGAGAAACCAGTGTTCCCAATGCAATGGGGTGGTGGATACGAAAGTCGGAAGAATCGAGTTATTGAATCGAATCCGAATGTCTGTCTCACTGTGTACGAACAGGATGCTCAAGACGAGTCGATCTGGCGAAGCATTATCATCACGGGAGAATTATACGAGATTCCGGAAGAGGAGGAACAGCGAGCATACGCAAGTATAGCGTCAAATGCTCAGTTCCCACCTGACCTTGGAGTGTGGGGAATTCCGTTTGAAGACGTTGAATTCCGCCTGTTTGGATTGGAGAACACGGATTGTACAGGGCGTGAATTTTCCACGGAATACGAGGAGTGGAATGTTGAGACACCCGAGTAGATTTCACCGCGAGTAGGAGTGACTTCCGTTCCGCAGTACATTCATCTGGCGGTAGTGCTGTGCTATACCTTCTCTCAATATTTAGCAGTCTGTTTCTCTCGGAATCATGGACATTCGCCCCTTTCGTGTGAAATGGCGAGGCTTCGCTCCAGATTGTGGACGATACACTTTATAATGAGTTCGCGGAACTGCTTCCACCAAAGGCGTGACCGGACGAATGCACCGAATTTTCTGTTTGATCGCCGCGTTGACTGTCTCGTTCATGTTCCGCTTGTGGTAGAGATCGCTGTCCAGTCGCGCATTCCACGCCTTGTGGCGAGGTGTAAACCCCCGATGCTTGATGAGTGGTCTAATATTGTGGTCATGGGCGAGCCGCCGGAGTTTCTGGTCGTCGTATCCCTTGTCACCGGTCAACACCGCGATGGACTGTGCGTTCCGTTTCACTACCTGTGGCGCAATCTGCGTATCATGCTTCCGCGTTGTCGTCACGTGAACATCGAGAATGGCGTTGTTAGCTGTATCGACCAATAGTGTTGTCTTCAACTGCTGAATTGTGAGATTTGTTCGCTTCGTGTAGTGAGTTGATGCATGCGCCCGCTCAAAGCCGGACGCATCGATACCGGTGACACCGTTCAGTGGCAAGTCCGCGAGCGAGACGTTCAGTAAAACCCGCCACACGGCCATTTCCAAGCGGTCAAACGCCTTGCAGAGTGTCGAGGGTGCGGGGATCGAATCGAGATTGAGGGCATCACGGATACGAGGCATCTCGATAATTTCGTCAACGAGGTCGCGGTACGTGGTCGTCTTCTTCACTTTGGCCCTGTTGAAACCCTCATCACGTCTGGCGGTTTGCTGAGGAGCGAGTTTGCAACAGCATCCGCGAAAATCTGTGTGGAGAACGACCCACCTCAATGTCAACGCTGAAGGATTTCAACAGAGCCTTCACTTTGAGACAGAGCAAGACGACGTGCTGGCGGAGCGTGAGCCGCTTCCGTGAATAGCGTGTCGAGAATCGTGCCACAGCACGGCGGGCCAGCATCATAGCCCGTTCAACGAATCGAAGGAGTCGTGACTTCGGGAGAGCATTGATTCACCTCCCACTACTCACCAGTTATGTTTGTCAGCAAGGGTTTCAACAAGGCCGTAACGTCGTAATCCACAATATTCCAACGCAGTCGGGAATCCTTGCGCTTTAGCGCGGGGAGGATATCAATGGCTCTCCACGATATCGTTGGGCGTGAACAGAGACACATCCGAGCGCTCGTCAGCAACCGCTCGCAGGCCGTCAGAGAATCCTGACCGAGCGAAGCAACAGTAGTGGTACACCGGATCACCACCCTCCGGTGGCGTCCAGTCGACCTGCGCAGCACTCCGCTCTAGGTCGGCAAGGTCGCCTTCGTTCATTTCTCGCTGCGTGTACTTGCATTCCCCAGCGACGAGTGTGCCGTCACTCGCAAGGCCGACAACGTCCAGTTCATGATGCTTGTGCCACCAATAGCCAATCCCGTGGTAGGTATTGGGAACTAACGACGGGAGCGCATTCTGACAGACGAGTTCGAACATCGAGCCCATGTACTCCGAGAACGAAGGTGTGACCAACTCCTCGAAAGCATTGTCACCGAGCTGGGCGAGCTTCCCTTCTTGACCGTACACATAACGGAACCAGAACCGAAACAGCGGTTCATTCAGTCGGTATCGGCTCTTTCGCGTCGCATTGGGATTCGCCGTGACCGGGATATCCCGTGTGACCAGTCGCAGTCGACGGAGCTTCGCGAGATACGATCCGAGTGCGTTCGAATCGATACCGGCGAAGTTAGCAATCTCACTCGCCTCGCGCTTTCCTGTCGCAATCGCGCGGAGGACTGTGTAGTAGGTCTGTGGCTCTCGAATCCCAAACTCTGTCCGGAGGAGGAACTCTGGCTCGTTGTGGAGCACACCGTGTTCGGAGAGGACGTGTGTCTGGATGTTCTCCGCGAGCGATGCCGTTGGGGTGAGCGCCTGAAGGTAGTACGGCGTCCCACCGAAGACGCTCCACGTCTCAATCGTTGTCTCTGGGTCGTCTGTGGGGTACAGCTGTCGTGCGTCGGCCAACGCAAGTGGTGGGAGGTCGATAGTTCCGGTCCGACGTCCGTACAGCGGGCTCCCGCCTCCGAGCACTTTCTCTTCCATCACGCTGATTGACGACCCGACGAGTACCAACGACGCCGCCGTCTGTTCGAGATGGAGGTCCCAGACCCGCTGTATCTTCGAGGGAACTGCATCGTCGGATTCGATCAAGTACGGAAACTCGTCGATAACAACGACTGCGTCCTGCCGTCCAAGCGTCTTGAGAATCGTCTCCCAGTCACGCTTGATATCGTCAACGACTGGGTACGTGTCGCGAGCGGTCTCAACGAAGCTTGCGAGCTGTACGTCCGGAGTCTCTTCGGTCGCCTGCCAGTACACCGCATCGTCTCGGTCACGAATTGCTTCACGGACGAGCGCACTCTTTCCAAGCCGCCGCCGGCCATAGATGACGAGCAACTCCGCCGTATCACGGTCGAACCGGGATCGAAGAAACGAGAGTTCGTCGTCGCGGTTGACGAAGGAAGGCCGAGACATAGTCTGTGTTTGGCTTGGTAGATGATAGTCGTTCTGATTATCTTAATCGTGGTTTTACTAACCGTGATTTTACTAACTAGATTCGGGCGCAAGCAGCTAAAATTACTAATTTCCAGCAAATCTATTTTACTTACTGCGCTCGTACGACGACCAGTGACCGGAGCAGGCTCCCCCACAACACCGTGGCAAGGTGACGTCAACGAGACAGTCATGACTGGAAAGCAGATACCACGACGTTCGAACGTATTCGGCAGGTAATCGACGTTACAACGAATCCACAAACTGCCAGCGAAATTGCTGAACGTGCCCATGTGAGTGAACCAACTGCACGGAAGCACCCCTCAGCGCTCGCTGAGACCGGTCGTGTCAAAAGAATTTCAGCCGGTGATGCCACTCGCTACATGCGCGCACCACAGATGCTGGCGATGCGGCGGATCGCCGACATTCACCGCGAGCACACGAAAGACGAGATTCGACAGGGAATCCGAGAACTGAAAGATGAACGTCAAGCGATCCAAGAACAGTACGACGCGACGACCGTCGACGAGTTGACCTTGGAATTGGAGTCCGGTGCTGACGGGTGGGCAGACCTCACTCGGTGGCAGCAAATTGAGCAGAACCTTGAGATCGCCCAAGCTGCGCTGACGCTCTACGACTTCGACCCAGATGATAGCCGATCTGCAGCAGCTCGGCTATCCGATCGTGAAAACACGATCCGCAGCCGGGGTGCACTACAGGACGACGAATCTCAATCGACTGCATAGATGGCAGACGAGACGGACATTGAGGGCGCTGTTGGCCCAATCGATGATGTCACACTTAAAGAGATTCGCACAGTCTGCACACGTGCTGATGGTCTCGTCGAAGATGCCGGATTCGATAGTCGCCTTGACCCAACGAAGCTACAGATTCACTTCCGAGATGAGATTGCCGAGGCGACGTGGTGTCGGTTCGATATTCGCTGGTTCCAGCGTCAGTACTACAGTTTCCATTGTCTCGATGAATGAGGAGTACAGTTCCGCTACGATTACCGTCCCAAACCGGATGCACCAGAGAAGCACTTTCATACGCCACCCGAAGCAAATACGGACGACGTAGAGCAGTCCTGTATCGTGACAACAGAGCCAATGCTCGTTGCACGAGCGGTGAATCAACTCTGGCGTCAAGCGTACGAAACGGCCTCGTTCGACGCACTAAACACAGCCGAAAATCCGTCGTGAGGTCGTGGCTGCGCGCGCAGCACCGCAGGTGCGAGCACGGAGCGGTGGGTGGGGAGGTGGGGTCTGGGTCGGCCGGGCACATAGCAAAAAAGAAGGGTGCGATGACTGGCTATTCCCACCACGCCTCGCGCTCTGAGAAGCTGATGTCGGACCACCCCGTCACAGCCACCGACACGCGCCCACCGTACCAGCTCTTTGCGACGTTCCGCAGCGTCACCCGCTCGCCTTCTCTCACAGCCGGTTGCCTCGATTTCTCCCAGACAGTCACCTTCGTTCGTCCCGTCTCGTCCTCGATGAGGCCCACCTGCTGAATCGCCGCGTTCGACGACTCCCACAACTGCGTAATCGTTCCCTCGATTGACACCTCTCGACGACTGACCTCACTGACCGCCGCAATCGGAATCACCCGCCCTGGTGCCTGTTGGAACTCCTCGAACACACCCACGACCGCGCTCATCATCGAGTTCCCGTCTGCGACTACTTCGGCCAGACGCCGGCTGATTGCCGCCCGCGACCACGCATCGAGTTTCGACTGCATCCGTGCCGCCTCCCTGTTCACAACGCCCAACTGTTCAGCCGTCAGTTGCTCACGCGGGTCTGCCTCCTCGGGGTCGGCCCACCGATTCACACACCCTGCGCGTTTCTTGAACTCACGCGTTGCTTCAATACTCGACTGCTCCACCGCCGTCGCCGTCCGCGCTTCCCGACTCGACGTCTGTCTCCGGTCCCACCGTTCACGCGTCTGTTCGATTTCCCACTCACGTGCAGCCAGCCGCTCTTCTTCTGCAAGGGTCAACCCCCGACCAACCGCTTCAGGGTTATTCAGGTCAACCTTAGCTTGAATCTCGAGTTCAACCGTAGGATGGAGCGCTGGCGTCTCATCGACTACGTCGTCGTCGACTGTCGAGGGGTGATTGCTGTGCGAAACTTTAGTACTGAACTGCTTCTTACTACTCATTGCTGTTACCTGAAAGGCGCTCACTCGGCGTCTTCTTCCGACACCACGACTCTCCAGCCGCGGCTCTCTCGTTCGCCCAACTGGCTCTGCGCACGCCTTTCGCGCCTTCATCGCGCCCGCAGGGCGCGGAAGGCGTGCGCGCGACGACGGACACACAGCCAGCACCGCGCGCCAGCTTACCGAACGCAGTGAGGTGAGACTCGGGGCGCGAACATCGTGAGCGACCCGATGGCCTGGCCGCCGCGAGCGGCCAGCACACAAGCCGGTTTCGTGTCTGACGACCGAGCCAGCGAGGGCGTCGTGACCGACAGCGCGCTTGGTGCTGGCGCACCGGGAGGGTGCGAGCGATGCGAGTGCGACTGCAAGGAGCAACTCGTCACGAACGACGTGAGGAGTGAGTACGGCGGGCATAGGGCGGCGAGTGGGGCGTGCCGTTCGTACCACACCGGGCTACCGACAGCCATCGTCAGCCACACAACAGCCTAGGGGTGGGATTGAAAGGGGCCGGACGCTCGGCGTGCCCCGACGACGCAAGCACCGCAGGAACGAGGCGCGCAGCGAGTCGCGGCCGTCGAGCGTTCGGGGGCTTTCGTGGATTCCTCAACTGACGGTGTCATCGATATCCTGGGTCCAGAGATAGCACTCACAATGTGGCACGACACACTCATTTCGATTGAAAAGTAACGAAAGCTAACAACGACGGGTGACTACGTTGGGGACCTCGCCAAGCCGCCAGTGTTGGGGTGAGAAGCGATCAAGCGTGAAAAAGACGCCAACTGAGTCACAAACCCAGTGACGGTGTCAATGAGAAGTCAAGTAGTAGCACAATTATCAAACATTAATGCAATTCTATCTAGTTTTATTTCTGAAAACACAGATATAGAAGGGATTATGCCCACTGAGTGAGAGTGAAATGTATTATTTCGTCCACCACCGACCGAGCCTTCATCCACCTCTCGCCAACTGCGGATACGTTTACCCCGTCGACTGTCACCGCACAGTTTACTCGATTGTACTACCTCTTAGCGTCGACCCAAACTCCGTCCACCCTCGAATGGGTACTCGTCACTGATGGGTCAGACACAGGACCCATCGAGTACGTCCTGAGCGTCGACACTGCCCTCGCATCGACGATCGAAGCGTGGTGTCGAGAGCTCGTTCCGAATTCGTTCGATATTTCGACGACAATGACAGACCCACTGCGTTGTCTCTCGCCTGCTGACGCTGACGCCGACCCAGACGATAGGGCCCTCGAATCGTATGCACCACCACGATACCGAGCGGTCGAGTTCGTGGGCGTCACAGACCGGCGTGAAGACTGGCAAACCACGCTCACTCGATACGATGAGTTCACCGACAAACAGAGCCGTCTGCCACTCGCAACGGTGGTGAGCGCGCTTGCGGACGCGTCCGTGCCGATGGCCGTCCAGATACTCGTGCGGCCGTATCCAGACTGGCGACACCACGCCCTTGACAGAAAACAACGGCTCAAGCAGGGTCGAGAGACAGCCTTCCAGCGGTTCTTCGAGGACTGGGTTTTGTCTACAGACTCCGAAAACAACGTCTCTGACCCAGGGGTCCGCTCGCGAGTGGATGCACTCGACGAAAAAGACGCACAACACAGTTTTGTAGTCACCGCTCGGGCAGTTGCAGCAACGACCGACCAGCGTGCACAACTGCCCGACTGCACCCCAGTATCGACTGCGTTTTCGCATCTCAATGGCGACCACTACCGAATCGAAGGTCGCATACACGACGGCGATCGCGCAAAATCAATCTACGAATCACTACGCAATCGCGTCGTGGTTGACCCAGAACACGCGAAGCTCACTGCGAGACTTCCGTGGACCGACCATGCCAGTCGTGGACTCGTCATGGATGGGTGTGAACTCCCGTTGCTGTGTCTCGTCGATGCGGCCACCCTCCCGACAGAAGCCCACCGTGGGCTCGCGCCCACACCGACAGACGAACACGGTCTGCCACGCCCACCGCGTGATCGGATTGAGCGGTATCGAACAGCAGGGCTCACACTTGGCCATGCACAGACGGCCGACGGCGATGCCGAAGCCGTCCCTATCTCACTGCCGCCCGCACTCCAGCCACTCCATCTCGGTATGTTCGGCCGGACCGGATCAGGCAAATCATCAAGTCTCGTTGCGGCGCTTCTCGAGAACTACGCAGCAACAGATGGCGCCGATATCCTCATCGACCCCAAAGGCGACGGGATGGCCGACGACTATCTCCGAGCACACTATGCGAAATACGGCTCACTCGATGATGTCTACTACTTCGATTGCACAGAGACGCTCCCCGCGCTGTCGTTTTTCGATATTCGCGACCAACTCGATGCAGGTATCGACCGGACGACTGCTGTCGAAGACGTCGTCGACCACTACATCGATATCCTGATCGGCATCATGGGTCGCGACCGATTCGAACAGGCGGTTCGGTCGCCCGACATCATTCGCTACGTGCTCAAAGCGATGTTCGACCCGATCCACGGCTCGAACGCGTTTAGCCATCGTGAGTTCCAGACGGCCGTCGCCAGATTACACGAAACACGCGACCCACCACCAGTCGTTGATGAAGACCTCCAGGCGATGCTCGCTGGTGTCGCTGCTAACTCCAAGCGCTCGTTCGACGAGCTCATGCAAGGGGTTGCAAACCGCATCGAGAAGATTCCCATCGATGCCCGACTTGCACAGGTATTCAATCATACTCCAGACGATGATGGCGACGATCCGGAATTCGACCTTCGGAGGCTCATCGATGAAGACGCAGTCATTATTATCGAGACAGGGGGCCTCAGGCCGGCTTCACAGCGCGTCATCACGCTCGTCCTTCTGTCGGCGTTGTGGACCGCCCTTCGACGCCGGACCCAGCAGGGCGACGACGAGACAGACCACCCACTCGTGAATCTGTATCTCGAAGAAGCTGCGCAGTTATCGACATCATCGCTCTTGTCAGACCTCCTTGCCCAGTCTCGTTCGTTCGGCCTCTCGATTACCTTGGCGATGCAGTTTCCTGCACAACTCAAAGAGGCCAATCCAGAGGCCTATCGTGAAGTCCTCAATAACGTCTCGACGATTATCACGGGGAACGTCGCAGTCGACCCCGAGTTCAGCCGGCGATTTATAACAGCCGACCGTCCCGCAACGGAAGTACAAAATCGACTCCGCGCGCTTCGCCGTGGCCAGTGGCTCGCGACGCTCCCGGCAGAGTTTGGACAGCCAGAGCCACAGCCGTTCGTCCTCCAGAGCCCACCACTCCCAGCTGGCCACCCAGAAAGTACTGACCCGTTTTCGCCCGCTCGTGAGACAGCATACGCGGCCGCACTTGAGTTGCGTACGACGCAGACTTCCCACGCGTATGGGCTCGATGTCTCGGGGATTGGCAGTCGGACCACCACAGAAGAGACACAGACGCCACTGGGCCACCGCGAATCAGCACCGCTCGATGAGTCCGCAACGTCGACACACCACGCAACTCCCACGTCCGCACACACACCATCCGAAGACGCACCACCAGACCCATACCCAGATCGGAATGCGCCGACTCCCGATGCGCGTATCAACTCCGCGCTGCCGTATACGTCGCGTCTCCCACCCATGGTCGAGTATGACCCTGAAGTTCACGTCGTCGTCTGTGAGGAGTGCTCAACCCGATACGACCCAACACTCACAGGCATCAAAAACGCCATCCAATGTTGTCACAGCCTCGAAGCAGTCGACCGCGACGAAATCCCACTCTCACAACTCCCACTCAAACTCTCAGCCGTCGAACGCGGCAGTAGCGCGTTTACCGACGCCCAACTTCGGTTCCTCCAAGCGGTCTACTCTGCACATCAACGTCGATTCGATCCCGAGTTCGAGTACGACCTTTTGTATGACAGCATGGTTCGCCTCCAAGAATACACCGGCATCAGATATCAGGAAGTTCAAGAACTCATCGATGGTGGGTCGCTGTCGGTCGATTGTACGTATCCACACAAACTCTATACAGTCACCCCAAAAGGCCGCCGTGCGATTGCAGTTCGCCACCGCGAAGGTATTGCCCACGGCCACGGCCGAGGCGATCTCAGTGAGTCGAGTCTCCACGTCGTCATGGTGGAACTTGGCCGACGATATCTCGAAACAGAGTTCGTCGAAGACGATGACTCCGCGGCTGTCGAGGCCGTTTCATACTTCGAACACGAAGGCTCGCGTCTCGATGCGGTCTGTCTCGATGAGGATGGAAACATCGTCGTCACACTTGAAGCTGAACGAGCGAATCACGATATCTTGACTGCGGTCCCCGAAGACTATGACAAGATGGCTGCGTGCGATCCCGAAGCCGCAGTGTGGGTCGTGAAGAATCGAAGCGATGCACATGAGATTCTTCGTGCCCTCAACGAGCCAAACGAGGGGTACCCACGCGTCGAAAAGACCTATAGTTCGAATTCACCGCCATCGTCGTTCCAGATTCACCAACCCGGATTCACCGAGATGCACACCCTCCAAGAGTTACAGTCAGATGCTTCGCACTCGTGAGGACCGGTGACGTGACTACCGTCTGAACCACCCAAATAGCGACCACCCACGACTACTTTCGTCTGTCTCGTCTCCTGCAGCGACCGCTGCTTCCAGTTCACGTCGCCGTTCGCGTTCGGTTTCTAACTCCGCGTGTAGTCGTTCGTTCTCTTCGAGTACCGATTCGAGATGGCTCTGGAGGTCTTTGAGCCGGTCGAGATGGCCGGTATCGCGAGGTGATGCTGTGTTCGAACGTTCGGTTGGTGTGGCCGACGTCGACGTCGGATCGTGTGGCGTCTGGTGGTCCGCACGTCCAGTTCGGGCGGAGTCTGTGCGCGATGGTGAACGAGAGTCTGCATTCGACCACTGTGAGGGCTCATAAAAATCGGACGTCCGTGATACCGACCGCTCGATGGTCTTTTCTCCGTACGTCGACCCGTCGGCGAAGTGAGTTTCGTCCCATTTCTTGCGATACAATCCAGAGTCTCGCAGTAGCCGATCTATCTGTGCTGCATCACCGCCAGTCCAAAACGACAGGATAGAACACAGCGCCATATCGGCTTCTGAGTGGCTGTCATACGCGCTGGTATCGCCTTTCCACAGGCGACTGAATTTCGGCCCGTTGGCTGCGTTCGATGCGCGCTCGACCACATCCTCGTCGGTGAGGTTGTTTCCTGGCGTGTCGACAACATTCGGTGGCGTGGTGATACTGGTGGTGTTCGATGCGTGTTGTGTATCATGCTGGCTGTGTTGTGTCTCGAAGTACGCACCGTGAATTGCGGTGAGTTCGTCTGTTCGGTCGGCGACCGTCGTGGGCGTCTCGTCGACGTGGTCGCCAGTCATCGTAAAGAATCGCGAGTGTTCGTAGAGTTCGAGGTTCCCTGTCCGGTTGCCGTCAGGCGGCAGTGATCCACGGACGATGATGTGATAGCCCGTCCCTGACGGACTGATCTCTGTATACGACGCAAGCTGGTCGATAATCACGGTCGCCCACGCTTCTGTCTCGCCCGTTTCGCGACTGCGGCAGTTGTCGAGGTCTACACCAACATATGGGTCGTCAGTACTGAACACGAAGCCGACGCCGTCTGCCGCGCCCTCCGTTGCATACGCGAGCGCTTCGTCGAACGTCGTCCACGTCGCCGCATCGGTTGCTGAGGCATAGCCGCCGTTCACCGATACGGGAACCTTCGTTTCGTCTCCACCGCGTGTCTGTTTACGCCACCCTACCCATTGACCTCGTTCGAGGAGGGTATCGGGGAGTGTATCACGTGTGGGTAGGGGTGGGGTCATTGGGTACTCGATGGTCTCGTGGACACGTAGATAGCTATTTCGTGCTGCTACACCGGTGGGTCGATTCCCTCGATTTCTACACTGGGGCGGAAGTGAGTGATTCGTCAATACACCCTCTACAGCCCCATTTTTCAGGGGTGTACATCCACGCCGATTTCCCGTATGGGTGTATGTGAGTTGTGGCTTACTTGGGTGTAGATACAGGCGAGGACCACAGCCTCAAGAGGGAATGAACCTCGAACGAATCTTTTGGTGTTGGCGTCTAGGGCCGCTCAGACGTGCGATTCGTATTGAAGGAGAACCACCGTTGTATCGAAAGTCACCGCCCATCCGCCTGTGTTCAGGTATACTCGAATCCGCTATTCTCCAGTACACCACGTCAGAGAGGTGGTGTATGGGCGGTTTTCAAATTCTCGGTTGGCGTCGTTGGTCGGGGTCGATGCCTGCTCAGTACTGGTCATCGTCGCGTTCCAAGCAGAGAGTCGAACACGCCGAACTCCCGCTTTTGGGACCCGTCGACGTGGTACTGGTGTGTTCGCCTTCGACTTGAAGAGGGGGTTCTGGCGGTGGTCTCAAACGTGGACGCGACGAAATCGAGAACGGTCAGTTAGTTTCAACTCTCTTCCCTTCGAACCAAGTGGGTTGCGTGAGGGTGACGTGACTTCCAGTAGATGCTTGCACGTACCTTTGGACGTGTTTTGCTGGCAGGTCGGTCCAGCAGTGGCGCTGTGATGTTGGTGTGCTCGCGTTCTAACCCGTGGGAACCACGTCGCGTTACGCCCCAGTCGTTGTGCCCTGACGAGGAAGGCCAGTTGACTGTGGCCTGTGCCATCCGAGGACCATTGTACACAGTAGCCTCAGAAGATGGTGGTGTCCCTTTGGGTACGTCTGTCCGAGTTGAACGAGGCCACGGTCCCAGATGTGTCATGACAGGTGTTCGCTCTCGAATCGAACGCACTTGCTCTCGACGAACTCGTAGTTCGAGACACCGAATGCCTCGTTATCACGAAGGTTTTCGATCGTTCGAACGATCTCGCTTGTTCATTGAGGAAGATACGGCCACACACCGCTTCGGTGAAGTCTATTGTTGCGGGACAGACGGTGGGTGTATTCCAATCGAAGCAGAGGTATGGTAACCCACCGACTCACCAACACACCGACTGCAACTCACCGCAACGACAACCCAGCCACCAAACCCATCCCGAGCGCCACGACCTGCCTGCCACGGTGGATGGGAGCGCGTCGATTAGCCTCGGGGCGGTGTGTGGGTCCGAGGCCGCCCGCCCCCGCTCAGTCTCGAGAGTCGAATTCCCGTTATGAGTGGCCGATGGAGAAACGGACGCCCCGGTATATCGGCGTTCAACCACAAGCCCAAGTGGGCGATGACGAAGAGACATGAATCGAACGGTGTCTACATCACACCTCGCTGCCGAAACTCAACGCGGGCGTCATCGAACACAACAGACGAAGCGGGTGTATCCGGTATCGGCAATCCCCGCAGCTCAAACGACTGCTGGAACAGGTATCTGAATTCACGCGGCGCGACTATTGAGATTCCACGACACTCGGACAGACGGCGATTCTTTCTTGTGTCCGCTGGGCTGGCCCAGTTGAGTTCGTGCTCTCGTGTCTGGCGTTCCCTCTCACGTGAATTCGTGGCGTGATCAATTAAGAGTGTGCGGAGCTGATGAAGTCCACAAGTTTTGTACCCCCGTTGAAATGAACCGGTATGAGAGTCGTGAACTATACTGTCACAGGTGGGCAATTTTCGGACCTCATAGACGCACTAACTGAGCGATTTTCTCCGGAGGAATCTCACACAGGAGATGGGTTCGCGGTGTTACTGATTGAGAAATACGAATTTTGGCGGACGAACTCGAATATGCAGGTAACGATTATCCTCGAAGAGATGACTAAGACGACCTGGTTCCTAAAGATCGTCGTCGGTGGGGGAGCGAGCGGGATTTTCAACTGGACTTATGGGTCGGAACAGAAGGTTCTCCGAAAGATGACGACGGGAATTGAGGAGTTGATTGACGAGCTCGACATGAAAATCAAATCGAATGCTCGCTGAGTCTTGGCTGTTGGGCCACATCAAGGTGCGCGACCAACCACTTATCCGGGATCACATCGAACCGTGAAAACAGAGCGGTGTATCGGGGGACTCGTGTGGTCGCTCGGCTTCCTCGAGCTGTACGAGTGGATTCGGTGACGTGTTCGAAAGCGACGTCAGCGGGGGCGGCAACCTTCAGCCGCTTGCCGGAGGTACACTTAGGGTTTCCAAGTCCGTTCCGAGGACATGGCTCACCACGAACCGGACACACACCAGTTACTGGACCAAGCACCGCTGCTGGATGCGACCCGAGATGGGCCGCTCGACCGGTCGACGCTCCAAGACGAACTTAACATCTCGCGTGCAACGGCCTACCGATGGACATCCTCACTCACCGACGAGAGTTTGCTCGAGCAGACGCCCACGGGATACCGGACGACCGGAGCGGGCTGTGCCGTGGCCGATGCCGTGTCACGGTTCGAGCGGTCGGTCGCAGCGGCCGGCCGATTAGAACCCCTCCTCGCTCAGATTTCGGCACCGGAGTTCACGCGTCATGTCCACCTATTCGCCGACGCCGACCTCCACGTCGCCACGCCGCAGAATCCGAACGCGCCCATCGAACCGTGGCTCGAACACTTCGCGTCGTTCGAGCACTCGCGGAGTCTAGTCGTCGCAGGGTGTCCACCGAAGGTCACAGAACAGGGTATTGAACACGCCCGAAACGACGTGGACTTCGAGGCTATCTGTACGCCGCTGGCGCTCGAAGCGGACCGGAACGCTTCGAAGAACGCGTTCGACACCATCGCGTCGGCTGAAGCACCCGCGCTATACACTCACCCCGGACTGCCGTTCACCATGGGTATCATCGACGACGTTGTCATCGTCGGCGGTTTCGACGACGAGACATCCCTCCCGATTGCTTCGGTCACAACCGACGACCCCGAGGCTCGCAAGTGGGCCGTCGACCTCTATCGACGCTACAAACGCGACGCGGACAGGCTCAACGTGACTCAGATGAGCACCAAGAAGTAGCGACTCTACGCGTGAAATCTGTGTACTGATCGAACTGTGTCTCACGAACTGAGACGCCGTCTCAGGGAATGACTATAATCCTGAGCTTTCCGTCGAACGGATTATGGAACGGACAGGGAAGACCGAGGCGGACGGCGGCGATCGACAGCACAGGCGACGAGACAACTGGGACGCCGTAGAATCAGCACCGACGGGTTCCTACGACGTTGTTGTCGGTGGTTCCGGGATGTCGGCGTCTCTCACGGCGATGATTCTGGGAAAACACGGCCTCGACGTGGTGATGCTGGAAGCCGGGTCGCATCCGCGGTTCGCCGTCGGCGAGGCGATGCTCCCGCAGAGTTCGATGTGGATGTGGATTCTCGGGGAGTACCACGGAATCCCGGAGATTCAGTACCTCAGCGACACGGACGACATCGTCGACAACGTCACGTCGTCGTGCGGCATCAAACACTCCATCGGCTTCGCCTACCACGAACCCGGGCGGAGGGTCGCGCCGGACCACAGCCACCAATTGATTCCGCCGGACCTCCCGTTTTACAGCGAGAGCCACCTCCTGCGCTCAGAGATCGACCGGTATCTGGTTGAGGCCGCCCAGCGGTACGGCGTCGAGTACCTCGACGAGACCGAAATCACCGGCGTGGACATCGGCCGCGACGGGGTGACCGTGACGACCGGACGCGGCGACATCGAGGCGGCGTTCTACGTCGACGGGACCGGGGGAAACTCCGTCCTCGCCGAGGAGATGGGGTACCGCGAGGACGCACCGGCGTTGGAGACGGATTCGCGCGCCATCTTCACGCACGTCGAAGGGCTCGCCCCGTTCGACGAGGTGCTCGACGAGGCTGCCCGCCCCGGACAGTCCAACCGCCTCCACGACGGGACGCTCCACCACGTGTTCGACGGGGGCTGGATGTGGATTATCCCCTTCGACAACTTCGAGCGCTCGGAGGCGAACAAGGCGAGCGTCGGGGTAGTCCTCGACCGAACGCAGTACCCCGTTGACGAGTCGGTCAGCGCCGAGCAAGAGGCCCGACGAATCATCGCCGAGTTCCCCGACATCGAACGACACCTCGAATCAGCGGTGCCGGTGCGGCCGTGGGTTCGAACCGGGAGGCTTCAGCGGACCGCCAGTCAGTCCTCGGGACACCGCCATTATCTGACCAACAACACGTATGGGTTCGTCGACCCGCTGTACGCGGTTGGCCTGGTGAACACCCTCGAATCCGTTTTTGTGTCGACCAACCTGCTTTTGGACGCGTTCGAAGACGGCGAGTTCTCGGTGGCGCGCTTCGCGCCAATCGACGAGATGCACCGCCGTCAGCTTGCGACCAACGACCGGGTCATCAGCAACGCTTACAAGTCGATGGGTGACTTCCGGCTCTGGAACGCGTGGACGCAGATGTGGCTGGGGCAGGTCCTGTTCCACGACCTGTACGTTCAGCGGCACTGCTTCAACTATCTCGCAACGGGGCGACCCGCCGAGTTCGACTCGCTCCTCGCGGAGTCGTCGCCAGGCGACGGCGCTCCCTTTGTCCCGCAGAAGACCGAGATACACCAGCGGATGGCAGAGGTACTGGATGTCTACAGGGACGGAGACGCGAGTGCTGGCGAGGCAGCCGGACTGTTGTTCGCGGAGCTTCGGCGGGCCGACTGGCTTCCGAAGCATGTCTACGCCTGGGGAGACGAGCGTGCACGGCACGTCGATTTCTCTGACCCGGAGTTAGTGGGCAAACTCATCCAGTGGGGGATGACCGAATCACCCGATCAGCTCCGAGCGGAACTGTTCGACTTCCCCGTTCCCGAGATGGTGTAGCCATCGGCTTAGGGTGGGTAGTCACTTTGACTCGGTCCGTGTTTTTTCCTACCGACCCAAGCGGCTCGCGAGGCCGGAGGCTATCGAGCGACTCGTGACAAGCCCGCACCTGACGCCGACCGAGACCGTACGCTTGCACGTCGTTGCGACCGCAGTTCGGTGGGAGATGCGACCGTATTCGTGGACTGGTACTGAGCAGTTCGTTCGTACCACTCGGTGGAGGCGGCAGACCGACGGAGGAGGTCGTTCGTGAGCCACCGACCGCCCTCACACCTTCGGGGGTTCACTCCTCGTCGTCCGAACCGGGAAGCCGTCGAACGGCCCGTTCCCACCGGTCGCGGGCGGCCTGCCCGGGGTCCGCAACCGGGTCGTGGGTGATGTCTTCGGCGGTTCCGAGCCGACTTCCTTCGTCCCGTCCGGTCGCGCGCCGCCACAGCGCGACTCCCGACGCGAAGACGACCGCGGCGAACAGTCCGCCCAAGAAGAGATTGACCGGGTACTGGAGCGCGGGCACGACGAACACGAGCACCAACGCGAGCGCAGTCAGTTGGAACGCGTACAGCAGATAGCTGAACCACGTCCCGGAGAGTGAAACCGTTCGACCCATCGCTCGAGAACGGAGGGGCTCCACCGCCAAAGTGCTTCACACTGCGATGGCTCTGGTGGACTCCTCGGGGAGCGTGCGGTCGGAACTGTGCCGAAATGGGGGGCGTAGCCGAATTACGAGAGCCGGGTGAAAAGTAGGTCAATCACCCTCGAAGCAGTGCGTTCTCGGAGACCGGCTCCGGAAACGTCGACTGCGCCGTGTCGGGCGACAACCACCGTCTGACACTTGACTCGTACTGGGGGTTCGATTGTCGACACCGGGCCTCGGTGAGTGAGCTCGGAACCCCCGGTCGAAACACACTAACGCGAGCGCGCTCGTCAGTCGTCGAGGTACGGCTCACAAACCCGCTCGACACCCTCTTCGAACGAAACCTCGGGCTCCCACCCGGTCGCGTCGTGCATCTTCGAGTAGTCGGCTTTCGTGTCGTGGACGTACACCTCGAACGGATTCTCCACGTAGACGGGCTCGACGTCCGTCTCCAATACCTCGTTAATCATCTCGACCATCTCGTTGAACGAGTAGCTCTCGGCAGTCCCGAGGTTGTAGATGCCCTGCAACCGCTCGTCGGCGGCGAGTTCGATACCGCGGACGATGTCGTCGACGTGGGTGAAGTCACGCGTTTGGGACCCATCGCCGAACAGTTCGGGCGACTCGCCGTTCGCGATCTTGTCGGTGAACTGCGCGACCGTATTCGCGAATTCGCCTTTGTGTTCTTCCGCGCCGCCGAAGCCCTGGTACACCGAGAAGAAACGCATCCCGGCCAACTGCATGTCGTAGTGGTGGTGGAAGTACTCCGCGTAGCGCTCCCGCGCCAGTTTCGACGCCTCGTATCCCGTCCGGGATTCGACGGGCATATCCTCGGGAGAGGGCTCCGTCCGCGACCCGTAAATCGACGACGTCGTCGCGTACACGACGGTATCACAGCCGTCCTTGCGGGCCTGTTCGACCGTGTTGACGAACCCTTCGATGTTGACGCGAGCGCCCTTCGTCGGGTTCTCTTCGTGCATCTTGTACGACGACAGCGCCGCGAGGTGGAACACGACGTCGACGCCTTCGGTCGGCAGGTCGTCGTCGAGCACACTCATGTCGTGGAACTCCACATCGTCATCCAGATTGTCGGGCGTTCCGAGATAGAGGTCGTCGATTGCGATTACGTCGTTGTCGTCGGCCAGAGAGTTCGCGAGGTTCGAACCGATGAAACCGGCACCGCCAGTAACGAGGACTCGTTTGCCGTCCATACGTCGTGGCTCTCGCCAATTGACAAGAACGTATCGGCGCGGTCGTGGAACTCGGGCGAGTTCTCCCGTGGTCTTCGGGGGGCGTCCGACCGGCACCCACCTCTCTACCGGGTGGTTGACTGGCGAATGAAGGCCGGGGTCGCTAACGGTCCACGACGAATCGGAGATTAACACATATATCCGACAACCGCGTGTTTCGGCGGTATATGCAATTCTGTACCGAGTGCGGCTCGATGATGCACACGGAGGGCGACAGGTGGGTGTGTCGTTCCTGCGAGCACGAGGAGCCGCGTGACTCGCGGGCGGAAGCGGCGATGGCGATTCGGGATGGACAGCGAAACGACGGCGCACCTGACGTGGCCGACGCGACGCAGGGCTCAGCCGAGACGATGCAGGAGCCCTGTCCGGCGGACGACTGCGACAGCGACCGGGCCCACTACCAGATGATGCCGAAGCCGGGTGGCTCCTACGAGGTTCGGCTGTTCATCTGCGTCGAGTGCGGCCACAGGTGGCGCGAGTCCTGACTCCCCGGTGGCCCACCACCGACCCACAAACAGCCTACCGCGACGACAACCCCGCCCCCAACCCCGTCCCGAGCGCCACGCCGATTGCGATTCCGAGCGCGAGATTGTCCATCACGAGCCCGAGTGCGACGCCGAAGCCGGTCCCAATCGCAATCCACGTTCCCATCGTCGCCGAGTCGATTCCCCCGTCGTCGGTCCCACTCATGCGTGAACGATCACCGCGAGGCGAGATAGGAGTTCGTGGCGGAGAACCGACAATGGACGCGCACCATCGACAACTAGCTCGACCGAGCGCCGTGACTCGACTGAGGTCTCACAGCCATACAACTGCCACACCGCGACTCGAATCGTCTGTGGGAGTCGTAAAGGCCGAATAGAGACCACAGCGGGGAACAAGAAGATCGCGTGGGGAAACGAGCAGGACGCTCACTCCTCGAGGAAGCCGAGTTGCTCGGCGATCTCCCGCGGGTCGTAGTACATCCGCTCTTCCTGTATTTTCCCGTCGGCGATGACGAACGCGGACATACCCTTGTGCTCGAACGTGCGCCCGGTCGGGGGGAGACCGTTGAAGACGCCGTCCTGCGTCCCCGTTGCGGTCCACTCGGTCATGACCGTCTCGGCGTCTTCGAGGAGGGCCACGGGAGTGATTGTGAAATCGGGGAACGCAGTCCGGAGTTCGCGGACGTACGCTTCGAGCGCGTCCGGCCCGTGCAGTTCACCGCCGGGAGCGCTCGGCTCGTAGGCGACGAACGACTCGGAGACGGCGTCTGTGTTCGCGTCCGCACCGTTCCAGAGCGCGAGGTAGGTGCTCATGGGCTGTTCGTGTCTGGTCGAGACGTTCGAGGTCATTGTCTACGTACCTCGCTAGAGGTAGGTGCCAACCCGGCATATAGTTGTCAGACATCTCTCGTGAATCGAGAACCGGGATTCACCACAGAGAGTAGCTAATTCGCGCCTGTGCGCGACGAAACCGAACTAAGCTATCGGAATATATGAATTTCAATAGAGCGACTTCATCGTCTCAGACGCCCTCGTTGACACGCGACAAACGGTGGCGAAACGGGGAACTGAAGAACCGAACCAGTCCGGTGACGTGGACAGACCGATTCGACGTCGTTCGGACAACCAGACACGGACGTTCCCAGCGAGCGACAATCACGGCGTGAGTTGATACGGTCCGTGAGTCTACGATTACGTAGAGGTGAGAAAGATGATCGAAACGGCGACCGTCGTACTCCAGTGGGGTGGACACGGTCCGATGGGTCCCCACGGCGGCCACGGGGTCGCCGCGGGGGGCGCGACGGCCACCGGCGGCATGGGACTGTGGTGGCTCGCGGTCGGTCTCCTCCTCCTGGTCGTACTCGCAGGGGTGGGTCTCGCGTACGTCAGTCGCGCACGAGCGGGGAGTACCGAGACGAATCCTCCGAAAAAAGCCGACAGCGCCATGCAGGACCTCCGAACGCAGTACGCGCGCGGCGAAATCGACGACGAGGAGTTTACGAACCGAGCGGCCACGTTGAATCTGGAGTGGGGATAGACGGGGGTTCACGCAGAGAACCCGTCGAACGTACCAAAGTCAGATACTTTGTGAAGTCGAAAAACGGATATCAGAGATCCGATATTCTGAGATTGTGTCTACTCTTCTATCTGTTTTCGCAGTGTCGATATGAGAAAAACAACTGGTTCAGATATCACATCCGTAGTCGCTTAAGAGGACAATGCCTTCTGCTCAGAAACAGAATCACTCACAGAAACAGAAAGTAATCCAGCACTTCAGAGTAGATTTTGTAGTCCCGTAACAGAACGGTTTCCGCTACTAATCCGAAGAAGTACAACTCTCTCGTCAATTATTCATTTCCAATATGTTCGTAGTCGTATCTGTCTTGGGCGGTGTTTTCATCAGCACCCAGTTAGTTCCAGACACGACCGCGACGGCCGAGTCCGCTCGGCGGAGAGGCCCACAAAACGGCGGACGACGCCGTCACCGATCGAACGCGTCCGAGCGGTCGAGGAGCTCCGAGACCGACCGTCCGGCGGATTCGACGACGTCGAGCGTCACGCGTCTGGCCTCGTACGGTTCGACGATCGCGCCGGGGCCGCCGACGGTCAGCCGTTCGGTGCCGTCGTCGACGGTGAACGAGTTCTCGATGGGAATCGAGTTCGTCGTCGGTTTCACGAGCCCCTGTGTGATGTCGGTAATCGTCCCGGTGCGCGTTTCGAACGCCTCGTTCGAGTCCGCCGGTCTGAGTTCGAGCTCCGCGACGAGCGTGTAGCCGCGTTTCTGATACCGGGTCGCCGCGAAGATGGCGTGTCGGAAGCGGTCGTACGTCGCCGGAAGCTCGTCGGGTTCGTGGAGGTAAATCTCCTCGGCGAGCGGCCAGTAGTTGCCGAGGAACGACCCCACGAGCGCGGGCGACAGGCGGTCTTCGGTGAAGCTGATCGCCTGGTGGTTCGACCCCCGACCCATGACGAACTCCGGCGGGGAAAACAGCCCGTGGGTCCGGTCGACGCAGACGAGCATCGGGCCGCCGTCGGCCCAGTAGCGGACGACACTGCCGAGCCCCTGCAACGCCGACTCGGAGACGGCGTCGTCCCCGTGGCCGTTGGCGAGGACGAGCGTGAGCACCCCGCGGTCGACGGCGGCCGCCAGCTCGGACGCGAGGTCCGGAAGCAACGACGCCGGCACCGACACGTTGACCTCGTTTTCGGCCTGCTGTACCAGCGATGCGATGCGCTTTTTGACGGTGGACTTGGATTTGATGACCTCGTAGCGACGGTCCTCGCCGGGGTCGGGGTTGTGAATGGCTTCGAGTTGCGTTTCGAGTGAGGACAACTGGTTCGAGAGCTGTCTGACGACGACCGCCGGGTCGACGGCGCGAATCGTCGTCGGCGTCTCGTGGTCGTTGACCTCGACGAGTCCGCGGTCCTCGAACTCCCCGAGGACGTTGTAGACGTAGCGCTTGGACACGCCGGCGCGCTGGGCGAGGTCGCTCGCTTTCGCCTCGCCCTGTTCCAAGAGCGCGACGTACGTGTCGACCTCCTTGTCGGAGAAGCCGAACGCCTTCAGCCGTTCGCGAACGCTTGGTTCATCGATGGTCACTACCCCGCCTTTCGGGACGAGCGATAATTGAACTGTTCGTTGGTGACAGGACTACGAGCGACGCGGCCGGCGGCGATGGTTCGACGGAGGCGGTTCGAACGGCCCCGCGAGGGGGGCTCTACCTGAATCAAGGAGAGAGTCCCGCCGTTCACGGCGGGCGTGAATCCGACAACAGGGACACAACCGCCGACAATGCTCAGTCCGGGGTATCCAAGTTCTCCGCCGCGTGGAGCAACATCCCCTTCCACGTCAGTCCGTTGTGCCGCTTAATCGCCCGTAACCGCTCGTACTGTTCGTCATCCTCTATCTCGATTTGGACCGTCGTTGCCATGCCACCATTGATTAACCATAGGTTTATCAATGTGACGCACGAACCAGTAGTTGATGAAGCGGACCAACACCTTCGAGGTGGTTCCTCTGTCCGACGCGGACGAGGTGTTGCTTCGACGCCTGTTGGACGCTTCTGCCGCTCTCTGGAACGAGATCAACTACGAGCGCCGCGAACACTACGCCGACTCCGACGCGGACGTATGGGACATCAGCGAGTATCGCGGGCGCTACGGTGGCACGCTCGGGGCTTCGACCGTTCAGCAAATCGAACGGAAGAACCGCGAAGCGTGGCGGTCGTTCTTCGCGCTCCAAAAGAAGGGCGAAGCAAACGGCAAGCCCGGATACTGGGGCAACGCCGAGGACGGCCGCGAACTCCGAACGTACATTCGGAACACGTCGTACTCTGTCGAGTGGGGCGAATACTCCCGGCTCGAAATCCTCGTCGGCCAAGACCTGAAAGAGGAGTACGGTCTTGGATACCGCGAGAGGCTTCGGCTCGAAGTCCGGGGCGAACCCAACTGGAAAGAGTACGACAAGCAAGGCCGGTTGGAGTTGTTCTCGGACGAGACTGCACAGACGTTCAGGGCCTTTCAGCCAGTCACCGTAGACAATTCTCGGCTGGCACACCCACTGGCGGACGAAACCGCCGCTCTGGATATTGGTGCGAACAACCTCGTCGCCTGCACGACCACGACCGGCACGCAACTGCTGTACGAGGGGTGCGACCTGTTCGAGCGGTTCCGCGAGACGACGCGAGAAATCGCTCGTCTCCAATCGCTCTTGGACGACGGCAGGTACAGCAGTCACCGGATACGTTCGTTGTACCGCCGTCGGACGCGCCGACGCGACCACGCCCAAGACGCACTCGCACGTGACCTCATAGAACGGTTGCACGACGAAGGCGTCTCCACGGTGTACGTCGGGGCACTCACAGACGTACTCGATACGCATTGGTCGGTCGAAGCGAACGCGAAGACGCACAACTTCTGGGCGTTCCGGCAGTTCATCGACCGACTCGCCTGTACCGCCGAGGAGTATGGTATCTTGGTGGAGGTTCGTTCGGAAGCATGGACCTCTCAAGAGTGTCCGAACTGCGGTTCAACAGATCGGACGACACGCCACCGCGACACGCTGACGTGCCCGTGCGGTTTCGAGGGCCACGCAGACCTCACAGCGTCCGAAACGTTCCTGAGACGTCATCAGAACTCAGAACGTTCTGATTGGCGAACGAGACACGCTGTGTCTCGTCAACGGCAGACCGACGTAGCACGGCCGATGGCACGGCCTGTGCGCCTCAAGTGGAACGACCACGACTGGTCAGAGTCACCACGCTCTTGTTCCAACGAGGAGCGCACGAACCCGCAAGTTGCCTCCGTGGGTCGGTAAGCGATACCCCCAGCGAGAGGAAACCCCGGCGTTCGCGCCGGGGAGGATGTCATTCTTCGGTGTCGTAGGACTCGCCGACCGCCGACGGCACGCGGGTGTAGCCGACGCCGACGAGGACGACGAGCACGGCGACGTAGGGGAACAGCCCGGTGATGCTCCCCGGAAGCGAGATGCCGATGGTCTGCAGTTGAATCTGGAGCATGTCCATCGCCCCGAACAGGAGCGACGCGCCGTAGGTCCCGAGCGGGTTGTAGTTGCCGAAGAGGTACGCGACGATGGCGATCCAGCCGCGGCCGTCGACCATCGTCACGCCGGTGCCGGTGAACCCGCTCCCGATGCCGATAGACAGGACCGCGCCGCCCAGGCCGGCCATGACGCCGGAGAAGATGACCGTCGCGTAGCGGACGCGGTTGACGTCGATGCCGGCGGTGTCGAGCGCCTCGGGGTTCTCGCCGGCCGCCTGGACCCAGTAGCCGTAGCGCGTCCGAAACAGGACGACCCAGGCCGCGACGGCGACAACGATGGTCAGCAAGACGAGCGGCGAGGCGTCGAAGAACAGCCGTCCGAGGACCGGAATCTCGGCGAGGACGGGCACGGAAACCGCGTCGATGTTCGGGAGCGAGGGGCTGGAGACGCCGCCCCACAGCACCGTGGCGGCGAACGGCCCGAAGCCGAGCCCGATGAACCAGACGGCGAGGCCGGCGACGATCTGGTTGGCCTCGTACCGAATCAACAGGACGGCGAACAGCGTCGCCAGCACGCCGGAGACGAGCGCGACCGCGACGAAGGCAACCCAGAGGTGTGCCTGCGTGATACCTTCGCCGCCCGCGAGGAGCCAGGCGACCGCGGCGCCGACGAGCGCGCCGAATATCATGAACCCCTCAAGCCCGATGTTGAACACGCCGCTTTTCTCCGCGTACAGGCCGCCGATGGCCGCGAGCGCGATGGGCGTCGCCGCCTGTAAGGCGCGTTCGAGCGCGCCGACCGTCACGAGGTCCGACCCCGGGAGGTCGGTGAAAAGCAGGAGCGCGATGACGGCGACGAGCCCCCCGAGGACGCCCAACAGCGCCCGGCGGTCGTCGACGAGCGCGCGAGCGGTGCTCATTCGCGGTCACCTCCGAGCGAGGTGTACCGCCCCGCCGCGCGGAACAGCTCCGGCGCGGCGACGAACAGGACGATGAGCCCGATGACGCCGTCGACGAGTTCGCTCGGCACGTCGAGCGTGAAGCCGATGTACTGGCCGCCGGCGTCGAGGCCGCCGAACAGCAGGCCGGCGGGAATCACGCCGAGCGGGTTGTTCGCCGCGAGGAGGCTCACGGCGATGGCGTCGAAGCCGAACGTGGGGAACGTGCTGGGGTCGCTGTAGTAGCCGAGAATCATGATCGCGAAGAGCGCGCCGGCGAGACCGGCGATCATCCCGGAGATGGTCATCGTCCGGACGATCATCCGCTTGGGGTCGACGCCGGAGTACTTCGCCGCGGGCTCCTGATAGCCGCTCGTGACGAGGTCGTAGCCGAAGCCGGTCCGGTCCATCACCAGATAGACGACGGCGACCGTCAGGAGCGCCACCCCGAGGCCGAGGATGGAAAACGACGGGCTCTCGAAGACGAGCCCGGGAAGCCCGACGTAGTCGGGGAACTGTTCGGTGTTCGGCGCGGCGGCACCCTCCGGGCGGAGGTACGCGTCGAGCAGGAAGTAGACGACGCCCGAGGCGATGAAGTTCAGCATGATGGTCGTGATGACCTCGTTCGCGCCGGCGTACGCCTTCATCATCCCCGGGAGCGCCCCGTACGCGCCGCCGGCCGCCAGCGCCAACAGCGCGGCCAGCGCCATCAGCGGAATCGCGGAAATAGACGAGTTCGGGAGCAACGGCGCGGCGAACAGGATACCGAGGGTGGCCGCGAAGCCGCCGACGACGAACTGGCCCTGCACGCCGATGTTGAACACGCCCGCGCGGAACGCGACCGCGACCGCGACGCCCGTCAGAATCAGCATCGACGACTGCCGGAGCATGAACGCGAGGTTCGAGGCGTTCCCGACCGCGCCGTAGACGAGCGACGAGACGAACTCGACGGCGTCGTACCCCGAGGCGGCGACGATGACCGCGCCGATGAGCAACGCGAGCGCGGTGGCGACGAGCGCGATGACGACGCGTTCGAGCACCGACGCGTCGAGCATGTGGTCGGCGATGCGGTCCGCGAGAGACCGGACGCCGGTCGCGGCGTCGCTCACGCGTCGCCCTCCACGCCGCGCGCCGCGCGTTCGGTGCCGTCCCGAGCCCGCCCGGCCATCAGTAAGCCGAGTTCCTCTTCGGTCACGTCGTCGGGGTCGACGGTGTCGACGACCGACCCCTCGTACATGACCGCCGTGCGGTCCGAGAGCTTCTGGACCTCGTCGAGTTTCGACGAGACGAGGAGGATGGCGACGCCCTCCTCCCGCATGTCCTGGAACCGCTGGTGGATGAACTCTATCGAGCCGATGTCGACGCCGCGGGTCGGATGAGCCGCGACGAGCACCGACGGGTCGCGTTCGAGCTCGCGGCCGACGATGAACTTCTGTTGGTTCCCGCCCGAGAGCGATTTCGCGGTCGCCTCGGGGTTCCGCGGGCGCACGTCGTACTCGTCGATGATCTCGTCGGCGTGGTCGCCGATTCGTTGCCAGTCGAGAAACAGGCCGTCGGAGAAGGCGTCCATCGTCTGGTTGCTCAAAAGCGCGTTCCTGACGAGCGTGTAGTCCTGGACGAGGCCCTCTTCGAGCCGGTCGCCGGGGACGTACGAGATGCCGTCTTCGATGCGGCGGCGGCGAGACAGCTCGGTGATGTCGCGCCCCTGAAGCGAGACCGTGCCCCGCTCCGGGGTTCGCATCCCGGTGATGGCCTCGATGAGCTCCTGTTGGCCGTTGCCCTCGACGCCGGCGATGCCGAGAATCTCACCTTCCCGCACGGTGAGGCTCACGTCGCGGACCTGTTCGAGCCCGCGCTCGTCACGGACGGTCACGCCGTCGACGGTGAGCGCGACCTCGCCGGGCGTTCGGTCCGCCGAGTCGACGTCGAAAAGCACCTCGCGGCCGACCATCATGCGGGCGAGTTCGTTCTGTGAGGTCTCCGAGGCGTCGACCGTCCCGACGGCGCTCCCGTCCCGGAGGACGGTGATGTCGTCGGCGGCGTGCATCGCCTCGTCCAGCTTGTGGGTGATGAAGATGAGCGACCGCCCGTCGGCGGTGAGCGCCTCCATCACGTCGAACAGCCCCTCGACCTCTTGGGGCGTCAACACGGCCGTCGGCTCGTCGAGGATGAGCGTGTCGGCGCCCCGATAGAGGCTCTTGACGATTTCGACGTGCTGTTGGATGCCGAGCCCGAGCTCCTCGATTGGCGTGTCGAGATGCTCGTCGACGGAGAAGCCGTAGGTATCGCAGATTTCGGTGATGCGACGGCGGGCCGCCTGCTCGTCGACGAGTCCCCGAGTCGAGGGCTCGTGACCGAGCACGACGTTCTGGAGGACGGTCATGTTGTCGACGAGCTGGAAGTGCTGGTGAATCATCCCGATGCCCGCCGCGATGGCGTCTCTGGGCGAGTCGAACGAGCGGGGCTCGCCGTCGACGGCGATAGTCCCCCCGTTCGGGTCGTACAGGCCGTACAGGACGTTCATCAGGGTCGTCTTGCCCGCGCCGTTCTCCCCGATGACGGCGTGAATCGACCCGCGGTCGAGCGCGAGGTCGACGCTGTCGTTGGCGACGACGTCGCCGAAGCGCTTCGTGATGTCCGTGAGCTGAACTGCTGGTGCGGTCGTGTCTGTCATGGGTTGGAGTCTACGCTGTCAGTAAAAACCCTGCGAGGTGGTGCCATGGCGGCGTCGCTAGCAACCGCTGGCGCTACACGGCACGGTGACGTCGCCGTTGATGATGGCTTCTCTCGCCGCTTCGAGGTTCTCCGTGACCACGTCCGGAAGCTCGCCGCCGACCGCCTGCCCTAAGACGACGCGGACGGCCTCCTCTTCGAGACCGAGGATGTTCGCGCCCTGCACCGCCGACCAGTTGTCCTGAACGGTGGCCTCCGCGACCTCGTAGGTCCCCTCGTTGATGTACTTCACCGCAGAGCCCATGATGACGTCCTCGTACTCGGGGAGCGTGACGGACTGGTCCGCGTCGACGCCGATGGCGAACCGGTTCGCGTCCTGCGCCGCCTGGAACACGCCCTGTCCCGCCGCCGCCGCGGCGTGGTAGACGATGTCCGCGCCGGCGTCGTACTGCGAGGTGGCGATGTTGTTGGCGGTCTGCGTGTCGGTGTAGTTCCCGATGTAACCGACGGTGACGTCGACGTTCTCGTCGACCCACTCGACGCCCGCCCGGTAGGAGCGCTCGAAGGCGTTGATGAGCGAGCCGTCGACGCCGCCGACGAACCCGACGGTGGACGTCTCGGGGTCGAGCGAGTTCCCCTCGTAGGAGAGTTCGCGGGTCGTCATCGTCCCCGCCAGCACGCCCGCCTGGAACGACATCTGGTGGTTCGCCCACGTGTAGCCAGCGACGTTCGGCTGGTCGATGGAGTCGTTTATCAGCATCCAGTTCTGGTCCGGATACGCCTCGGCGTTCGTCTGGAGCGCCTGCGTGTGGTTGTAGCTGACGAGCACGACGAGGTCGTAGTCGGGGTTCGTGCTCTCGGCGAGCCGAGACTGAACCGTCTGGTAGTTCGACTGGTTCGTCTCCTCGACCTGCTGAATCTCGATGTCGTACTCCTCGGCCGCCGTCTGAAGCCCCTGAAGCGCGAGGTCGTTGAACGCTTGGTCGCCGAAACCGGCCGGACTGGAGACGATAGCGACGTTCGTCGTCTCGCCGCCCGACCCGCCGCTTTCGGTCGTCTCGCCGCTGGTCTCCGAGTCGTCGCCGCCGCCGTCGTCCGCGGCGGCTGTCGTGGTCTCTTCGGAGTCGTCCCCCGAGAGACAGCCCGCGACCCCTGCTATCGCCGCGAGGCTGATTCCCGATTTGAGAACGTCGCGGCGCTCGACGCCGCGTCGCGTTTCCCGAGTCCCTGTCTCGTCTGCCGAATCGCCTGCACCAGTGTCCCTTGTTGCCATTGTGTTGCCTCAGACTCACTCAATCCTGAGTAACATAAATAATTATGCGCTATTTTCGCATGGTAAACGGGTGAGACGAAAGTGTGAGATATTCGTTTATCGCACGTCCGCCCGTAAACGGACGGGGGTCGTACAGACCCGGACGCGCGCGGGACCGTTCGGCGTCCGCTCGACCTAGTTTCCGAACGCGACTGGGCGACAATTCACCGAATCGTCAATTTAGACCGGGGGATTAATGATAATCACACGCAAAAGATTCGGAGATGACCTACGAGAACCTCGATTCCGACCTCATCAACGCGCTCCTCGAAGACGGGCGGCGCAGTCTCCGGAGCCTCGCCGAAGAACTCGACGTGTCGGTGACGACCGTCTCGAACCACCTGCGAGACCTCGAAGACGAGGGAATCATCGAGGGCTACACGCCCCGGGTCGACTACGACGCGCTGGGCTACGACGTGACCGCGGTCATGCACCTCAAAGTAGAGGGGAGCGCCCTCTCGGAGGTCACCGAACTGCTCGCCGACGAGCCGCAGATGGTCTCGGTGTACGAAGTCACCGGTGACTACGACGTGCTCGCGGTCGGGAAGTTCAAGAACACCGACGACATGAACCGCCAGATCAAGGCGCTGTTGAGCGAGGCCCCGATTCGGGAGTCGAACACGAGCGTCGTCCTCAACGCGGTCTCCGAAAACGAGCAGTTCAGCCTCGGCGACGACGACGCCTGAGGCGGCTCAGTCGACGCGGAACTCGAACCGCGCACCTCCTTCGGACCCCTCCGAGACCGTCACCTCCCAGCCGTGTGTGGCCGCGACCTGCGAGACGATGTTCAGGCCGAAGCCGGTCCCCTGCGGCGACGTGGTGTAGCCGGCTTCGAACACGGTGTCGCGGTCCTCCGGAGGGATTCCCACGCCGTCGTCTTCGACGAAGAACCCGCGGTCGGTCTCGCCGACGGTGACGGTCACACCGCCGTCGGCGGAACCGCGTTCGGTGGCGTCACCAGACGCGGTCCGGTTGCCCGTCGAGCCGTGCTCGACGGCGTCGTCGGACTCCGTCCGGCGGCCTGTAGAACCGTGTTCCACAGCGTTCCGAAACAGGTTTTCGAGGAGTTGCTGGAGTTGGTCGCGGTCAGCGTCGACGACGGTGTCGGTCTCGACGGCCAACGTCGCGCCGTCGGTCACCACGTTCTGCCAGCACGTCCGCGCGAGGTCGGACAGCGCGACCGGTTCGACCGTCATGGCGTCGTCGCCGTCTCGGGCGAGCACGAGCAGGTCGCTGATGAGGTCGTCCATGCGGTCCAGCGCGCGGTCGATATCGTCGATGTGATGGCTGTCGCAGTCGTCTCCGAGGAGTTCGAGCCGGCCCACCGCGACCTGCAGTGGGTTGCGGAGGTCGTGACTCACGACGCTCGTAAAGCGGTCGAGTCGCTCGTTCTGCTCGACGAGTTCGGCCTCGCGCGCCTTCTGCTCGCTGATGTCGCGAATCATCGCGACGAACAGGTCCTCCCCGGCGAGGTTGAGCTGGATGAGGTGCGCCTCGGTGGGGAACGTCGTGCCGTCGCGGCGTTCGAGCGCGCCTTCGAACCGCTGTGGCTCGTTCGTCGGGAGGTCCGCCCAGAACGACTCCGAGCGGTCCCGTTCGGAAGAGGGGTCGAGGTCCCAGACGGTCTTGCCGACGAGTTCCGACTCGCTGTAACCCAGTTCCTCGCACATCCGCTGGTTCACGTCTTGGATGGTGCCGTCGTCTTCGTGGACGACGACGAGGTCCGGCGAGTGTTCGAACAGGGCTTCGAGTCGCGCGGTGTTCGAACGCAAGAGCTCCTCGTAGGTCTTCCGCGGCGTGATGTCGTCTTGGAAGCCGACGAAGAACTCGACCGCGCCGTCGTCGTCGAAGATGGGCGCGACGCGCACGCGGTTCCAGAACTCGGTGCCGTCTTTGCGGTAGTTCAGTAGCTCGGTCGTCACGGGCCTGCGCTCTTCGACCGCCGACCGGAGTTCGGCGACGGCCGCCTCGTCCGTCCGCTCGCCCTGCAGGAACCGACAGTTCCGTCCGAGGGCTTCGTCACGGCCGTACCCGGTGAGTTCGGCGAACTGCTCGTTGGCGTAGACGATGGGGTTGTCCGCCGCGTGGGGGTCGGTGAGGACGATTCCGACGGGCGCTTCGTCCATCGCTCGTTCCCTGACCGACAGGCGCGTTTCGAGCGTCTCGCCCCGCGGCGTCCGAGCGGTCCGGGTGCGCTCGACGGCGTTCTCGATACGGGTGGCCAGGAGTCGGTACTGGGTCGCGTCGTCGCCCTTCCGGAGGTACTCGGTCGCGCCCGCGGAGAACGCCTCGTCCGCGACCTCCTCGCGGCCCCGCTCGGTAAAGAGAATAAACGGCAGGTCGGGGAACTCGTCGCGGACCCGCGACAACACGTCGAAGCCGTCGAGGTCGGGCATGTCGTAGTCGCAGACGACGCAGTCGAACGCCGCGTCGCCGCTCCGAATCCGGTCGAGCGCGGCCCGCGGGTCCGACTCGGTATGGACGGTGAGTCGCCCGCACTCGCGTTCCAGTTGCGACGCGGCGCGCGCCGCGAAGTCGCGGTCGTCTTCGACGTAGAGAACGTCGATAGACGCCGACACCGAGAGCGAACGCGACGCGTCACGAGACGGGTCCATACGCGGCGGAACATGACGCCACGAGACTATAATGGTGATGCTAAACGAAGACGTGCCGCAGTCACGGCCGCGTCAGAATCCCGTCTGACGAGATTCCGTCAAGCGAGACGTGCGCGTCGGTACGACGAGAGCCGCGCGCCCGTCGGTACGGGACCGCGCACTACTGGTTCGCGCGCTTGCGAGTCCGGCGACGGGGGAACGCGGATTCGGGAGACGCGGGAACAATAAAAACGCATCGAGTGGTTCGTAACCAGAGCCCTTATAATTTTGAATCCGCTTTCAAACGGTGATGACAACCCCCGACGAATCCGAACCCAACACGCCATCGCGGCTCGCCCGCGCCCTCTTCGCGAGCGGCCTCGCCGTCCTGGCGATTCGCAACCTGACCGACCTCGACGGCCGCATCGCCTACGCGGAGGCGAAGGGCGTCCCCGAGGCGGACCGCCTCGTCCCCGCCGCGAGCGGCCTGCTCCTCGGTGGGAGTATCGGCATCGGCCTCTGGAAGCTCCCCAAGCTCGCCTCCGCGAGCGTCGCGGCGTTCTTCGCCGGCGTCACGCCGACGATGCACGACTTCTGGGCCGTCGACGACGACGCCCGCGACGAGGAACTCACGTCGTTCCTCCAGAACCTGACGCTGTTCGGCGCGGCGCTCGCGTTCTTCAAGCGCGCCTCGGACGAGTAACGACGGACCGACACACAACCCCTCGTTGTTCTGCGGTCACACATCGATTGCGTCATCGCCCCTCGCTTCAGCCTCGCGTCTGAGCGTGTAGAGATTGAGCAGTCCGACGATGACCCACCCGGCCGCGATGAGCGGTGAGTCGTCGACGAGCCAGTACACCGCATAGAAGAACGCGGCGAGGACGAGGAACTGTTGGAGGCGGGCGCGTCGAGACACGAGTCCAGAGACGCTCGCCACGGTCGTAGTTCTTGTTCGCGTCGGGGACACCCCACCGTTTCCAGTATATCGGCGGTGCCCCCGAGCATCACGTCAAGACGGGGGCGCGTCGTCGGCGTCGACCGGGCGATGGAAGCCGACGAAGAACTCGACCGCGCCGTCGTCGTCCCGAATCGGGCGAACGTCGAGGCGGTTCCGGAAGGGCTCGCCGTCGGCGTCGTAAGTGCGAATCTCCGTGGATATCAGCTCGCCGGCCTCGACGGCCGCCCGAATCTCGGCGACCGCCTCCGGGTCCGTCTCGGGACCGTAGAGGAACCGGCAGTTGCGCCCCGTCACCGACTCGGCGTCGTAGCCCGTGAGCGTCTCGAACGCCTCGTTGAGATAGACGACGGGGTCGTCGGGTAGCGAGGGGTCGATGGCGGCGATGCCGACGTCGACGGCGTCGAGCACCCGGTCTTTCAGTTCGACTTCCGCCCGGAGCGTGTCGATTTCGGTGAGTTCCCGAACGATACAGACGTGTCCCCCGTCGTCCATCTGCGTCAGCACGAGGCGCTCCGGAACCGGCTCGCCGCCCTTGGTGAGGCCGGTCGAAAAACCCCGCCACGACCCCTCGGCTTCGAGTTGCGGGAGGATTTCGTCGTGGAACCGCCGGGCCTCGTCGTCCGGGTAGAGGATGGCCCAGTGTTCGCCGATGAGTTCGGTCCGGTCGCGGTCGTAGAGCGCGGCGTACGCCTCGTTGAGGTACTGGTAGACGCCGTCGCCGTCGATGATGCCGATTCCCTCCTCGGCCGATTCGATCGCGAGAAAGCCGCGTCGCATGTGCGTCTCGGCCCAGTACTTCTCGACGAGGTTCGAGACCTTGTTCGCCAAGACGGGATACTCCTCGGGACCGCCCTTCTGGAGGTACTCGTCGACGCCGGCGGAGATGGCGCGACTCGCGATCTCCTCGCTCCCCTTGCCGGTAAAGAGGACGAACGGGAGCTCGATGCCCCGCTCGCGCGCCGCCGTCAGGAGTTCGAGCCCGTCCATCCCCGGCATGTCGTAGTCGCTGACGATACAGTCGTACTCCCCGCCGACGAGTTCGTCGAGCGCCGACCCGGGGTCGGTGTGCGTCGCCGTCTCGACGTCGTCGAGTTCGCGTTCGAGAAAGGTCGCGGACAGCTCCACCATCGCCTCGTTATCGTCGACCAACAGGATTCGCATCGCACGTCGCTCCGCGCTGAACGGAGCGATACCGTGGAGTGGAGACACGTCCATACGTCTGTAGCGTCGCTTCAAGGCATAAAAACAGCTCGGGCGTCGGTCATCTGCGACGACCGAGCGCCCCGGACGAGCCCAAGCCACTCGACTCGCTGTCGGAAGGCGAGCGAGCGGACGCCTGTATAGAATATATATTACTAGAGGATACCGACAGCAATAAACTATATGCGATGTGACACAGTTGACATCAACATATGGAAGTGGCCAGGAACGTCCGAGAGCTCGCGGCGGTTCTCGAACAGGTTACGGAGACGACCGGAGCGGTCTGCGAGCTCGAGTTGGCGAGCGGGAGGGACTCGGCCGTTGACGGTGCCGTGGCTTCGGTCACCGTCGAGTACGACCTCTCGTCGGAGTGCGCGGTCGACCCGGACCGGCTCTCCGTCTCGTCGCCGTCGGCGTCGGTCACAGATGGCCGGCTTCGGCTCGGACTCGACGTGGCGCTCGCACCCCCGGCGAGCGGCGACGCCGACCCGCAATCGGCGTCGGCCGGCCGCACCGCCGAGCGCGACTCCGGATCGACCAAACCGACCGAACCGGCCGAGCCGACGGTCGCCCGAGCCGACGGTTCCGGGACGCACGACGCGGCGGGTGGCGCCCCCGTCGGGGCCGGCGTGTCGCCACCGACGATGGAGTCCGCAATCTCGACGGGGAGCGACGGAACACCGAAGGGTGACCGACCTGCATCCGCGTCGAGGGGCGACGCCACCGAAGCCGAGACCGAAACGAGCGCGGACGCCAGCACGACGACGGAGCCGGCGGTGGACGCGGACGCAAAAGCGGACACGGATGCGGAGCCGGAGCCGGAGCCGGAGCCGGAGCGCGACGCGGTCCCGGCGCATCACGACCCGGTTCGGCTTCGGGAGGTCTACGAGACCTGCGAGACGTTCAAGGAGATGACCGCCGCTCTCGGGGTCGACGTGACCTCGCAGACGGTCCGCAACCAGATGATTCGACGCGGGATTCACGAGCCGGAGTCCTACGGACAGTCGACCGAGACGACGGCTTCGAGCGGGACAAGCGACGCGGGCGACGGGGCGCGGACACCGGAGCCGCGCGTCGCTGACGACGAGAGTTCGGCCGGGGCAGACCCGCCAGCCGAGGCGAGAGGCGAGGCGGCCGCCGACCCGACGGGGCCGGTTGACCTCCCGCCGCTTCCCGCGTCGGTGGCCTCGCTCGACTGCTCAACCGAAGACGTGTGTGCGGCCGTCGCGGGTGCGAAGACGCTGTACGAAGTCGAGCGCCGCCTCGGACTCGACCGCGCCGAGGTCCGCGACGTCCTGACTGCGCTCGACCTCCTCGACCTCGTCACCGGACGGATGGCCCGGCGCGACCGGTCGGCGGCGAGTCCCGCCGACGTTCGAACGCGAGTGCGCGCCGCGTTCGACGGAGAGTCCGAGTGAACCTTCCAAGTGAACCGGCCGGACGACCACCGGCGCGGCGGGAGGAGCGTCTCGTCCGCGACGGCCGACGCCGGAAGCGACGCCGAACTACCCCGAAAGACGACCGAATACCTCTGCTCGCAGATTATAGCTGAGATTTGATAGTTCTCGCTGTGCGGCCGTGACGCGCTCCGCAACTCGGCCGGAAGCGCGGTCACCGGCGTCAGTGAGTGCGCCCGAGAGGCACATCCAGTCGGGCTGACCAGCACGTTCGACACCCGGCCGCGTGCCGTCCGGAACCCACGAGCACGCGGTGCGGATACGGCTCGAACGGCACACGGCTCGAACGGCACGAAACCGGACACTGGCAGACGTTTCGCGTTGACCCATTCGGCCGCCGAGAACGTCCATCTCTCGTCGCTGTTCCCGAGGTCGTCGCAGAACGTCTCCCGTCCGTATTCGCCGGCCTCGGCGGCCGAGTGGTGAGTTCTGAGAACGAACTCCTGCATCGGTGACCGCCCGACCACGAAGCGGGACCCCGCACGCGACGCCGGACGCCTCTTCGGGAAACTCTCGGGTGAGCGCCGGTGTGTCTCCGTCCATCCGATTCAGCCGGGTCGCCGACCCTCTCTTCGAGGTTTTACATTCAGATGATAGTTTTATTGACCTATCGCGTTAGTAATGCTTTTCGGGACGCGGCTTCCGACCGAGTATTGTGTTTTCGCGCACAGCGCCACGGACAGTTTTCACAGCCTCACTATTCACAGCCTCACTATAACGTCGGTACTAGCGTTATACTCTATCCGCGACACTCCCCCTATAGTAATCGTTAGAATTTTTTACTCGGAGACTCTTGCAAGAGATAGTGAACCATCTCGACGAGATTTCCGTCGAGGAACTGCAAGACGCTCTCGACAACGTGGACGGAAAGAAGCCGACACAACGGCTCTTAGCGGCTATCGCGTACAAGAACGGTGTCACGCAGACCGAGCTAGCCCAGTGGTACGATGTTCAGCGCCGGACGATCTACAGCTGGCTCAAGCGACTCGACACCGACGAGTCGCTTGAGCAAG